>NZ_JBEYUA010000001.1:0-154972 GCF_040643285.1 Spirillospora sp. NPDC047279
GGCATCGAACCCGCCGACCTGACCGTCCACACCCCCGACCTCGACGACGTCTTCCTCACCCTCACCGGCCAGAACCCCACCCAGACCACCGACCACACCACCGGCACCGCCGACCAGGACATGGAGGCTTCCCGATGAGCACCCTCACCCTTGCCACCCGCGACTCGGCCACCATGATCCGCCGCCAGCTCAAGCGCCTGGTCCGCTACCCCGCCATGACCATCCAGCTCATCATCACCCCCCTCCTCCTGCTCTTCCTGTTCGTCTACGTCTTCGGCGGCAGCCTGGGCAACGGACTGGGCGGCGGCCGCGACGCCTACGTCAACTACGTCGTCCCCGGCATCCTGCTCATGGCCGCCGCCACCGCCACCACCGGCACCGCCGTCATGGTCGCCACCGACATGACCGAAGGCATCATCGCCCGCTTCAAGACCATGCACATCTCCCGCGCCAGCGTCCTCACCGGCCACGTCGTCGCCAGCGTCATCCAGCAACTCCTCGGCACCATCGCCCTCCTGGTCATCGCCGCCACCATCGGCTTCCGCCCCAACGCCACCCTCATCGAATGGACCGCCGCCGCCGGACTCCTCATCTTCTTCATCCTCGCCATCACCTGGCTGTCGGTCGCCCTCGGCCTGAAATCCCCCACCCCCGAAGCCGCCAGCAGCGCCCCCATGCCCCTGGTCTTCCTGCCCTTCCTGGGCAGCGGCTTCGTCCCCACCGACACCATGCCCACCGCCCTGCGCTGGTTCGCCGAATACCAGCCCTTCACCCCCATCATGGAAACCCTCCGCGGCCTCCTCCTCGGCACCCCCATCAACAACAACGCCTGGATCGCCCTCGCCTGGTGCGCCGCCCTCCTCACCATCTCCTACCTCTGGGCCAAGAACACCTTCAACAAGGCCTGACCCCATGAACGGGCCGAACAGGGCCGTCAGACCACCCGGTCTGACGGCCCTGACCCTTTTCCGCCCTGGCCCCGCAAGGAAGACCAGACCCTTCCACCGCAGTCGAGCGACCCCGAGCCCATCCCCCATAACCCGAGAACGACGAACGAACTGCCGCCCTGACAGACTTCCTGCACATCCACAACCACCATCGATGCCACACCACGCTCGGCGGTCACCCACCGATCACCCGCGTCGACAACCCTGCGGACCAATACAGCTAGCGGGGTGACACCGCCGTTCTTGCCACGATGAAGCGAAACGACTCACCTTGGGTGCTCCAGATGCGCGTGGGGCGGCCGGAACCGCCTCGTCCACGCGCGAAGACACCCGGGCCGGTCACCCTCACTACCAGTCGATAGACCTGCGGCGAAGCCAGCGCCTGAGCCGTTCGGCCCTGCTGGACGGCTGTGGCGTGACTGGAGCGGGCCGAGGAACGACGGGGAAGCCGGCTCTCCTCTTCGCCTCTTCCAGCATGGACTGGTATTCACGATCCACCGGGCGGACGAGGTCCACATGGCCGTGAAGCCAGATATACCTCCTCGGCGCCAGGGCGGTCGTCGGGGCGGACTGGTTGAACTCGCTGACCACCGCTCGCCAGCCCTCCAGCGTCGCCGGATGGGGCCCGTAGTTGCCAACGGAGGGATTGCCGACCACCAGATACGGTTCGCCTTGATCGCAGCGCAGCTTGAACGCCGTACCGCCGTAGTAGGTGGGGTCACGCACCTCGAAGTGGTACTCGGTCTCGGTCTCCAGCCTGGGCAGATCGCACTCCGGCCGCTTGCTCATCCAAGCATCCACGTCGAAGGGCAGAGGCCCCATGTAACGGCGCAGCCGTAGTTCGCGCGCGGCGGCCAGCAGGACGTCGGCGGAGTGGGTCATGCCGACAGTATGTCCGACAATGCGATCACCCTCCGTGCGAAAAGTCCCGCAGTGGCATCCGACCCTCCTGACGGAGGAGACCTCGACGCACGAACACGGCGCCGACTCCGCCTGCCGGACTACGCGGACTAGGGTCGTCAACCGTGATCGAGTCTTCCTCCCTGGACCACACCCGGGCGGCCTACGACGCCGTCGCCACCCTTTACGCCGAGCTGTTCCGCGACTCGGTCGAAGGCCATCCGCTGGACCGCGCCCTGGTCACCGCGCTCGCCGAGTACGTACGAGCGGCGGACGCCGGGCCGGTGGCCGACCTCGGATGCGGCCCCGGCGGCACGACGGCGCGCCTGGCCTCCCTCGGCGTGACCGCCTTCGGTGTCGACGCCTCACCGGCGATGATCGAGCTGGCCCGCCAGGAGTACCCGGACCTGCGGTTCGACGAGGGGTCGATGTACGCGCTGGACATCGAGGACGGCACGCTGGGCGGCGTTCTGGCCTGGTACTCCATCATCCACACGCCCCCCGAGGACCTGCCGGTGATCTTCGCGGAGTTCGCACGGGTCCTGGCACCGGGCGGTCACCTGCTCGTCGGCTTCTTCGCAACCGACGACGACTCGCCGCACCCGGCCGCCGAGCCGTTCGATCACAAGGTCTCCCTCGCCTACCGGCTCTCCATCGACCACATCGCGGACCTAGCGTCCAAGGCCGGGTTCACGGAGATCGGCCGGCTGCGCCGCGAGCCAGGCGAGAACGAGAGGTTCAAGCACGGCCGTCTCCTGGCCCGCAAGCCGGCGAAGCCGTAGGTCCGGTCGGAGCAGGCCGAGGGACGCCCGGCCGAGTCCCTTGGGTTGGACATGCGGAGCGTGGCCGCACGGCGAGGGCAGGAGAGGCAAGCCGATGAGCGTGCATGGCGTATGGGTGGTCGGCGCGATATCCGACGCCGACTCACGTGACCTGATCGCCCGTTTCTCCGATGTCGTGCCGCAGCACCTTCAGCCCGCGGTCAGCGACCCGGACGACTACGCGGAGTCCCTGTCCTGGTGGGAGAACGGCGGCGACACCGAGGTCTTCTTCGAAGAGGTTCCCGGCCGAACGTGGCGACAGCCGACCGATGCCGCTGACCGGTTCGCCGACCTCGCCCACCTCGCCCACCCGGAGACCAGCAGAACCGAAGAACTCTGGGACGTCCTCCTGAACCTCCTGGACGGCACCGGCCCTGATCATCTGTTCACGTCAGCCGCCCGCAAGGCCAGCCCGGCCGCGGCCCTGTACTACGCACTCGGCGCGGTGACCACCCGCCCCCTGCCCGGGCGCTTCGGCACCTTCCTCCTGACGAACGGCGATCTCACCACGTACGCGTCCGCCATCGACCAGGCACTCGACCTCTCCGGCGCCCGGCGGGACCAGGTGCTTCAGCGGATCAGCACATGGATGCGCGAGATGGGAGACGCCCCCGAGTTCGACGCGGCCTCCCTCGTTGACGGCCCCCTGCACGTCATGCGCCAGGCCGTCGCCTCCGGCCAGGGCCTCGCAGCCTTCACCAGGTGGTACTGACCCCCATCCGCCAGGCTGAGCCCAGGCCGTCACGGAACGGGCATGATCGAGAACTATCGCCGAGCCGACCCGGTTCCTACTGTCGTGACTCTCTGATGAGCTGTACGCGGCGCAGATCAGCGGCTCAGTCCTCGATGGGGACACCGGCACGGCCGCACCGGCGGCCTCGACGAGACCGGCACCAGAGGGGGGCTCATTGTCCGAGGGAGTGACGGCGACCGCCGGGGAGACGGTCGAGGGCGTCGTCGACCACATCTTGCATGTCAGCTTCGACGAGAGCACGGTGCTGCGGCTGGCCACGGGCGGCGGTGAGAAAGAGGTCACCGCGGTGGGCAAAGCGGTGTTCGGCGTACGCCCTGGGGAGAGCCTGCGGCTCCGTGGTCACTGGGTGCGGCATGCCCGGTACGGGGAGCAGTTCCGGGTCGACGAGTGCGAGCGGACCATGCCCGCGGACGAACGGGCGATCCGGCTTTACCTCGCGTCCGGGATGGTCGGCGGGATCGGCCCGGTCCTGGCCGGCGCGATCGTGGACGTCTTCGGCGCCGACACCCTGAGGGTCATCGATGAGGAACCCGATCGGCTGCTGGACGTCTATCTGATCGGCGCCAAGCGGCTCCGGGCGATCGCCGCCGCGTGGCAGCAGCAGAAGGCGATCGCCGAGATCATGGTGTTCCTGCAGGGCCTCGGCATCACCCCCGCGCTCGCCGTGAAGATCTACACCACCTACGCCGAGACCGACGACGATCCGATGGAGGTCGTCCGGACCACGCCGTACCGCTTGAGCCGGGAGGTACGCGGCGTGGGCTTCGTCCAAGCCGACCGGATCGCTCTGACGGTCGGCGTGCCCAAGCATTCAGGCGCGCGACTGCAAGCGGCACTTCTCCACGTGCTCGACCAGGCCGGACGTACCGGCGACTGCCATCTGCCGGCGCCCGTCCTGCTCACCCGCACCCGCCAGTTGCTCACCGACGACGACCCGGCGACCGCCGACCTGGTCTCCACCTCCGTCCTGCGGCACGCGCTGGATCTGTTGCGCGAGGCCGGAGAGGTCGTGACCGAGACGCTGCCGGTGACGGACGGATCCGCCGTGCACCCCGACACCGAGATCGTCATGCTGCCGCAGTGGCATTACGACGAGACCAAACTGGCCGAGCACCTCCGCCGCATCTCGGCAGCCCCCTCCCTGCTCGCGGGACTGGCCGACTGGGACGCGGCCTGCGCGGCTCTGACCTCCCAGGAGACCGCGGGGCTCACCGACGAACAACGGCAGGCCGTGCACACCGCGCTGACCCGACCGCTGTCGGTCCTGACCGGCGGACCCGGCTGCGGCAAGACCCACACCCTGCGCACCCTGGTCGAGCTCGCCGACGACGTCGACGCGGTCGTGGCCCTGGCCGCCCCCACCGGCAAGGCCGCCAAACGCCTTGAGGAGACCACCGGGTTGGCGGCCACCACGATCCACCGCCTGATCAAGCCGGCCCTGGGCGACTCGCTGTTCGACCACGCCGGGCTGCTCGAGACGGCCGACCTGGTCGTCATCGACGAGACCTCGATGCTCGACCTCGGCTTGGCCCGCCGGCTGGCGGCCGCCATCAGGGACGGCTGCCACCTGCTGCTGGTCGGCGACATCGACCAGCTGCCGAGCGTCGGCCCCGGCCTGGTGCTTCGCGATCTGCTCGCCGTCGAGCACGTTCCCCGAACCCGGCTGACCCGGGTGTTCCGCCAGGACGGCACCGGCAGCGCCATCGTCACCAACGCCCACCGGATCCTGCGCGGCCAGATGCCACAGGACGACCCCGCATCGTTCTGGCTGCGCGAAATGGCCGACGCCGGGACCGTCGCGGAACGCGTGGTGCACCTCGTGGCCGAGCTCATGCCCAGCCATCTGGGCGTCCTTCCCTCCGACATCCAGGTCCTCTGCCCCCGAAGGAAGGACGTGGCGGGCATGATCGACCTGAACCTGCGGCTTCAGGAACGTCTCAACCCACCCGCGGGCGGCAAGCCCGAGATCTACTACGAAGGCATCCCGTTCCGCCTCCACGACCGCGTGCAGCAGATCCGCAACAACCCCCACCGCGGCGAAGGCGGCATCTTCAACGGCTCCAGCGGCACCATCTCCGCCCTCGACCCCGAATCCGGCAACCTCACGGTCACCTTCACCGACGGCGATGAGGCCGACTACCCGCTCACCGAACTCGATGAGCTCATCCATGCCTACGCACTCACCGTGCACCGCTCCCAGGGCAGCGAATATCCGTACGTGATCGTGCCCATGCTCAGCGGGGCAGGCATCATGCTGCAGCGGAACCTGCTCTACACCGCCGTCACCAGAGCCCGAAAGGGCGTAATGATCATCGGCCACCCGGACGCCGTGCAGCGGGCCGTGACCACCAACCGCACCGAACGCCGCCGCACCGCCCTGACCCACCGCATCCTCAACGGCACCGCCGGTCGACTGCCCGCCTCTCGCCCCCAGCCACCAGGCCAGCTCCGCTGGTGACACCGCGAGAAGGCACGCTGGAGCAGCTCAGCGACATCGGCTCCCCAAGACCTCTACGGCCCGGAACGCCTTGATGTCGCGTGAGCCGACGCCGCGACCGGTCCCCGCGTCGATCTGCGGCTTGCCGGACCGCGTCAGCGGCGCCGTCCTGCTTGTTCACCGGGTCGGCCAGCGACTGTGTGACGACCTGCTCGGCGGCTGTCACCCGATCTGGCTCGACCGTCCCACCTCCCGCACATCCGATGATCGATCCAACGCGGATCGTAGGTGCCAGGCGAGCGGCGGCCGCAGCCACACCCCCCTTGCTGGCCGCCGGATCGCGTTGGGCTGTGCCGAGACCCGGGCGATTAAACGCGCCGGGCGGGCCACTTGGCGGGACTGGCTGTTGCGATGTGGTCGGTAGGCGTACAGGGAAGGTTCAGGTCCAGGATTCGGTTCACGACCGGCCCCGCTGAGCGAACTCCTCCGGGGCCGTTCCGCCGGGGAACCGGGTGACGAAGTCAAGGACGCCGACCCAGGTCGGCCGGACGGCGATGCGGAACATTGTCGTGCCGGGCCGGTCAACTGCGGCGATGTTCGCCGTGCCCTGTTCCTCACCGGCGTAGCGGCGCTGGGCCAGGACGTATTCGTCGACGATGCCGTCGACGTCGGTGACCTCGGCCCTGCCTCGGATGAGCAGTGCTGCGGGCGGGGTGGTCGGGGCGTCGATCGTGATCGCGATGTCGGGACGGGCCCGTAGGGCGTTGACCTTGAGTCCTCCGAACGTGGACAGCACGACCTCGCTGCCGGTCCAGTGGAACAGCATGGGGAACACGCGTGGCGTTCCGTTCTTTGCCACATAGGCGACGCGGGCGAGTTCGGTGGAGTGGAGCAGCTGTTGGGCGACGTCGGTCTCCAGCAGGCGCAGATCGCCCTGCGGCAGGGGCATCGGATCAGCGAGGTGGGTCATGAGGCGACCACCTTGGCGAGGTTGTCCAGGCACAGGCCCCAGCCTTGGCGGAATTCATCGGACGAGTGCTGGTCGGGCAGCCCGCTGTGAGTCAGGACCACCGTGGTGACACCTCCGAGCTCGGTGATCTCCAGGTCGCACCGCGACCCGGCGGCCGCCTCACCGTCCTGGCCATGCCATACCCAGCCGAGGCGCCCGGGCCGTTCGATCCGCGTGTAGACACCGGTTGCGGTGTACTCGACGCCGTCGGTGTCGCGCATGACGACCAGAAGGCGCCCGCCGACGCGCAGATCGACCTCGGCGGTTGCGGTCTCCCAATCGGGTCCGGCATGCCACCACTTCTTGATCACCTCCGGGTCGGTCCAGGCGTCGAAGATGACCTCTGCGGGCGCCCGGTAGGTGCGCTCGATACGCATGACGGCGGCTGGTGTGGTCGTGTCGGTCACGGTGGTGTTCTCCTTGTCAGCGAGGTGGGCCTCGACGGTGTCAAACATGCGCTCCCACAGAGCGCGCTGGCGGGCAGCCCAGTCGACCGCGTCGATGAGCGCCGACGGGTTCAGCACCAGCCGATGGGTTCGGCCGACGACGCGCCGTGCGACGACGCCGGTGTCTTCGAGGATCTTCAGATGCTTGGTGATCGCCGGCTTGGAGACGCCCAGGTCCGAGGTCACCTCGCCGACCGTCGCGGGGCCGCTCCCGAGGCGTTCGACGATCCTGCGGCGGATCGGGTGGGCCAGAGCCCGGAACGGATCGTTCACCATACGGTGAACTGTACACCATATGGTGAACAAAGAAGTGGGCCGCCACGCTCTCAGGCCGGGAGCAGCCACCAGTCGGCCGTGACCACGAGCCCCCTCCCAGCCACCCATCAGCACATCTCATGGCCGCAGACCACTACTGATCTGGCCACCGGCATCGCCTTCCTGCCGGCGACTGATGGCGACTCTCACCCCAGAAAGGTCAGCACCATAGACAGATGATCATGAAATCTGGAACCGGCTGCCCACGAGCATGAGCACGACCGACCAACGCCACACCAGCCCGCTCACCTGCAACTTCAGGATGGAAGCTTCTCAATGAGGTCGCGCGACATGTTGCCTGGAAGCGCTCTGTTCCGAGGATCGGCTAGGACGCGCGATGCCGCTGCCAGGTCTGTGGGGTCATCTATCGTGAGCCCTCTGTAGCGGTTCCATCGAACGTCGCCGCACCGCCCTGACCTGCCGCATCCTCAACGGCGCAGCCGGTGGGCTGCCCGCCCCCTGTGCCCAGCCGCCAGGCGGCTAACTCCGATGGTGAACTCCAGCACGAGGAGGCGCGCTGGAAGTGATCAGCGATCGTCGACTCCCCAGACCCATACGTATGGCCCGGGAACGCCTTGATGCCGCGTTGGACAGCACCGTGACCATCGATCTGCGGCTTGCCAGATGGCGTCAGTGCGTCTCGGCGGCGGACTGGACGGCGGTCCGCAGGGCCGCGCGGGTCAGCAGGAGGACGGGCCCGTCCGGGTCCTTGCTGTCCCGCACCGCCACCGCCCCGAACGCGTCCGCCAGCTCGATGCACTCGGCCGCGTTCGAGCCGCTGTGGCTGCTCTTACGCCACCTCGCGTTCGTTAGGTCCATCTCTCTTCAGCCACCTTCCTGATCAGTTCACACGACATCTGTTTCGTGAGTGCCTGCGAACGAAGAGCGACCAGGGTCCGCGCAACCGCAGACAGGTCTGCGGGGTCGTTGGTCGTGAGCGGACGGGTGGCTGTCTCGATACCACCCTGACCCACCGCATTCTCAACGGCGCCGCCGGTCGGCTGCCCGCCTCTTGCCCCAGACGCCAGGACAACTCCGATGGTGACACCGCGAGAAGGCGCGCAGGAGCAGATCAGCGACTATGGGCTCCCCAAAGGGCCCATACGGCCCGGAACGCCCTGGATGTCGCGTAGGACAGCGCCGCGACCATCGATCTGCGGCTTGCCAGATGGCGTCAGTGCGTCTCGGCGGCGGACTGGACGGCGGTCCGCAGGGTCGCGCGGGTCAGCAGGAGGACGGGCCCGTCCGGGTCCTTGCTGTCCCGCACCGCCACCATCGCGGCTGCCCCAGCCAACTCGACGCACTCGCCGCCGTTGTTCAGGCTTCGAGTCGCTTTACGCCACTCGGCCTTGCTCAGGTCCATCGTTCTTCGGCCACCTTCCTCATGAGGTCGCGCGACATGCTGCCTGGAAGCGCTCTGTTTCGAAGATCGGCTAGGACGCGCGATGCCGCTGCCAGGTCTGTGGGGTCATCAGTCGTGAGCCCTCGTATAGCCGTTTCCACGTAGGCTACCTGGCTCATGTCGGCCATCGTAGCGATCACGAAGCTGCTGCCGTTTCCTCCATGTTCGCCGCTGCTGAGCACGATCTGGACTGTCACGTTCGGGTGCTCGCTCTGTGCCAGTAGGTGCTCGAGTTGCTCCCTCATCGTTTCGGCGGTACCAACCTGCCGGTAGAGCGCCTGCTCGTCTATCAGGAAGACGATCGTGGGCGCGCCCTCCTTGTGGATGATCTTCTGTCGTTCGAGCCGGGCGGCCACCGCTTCATCGTTGCCGTTCAGAATTGCGGCTGCATAAGACGGAGACTGCGCCATACCGGCGATGACGCATAGCTGGTAGTACGTCAACTCGATCGCATCGGCCTCTATTTGCGGCCAGTCGAACCAGATCGGGACAGGATGGCCATCCTTGTTCAGGTCCTCCCAAAGGCTGATCAGTGCTCCGGCAGCCTCCAGATAAACGTCCACGATCTCTACGAACGATCGTGTAGCTCGCTTCTTCCCTGCCTCGATCCTGCTCACCTGAGGACCGCTCACCTTGGTGATGTGGGCGATGGTCTCCTGCTTGATGCCCTTGGCCTCGCGCATCCGCCGCATCTGGCGGCCGAAAGCGATGAGGGCGGGGGACTCCCGGGGGCGTTGGCGTCGTGGAGGCATGACCCTTACCTCTCGGCGGTATCTGTCGAGCCGGATATCACGTCTACCGCTGTCTGCCACCTTGAAGCGGTAGACGCATCGTAGCCAGAAAATGGCGCACTGTGTGCTGTAGAACACACACGGTGAGGAGATGTAGATCATGGGCGAGGCGGCGCGTCACGAGAACGAGATGGTGGTGAAGCAGGACCTCAAGGTGGTCGCGGAGGTGCGGCGGTTCGTGCGGCTGGTCACGGGCCAGTGGGGCATGGACGACTTCGTTCCGTGCCTGGTGGCGAGCGAACTGGTCACCAATGCCCTCCAGCACGCCTCGTCCGTGCCGGACGACGAAGTGATCCTGCGGTTGAGCCGTACCGAGGACGGCGCCCTGTGGATGGAGGTTCAGGACGCCGCCCGCGACCTCCCGCGCATGCTGGCGGCGGACACGACCAGCGAAACCGGCCGCGGCCTCTTCATCGTCGACCGGTACGTCCGTTGCTGGGGTGTCCGCGCCTTGGCCGACAACGTCGGCAAGGTCGTCTTCGCGGTCATCGACCGCTCATGAACACCACGCGCGAATCCCTGCGAGCCGTTCTCCGTTGATCTCCGACAGAACAACCCCTGACTCGACCACCGAGGGGGTAAGGGGGCCGTTTCCCGCGCGGGCATCATGACATCTCGTTCCGGCCTTCTAGGGAGACTGTGTGGGCGGGCCGAATCTGAGGTAGAACCCCGGGCTGGCGTACTTGGTCCAGTCCGGGTTGTAGTACGGGTTCGGGGAGGTCGTGGCCGGGGTCGGGGCCGGGGTCTTCTTGGCCGGCGTGGACGGCTCGCGCTTGGGCTCGGTACCGGACCGGGGCTTCGGGGTGGAGCCGGCGCCGACGCGGGTGCTCGGCTGCGTCGGCCCGGGCTCGGGCTGCGGGGTTTCGGATCGCGAGGGGCTTCGCGTGGGGTTGGTCGAAAACGGCGGCGAACTCGACGGGGCGCCGTCGGCCGACCCGGCCTCGGGGGGCGTCCGGCGCGACGGTGACGCGTCGTTCGGCAGCACGAGCCAGACGAGGGCGGCGCCGGTCACCATGCCGATGGTCCAGGCCAGGAGGGGCAATCGCTTCCTTCTCTTGCGCGACGGTGCCTGAAGGCGGTGTCGCGCGGGCCGGTCCTCGGACGGCGCGGGCTGCTCGTCCAACGACAGGGTGGCCGGGGCCGGAACGGGTCGGAGGGCATCGGGCTCGGCGAGCGCGTGCCATGCCTCGTTCCAGCGCTCCGTCTCGATCGCGATCGCCTCGTCGGAGTGCTCGCCGCCGGCGTGCATGCACGCGGTGACGAAGGCGGTGACGAAGGGGAGGCGCGGCAGGCGCTTGCCCGAGAGGTTGTCCGACAGGGTGCTGACCGGGAGCGCGCTGGTGGACCTGCTGCCGGACGCCGGGTTCGGGTCCGCGCCGGCGAGCGCGTTCAGGGTGCGGAGCGAGGGCTGTCCGGCCCAGGCGCGGAGCTGCCGGAGCGCGTCGAGGAACTCCTCGGGTGTGGTCGCAGACCGTGGTTCAGGCCGATTCTGCATCTGAATGTCTCCAGGGCCGTTCATGTGTACAGCAATGTTTGTACAACAGTGTCATGTCCTGGGACGCGCGGTTGAGGGGAAATGTTCGGATGGCCGTCCGGTGGTGTCCGGCCTGGTCAGAGCGGGTGGAGCGGGCTGCCGGGCCGCTGTGTCACGCCCCGGTCACGGCCGGGTCGATGACAGGTGAACCATCGGTGTACGGGAACGGTCCTCAGGCTTTCATCGCGCGATTTGTTAGGTCCAGACGTGTCCGGACGGCTTGATCGGTTGCCGGACGCCGCGCCGGACGGTTGGCATGGGTTCCCATGAACCCTTCGATTCGGGTGGGCCTGACCGTGGTGGGTGGGGTCTTCTTCGCCACCGCGGGCGGTCTCGCGTTTGAGGCGTTGACGGCCGCGCCCGCGCATGCAGCCGTGGCTGCGGCGCCGTCGCCGGAGCAGCGGTGGTGCCCGCCGTACGGCTCCCCATACATCCGGATGACGGGGTGCGACCCGTCCGGCACCGAGAAGACGACGCCCGGCTTTGGCCCGTCGGCGCTCGAGCGGCAGATCCAGGCGATGCGCAAGCGCTTCAGCGGCCAGCCCCCCACGCAGCGGGTGGGCCGGCCGGAGGCGCCGAAGCAGCGTGCGAAGGCTCCCCGGGACAGGACCGGGCGCCCGTCGGCGGAGCAGCCGGACAGGAACCCGCCCTCTGCGGAACCGCCTTGGCCCGTTCCCCCGGACCGGGTCCGGCCGCCGTTGGACCGCCGTCCGACGCCTCCGACCCCGCCGTCGGGCCGCCGCCCGGTGCTCCCGCCCAAGCCGCCGAGTCGTCCGGTGCTTCCGCCTCCACCCCCGCCGGGCTATCGTCCTCCGCCCCTGGTTCCAACCTCGCCTCCGCCGCGTCGCGGTGTCGCCAACCCTGATCCCGAGGCGCCGGACGGCTTCCTCAGGCGGAACTGGCATCCCGGCGACCTGGTCAGGTACTGGTACACGCTCACCCAGACGCGGACCGGCGAATCCCTGCTCCCGACGGGCAGGCACTACCGCAAGAGGCTCGTCTGGGACGAGGTCATGAAGCGGTTCGAGGACATGGGCCAGAAGTCCGGACCGAACACCCTTCCGGACCCGAAGTGGGAGAAGGTCTTCTCCTACGCCAAGTACGGCATCGAATTCTCCTACGGCGTCTACTCCGGCATGCTCAAGACGCCGGAGGGGATCAGGTGGAATCTGCCGCGTGCCGGACGGGCGGAGGCCGCCGCGCAGAAGGCGCTGGCCGACGCGCGGCAGTCGGGCGACCCGAAGGCGATTGACAAGGCGCAGGCAGCTCTCGCCAGGGCGAAGACCAACCTCGAAGGGGTGGAGAAGCTCTACCGCGAGTACCAGGCGTCCCTGGAGATGGACCAGCCCATGACGTCCTGGGGGGACGTGGTGGGGCTAACGCAGGAACAGCTCCGCGCGCGGACGGGGAGGGCGCTCGCCGCCGGGGCCGAGGCTCGGGCCGCACTGGAGGCCGCGAGACGGGCGGCCGATCAGGACGCCATCGCCGACGCGGAGCGCGCCCGCGCCATTGCGAAGGAGCTCTGGCAGCAGGCCGAGTGGGCGTACCAGGAGTACCTGCGGGCGAGGTCCGAGGCCGTCCGAAACAGGCCCACCCGGAACGAGGGGAATCCGGCGCTGCCCGCCGCCAACCCGCAGGCAGGCGACCAGCAGCCCCCCGAGCCCGGCAGCGGCGAAGGAGACCAGGAGGGTCAGAGCGGCCAGGAAGGGCAGGAAGGGCAGGAGGGTCAGGGCGGCGAGGGCGGCCAGGACCCGACGAACCGGTTCGACGGGACCCAGCCGATCCGGATGCCGAACCCGCCGACTCCCGAGCCCGCGCCGGGCCGGCCCTCCCCAGTACCCCCGCCAGCGGTTCCGACGCCCGAACCGGTGCAGCCGACCCCCGGCCCTGCGCCCGGAGCACCCGGAACGCCGGAGGCGCCTGGAGTGCCCGGCCGCCCTGAGAGCCCGGCACAACCCGAGCAGCCGGGAAACCCCGAGGTGCCCGGTTCCGAGTTTCCCGGAGCTCCCGGTGTCCCCGAGTTTCCCGGAGCTCCCGGTGTCCCCGAGTTTCCCGGCGGGCCCGGAACCCCCGAGATCCCCGGACGGCCCGGACAGCCGGAGGCCCCAGGACAGCCGGACATCCCCGGCCCGCCTGCGGACCCGGACATCCCCGGCCTCCCCACAGACCCAGACATCCCCGGCACGCCCGCGGAGCCGGACATCCCGGGACAGCCGGATGACCCCGAGGTCCCCGGCCTGCCCGAGACACCAGAGATCCCCGAACGGCCCGGCGACCCCGGAGTTACAGGCGACCAGCCCGATGCCGGCCCCGAGGACGAACCGTTCCGCCTTCCGCCCCTGTTCCCCAGCTTCCGCCCAGACCCGAACCGCCGTCCGCTGACGCTCCCCGGCGTCCGCCCAGACCCGAACCCGCCCCGGACCCCAGGGCGGGAGCAGCCGCCGGCGACGCGGCCGGACCCGCGCCGTCCGACCGGTCCGACCCGTTCGGACCTGCCCGGACGGGTGACCGAACGCCCCCGGACTCCCACGTCGGCCGGGCCGTCAGGTACGTCCGGCAACCGGTCCGGGACCCCGCGCCCCTCGGACACCCGCCCGGGTACGGGACGTTCGCCGGGATCCCGTCCGGGCGACGACGGCCGGCCATCCACGCGGCCCGGTGACGGACGTTCCCCTGTCGGAACCCGAACCGGCACCGGTGGCACGGGCGGCGGAAACGGACCGGGCCCACGCACCACCGCCCCGGGAACGAGTCCCGGCGCCGGCCCGGGAACCAGCCCTGGCGCCAGCCCGGGAACGGGTCCCGGCACCAATCCGGGCGCCAACCGCGGCCCCAGCCCGGCCCAACCCGGCACGAACCCCACCAGCCCCACAAGCCCCGGCACCAACCCGGGCACCACCCGTGGAACCGGTCCCAGCACCGGCCCCACCAAGCCCGGTACCGGCGGGACCAAGCCGAACGCGCAGGGCTCGAAGGGCAGCAGCGGCGGTACGTCCACCAAGCGGGTCCCCCGGGAGATGCCCAAGATCTCGCGCAAGGGAGTCCGCATCCCTCTGCCGATGCGCAAACGGCTCCCCCTGCCGGCAGGCAAGGTCATCGAGAGGATCCAGCAGATGGCGGAGGTGGTCGAGGGGATACTCCGGGAGACCCTCCCCAACGGCTTCCTGAACCTGGGGCCGAACTGGCGCGGCGCGGCACCGGAGGATCCCCGGACTCCCACGACGCCGCAGGAGACATCGCCGCCCGCTCCGGACGACGGCAACACCAGATACGGCGTGATGACGCCGCAGGACCAGGCCCAAACCCGTGACCGTCAGGCCGTGCTGCGGTATCGGCTCGGGGAGGAGCCCCCGTACCGGGACCAGATGCTGCGCGACCAGAGGGCGGAGCCGGCGCCGGCTCCCAAGGCCGACCCGAAGAAGGACCGGGACGAGGACGAGCCGCGGTCGCGGATCAAGGCGGGCAAGGTCACCAAGGGCAAGGTGGGCAGCCACCTCGACGACGAGCCCAAGACCTACGGAAGGCAGGGTCCCAGCGCCAACACCGTCGACCCGGACTACGGCAACACCGGTCGCGAGTCGCAGTCCCGGACGCGGCAGAACAACCGCAATGACGGCTACGACTCGCACAACGACAGCGGTTCGTCCGGCGGTGCTCCCTCCGGTGGTGCTCCCTCCAGCCCTCCGCCCAGCGGCGGCGGTGCTCCCTCCGCCGGTGCGCCCAGCGGTGGTGGTGCCCCGTCCGGCGGTGCCGCGCCCGGTGCCGGGGGCCCGCCCACCGGCAACGGTCCCACGGACGAACGCGGGCCCGGCGAGCTCAACAAGCTCGACTCCGACAAGCCGTCCGGTGGAGGCGGCGGCGGTGCCGATCCGTCCACGCGGGTCTGACCCCGCACGATGAAACACCGAGGCCGCGCCGCACCTAGGTATCGGCGGCGCGGCTTCGTTCGTTCAGTCACCGCGGCCCATCTTGGGCTTCTCCCCGATCGTCGCCTCCCCTCGTCCTGCGTGGTGACCCGAGCGGGGGCAGAGAAGGAGCCCAAGGTTCCGGCGGACCCCTGCCGCGGCCGTCACCCACTTCTCGCTCAGGTTCGGGGTGGCCCTGCGCGCCGCCCGCGGTGACGACGGCCGCCGAGGTCGCCACTCGCCTGCCGGCCGCCGACTGCGAGCCGTAGACGATCCGGGTGCCCTTCGAACCTTCGGGATCTCCCACAAACAAAATCAGCCGGGTCGCGTACGGTGACGTGACCCGGCTGATCAGGTGGCGGAGGATCGGGGATTTGAACCCCGGATGGGCGTGAACCCAAACCGCATTAGCAGTGCGGCGCCATAGACCGGACTAGGCGAATCCTCCAGAAGGCCCGCAGGCCGAGAACAGGTTACCGGGTGTTTGCATCACCCGGCAAAGCGCAGGACCAGCATAGCGACGGCGGGCCGTCCCCGCAGGCTGGGGGACGGCCGCACCGTGCCGTTAGCCGAGGCGGAAGCCGCTGATGCCGCAGGCCTTGCTCAGGGCCTCGCCGCTCTGCCGCAGGTTGCCGACGCTGGACATGATGCCCGAGGCGCTGCTGGGGTTGGACGCCGCCTGGCGCATGGCGTTGGCGGTGGTGTCGATGTCGGCCGCGAACTTGTTGGCAGCCGTCTCGACGTCCCCACCGGCGTTCTTGCCCTCGCTGCGCACCGTGCTCGCGAAGTCGCTGAACTTCTGCGCACTGGCGGACACGCTGGCCATCGGGTTGCTGGGGTTCGGCTGCGTGGTGCTGGAGCTGGCCAGCTTGTTGGCGGCGGTCTCGATGTTCTCGCAGGCCGCCTTCTTGTCTCCGCCGGCGAGAGGCCCAACACACCCGGTGGACGTGAGCATCGCGCCACCGATGGCGAGGACGCCGACCAGCTTGGTGGCAGACATGCGCATAGGGGGTCTCCTTCTGAGGGGGGTTGATCCGGACGAGAGTAGACCTCTCGGGTCACTTACGTCTCAGTTACCCCTTTGGCGCTCCAGCCTGGCGAACGGTTCCATGACGCACGTCACCCGGCCGATCGACTTGGCCGGACGCGCTGTTCCCGGAACCGATTCGCGGTTAGGTCCGAACAGCCGGTACAGTTACCTCGGCAGGCACCCGTAGCTCAACGGATAGAGCATCTGACTACGGATCAGAAGGTTAGGGGTTCGAATCCCTTCGGGTGCGCCCAGGTCAAAGGCCCCTCGCGATCATCGCGAGGGGCCTTTGTGATTACTGGAGCTGGGTTTGCAGGGCCTGGGTTTGGGCGTGTTCTGCTTGGGCGTCCAGGCGGCCCCAGGTCTTGAGGGCGCGCGTTAGGTCGGCGGGGTCCTTGTGCAGGCGGGCGCGTGCGCGGGCTAGGCAGGCGGCGACCCACTCGTTCTCGGCGGCCAGGGGGGCGGTGGCTGTGAGGAGGACGGGCGCGTCGGGGAGGCCTGCGGCTACGGCCAGTTCGGTGCTCGCGGCTCGCGCGTACGGCAGGTACGGGTCCAGCGGGGCATCGAGGGCGAACGCTGTGCGCACGAGGGAGGCGGCGTCGTCGAAACGGCCGGAATGGACGGCGAGGCGGGCGTCGACGAAGACCGCGACCGGTGCCGTACCGAGGGTGCCGCCGGCCACCTCCTCGGCCCGGGACCTCCACAGCGCGACGCCCTCAGGCTCCTCGAGCATCGCGCAGGCCAGCACGGTCGTGCTCACCGCCGGCAACATCCAGAGGGGGGCCGGGCGCCCGGCCCGCTCCCACTGGTCCCACATGCGTTCGGCGTAGTCGATCGCGTCGTGGAACCGGCCGGTCAGCGCGAGCGGCTGGACCAGGCGGCTGGCCGTGATGTGGGTGTCGCGCAGCAGGTCGTCCTCGATGCCGGCCCGCGCCGCGGCCATCGCGCCGGGCAGGTCACCGGCCATGATCGCGTAGATGCAGGCCCGGCCGTAGGTGTTGCAGATCTCCGGCCCGCAGTACGGGTCGTCGCGGTCCATGGAGGGCAGCAGCCGCAGGCGTTCGCGGGTGATGCGGTTGGCCTCGCGCAGCCGGCCGGCGTGCAGCGCCGCGGTCGCCGCCGCACACAGCCCCGAACTGATCAAGACCGGGTCCGCGGTCGCGCGGGTGGCGGTGACGGCGGCCGAGGAGAGTTCGCTGTCCGGCGCGCCCCGGCCGGGGCCGGCCAGCCACGCCCTGGCCAGGGCCATGGAGGCCGCCACCTCCGGATCGTCGGCGGGCCCGGCCGCGACCGCGTCGTCGAAGAGACCGAGGAGGCGTTCGCGCGGAACCTCGGTCTCGAACGCCTCGGGGAACCGGCAGGCGGTCTCCACCGCGCGCGCCAGGTCGATCGCCCGGCCGCGGTCGTCCCCGGCCCGCCGGGCCTGTTCGGCCGCCTCCAGCAGCAGCTCGTACACGTGCAGGTTGGACGTGGTGCTCACGTGCGCGCACCCGGCTCCCGCCCGCAGGTCGCGCGCGGCCGAGGCGGCGCTGGTCGCGACCGCGGCGGCGGTCCGGTGGTGCGCGAAGGACTCCAGCAGGTGCCGGCGGGCGAACGTCAGGTGCGCCAGGGCACGCGCCAGCCGGTGCGGCACCTCGCCCGGCCCTCCGGACGCGGCCAGCGCGGCCCGCAGGTCGGCGGCCATGGCGTCGAAGTCCTCCCGCCACGCGGGATCGTCGAGCCGGGCCTCCACGGCGTCCGCCGCGTCGGTGGCCCACCGCAGGTGGCGCGCCCGCGTCTTGTCCTCCTCACCGGTGGCGGACATCTGGGCCAGCGCGAACGCCCGGACCGTCTCCAGCAGCCGCCACCTGCTGACCCGCCCGCGCAGGTGCACCACGAGGCTCTTGTCCACCAGCCGGCCGAGCAGATCCGCGACGCTCGCCCGGTCCCCGCCGACCGCCGCCGCGGCGTCCAGGTCGAACGCCCCGACGAACACCCCGAGCTGCCGGAAGAGCGCCTGCTCCTCCTCGTCGAGCAGGTCGTAGCTCCAGGACAGCACGGCGCGCAGGGAACGATGCCGCTCGTCGCCGCCGCGGACGCCGGACAGCAGCCGCAGGGCGTCGTCGAGCGCCGCGAGCAGGCCCGTGGGGCCCAGCGACGCGCCGCGGGCCGCGGCCAGCTCGATCGCCAGGGGCAGCCCGTCCAGCCGCGCGCACAGTTCCGCGATCACCGCGGGCTCCGCCACGAACTCCGGGTCCCCGGCCAGCGCCCGGTCGTAGAACAGCCGTTCGGCGTCCGAGCCCAGCGGCAGCGGCGAGATCGGAACGCTGCGCTCGCACGGGATGCCCACCCGTTCGCGGCTGGTCACCAGCGCACGGGTGCCCGGGCAGGCGGCCAGGATCTGCTCGGCGAACGCCGTCGCCTCGTCGATCACGTGCTCGCAGTTGTCCAGGACGAGCAGCCACCGCCCGGTGCCCAGCCGGGCCGCGACCGCCTCGGCCAGCGGCTGGTGCGAGCCCTCGGTCACCCCCAGCGTGGTCGCGACCGCCCGGGCGACGAAGCCCTCGCGTACCGGCACCAGGTCCACGAACGCGCCGCCGGACGGGAACATCGCGATGGCGTCCTCCGCCACCACGGCGGCCAGCCGGGTCTTGCCCACGCCGCCCGGACCCAGCAGGGTCACCAGCCGGGCCTCCTCGATCGCGGCCAGCACGGCCGCGCGCTCGGCGTCGCGGCCGACGAACGTCGTTCCGGTCGCGGGCAGGCCGACGATGCGGGCCGGCTCCCGTGTCCCCGCGCGGGCCAGCTCCGCCAGCGCCCACCGGTCGGTCACCCCGTGCTTGCGCAGTAACGACGACACGTGGCTTTCGACGGTGCGTACGGAGATGTGCAGCCGATGCGCGATCTGGGCGTTGGTCAGCCGCGCGCCCAGCGCGGCCAGCACCTCGGCCTCCCGCTCAGATATCCGTTCCGCCACCGCGGACCCCCTTCTCCGTGGTGGTGTCCGTGGTGGTCTGCGGACGGCACGGATGACCGCCCGGCCTCTCCGGAGGGACGCTGGAGGCACCTCGAAAGGAGGAGGACACCATGAACACCACCCTAACCTCGCACCCCGCCACCGAGCTGGACGAACTGGTCATCGCCGTGCGCGCGGCCGTCGCCCGCGACGCCGGCCCGCGCGACACCGCGGCCTATGTGGCCGACGCGCTACGCGACCACCTGCCGTCGCCGGACCTGCTCCCCGCCGACCTGCTCCCCGGTGAGCGCGGCACCTCCAGCGGCCACCGCCTGCACGTGGAGCCGGACGGCTCGTTCTCGATGGTGGCGATCGTCTGGCGGCCGGGCGCCGTGACCCGCGTCCACGACCACGTGACCTGGTGCGTTTTCGGCGGCCTCGCCGGCGTCGAGGACGAGGACCTCTACACGCTCTCCGACGACGGCACCGCCCTGATCGAGGCCGGACGCAACCGGAACCTGACCGGTGAGGTCACCGGCTTCGCCCCGCCCGGCGACATCCACCGCGTCCGCAACGCCGGCGACGACATCGCCGTCTCCCTGCACATCTACGGCACCGACCTCGACCGCGTCGGATCCAGCGTCCGACGCTTCTACGATCTCCCCGTCCGCCCCGCCCACTGAACCGACAGGAGCCTTGAGATGAGCAAGCCGACCATGCGACCGGACGAGGTCAGCGAGGTCCTGAACCGTCCTCTGAGCCGCGAACTCCTGGACCGCGACCTGACCCGCCTCGCGTACGTCGCCAAGGACGGGACCCCTCGGACGATCCCGATCGGGTTCTCCTGGAACGGCTCGGAGATCGTCATGTGCACCGCGACGAACGCCCCGAAGCTCCCGGCGCTGCGCCACAACCCCGCCGTGGCCCTGACGATCGACACCGAGGTGCACCCGCCGAAGATCCTGCTGATCCGCGGCCGCGCCGAGCTGGACGTCGTCGAGGGCATCCCGGAGGAGTACCTGCGGATGAACGGCGCGCTCACGATGACGGCCGAGCAGCGGGTCGAATGGGAGGCCGGGGTGCGTTCGCTCTACGAGAGCATGGTCCGCATCGTCGTGACCCCGACCTGGGCGAAGCTGATCGACTTCGAGACCACCCTCCCCAGCGCGGTCGAGGAGCTGATCCGGAAGCAGGAGGAACGCCGGCGCGCCTGACCGGACGCTGTCACAGACGGCTCCCCGGGCCTTCAGCGCCGCGACCTGCCTGGAGGCCCTCCGTGGATCCGAACGAGAAGGAGTACGAGAATGCGGAAGCTCAGAGTCCAGCAGTGGGTGACCTTCGACAACATCGCCGCGGAGGAGGACGGCGGGCTCGGCTTCGTGTCGGTGGAGCCGTTCTCCGACAAGTCCGACCCCGCGTTCAAGGAGCGCGTGATGGGGCTCGTCGACGCGGTCGACACGCTGATCCTCGGCGCGAACACCTACGCCGCGAGCAAGGGCTACTGGCCGTACGCCGAAGACCAGGGCGAGTACGGCGAGAAGCTCAACAACCTCACCAAGTACGTCGCCTCCTCGACGCTGGAAGAGGCCCCCTGGGGCGACTTTCCCGCCGCGACCGTGACGCGCGACCCGGCCGCCACCGTCCGGGAGCTCAAGCAGCAGGACGGCAAGGACATCTGGCTGTGGGGGAGCCTGACGCTCATGCGCTCCCTGCTGGACGCCGGCCTCGTCGACGAAGTCCAGCTGCTGGTCTGCCCGGTGACACGCGGCAAGGGGACGCGCGTCTTCACCGACCGCCACGACCTGGAGCTGCTCGAGGCCACCGGCTTCGGCAACGGCCTGCTGCTCCTGCGCTACGCGATCAAGCAATAGGCGGGGCGCCCATGATCGTCTGCTCGCCGACGGCTGTCGTTTTCGTCCAAGACGGCCGGTGCGGTCGCGACTAGGGTGGTCGCGGCGGCTTGCCTGATCATGAGGAGATGACAATGCGTGACCTGGTCTACACCGGCTTCATGTCGCTCGACGGCGTCGTGGACTCGCCTGGGGGCGGGCCGGGGGAAGAGCACCGCAGCGGCGGCTGGGTGGTCAAGGACCTGGAGTTCGTTCCCGAGGCCTGGTCGCTGAAGGGCGAGGAGCTCACCGACACGACGGCGCTGATGTTCGGCCGCCGCAGCTACGAGGCGTTCGCGCCGGTCTGGCCCGGCTCGGAGGACCACGCCGCCTACAAGGAACTGCCCAAGTACGTGGTGTCGAGCACGCTGTCCGATGACGCCCTGGTCGACGGGTGGGGGCCGACGACGATCCTGCGCTCGACCGAGGACGTCGCCGCGCTCAAGGAGGGCGAGGGTGGCGCGATCTTCATCCACGGGAGCGCCGAGCTGGCGCGGCGGTTGTCGGACGCGGGCCTGATCGACCAGTACAACCTGCTCGTCTTCCCCGTGCTGCTCGGCGCCGGGAAGAGCCTGTTCGGCCGCGCCGACCGCGACAAGCACATGATGACGCTGCGGGAGTCGGAGAGCTACTCGAACGGGATCGTGAAGCTCGTCTACGACGTCAGGCGCTGATCCAGGTCAAGGGCGATCGCACCGCCGGCGCCGTCGTGCAACTGCCCGGCGGTGCGCCCGACGAACGAACGCAGCGCCCGAGCCAGGTGCGACTCGTCGAAGTAGCCGAGCTTGGTGACGACGTCGGTGGCCGGTTCGCCGGCCGCCAGCAGCTCCGCCGCCCTGCGGGCCCGCTCGATCTGCCGGATGCCGCCCCGCGTCAGCCCGGTCGCCGCACGGAACCGGCGTTCGACCGTACGTCCCGAGACGTCCGGGCTGTGGCCCCGCAGCACCTCGGCGACGAGCGGGTCACGGACCACGATCCCGGCCCGGACGAGACGCTCCACCAGGCCCTCGGCGTCGTCGGCGCCGGGCGTCTCCCAGCGCGCGCCGTCCAGCCGGAACGTCCGGCGCGTGGTGTCGGGGAGTTCGATGCCGCCGTCGACCAGCGCCGGCGTGGGCACGGCCCGCAGTGAGGTGCCCAGCGCGAACTCGATGCCCGTGAAGGCCGCGCCCTCCGGCACCGGCGCCGTCCCGGTCCGGGTCTCGGGCCCGGTGATCGTCGCGTACGCCCGGCCGTCCTGCTCCCAGAACACCAGGCCCCAGCGCACCGCCGCGACCGACGTCATCGCCGTGACCCGCGCGCTCGTGCAGGTCCACACGATGTCGACCCACGGCGAGTCGGACCGGCGCGTCTCAAACCGCAACTCCACGCGCGAAGAATACGCCGCGCCGGCACCACGCCCCCCGGCGAACCAACCGGCCAAGCCACGGAACCAGACTGGAGTGCGAGGTGGCGTCCTGAGGATCAGGTGCGCGGGGCTTCTAGGCTGGGTTCAGGCGTTTGCGGAGCAGGCAGAATTCGTTGCCTTCGGGGTCGGCCAGGACGTGCCAGGACTCTTCGCCGGTTTGGCCTACGTCGGCTTTGGTGGCTCCGATGGCGAGGAGGCGTTCGAGTTCGGCGTCCTGGTCGCGGTCGGTGGGGTTGACGTCGATGTGCAGCGGGAGTTTGCCGGTCTTGGGGTCGGCGGTCTTCGAGAGGATCATGGTCGGCTGCGGGCCGCCGAAGCCCTGGGGAGGGCCGATCTCGATGTCGTCGCCCTCGCGGCCGATCTCCACGTAGCCGAGGACCTCGGCCCAGAACGCGGCCAGCCGCTCGGGGTCGCGGCAATCCAGGATCAGCTCGGTGATTCGACATGCCATGCGATCAGTCTTACCTCGCGGCGGGCCGAGACTGTCGGTGGGGGTCGTTAGTCTGCCTTTAGTTGGAGACCGGTCTGAGCACCCATCAGGGTCCGCGGCTCAGGGAGGGTGGGTACGGAACCGCTCCCGGATACGTCTCGGAGTCGGCAGAATCCCGTGACCCCACCCTCCTTCCGGCCGGGTCGCGCAGGGGTGCGACGTGCACGGTCAGGCGGCCGAGGAACTCGTCGACCACCGCCAGCGAGGTCGCCTAGAACAGTTCCTCGATGGTGCCGAAGTAGCGGTAGACGGTCGCCCGGGTGACGCCCAGCTCCTCCGCCACGTCGGTGAGGCCGGTCTTGTGCGGGCCGAACCGTTCGACGCACCTGGTCGTGGCCTCGATGATTCGGGCGCGGGCCTCGTCGTCGGTGCGTGGCGGGCGCCCCCGCCACCCGCGTGTGCGCATGGTCCCCATTCCACCGGAGCGCTCTGGTAAGACAGTCGTCTGGACACTAGTCTAGTTTTGCTGAGTCGGGCTGTCTCCCGGCGGGGGCCTGGGTGACCGAGGTGCGTCGGAGGTACGTGTGGGTTCCCCAGGAAACGTTCTCGACCGCAAGATCCGGGTGTTCCAGGTCGCGACGGGCAACGTCGGCACCGAGATGATCAGGCGGATCGGCCGGCATCCGGATCTGGAGCTGGTCGGGCTGCACTGCTACTCGCCGGAGAAGATCGGCGTGGACGCGGGCGAGCTGGCGGGGCTGCCGCCGGTCGGCGTCACCGCGACCGGCACGATCGAGGAGATCATCGCGGCCCGGCCCGACTGCGTGACCTTCCACGGCGTCTTCCCTGACCTGGAGTTGTACGAACGGGTCCTGGAGGCGGGGATCAACGTCGTGACCACGGCCGACTGGGTCACCGGGCATCATCGGGACGCCAACCACCGGCTCCCGTCGGGGCGCAGGGAGTCGGAGGTGCTGGAGGCGGCCTGCCGGCGGGGCGGGTCGACGTTCTACGGCACCGGGATGAACCCCGGCCTCGCGCAGATCCTCACGATCGTGCACTCCAATGACGTCGCCGACATCGAGCACGTGCTGTGCACCGAGTCGGTCGACGTGTCCTGCCATCACTCCGTGGACACCTGGAAGGCCGTCGGCTTCGGCCTGCCCGTCGACGACCCGCGGCTGCCGGGCATGCTCGAGCGGTACACCCGGGTCTTCGAGGACGCCGTACGGCTCATGGCCGACTGCCTTGACCTGCGACTCGACGAGGTCAGGTTCGAGTACGAGCTCGGCGCGTGCACCAAGGACGTCGACCTGGGCTGGTACCGGCTGCCCAAGGGCTCCCTCGGGGGCTGTTTCCTCAAGTACGTCGGCCTGGCCGCGGGCACGCCCAGGGTCGAGATGCACCTCGAATGGCAGATGACGCCGTCCACGGACCCGCACTGGGACATCCAGGCGTGCTACATCACCAAGATCGAGGGGGATCCGTGCATCTACAGCAAGCACATGATCTTCCCCAAGCCCGGCACCGACTTCTCCTCGCCCGCGGCGTTCGCGTCGGTCGGCATGACGGTGACCGGCATGCCCGCGCTCAACGCGATCCGTTCGGTCGTGAACGCCGGACCCGGCTGCGTCACCAGCGCCGACCTGCCCCTGCGCGCCTTCGCCGGCCGCTTCGCGGAGGACGTGAGCACCGAGGACGCGGACGCGGCGAAGGGGGCGGTGTCGTGAGCGGCCGGTATCCGTTCCCCGCCGTTCCCGACGGCTGGTTCGCGATCGCCGCCTCGGACGACATCGGCGCCGGCCAGGTCTCGACGGTGCGCCTCCTCGACCGCGAGCTCGTCGCCTTCCGCGGTGAGGACGGCCGCGTCCGCGTGTTCGACGCCTACTGCCCGCATCTGGGCGCTCACCTGGGTGTCGGCGGCCGCGTGTGCGGCGACGGGATCGTCTGCCCGTTCCACGGCTGGCGCTTCGACGGCGACGGGCGGCTCGCCGAGGTGCCCCGCCTCGACCGGCGTCCGCCCCAGGTCTCGGCGCGGACGTGGGAGGTCCGCGAACGCAACGGCCGCGTCTTCGTCTGGCACCACGCCAATGGCGCGCCGCCGTCCTACGACCTCGCGACCTACCGCGGCGACGGGACCTGGACGCCCTGGCGGGTGGACGGCTACCGCGTCCGCACCCACGTGCAGGAGCTCTCGGAGAACATCATCGACCAGTCGCACTTCTACGAGGTGCACGACATGGTGCCGCCCGACGACGAACGGCTCGACGTGGCGTTCGACGGTCACGTCATGGTCGTCGACCAGAACATCAAGGTCACCGCGATCGCCGAGGAGGGCGTCGAGGTGCGGACCCGCACCACGGTCTGCGGGCCGGGCATCGTCGCGGTCGAGGTGCGGGAGGGCCCGCTCGACATGCTCACCTACATCACCCAGACCCCGGTGGACGAGGAGCACACCGAGATCACCATCTGCTTCTCCATGAAGGCCCTGGACGACGAGCGGGCCACGGCGTCGATCGCCGAGCTGAACGCCCGGATCACCAACCTGCAGTTCACCCAGGACATCCCGATCTGGGAGAACAAGGTCTACCGCGACCGCCCCCGGCTCACCGCGATGGACGGCCCCATCGCGCGCTACCGCCGCTGGTTCCGCCAGTTCTACTCCACCTGGGAGCCCTCGCACGGAGCGGAACGCCCGGACCGGACGGCGGACGCTCCGCCCGCCGCCGGCCCCCGGCCCGACTCCGCCGCCACCGGGCGCGACACTGCCGCCGCGCAGTCCGAGGTGTTCGGTTAGGGGTCAGCCGCGGGAGGCGAGGTGGTTGCGGCGTTCCTCGGCCGTCAGGGTCCGGGTGCGGCGTGACTTGGCGAGGTCGAGGACCTGTTCGGCGGGGCCGCAGACCTCGCAGGCGCGGGTACGGGTGAGGGCGTCGCGCAAGCCGGTCGGCCCGGTGATCTGCGGGCTGAATCCGCGGGTGATCTGCCGGCCGTCGCCGCTGAACGCCGTGACGCCGCCCGTCGCCCCCCATCCGGACAGCTCCACCGGCTCGCCGCCGGTGGTGCGCCAGAGCCGCATGTGCCCGGTGGGTTCGTTGGTGAGGAGCCAGCCGCCGTCGGGGCTGAAGCGCAGCTTGCGGACGGAGTCCTCGGCGCCGCGCAGGAACGTCGTCGGGTCGCCCTTGCCGCGGGGGTCCCAGAGCCGGATCGCGCCGTCGGCGGCAGCGCCGGCCAGGCGCCGCCCGTCGGGGCTGAAGGCCAGGTCCGTGATGTCGTCCTGATGCCCGCGCATGATCCTCGGCTCGGATCGTCCGGTCAGGTCCCAGACCACGACGGTGTCGTCGTTGCGGGCGTCGGCCAGGAGGGTGCCGTCCGGGCTGAGCGCGACGGTGCCGTCCGCCTTGCCGGTCGGAGGGGCGGCCCAGCCGGTGACGGGGGTCAGCCGGTTGTCCGCGGAGACCTGCCAGACCCGTGGCTCCGTGGCGGCGGCGCCGGCGGCGAGGCGGCTTCCGTCGGAGCTGAACGCCAGGTTCGAGGGGAGGCCGCGGAGCCCGGCCGGCGCGCTGGTCGCCGTGCCGGTGGTCAGGTCCCAGAGGGTGAGCGTTCCGGCCTGGCCGAGACCCGCCATGCGCCGCCCGTCCGGGCTCAGCGCGACCTTGTAGGCGGCGTCGCTGGGCCCGCGCACCTCGGTGGGCTCCGAGGGACGGCGAATCTGGACGACGACGCTCCGGGGGACGGTGATCGACATGGCGTCGGTGGTCGTCGCCGTCGTCCCGCCGTCCGCGCTGACCGCCAGGAGGCTTCCCCTGGCCGACGTGGGCTCGGCGGACGTGATGTCCCACCGGCGCAGCGTGCCGTCGGCGTCGATGCCGACCAGGGATCTGCCGCCGGGAGCGAACGCCACGCCGCGCGGATCGCCGCGGGGCGTGCGCAACACCAGGGGGTCGGCGTCGCTGGCCGTCGTCCAGACGCGGATCAGGCCGTCCGCGCCGAAGGTCGCCATACGTTCACCCGCCTGGCTGAACGCCAGCCCGTTCAGCCGGGGCGCGTGATCGGCCAGCTCGACCTGCGGAGCCCACTCGCCGGCGCGCGAGTCCCGGACGTTCCAGACCTGCGGTACGTCGCCCTCGACGGTCGCGGCCCAGGGGCCGGCGGGGCTGAACGCCACGTGTTCCGGCGCACCGCGCGGGGCCGCACGTTCCAGCCGGGGGCGGTCGCCGGTCAACAACCACACGCGGAGCGGGGAGCCGTCCCCGCCGGCGGCGAGCCGCTGCCCGCTCGGGCTGAACGCGACGCTCCGCGCGGCGGGCCCCAGCTTGACCGGCTCGGTGTTCCCGTCCGGATCCCAGATCCGGACGCCGTCACCGTGCGCGGTCGCCACCCGGCCGTCCGGGCCGAGACTGACGTCGCGGACACCGCCGTCGACGGTGCCCAGCACGGTCGGCGAGGCCGTCGCGAGGTCCCACAGCACGACCTCACCGGAGGTGTTTCCCGTGGCCAGCCGGGTGCCGTCCTTGCTGAAGTCGGCACTGGTCAGGCCCTGGGTATGCGCACGCGGAAGGGTCAGGCGATCCCGGCGCGCCGTCGTGGCGTCCAGGTTCCAGATCTCCAGGCCGGCCGGTGCCGTGCCGGAACCCCAGATCGCGACCTTCCGGCCGTCCGGGCCGGCGGCCATGCCCTCGACCCGGCGCAGACCGGCGGGCTGGGAACCGCGCAGCCGGGCGTCCACGGTGGCCTGCCGGAGGACGATGTCGGCCTCCGGCGTGGGTCCGGCCTCGTACGCCTCGATCGCCAGCAGCAGCGCCAGCTCCGGGTCCTGCTGGAGCTGGCGACGGGCCTCCCCGGCCAGGCGCACGGACTCGGCGCGGTCGCGGTCGCCGCCGGCGTTGCCCGTCTGGATCAGGGTGAGGACGACCAGCACGCTCACCGCGACGGCGGCGAAGGACGACCCGCCGATGGTGAGGACCTTCCGGCACCGGGCACCGGACCGCTCGGCGTCCGCGTTCGTGCGGCACGCCATGAGGAACGAACGTTCGAGGTCGTTCAGCGGCGCGAAGTCCGCGGTGTCCCAGGCGGTGAGCCGCTCGCCCCGATACAGGTAGTCCTTGCCGTGCCCGTGCCGCTCCCAGTCGGCCGCGTCGTTGGTGAGCCGCTGGTGACGGAGCAGCGTCTCCCGGTCGTCGTCGAGCCAGTTCCGCAACCTGGGCCACCCGGTGATGAGCGCTTCGTGCGCGATGTCGATGGTGTCGTGATCGAGGACGATGAGCCGCGCGGCGGCCAGCCGCTCGAGCACCGTGTCCAACTCACCCGCCCGCCCAGCCCCGCCCCGCCCGCCCGTGGACTCGGCGCCAGGCCGCCCGCCTGCGTACTCGCCGCCGAACTGCCCGCCCGCACGCTCGACGCCGTACTGCTCGGCGCCGTGCTGCCGGTCCGTGGCCATGGTGCCGGGCCGCTCGCCCTCGAGCTCGCCGTCGCGTTGCTCGCCTGTGGACTCGAAGACCGATCGCTCGCCTGCATGCTCGGTGCCGAGTTGCTCGCCACCGGGCTTGGAGCCGGATCGCTCGCCGGGCCGCCCGGTGCCTGGCCGCCGGCTCGCGGACCTGTTGCTGGGGTGCCCGCCCGCACGCTCGGTGTCGCGTTCCTTGCCTGCGGGCTGGGAGTCCGATCGCTCACCTGGGCGCCCGGTGGTGGGTCGCTTGCTGGCGGGTTGGTCGCCTGCGGGGGCGGGGTTGGTCCGGCCCCGTGCTTGCTCGATGCCCGTCAGTTCGTCGCGGCTGATCCGGCGGCGGACGGCGGCCGTGCCTTCGCCCGGGGTGGCCATGCGCAGAAGAACGGCGCGGAGCAGCTCGCGCTGGTCCTCGTCCAGGTCCGTGTAGAGGTCCTCGGCGGTCCGGGCGATCGCGCCGGTCACGCCGCCCGCGGAACGGTAGTCGATCAGGCGCAGGCTGAGGCCTCGCTGACGGCTCCATGTCTCCCGCAACGCGTGGGCGACCATGGGAAGCGCTCCCACCTGGTCGGTGGCCTCGGTCAGCACGGCGGCGACCAGATCGGGGTCCACGTTCAGCCCGACCTGCGCCGCGGGCTCGGTGACGGCGGCGCGCAGTTCCTGCTCGTTCATCGGCCCGACCGGTACGTGCACGCTGTCGCGGAAGGCGGTGACCAGCCCGGGGTGCTGGACGCACTTCTCGTAGAAGTCGGCACGGACCCCCATCACCACCGCCGGACCTTCCCCGGTGGTGACCGCGGTGCTCAGCCGGTCGAGGAACGCGTTCCGCTCAGCCTCGGCGCAGAGGGTGAAGACCTCTTCGAACTGGTCGATGATCAGGACGGAGACGTCGCCGGCGTCGTACGAGGGGTGCGCGCCCGGCGTGATCATCTTGGCGGCCGTGCCGTCGGCGGTCAGCTTGGCCAGCAGGCCGGCGCCGAGCAGGGACGACTTGCCGCTGCCGGAGGCGCCGGTCACCACGGTCAAGGGTGCTCGCTGGACGGCCTTCAGCAGGTCCTCCAGCAGGAGGCCGCGGCCGAAGAAGAGGTCCGCGTCGTCGACGCCGAGCGCGAACAAGCCCGGGTACGGGCTGCGCCGGTGCGTGCGTTCGAGCTCGTCCGCCGCCAGATGCCACCGGCGTTCCCACTCGGCGCGGTCGCCCCCGCACGCGGTCGCGTACGCCAGCGTCGCCTCGAGCGTCGGCAGCCGTACGCCGGTCGCCGCCTCCGCGAGGGTGCTGCGGGAGAAGTGCGCGCGCTGCGCCAGATCGCGGTAGCTCGGACGTCCGGCCTGGTCACGAAGCCGACGCAGTTCCCAGGCGAGCCGCTCGACCGGACCGGCCTGCGGGTCCACCGGTTGCTCAGGTCGCCCCAACGTCCCGCTCCCGTCGTCCAGGTCACCGGCGCCGTGCCCGACGACCCTAGACAGGAGATCATCCCAGGCACAACCGGCGAACCGCCCGGGTGCCGGGCACCCGGACGGTCCCTGGTTCTCCGTCATGCGCCGTCAGCGGACGGAGTGGTAGTAGACGGCGAGGTACGCGGAGCGAAGCGGGCCCGAACCGCGGTTGGTGTACTTCGTGTAGTCCTTGCCGTAGTTGGAGCTACGCCAGTAGGTCCAACTGGTGCCGGTGCCCGTCTGGTAGTAGTCGCTGTGCCCGACCTTTTCCGCCGTGGGGTAGCGGATCTTGTGCTGGGCCTTGAAGGACGTCGCCGAGTTCACCGAGATGACCTCGTCGTCGTGCGAACCGAGCGCCGTCCAGTTGGTGCCGCCGGTCGCCTGGAAATTGCTGGAGGGAAGGCCGTTGAGCCACTCGAGATGGCCGCTCCCCGAGTTGATCTGCTTGCACTGCGTGCTACGGCAACCGTTCTGCCACCAGTGCGTCGCCCCACTGTGCGGTGTTCCCAGGGTGACGACGTCCTCGACGTACAGCTTGGACGGGAAGCCCGCGTGTCCGCGCTTCACCCGCGCGATGGCGTTGCGGATGATGAGCCCGCCCATCGAATGGCCGACGACGTCGACCGTCTTGCCCTTCGAGGTGTAGTTGTTGTAAATGTGCCAGGCGAGCGACTTGGAGACGTATTTCAGGTCGGTTCCGGTGTCGCCGCCGTACTCGACGGAGCAGTTCTTGTCCTTCTTGTAGTAGCCCCAGGTGATCAGCTTCCCGGTCCAGCCGACGTCCTTGAAGAAGCTCTTGGCCTTGTTCCACTGAGTGCAGTCGGCCCCACCGTCCCACTGGTAGCCGTGGATGAAGATGACCGCTCGGTTCTTCTTGTTCTCGCGCTTGGGGACGGCGGCCGCGGCTGCTGCGGCGGTGGCGATGGTCGGGGCGGCGGTGGCCGTCCGGGTGGTCGCCGTCGCGGGGGCGGCGTGCGCCGGGGCGGCCTGGAGAGTGGCGGCGAGGGTGGGGGCGACGGCCGCCACCGCGATGATCCGGGCCGTCAACCGCGATCTGCGTGAGGTCCTGAGTTCCATCGGCGGACTCCTCCTTCTGGTGCCGGCTGCTGCCGACATCGACACCAGAAGGCTGAGCAAGCGCGGTTGGCCCGCGGTTGCGGCCGGGTTGGGGTGAAGTGGCAAATCCTCTGTGACCAGCTTGTCCGGATCTCGTGCGCCGTTGTCCGGAGCCCCCGGGCGGCTCATTTCGGACAACGTCACCCCGCCCTAGAACTGGATGACGCCGGTCCGATCCGGCGTACCTGAACACCCAGGCCAGAGGACGGGGACATGAAATTTCACGTGCTGGGACCGCTGGAGATCCACACGCAGAACGGGGCGGTCGTCTCGATGCGGCCCAAGTTGCGGGACCTGCTGACGGTCCTGCTCTGCAGCCCCAACCGGACGGTCCCCGCGGACCGCCTGATCGACGCGCTCTGGCCCTGCGGCCAGCCGCGCACCGCGGCCAAGACGCTGCACGGCTACGTGCACCACCTGCGCGGACTGCTGGGGGCGAACAGGCTCGAGTCGCGCCGTCCCGGTTACGCCATCGTCGTCCATCCGGGCGAGCTCGACGCCGAGTCGTTCGCCGCCGCCGGCAAGGAGGGACGCGCGGCCGTCGCCGCCGGCCGGGTCGAGCAGGGGGCGGCGGTGATCCGCGAGGCCCTCGTCCTGTGGCGGGGCGTGCCGTACGAGGGGCAGGAACATCTGTCGGCGACGCGGGCGGAGGCGTGCCGCCTGGCCGAGCTCAGGCTCGCCGCCGCCGGAGACTGGGCGGACGCCGAGCTCGCCCTCGGCCGCCCTGCGGAGGTCGCCGGCGAGCTGTACGGGATCGTCGCCGACCACCCGTTCCACGAACGTCCCCGGGCTCAGCTCATGCGCGCCCTCTACGCGCTGGGCCGCACCGCCGAGGCGCTCGAGGTCGGACGGGCGGGACAGCAGGCGCTCGCCGACGAGCTCGGCCTCGAACCCAGCCCCGCCCTCCGGCAGTTGGAGCAGGCCATTCTCGTCCACGACACCTCCTCCATCTACGCCACCTCCCGCTGACGCGCCGGACATCACAGACAGGCACCCGAGAATGGCCTACGCACCCGACCTCACCAAGCTCCTGGTCGATGGGCACCGCCAGAGAAAGTGGCGTACCGAGTTCGTCATCGAGTCCAGGGAACTCGCCCCGGCGGTGATGCCGACCGGACGCATGGTCGCCAGTGACATGTACCCCTCCCGCGATGACGGTCCGGTCGCCGTGACGATCCCTCCGGGCACCTATCCGATGTACGCGTGGGTCGCGGTCATCCGCAGACGAGGCGAAGAGATCGATCGCCGCAATGCGGCGCTGGAACTGCGGATCGGCGACGCCCCGACCACGGCGTGGGAAATGGCCTTCACCGAGGACGTGCCGATGACCGACCTCAAGGGCAAGAACGATTACTGCGGTTTCCCGGTCGACGCCGGTGCCGCGGCCATCGCGGACGTCGCATCGTGCGAGGCCGTTCTGCAATGGGACTTCAGCCGCTTCGAGTCGGTCTACATGCCCAGGCCGCTGCCTCCGCGAAATCCCGTCCCGGGCTATGTGACGGCCGTGGTCGATCCGGCGACCGGAGCCACCTACTCCGTGGTCTCGTCCGGTTGGGGCGACGGGGTCTATCCGGCGTTCATCGGCCGCGACGCCGGCGGCGGGGTCACCCGGTTCGTCATCGACTTCATGGTGCTGCCCAAGGTCTCCTGAACGCCGAGGACCTCAGCTCGGCGGCCTCTGACCGCCGTCAACGGGCCCGGCGGCGCGGATTCGGGGATCGTTGAGGAGCCACCGGGGCTTCTTCTCGTCGGGCACGCCGTACCGGAGACGCCGGTAGATGATGACGCCCGGCCAGATCGCGACGAAGTAGAGCAGATCGAGGAGCATCCACGCGCTTCGGTCGACAGGCGCGATCACGGTGTGCAACGAGGGCGGGATGACCAGGGCTGCCACGAAGGCCGCGGGCACGCAGACGAACACGACGTTCTGCAGGATGCCGTTGTTGGGGTTGGAGTGCAGGTCAGCGAACAGGTACCGCAAAGCGAGGCCCGGCCCGCGAGGCTCGCGATCGTCCGGCCGATCCCGGACGACGAACCGCTGGGTCGCGAGCGCGCACACGAAGAAGAGCACCGTCGCCCCGCCCATGAACCCGACGATGATCAGAGTGTCCGAGTGCATGACGCCTCCCCGCCCGTTGTTCGCATCATCCTCCGTTTATGCAGTTCAGGCGCGGCCTGTTCCGGCCGGGCGGCTGCTTTACTTCGAGTGATCGATCTGTTCTGATCGAGAGCATGGTCCCGGTGTCCGGGCAGGGAAGACGGCATCTGCTGGCCCGGTGGCTGTTGCGTGGCTGGCGGCCCCGGTGGCGGCAGGTGTTCGACCTGCTCTGGGAATGGCTGGCCGGCATCCTGGTGCTCGGGCTGATCATCGCCGTGCACGCGGGGCTCGCGGCGACCGGGGCGATCAGCGTCGCGATCGCGGTCCTCGTGGTGGCGATCGTGGACGCGGTGTTGCGGCCGGTGCTGACGGCTCTGGCGGTCGCGCTGTCCTGGTTCGGCGTCTTCGCGATCGGGCTGTTCGCCCAGGCCGTGGTGGTGTACGTCGGGCTGATGCTGGCGCCCGGCGTGACCGTGGACGACTTCTGGGACGCGCTGCTGGCGGCGTGGTTGTACGCACTGATCGCGACCACGCTGGGCTGGCTGCTGTCGGTCGACGGCGACGACGCGTTCATCAGCCACTGCATGCGGCAGGCGACCAGGGGCCGGGCGAAGGTCGAGCGGTCCGAGGTGCCGGGCGTCATCTTCGTCCAGCTCGACGGGGTGCCGCTGCCGGTGCTCCAGTGGGCGCTGAACGCGGGCAACCTGCCCACGTTGTCGCGGTGGGTGCGCTCGGGTGATCACGTGGTGCGCGGCTGGACGGCGCGGGTGCCGTCGACGACGCCGGTCTCGCAGGCCGGGCTGCTGCACGGGACGACCGAGGGGATCCCGGCGTTCCGGTGGTACGAGAAGGACGCCGGCCGGATGCTGGTCGCCAACCGCCCGTCGGACGCGGCGGAGATCGAGTCGCGGATCTCGGACGGGAAGGGACTGCTGGCGGACGGCGGCGTGAGCATCGCCAACCTCTTCTCGGGGGACGCGGCCGTGCGCCTGCTGTCGATGAGCGGCGCCAAGGGCGGCGGCATCGGCCCCTCGTCCTCCTACGCGTCGTTCTTCACGCATCCGTTCGGGTTCAGCCGGGCGCTGATCCTGACGATCGGCGAGATGATCAAGGAGTTGTGGCAGGCGCGGCGGCAGCGGGTGCGGGGGATCGAGCCGCGCATCAGCAGGCGCGGGACGTACGTGCTGCTGCGCGGCGTCACGAACGTGATGTTGCGCGACCTCAACGTGGCACTGGTGATCGAGCAGATCATGCGCGGCGCGAACTCGATCTACGTGGACTTCGTGGACTACGACGAGATCGCGCACCACGCGGGCCCGGTGCGGCCCGAGTCGCTCTCGGCCCTCGAAGGGCTCGACAAGGTGATCGGCCAGCTGGAGCGGGTGACCCAGCAGGCGCCGCGCCCGTACGAGTTCGTGATCCTCTCCGATCACGGGCAGAGCCAGGGGGCCACCTTCCTGCAGCGGTTCGGCAAGCCGCTCGAAGAGATCGTCCGGGAGCTCATGGGCGGCACGACCGAAGTGGCGTCGGCGACGTCGACGGTCGAGGAATGGGGACCGGTCAACACCTTCCTGCGGCAGCTCATCGAGCAGGAGAGCGTGAGCGCGGGCATCGCGCGGCGCGTGCTGAAGGACCGGGAGCTCGGCGCCCAGATGGCGGAGAACGGCAAGGCCGACCTGGTCGTCGCAGCCTCCGGCAACCTCGGGATCGTCTACTTCCCGCAGTACCCCGGGCGGCTGACGTACGAGGAGATCGAACGGAACTGGCCCGACCTGGTGGGCGCCCTGGCCAACCACCCGGGCATCGCGTTCGCCGTGGTCACCTCCGAGGAGTGGGGGCCGATCGCGGTGGGGCGCGACGGCATCCGCCACCTGGAGAACGGCCGGGTCGACGGTTCCGACCCGCTGGCAGGCCTGGCGGACAACGCGGCATCGGATCTGCTGCACGTCGCGCACCTGAAGAACGCCCCGGACATCTACGTGAACAGCATGGTCGACCCGGCGACGGGCGAGGTCGCCGCGTTCGAGGAGCTGGTCGGCTGCCACGGCGGCCTGGGCGGCTGGCAGACGCAGGCGATGCTCGTCCACCCCGCCGCCTGGCCCCTCGGCCCGGAACCGCTGATCGGCGCCGAGGCCGTGCACCGGCAGCTCGTCGAGTGGCTGGAAAGGCTGGGGCACCGGGAGGGCCTGAGAGAGAAGGCCGGATGACCGAGGTCACCTGGTGGGGGCACAGCACCGTCACGATCGACGACGACGTTCGGATCATCACCGACCCGCTGTTCGCCTACCGGGTCGGCCACCTGCGGCGGCGGCGCGGCCAGGTGCCGGGGCCCGCGGCCCGGGAGGCGGACGCGGTGCTGATCTCCCATCTGCACGTCGACCACCTGCACCTGCCGTCGCTGCGGCAGGTGTCCGCGACCGCCCCGGTGGTGGCGCCCCGCGGGACACGCGCCCTGCTGGCCTCGGCCGGCGAACGCGATCTCGCCGACCGGTGCACCGAGGTCGTCGCCGGAGACGAGGTCGAGGTGGCGGGCACGAGCGTACGGGCCGTACCGGCGAAGCACAGCGGCCGCCGCCACCCGTGGTCGCGCCACCGGGGCCCGGCGCTCGGCTACATCCTGACCACGCGACACCACATCACGTGGTTCGCGGGCGACACCGACCTCTTCGACGGGATGGGGCGCCTGGGCAGGATCGACCTGGCCCTGGTGCCGGTCGGCGGTTGGGGCCCGACACTCGGCCCCGGCCACCTCGACCCCGAACGCGCCGCCGAAGCCGTCCGCAGGGCCGCCCCCGGCATCGCCGTCCCCATCCACTACGGAACGTACTGGCCGACCGGCCTGGACCCCGTCCGCCCGTACCTCTTCCTCGGCCCAGAACGCGAATTCGCCACCCGCGCCAAGACCACCGCCCCGGACACCGACGTCCGCGTCCTGGAAGTGGGCGCCTCCACAACCCTGTGAACGACCGCGCCGTGTCGCCTCACACCCTGTGGATATCGAGCCGTAGCGGCTCACAGCCTGTGGATATGTCCCACGTCCGGCGTGGCCCGCCGCCTCTGGGCGCGCGGCCGTGGCCGCGTGGTCCACAGGTTTGTGGACGATGCGGCCGCCGTGGGCCGATCGCGGTTGTGGACGAAGGGTCAGGTGTCGGCGGCGAGGGTTTCCAGGACTTGCTCGCCGTACTTGGCGAGCTTGTTCTCGCCGACGCCGCTCACCTTGCCCAGCTCGGACAGGGACGACGGGCCTCGGGTGGCGATCTCGCGGAGGGTGGCGTCGTGGAAGATGACGTACGCGGGGACGCCCTGCTCCTTGGCGGTGGCGGCACGCCAGGCGCGCAGCCGTTCGAAGACGGGCTGGGCTTCGGCGGTCATGTCGACGGGGGCGGACTTGCTGCGCGATTTGGCGGTCTTGGCGGCCGCTGCGGGGCGTTCGGGCTCGCGGCGGAGTCTGACCTCGCGTTCCTTGCGCAGGACGCCGTTGCTGTGCTCGGTGAGGACGAGCGCGCCGTAGTTGCTCTCCACCGCCAGCAGGCCCTGGGCCAGGAGTTGCCGGATGACGCCGCGCCATTCGGTGTCGCGCAGGTCGCCGCCGACGCCGAAGACGCTGAGCGCGTCGTGGTCGAACTGGATGACCTTCGGTGTCTTCTTGCCGACGAGGATGTCGATGATGTGGCCGGCACCGAACTTCTGGCGGCGTTCGCGGTCGAGGCGGACGACGGCGGACAGCACCTTCTGCGCGGCGACCGTGCCGTCCCACGACTCGGGCGGCGTCAGGCAGGTGTCGCAGTTGCCGCACGCCTCGCCGGACTGGCCGAAGTAGTTGAGCAGCTGGACGCGGCGGCACTCGACCGTCTCGCAGAGGGCGAGCATGGCGTCGAGGTGCATGCTGAGGCGGCGCTGGTGCGCGTCGTCGCCCTCGGAGGAGTCGATCAGCTTGCGCAGGTTGACGACGTCCTGGAGGCCATACGCCAGCCAGGCGGTGGAGGGCATGCCGTCACGCCCGGCGCGTCCGGTCTCCTGGTAGTAGCCCTCGACCGACTTGGGCAGGTCGAGGTGCGCGACGAAACGTACGTCGGGCTTGTCGATGCCCATGCCGAACGCGATCGTCGCGACGACGACCAGGCCGTCCTCGCGCAGGAACCGCGACTGGTTGGTCGCGCGGACCGGTGCGTCGAGGCCCGCGTGGTAGGGGACGGCCGCGACGCCGTTCTGGACCAGCCATTCGGCCGTCTTCTCGACCGAGTTGCGGGACAGGCAGTAGACGATGCCCGCCTCGCCCGCGTGCTCGTTGCGGATCAGGTGCAGCAGCTGGCGCTTGGGGTCGGTCTTGGGCTCGATCCGGTATTGGATGTTGGGCCGGTCGAAGCTCGCCACGAAGTGGCGCGCGTCGTCCAGGTCGAGCCGCCGCGCGATGTCGGCGCGGGTCTCCTGGGTCGCCGTGGCGGTGAGCGCGACGCGCGGCACGTCCGGCCAGCGTTTGTGCAGCTCCGACAACATCAGGTAGTCGGGCCGGAAGTCGTGCCCCCACTGCGAGACGCAGTGGGCCTCGTCGATGGCGAACAGCGCGATCGTGCCGCGTTCGAGCAGCCGCACGGTCGACTCGACGCGCAGGCGCTCGGGGGCCAGGTAGAGCAGGTCGAGGTCGCCGGACGCGAACTGCGCCTCGACCACCCGGCGCTCGTCGAGGTCCTGGGTGGAGTTGAGGAACCCGGCGCGCACGCCCAGCGCCTGCAACGCGTCCACCTGATCCTGCATCAGGGCGATCAGCGGCGAGATCACGACGCCGACGCCCGGACGTACGAGCGCGGGGATCTGGTAGCAGAGCGACTTGCCGCCGCCGGTCGGCATGAGGACGAGCGCGTCGTTGCCCTCGACGACGTGGTCGATGATCTCCTGCTGCCCGTCGCGGAACGAGTCGTAGCCGAAGACGCGCTGCAACGCCTCGATCGCGGACGCCGGCGGCTGCGCGAGCGCCACCGGAGCCGGCCCGCCCGCCTCGTGCGGAGCGTGACCGGTCTCGTAGAGGTCGTCCGGAGGAAGATCGTCCTCGAACCACGGATCCGGCGGCGGCTCGTCGGGCAGCGTGTACGCCTCGTCCGGTCCGGGTCCGCTCTCGGGGGAAGCCACCGGTTCATCCTAGTGACTTCCCCCGAGCCCGGTCCCGTTGTCCACAGGCCCGGGCGGCCGGCTCAGGTGAAGTAGCGGAGCCAGACGTAGGCCCAGGCGGCGAGGGTGCTGAGCACGGTGACCACGATGCCGTAGCGGGTGAACTGCCAGAACGTGATCGGGTGCCCGCTGCGGGCCGCGATGCCGATGGCGACCACGTTGGCGCTGGCGGCGACCGCCGTGCCGTTGCCACCGAAGTCGGCGCCGAGGGCGAACGACCACCAGAGCGACTCGGACGTGGTGGCGTTCGGGGCCTGGGCGGCCATGTCCTCCACCACGGGGGCCATCGTCGCGACGTACGGGATGTTGTCGAAGAAGGCCCCGAGCGCGGCGGAGCCGAACAGCAGCGCGGTGGCGGCGGCGAAGTAGTCGTCGCCGAACACGCTGATGGCCTGCTCGCCGAGCGTCTCGATCATGCCGGTGTGCACCAGCCCGGACACCATCACGAAGAGGCCCATGAAGAACACCAGCGTGGGCCACTCGACCTCGCGGAGCACGGTGCCGACCTCGACCCGGGTCACCAGGATCATGACGCCGGCGCCGACCAGGGCCACGATCGACGGCTCCAGGGGCAGGACGGCGTGCAGCGAGAACGCGACGATGACGACGCCCAGCACCGCCAGGCTGCGCACCAGGAGCCTGGTGTCGGTGATGGCGCGGCGTTCCTGCAGCGCCATCACCTCCTCGACGTGGCTGGGGTCGAAGCGCATCGCCCCGCGGAACAGCACCCGGGTGAGCAGGACGAACAGCACGTACACGATGACCACGACGGGCGCCATGTGCACCAGGAAGTCGGTGAAGCTCAGGCCGGCGCGACTGCCGATGATGATGTTGGGCGGGTCGCCGATCAGGGTGGCCGCGCCGCCGATGTTGGAGGCGAGGACCTCGGCGATGATGTACGGCTGGGCCGGGATGCGCAGGCGGTCGCAGACCACCACGGTGACCGGGACGACCAGCATGATCGTCGTGACGTTGTCCAGCACCGGCGAGGCCAGCGCGGTGATGGACATCAGCATGACCATCAGCCGGTACGGCCGGCCCCCCGAACGTTTGGCCGCCCAGATCGCCAGATAGTCGAACAGGCCGGTCTGGCGGACGATCCCGACGATGATCATCATTCCGAAGAGCAGGAAGATGACGTTCCAGTCGATGCCCTCGTGCTCGGAGAAGAACACCTCGGCGCCGGGGGCCAGGCCCAGCACGACCATCGCACCGGCGGCGACGAGCACGACCTTGACCTTGTCGGCCTTCTCCGTGGCGATGAAGAAGAACGCCACGACGAAGATCGCCAGCGCGAGGAGTCCCGTCATCGACGTGCTCCCGGCGGCCCCGGCGGCACGGACGCACCGAGCGGCACGGACGGGTGGGGCGGTCCCGTCGGTACGGGCGGTCCCGGCAGGGGGCGGACGGGTGATCGCAGGCACGCGGGCATGGTCGATTCGCCTCACAGGTGTTGTCAGGTGGCCGGCCGGCGGGACACCGCGGGAGGCGGAAGCAGGCGGCTGCGCTGCGGTGGTGGCTGCGCTGCGAAAGCGCGGCGCCACGGAAGGTGCTGCGCTACGGAAACGGAAAGGGGACGAGCTACGAAGGGGGCTGGTCAGGGAAGGGGGCTGCGCGGCGCCGCGGACGGTCGCGGCACCGTCGAAGGCGGACGTCCGGCAGAGGAGCCAAGCCGCCCTGTCGGTCAGGTGCCGCTCAGGTGGCGGTCTGGTCTCCAGGGCCGGGCCCGGGGCCGATCACGGCGAGGCTGGTGAGCAGCCGTTCCAGCGTGATGGCCCCGGTCAGCACGCCCCGCCGGTCGACGACCGCGATGATCGGGCTGCGCAGCCGGGCCATCTCGGCCGCCACCTCCAGCAGGTTGGCGTCCGCGGTGACGGTCGCGGGCCGGGCCGGTGAACGCGGCAGGCAGTCGCCCACCGTCAGCTCGCCCAGCTCCTGCCAGAACAGGTCCGCGTGGGCCTCGTCGACGACGCGCGCCAGCGCCGGGTCCTCCTGATAGGAGCCGGGGATCGCCAGCCGCAGCACCTGGCTGCCCGGCAGCACGGTGCGGGGACGCCGCTCGTCGTCGACGACGATCAGGCCGGGCAGCCGGTTGACCGCCATGACCCGCACGGCGTGAACGGCCGGATCGGCGGCGGTCACCGTCGGCACGTTCACCGCGATCTCACGTGCTTGCATGGCACCATCCTGAGGGGCGGGGCCGCGTTGCGGCAGGGCAGTACCGGACAGGGGCGTGGGCAACGGCGGGCTCATGAGCGCAGCTCCTCGGTCAGCCGCGTGATGCGGTCCTCGAGGACGGCCAGCCGGTCCGGGATGGGCCGGGTGTGCAGCAGGTCGGCGATCTGGTCCGCCTCGTCCGGCTCCAGGATCAGCCGGACGGACGGGACGTCGTCTCCGTCATCGGCCCCGTACGGGCTGGGCGACCTGGAGGGGCCCGGTGGTGCGGCGGCGCCCGGTGGGCCGTGCCCTCCGGGGCCGGGCCGGCGATCGGGGCCCGGTCGCGGATCGACGAGCAGGCTGCGCGTGCCGCTGTGCTCGACGAGAACGCTGAGGCGCTGCCCGCGCCGGGTCCGGCAGTGGTGCAGGACGCCGACGCCAGGGATGGTGCTCGGAACGAGTTCCATGTGTCAGTCCCGCCTGTTGGAGTGAACGTTGTCGTGGAACGCGGGTCGCGGCCCCGGCGCCTGCCCTGATCGCGGCCCGGGTCGCGGCTCGATGGATTCGGCCCAGCGGAGGAGGTCGGAGTCCAGCCGTACCTGCACGCGGGAGAACTCGACGACGGTGATCTGCGCTCCCCAGCCGGCGACGCGGTCGCTGATCCGCCTCGACAGGTCGCGCCGTCCCGCTCCGGGCGGTTCCCGCAGCAGCGCCGACAGCTCGACCAGCTCGTGCGTGGCGATGTACGTACGGATCTCGGACTCGGCCGCGGTGAGCAGGGCCGCCCCCAGGGGGCGCGGCGCCCGCGCGTAGCGGACCGGGTCGTTCACCCTGACCCGTGCGGCGGCGTTCACCGTGACCGCGACCCCGTCGGCGGTGACGCCGCGCAGCCACAACACGTCCAGGGCGCTATCCTCGCGCGGGACGCGGACGGAGCGGCTCAGCATCGGGGGCGCGAACACCAGCCTCGAGTCCTTCACCACCGGCGGCTTCCCGGCCCGGAAGACGACCATGCGCTGGTGGGCGGGGACGACCCGTACCGCCCAGGCCACCAGGCCGCCCACCAGCATCACGAGGCCGACCACCCCCATGGTCCGCCATTCCCCGGACGAGAGCTGGCCCGCCTCTCCGAACCGCCCCGCGATCGCGGCCGGGCCGGTGCCCTCGGGTTCCCGGGTGTGCCCGCCGGCGAGCAGGGGCACCGGCGCCAGAAGCGGATCAGTTGCTCCGATCATGGGCTGGTCTCCCCTCGCGCGACGCTGTCCGGGACCCGGTTCCGGGGGTCCGCACCGCCCTGCGGAAGGGGTCCTCCGGGCGGTGTGACCTCCAGTCTGCGCAACGCCAGGCGGGGTCACCATCGGGTGCGGCACCCATTTACCGGGGGGCATGACATGTAGGGGGACCTGGGAAAATGCTGTGCGGCCCTCATGGACAAACCCGGGGTGGCGTCTCCACGCTGGAAGGATGAGCGATCAGCGTGCCCGGCCCGGCCACCGGTCTGACCGGCGCCCCGGCCAAGGCCCCGGCGGGTGGGCGTTCCCCTGGCGAGGCGGGCGGCGCAGGCCCGCCCGGACACCGGCGCAGGCCCTGTTCCGGCGGCTCTTCATGATCAATGGACTCGTGTTCACCGTCGGCACGCTGGTGCTCGCGCTGTCGCCCGCCACCGTGTCCTCGCCGGTCCTGCTGGCCGAGATCCCGGTGCTGATCGTGGGACTGGGGCTGATCCTCACCACCACGGCCTGGTCGCTGCGCTCCAGCCTGACGCCGCTGGACTCCCTGGAGACGGTGATGCAGCGGGTCGAACTGCTGCCCCGCGGTGATCGGCTGACCGACAACGGGAACGGCGACCTCACCCACCTCATCGACACGTTCAACGCCATGCTCGACCGCCTGGTCGCCGAACGCACCGCCAGCAGCGCCTACGCGCTCGCCGCCCAGGAGGAGGAACGGCAGCGCATCGCCCGCGAGCTGCACGACGAGATCGGGCAGAGCCTCACCGTGGTGCTGCTGAGCCTCAAGCGCGCCGTCGACCGGGCACCCGCCGACCTGCGGGACGAGCTGCACACCGTGCAGGAGACCGTACGCGGCAGCCTCGACGAGGTCCGCCAGGTCGCGCGCCGCCTCCGGCCGGGCGTGCTGGAGGACCTCGGGCTGCGCAGCGCCCTCAACTCGCTCGGGTCGGACGTCCGCGACGGCAGCCGCATCCCGGTCACGCTGACCATGGACGACGACCTGCCCGAGCTCAGCGGCGAGGTCGAGTTGGTCCTGTACCGGATCGCGCAGGAGGGCCTCACCAACGTGGCCCGCCACTCCCGGGCGACCGAGGTCGCGATGTCGTTGACCGCGCGTGACGGCGCCGTGATCCTGAACGTTCAGGACGATGGGGACGGCGGCGCGACCACCGAGGGGGCGGGCATCCGCGGCATGCGCGAGCGGGCACTGCTCATCGGCGGGCAGCTGCGGATCGACTCGCCGCCCGGCCGCGGCACCCATCTGACGCTGACCATTCCCACCCCGCCGGTAGCGGCCTCCCCACCTGCCACGGCTCCGCCGGGCTCGACGAAGGCAGGTGACGCGTGAACGCCGTCCCGAACCCGATCAGGATCCTGCTGGCCGACGACCACGCGCTGGTCAGGCACGGCCTGCGGCTGATCCTGGACGCCGAGCCCGACCTCGAGGTGGTCGCCGAGGCCGCCGACGGGGCGGAGGCCGTCCAGGCCGTAGGCACCGGCGTCGACCTGGCGATCCTCGACATCGCGATGCCGCGGATGACGGGCATCCAGGCCGCCCGCGAGATCTCCCGCACCCACCCGAACCTGCCGATCCTGATGTTGTCGATGTTCGACAACGAGCAGTACTTCTTCGAGTCCCTCAAGGCGGGCGCGTCGGGCTACGTCCTGAAGTCGGTCGCCGACCGCGACCTGCTGGAGGCGTGCCGCGCGGCGGTGCGCGGCGAGCCGTTCCTCTATCCCGGCGCCGTCACCGCGCTGATCCGCGACTACCTGCAACGTGCGCGCAACGGCGAACGTGTGCCGGACAACATCCTCACGCCCCGCGAAGAGGAGATCCTCAAACTCATCGCCGAAGGCCACACCGCCCGCGAGATCGCCGACACGCTCACGATCAGCGTCAAGACGGTCGACCGGCACCGCGCCAACATCCTGGCCAAGCTCGGCCTGCGCGACCGCATCGACCTCACCCGCTACGCCATCCGCGCGGGCCTCGTCCAACCCTGACGCCTGATGGACGGCGGGGTCGCGCCGGCCGTCGGCGCCATGAGGGGGACGGCGTCGAGGCGCCCTCGCGTCGGTGCGCCCGTGGTGAAGGGGCGTCAGGCGCCGCCGCCGGGAGGGGGACCGGCGCCGATCTTGGCGAGCAGCTCCGGGGTGACGGCGTCGAGGTCGTCGGCGACGTGGGAGGCGAGCGCGAGCGCGTCCTCGTCCGGGGGATAGCGCGGGTGCGGCACGGCGATCACGTACATGCCCGCCGCGTACGCCGAACGCAGGCCGTTGCTGGAGTCCTCGACCGCCGCGCACGCCTCGGGCGGTACCTCCAGGCGCCCGGCGGCGGTCAGGTAGCCGTCCGGCTCGGGCTTGCCGCGGTCGACCTCCTCCGTCGAGACCGTCGCGCGGAACAGGCCGTCCACCCCGAGCCGCCCGAGCACGAGGTCGATCAGGGCGCGCGGGGACGAGCTGCTCAGGCCCAGCGGGTACTGCTCGGCGAGCCGCCGGATCGCCTCGTCGGCGCCCGGCATCAGCGGGAGGTGCTCGGCGTACCGCCGGCTCATGCGGTCGATCACGCCGTACGCGACCTCCTCGGCGGTGAGGCCCTCGATGAGGTCGGTGGCGAGGTAGTCGGCCCACTCCTCGGTGCTCATGCCCATGAGGCGTTCCTGGGTGTCGGGCAGCCAGCGTCCGCCGTTGTCGGCGACGAACGAGCGGCGCACGTCCTCCCAGACCGGCTCGGTGTCGATGAGCACCCCGTCGAGGTCGAAGACGACCGCCCTGATGGACATGGCTTTCCTCCTCGAAGCGCCGTGGACGCCGGGGATGGTGACCCTCTGGCAACGATCAATACCCCGACGAAACGGGACGGAACCCTCATATCGCTCTCGGGTGAACCCTGGCTGACCTGCGGTTATCCGACAAAAGAGGCAAAACCCCGCAAAGGTCTGGCAAGGTGGTGATCGCTCCGACCCCCGCCTCCGGAGTACTGGAGAGGAGACTGCTCATGGTGTTCCTTGGACTGGCCCTGGCCGTCGCCGCCGCCGTCTGCGGCGTCGGCATCGCGATGGAGAACGCAGGACCCGCCGAACTGGTGGTCTTCGGTGAGACCGTGCCGGGCGTCACCAACGTCTGGCAGGTGTTCTTCGCCGGCGCCGCCGTGGCCGTGGTGTTCATCGTCGGCCTGATGCTCACCTTCGTCGGGATGGGCCGGATGTTCCGCACCCGCCGTGACCTGCGCTACCTGCGCGAAGAGCACGAGGAGTCGCTCACCACGCTCGAGATGGAGAAGCGCGAGCTCCAGCGTGAGCTCGCCCGCGCCCGCCAGGGCGGCGGCGCCCCGGGCGCTCCCGCCGCCCCGCGCCGCTCGCAGCGCCGCGCCCCCGCGCCCGCCCCCGTCGCGCCCGTCGCGCCCGCCCCGGCGCCGGCGGCCACCCGAGGCGGCGGTGCGGCCACCAGCCGTTCCCAGGTCACCGCCAACTCGTCGTTCTTCGACCGCGCGGACTGAACCCGGCCGCTTCTCCGGTGGCCCTCGGTGGTTCTCGGTGATGAGTCCGGCGCGGGAGATATCCCCGCGCAGAGGGATGGAGGGCCACCGGACCGGAACGCATGATCGTTGATGTGCGGATACTCCTCAAGACAGGCATCATCGCGGTGGCGTTGTGGGCGGCCACCATCCTGATCGACGGCATCACGGTCACCGGGGACACCGACCTGCGCCGGGTGGCCACGCTCCTCGGTGTCGCGGTGATCTTCGGCCTCGTCAACGCCGTCATCAAGCCGATCGTCAAGACGCTGGGCTGCGCGTTCTACGTGCTCACACTGGGCCTGATCGGGCTCGTCGTGAACGCCCTGCTGCTGTGGCTGAGCAGCACCATCGCCGAACGCCTCGAACTCCCCTTCCACGTCACCGGCTTCTGGCCGGCGTTCTGGGGAGCGATCGTCGTCGGAGTCGTCGGCTGGACCCTCAACCTCCTCCTCAACGACGACTGACCCAGGCTCGCCACACCCGCCGACCAGCTCGCCACACCCGCCGACCAGGCTGTCGGACTCCCGCCGGGACGTCAGACGCCCGCGACGGCACGGTCGAACGGGCCGCGCAGCAGGTGCCCGGTGTCGTCCCGCTCGGTCAGCACGGCCGCGTACTCCGCGTACTCCGGAGGCCGCTCACCGGGGACGCCGATCAGCACCCAGTCGCTCGCGTGAACGGCGCCGACCAGGACGTCGGCGTCGTTCAGGCGCCCGGCGCCCACGACCACCAGAGTGTCGAAGCCGGACGTCGACACCGGCGAGGCGCCGACCGCCTCGGGCGTCCCGCAGACCAGCCGGGACTCGTCGAGCAGCGCCTGCGCGGCCGGACCCGCGTCGGCCGCCGACAGCTGCTCGATCCGGCGCATGACCGTGCGCTGATGGCCCGCGAGGACCTCGTCGTCCGGCTCCGCGCCGCAGATCCGCCGCGCCATCTCGCGCGACCTGGCCTCGGTCTCGGCCGCCGCGTCCACCTCGGCACGGAGCGCGGCGAGCTCGGTCTCGGACTCGCCGCTACGCCGGTCGAGGACGCCCGCGATCTCCGCCGCCCGCCCCGCGGCCGTGGCGGCCTGGGCCTCCGCCTGCTCCGCCGCCGCCACGGCGCCCTGGTGCGACCGCTGCGCCGCCGCCAGCCGTTCCTCCGCCTGGCGGAAGACCTGATGCGCGTGCCGGGCCGCCATGCTCGCCTGGGTGGCCCGGTCGACCGACTCGGCCGCCCGGTGCGCCTGCTCCCGGTGCGCGGCGACCGCCGCCTCACGTTCACCGGCCAGACGGTGGATCTCGGCGTTCAGCCGTTCCTGGGCCGCCTGCGCCGCCGCGAGCCCGGAACCGCCCTCGGAGATGAACCTGACCAGGCCCGCACGGTTGGTCACGGCCCGCTCGGCCGCCTCGTTCGCCTCCCGGGCCTGCTTGGCGGCCTCGTCCGCCTGGCGCGACTGCGCCTTCACCTCCGCGCGCAACTCCTCGATCCTGGGCGGCATCGAGGAGACGTGCAGGCGCTGCCCCAGCGTGAGCTTGCGGCGCTGCGCCGCCAGCGCCGACTCGGCCGACTTGAGGCGGTAGTAACCGGTGTGCCACCGGGCCTCCGCGTCCGTCGCGGCGGCGTTCAGCCGTTCGGTCTCCTCGGTCGCCCGCGGAAGCTCGGCGCGGGCCTTGGTGAGCTCGTCGCCCAGGGACTCCTCGGCCCGCCGCGCCTCCTGCAACTCGCCCTGCGAACGGGCGGTCTGCTGGTCGATCGCCGCACAACGCGCGTACGCCTCGTCCGCGACACGGGTGTGCTCGCCCGCCTCGCCCGCCGCGGCCTCCGCCAGGCCATGGAGCCGCGCCGCCTCCGCCCGGGGCCCGGCGGCCTCCTCGGCCAGCCGCGCCTCCTCGGCCGCCAGCCGGTCCCGGTCGGCGTGGATCCCGCCGATGGCGTCCTCGGCGGCCGCCGCCTCCTCCCGCGTCCGCTGGAGTTCGGCTGTCAGGCCTTCGATCTCGGCGGCCAGCCGCTCGCCGAGCCGTTCGTGCTGCTCCTGAAGATGAGCGAACGCCATGCGGTCACGAGGCCACTGCTCCAGGAGGAGAAGCTCGCGCTGGAGGTTCTTGGCCTCGGCCTTCCACACCTTGCGCCACGCGTCGCCGGGCCGCACCACGGCACCCCTGAACACCCCGGCGGGCGCGGGCTCCGCCTCCGGCCTGGTCGGCGGCTCGATGTCCATGACGGTCGCCATGTCCGCCTGCGGAACGACCCCGTCCACCCGTACGGCCAGCACCTCGTCCCCCAGGTCACGCAGCACCTGGTCGACCGTCTCGGCGTTCGGCGCCAGCAGCAGCACCCGCCCCTCGTCCGCCAGCACCGCCTCCCGCGCCGCCGCGACCTCCGCCCCCCCGCCCGCGACCTCGACCACCCGGGCCCGAGCCTCAGAAGGATCGACCATCAGCCGGACCAGCGCCTCCCAGTCACCCGCGACCCGCCGCTCCCGGAACGAACGCATCGCCTCCAGATGCGCCGCCCACCCCACCGGCCGAGCCCCCGCCCCCGACCGCTCCCGCAGCACACCCTCCAGCCGCTCGTAAATCCCGATCAGCGGCCCATAGACCCCGTCCACCAGCTCCTGATCCGACTCGACCAGAACCGGAAGGCCCTCAGTCCCCCGAGCCTCCTCCTCATCACCCACACCCGACTCACCCGCCGGAACGGGCAGAACAGACCCAGCGTCGGCCAACCCACCCCCCGCCCCGGCAACAACCCCCGGCCCAGCCGCACTCGCCTCGTCCGCCCCGATGCCCGAACCCGGCTCAGTCGTGCTCGTCGCACCCACGTCCGGCTCGTCCACACCAGGCTCAGCCGCGCCCGCACCCGCCTCGTCCATCGCGGGCGGCTGGACGGGCAGGACCGGCGTAGTCTCAGCGAACGCCCCGACCTCCGGCGCCTCACCTACGTCCGCCTCGTCCGTCCCCACCCCGTCCCCCGGCAGCGTGGGGAGGACGGGCGTAACTTCAGCGGGCTCGCTGGCCTCTGGCGCCTCCACCGGGTCTGTCTCGTCCGCCCCGGCGGCGTCCTCGGGCAGCGTGGGAAGCGCCCGCGTGGCGGTGCCGGCGTCCGTTTCGGTCTTGTCCGCGGCTGCCTCATCCACGCCCGTGCTGGGCTCGGTCGTGTTCGTCTCGTCCACGGGCGGCCCGGTGGCTGCGCTTGGGGTGGGGAGGGCTCGGGTGGCTTCTACGTCGGCGGGGGCGGTTATGGCCGACGGGTCCGGGGCCGTTGTGGCGGTGGGGGGCGTCTCGGGCTCGGGCAGGGGCGGGATGACCAGTTCGGCGGTGTCGGCTCGGCCTGGGGGGAGGCGCAGGGGAGGCTTCGGGCGGGTCGACTCGGTCTCTTCGCCCGTTCCGTTGGAATCACGCTGCACCGCGGCCACCCTCGTTCCTACGTCCGGCGCTTTGTGGCCGTCGTCTCCTTTTCTTCCCAGGACTAACGTCTCACAGGTCAGCGATCATCGGATCGCGGTCCGGGGGTCAGTGCGGGTTGGTGGCGAGGAGTTCGGCGAGGAGGTCGTCCAGGGTGACGATCCCGGCGAACTCGCCGTCGGCGCCGGTGACCGCGGCGAGTTGCGCGTGGGCGCGGCGGAGGCGGCTGACGGCGTCGAGGATGGTGGTGCCCGGCGTGATGGCGGGGGCCGGGGTGGCGAGTTCGAGCGCGTTCTGGTCGCCGTCGGCGGTGATGGCGGCGCGGACGTGGACGATGCCGACGACGGCGCCGGAACGGTCGCGGACGATCAGGCGGCTGTGGCCGCTGGCGGTGCCGGTGCGGCGGATCTGGGCGGCCGTCGCGTCGGCGTCGACCGTGGTCACGTCGGTGGCCGGGACGATGAGGCGGCCGACGGTGGCCTCCCGGGCGGAGATGGCGCGGCGCAGCAGTTCGTGGTCGTGGCGGCCGATCAGGCCGAGGCGGCGGGACTCGCCGACGAGATGGTTGAGGCCCTGCGCGTCGGCGTGGCTGTCGAGCTCGTCGCGGGGCGTCACGCCGATGAGGCGCAGCAGGGCGTTGGTGGTGATGTTGAGGGCCGACAGGATCGGCCGGGAGACCTTGGCGAACGCGCGGAACGGGAGCGCGAGGATCAGCGCCGAACGTTCCGGGTGCGTGATGGCCCACGACTTGGGCGCCATCTCGCCCACGACCATGTGCAGGAACGTGACGACGGCGAGGGCGGTCGCGAGGGCGATGGCCTTGGTGCCCGCCTCGGGCATGCCGATGGCGTGCAGCGGTGGTTCGAGGAGGTGCTCGAACGCGGGCTCGGTGACGATCGCCAGGCCCAGGGAGCACATGGTGATGCCGAACTGGGCGCCGGCGAGCATGAGGGAGAGCTCGCGGACGCCGGCGACGGCGGCTCCGGCGGGCCTGCTGCCGCGGGCCGCCAGGCGTTCGAGCTGGGGACGGTTGGCCGCGACGAGGGCGAACTCGGCGGCCACGAAGAAGCCGTTGCCGACCAGGAGCAGGACCGTGATCAGCAGGGTGGTCAACGGGTCCATGACGCCGCCTCGACGGGTTCGCAGGCGGGGAGCTCGGGAGAGTCCCCGGTCTCCAGGGCGCGCAGCCGCACCTGGGCGGCGACGCGGCGGACGACGCTGACGACCTCGATCTCGACCTGACCGGCGTCGACGTCGACGACGAGCCGGTCGCCGGGCGCCGGGAGGCGGCGCAGCTCGGCCATGACAAGGCCGCCGATCGTGTCGTAGGCGTCGCTCTCGGGGAGCGGCAGCCGGGTCATCCGGCCGACCTCGTCGATGCGGAGACCGGCGTCCAGCAGCCAGGAGCCGTCGGCCTCGGTGCACGGGACGGCGTCGCGCACGTCGACCTCGTCGGTGATCTCGCCGACGAGCTCCTCGGCGATGTCCTCGAACGTGAGGATGCCGGCCAGCCCGCCGTACTCGTCGACCACGCAGGCGAACTCCTCGCCGGAGTCGCGCATCTGCTCGATGACGCCGTACAGCGGCTGGCTGCCCGGCACGAGCAGCGCGGGCCGGGCGAACCGCCGGATCGCCGCGTCCTGGTCGAGGGTGTCGTCGGCGACCTCGCGGACGCCGGCCACGCCGACGATGTCGTCGACGTCCTGCCCGTACACCGGGTAGGTGGTGTGGCCGGACTCGCGGATCAGCGCCACCAGGTCGGCGACCGGGGCGCTCGCGGGCACGGTGCGCACCTGCGGGCGCGGCACCATGATCTCGTCGGCGGTGAGGTCGCCGAACGACAGGGCGCGCTCCAGCAGGCCCGACAGGTCGGCGGGCAGGTGCCCGGAGCTCTGCGAACGGCCGATGATCTCGCCGAGGTCCTCGAGGGTCGCGCCGTTGTGGAGCTCCTGGACGGGTTCGACGCCGAGCGCGCGCAGCAGGCGTTCGGCGGACAGGTCGAACAGCCTGATCAGCGGCCCGGCGACGGTCAGGTAAAGGAGGGTCGACGGCGCGAGGAGGCGGGCCAGCCATTCGGCCCGCGCCAGCGCCAGGTTCTTGGGGAACAGCTCGCCCAGCACCATCTGGATCAGCGTGGCCAGCACGAAGCCGGTGGCCAGCGCGATCGCGCCGGTGGCGCCCGCGGGCACGCCCAGCAGGTCGAGGAGCGGTTCGATCAGCTCGGCCAGCGCCGGCTTGGCGATGAAGCCGACGACGAGCGTGGTCATGGTGATGCCGAGCTGCGCGCCCGACAACATGAACGAGAGCCGGCCGATCACCTTGACCGCGCGGCGGGCGTTGGCGTCGCCCTGCTCGGCGGCCTGCGTGAGCTTGGCCCGGTCGGCGGCCACGAAGGAGAATTCCTGGGCCACGAAGTATCCGGTGGCGGCCGTCAGGAGGACGACGGCGAGAACGCCGAGGACGGCGGTCAGCATGGCGCACCGGGTCTATGACTGGGGTCCGACACCGCGGACTCTCATCTCCTTCTGATCGACGGCAGGGTTCCGCTTCAACCTGAAGCAACGTCACCTCACACCAGGACGTTCCCGGAGCACAAGACCCGACCGCGTGATGATCGCCTCAGTGCGTCTTGTCGCGGAAAGTGTCACCGATCACACTGTTTCCATTGCGTACGGACGATCCTGGGGTGGTTCGCGCCGGGCAGACGGGGGACAGGTGACGGCTGCGAGGCGATGACAAGAGCGGGCCGAAGTGAGTGAGAGCGGGGCTGGGGCGACCGCGCCCATGAGTCGGGAAGGCATCGACCACGCCCTCGAAGGGCTGCGCGACGAGAAGGACCGGATCGCGGCGGCTCTGCTGGCCCTGGACGGCCACGAGGGTTACCGGCTGCTGAAGGGCGCCCGGCTGGCCGGGGGCACGTGGCGGCAGTGGAACGAGGCGCAGGAGCGGATCGCGCTGTTGTGGCGCCTCTTCGACTCCTACAACCAGACGCTGGACGCGGCGGAGGTGCGCCGCGAGCGGCTCGGCCGACGTCCCGATCACGAGTCGCTGGCGGAGCTGACCCGCCTGCTGTCGGGGCCCTCGGTGGAGCTGCCGGGCGAGATCCCGCTGGAGAAACGTTCGCTGCTCGGGCCCGTCCGCGAACGCCTCACCCTGGACGAGACGGTCGCGATGATGGCCGCCGCCTACGACAAGGCCGCCGACGTGGTCGCCGCGGCCGACGCGGCCTGGGAGGCGCTCCTCGTCCCGCTGGAGGAGGCGGAGGAGAGCTGGCGCGAGACGGCCCGCCTCGTCCAGGAGCTGGAGGACGTCCGGCATGCCGAGCTCGACCGGCTCGGCCGGGAGCTGACCGCTCTCGGCCAGCTCGTGCGGACCGATCCGCTGTCGCTCGTCCGGGGCGGCGCCCCCGACACCGCCCGGCTCGACGAGCTGCGGACCGCCCTGCGCGTGCTGCGGGACGGGCTGGCGGACGTGGCGCGGATCCGTGACGGCTACGACGCGCACATCGCCCGGCTGGGGGAGTCGATCGCCGCGGTCGAGGCGGCCGAACGGGAGGCCGGGAAGGTCCGGACCACCGTCCTGGTCAAGATCGAGAACGCCGTGCTGCCCGAGTCGCCGGCGCAGGCCGACGGGCTGCGGCGCCGCCTGGCCGCGCTGGCCGGGCTGCGCGCGGAGTGCCGGTGGCTCGACCTGGCCGAACGGGCCGCCGAGCTCGAACTGGCGGCCGTCACGGCACTGGAACAGGCTCGCGACCACCTGCGTCTCAGTAGCGGACTGCTCGACCGGCGGGGCGAGCTGCGCGGCCGGGTGGAGGCCTACCGGGCCAAGGCGGCGCGGCTGGGTTTCGCCGAGGACGAGCTGCTGACGCGACTGTACGGGGAGGCGCGCGAGCTTCTGTGGACGGCGCCCTGCGACCTGCGGCGGGCCACCGCGGCGGTGGCGGAGTACCAGCGTGCGATCCGAGCGTGCGAGAGCGAGACGCGGAGGGCCTGATGACGACGACACCGTGCACCCAGTCCGCCTGTGACGGCGGCACCGTGGGCGACGACGGTTTCTGCGACGTCTGCGGTATGGCGCCGCTCCCCGAGCCGCCGCCCGCCAACCCGAGCCTCACGCCGGTCCCGCCACCGGATCCGTCAGGGGCGGCCGGGGGGACGGGGCACGCCCCCACCCGCCCGGCGTTCATCCCGTCCTCCCCCAAGCCCTATTCGGTGGCGGCGGGCAGCACGATCCCCGACATCGGTGGTCTCGTCGGAGGCCCCGCGGGCACCGGGGGCGGCGCCACCGGCCCGTCGGGCCCGTCCGGCCCCTCGGGGCCTTCGGGGCCGACCGGGTCGACGGGCTCGGGCGGCAGCGGCGGCTCGTGGGCGACGCGCGGGACGGGCTCCACCGGCTCGTCCAGGCGCGGCATGCTCGGCGCCGGGCTCGTCGAGGTGCCGCCGGTCCCCTACCGCGATCCGGCGTCGGCGGTCATGGACAAGCCCGAGGTGCCCGAGAGCCGCCGGTTCTGCAGCCGCTGCGACGAGCCGGTCGGCCGTGGCCGCGAGGGGCGTCCCGGCCGTACGGAGGGCTTCTGCCGGAGTTGCGGCCATCCGTTCTCGTTCACGCCCAAGCTCCACGAGGGCGAGCTGATCGGCGGGCAGTACGAGGTCCTCGGCTGTCTCGCGCACGGCGGCCTCGGCTGGATCTACCTCGCCCGCGACCACAACGTGAGCGCGCGCTGGGTGGTGCTGAAGGGCCTGCTCGACACCGGCGACGCCGACTCGATGGCCGCCGCGACCGCCGAGCGCGCGTTCCTCGCCGAGGTCGAGCACCCCAACATCGTCAAGATCTACAACTTCGTGCAGCACGGCGGCACCGGCTACATCGTCATGGAGTACGTCGGCGGGCAGTCGCTCAAGGACATCCTGGTCCGCCGCCGGCAGGACGCCGGGGACGACGCGGCGCTCCCCCTCGGCCAGGTCATCGCCTACGGCCTGGAGGTCCTGCGCGCCCTCGGCTACCTGCACGGCGTGGGCCTGATCTACTGCGACTTCAAGCCGGACAACGCCATCCAGTCCGAGGAGCAGCTCAAGCTGATCGACCTCGGCGGCGTGCGGCGCGCGTTCGACGTCAACAGCCCGATCTTCGGCACGCCCGGCTACCAGGCGCCCGAGATCTCCGACCAGGGCCCGTCGGTCACGTCCGACCTCTACACGGTGGGCCGGACGCTCGCCGTCCTCAGCTTCCCGTTCCGCGGTTACACCGGGCGGCACCTGCGCAGCATGCCGCCGCGGCACGAGGTCCCGGTGCTGCAACGGCACGAGTCGTTCCACCGGCTGCTGCGCAGGGCCACGCACCCCGATCCGGCCGGGCGTTTCCAGAGCGCGCCGGAGATGGCCGAGCAGCTGACCGGCGTGCTGCGCGAGGTCCTCGCCACCGAGGACGGGCGGGCGCGTCCCGCGCCGTCCACGGTGTTCGGGCCGGAGCAGGCGGTGGCGGGCACCGAGATCGTCGACGCGATGACGGGCGAGGGCGTGCTGGCGCCGCTCGACCCGGCCGCGGCGGCCGCCGCGCTGCCCGCGCCGCTCGTCGACGGCGCCGACCCGGCGGCGGGTTTCCTGACCGGCATGACCGGACGTGACCCGGGGGAGCTGGCCGTCGCGCTGGCGACCCCGTCCGTCCCGTCGCTGGAGGTGACGCTCGCGCTCGCCCGCGTCCGGATCGAGCTCGGCGAGCTGGACGAGGCCGCGCGTGCGCTGGACGGGATCGCCGACGAGGATCCCGACGACTGGCGCGTCACCTGGTACCGCGGCGTCGCCGCGCTGACCGGCCGCCGGTACGACGAGGCGGTGCGGACGTTCAACCGGCTGTACGACCTGATGCCGGGGGAGACGGCGCCCAAGCTCGCGCTCGCGTTCGCCAACGAGTGCAAGGGCGCCGCCGACTCGGCCGCGCACTTCTACGAGCTGGTGTGGCGGACCGACCCGACGTACGTGAGCGCGGCGTTCGGGCTGGCGCGCGTCCGCCTGGCCGCCGGTGACCGGACGGGCGCCGAGCAGGCGCTGGACGCGGTCCCGTCGATCTCCAGCAACTACCTGACCGCGCAGCTCGCCGCGGTCGCGGCGGCCGTGCGCGGCCGGGCCGCGGGCGACCTCGGCGGCGACGAGCTGGTCGAGGCGGGGCGCCGGCTGGAGACGTTGCGCCTGGACACCGAACGTTACGCGCGGTTCGCGGCGGAGGTGCTGGAGGCGGGGCTCGGCTGGGTACGTTCCGAGCCGGCGCGGGTGGGCACCGCCTCGCCCGCCGCGCTCGCCTCCCCCGCCACGACCGCGGTCTCACCGGCACGCGCCACCACGGCCCCGGCGCCGGGCGCGGGCGGGGCCGTCAGAGGGCACACCACGCTGCTCGGCGCCCCGCTCGCCGAGAACACCCTGCGCCGCAAGCTCGAGGCGACGTACCGCCTGCTGGCCAAGCTCGCCGACGGCACGGACGAACGCCACGAGCTCGTCAAACGGGCCAACTCCGTACGGCCGAGGACGCTGTTCTGAGATGGGCGCCGGGAGAACGCGCGCCGAGGACGGCGACGAGCACGGGGGCACGGCGCCGGGCCCCGCGGGACGGCACGCCTGCCGCGAGTGCGGTGAGCCGCTGAGCGCCCGCGACCGGTTCTGCGAGGCCTGCGGCCGGCCGAGCGACCTCCTCGTCGCCGGGGCCGCCGCCCGCCGCCGCCCCGAGGCCCGGCGCACCTGCAAGGACTGCGGCGCGATGGCCGTCGGCCCGGACGACTACTGCGACGAATGCGGGCTCCGCCAGGCCGGCGACCGCGAGCACGTCGAGCTCGCGCTGACGGCCGACGGCACGGTCGCGGCGGCGCCGGTCTCCCGCGGCATGCCCGCGGCCGGGATCAGCGACCGCGGCCTGCGGCGCAGCCGCAACGAGGACGCGCTCGCCCTGGCCTGCGCCGCCGCCCCGGTCCAGCCTCCGGACACCCCCGAACGGCTGGTCTGCGCGGTCGTCTGCGACGGGGTCGCCACCGCCCCCGGCTCCGAGGCCGCCGCGCAGCTCGCCGCCGACACCGGCGTCGCCACGCTCGTCCGGCGGCTCGCCAACGGCGCCGAGCCCGAGGCCGCGACGCGCGTCGCGGTGTCCAGGGCCGCCCGCGCGGTCGCGGACCTGCCCGGCGCGCACCGCAACGCCCCCGCCTGCACGTACGTGTCGGTCGTCGTCGGCCCGCGGACCGTCACGATCGGCTGGGTCGGCGACAGCCGCGCCTACTGGCTGGCCGGCGTGCCGGGCCGTGCCGCGCCGTCGCTGCTCACGCTGGACGACTCGTGGGCGGTGCGGATGGTCGCGCGCGGCGCGCTCGACGCCGGCACCGCGTTCGCCGACTCGCGGGCCCATCTGCTGACCGCGTGGCTGGGGGCGGACGCGGGCACGATCGAGCCGCACGTCACCAGCTTCACGCCCGACGGGCCGGGAATGGTCATGGCCTGCAGCGACGGGTTGTGGCACCACCTGCCCGAGCCGGGCGCTCTCGCCGCCACCGCGAGCGGCGGCACCAGCCCCGACGCCACCAGCCCCGACGCCGCGACGGGGAGCGCTGCCGACCCGCTCAGCGGTGCGCGGCGCCTCGTCCAGGCGGCGCTGGACGCCGGCGGCCACGACAACGTCACGGTCGCCCTCATCCCGTTCCCACCGGAACCCTCCAGGGAGACACTCAGATGAGCGACCTTCCCGAGTTCACGATCAAAGTCGACCAGAACCACTTCCTCCCGGCCGGTGGACGCGAGATGCACGCCGTCGTGACCGTCGAGGCGACCGGGGCGGCGTCCGGGCTCCCGGGCCCGCCCGCCGCCGAGGCCGCCGAGATCATCATCATCGACACGTCCGGATCGATGTCGTACTCCGGCAAGATGGCCGCGGCCAAGCGCGCCGCCAAGGCCGCGATCAACGTGCTGCGCGACGGCGTGCACTTCGCGGTCGTCGCCGGCGCCAACCAGCCGCGCATGGTCTACCCCGCGGGCGAGCGCCTCGTCCGGGTGAGCGACCGGACCCGGCACGACGCGCAGAACGCGGTGACCAGGCTGGACGCGGCGGGCGGCACCGCCATCGGGACCTGGCTGCGGATGGCCGACCGGCTCTTCGCCGAACACCGCGACACGATCCGGCACGCCATCCTGCTCACCGACGGCAAGAACCAGCACGAGAGCGACGTCGAGCTCGACGCCGCGCTGGCGCGGTGCGCGGGCACCTTCGTGTGCGACGCGCGCGGCGTCGGCACCGACTGGGAGGTCGCCGAGCTGCGCAAGATCGCTTCGGCGCTGCTCGGCACGTTCCTGGACGTGCCCGACCCCCAGGACCTCGAACGCGACTTCCTGGAGATGACCAGGACGTCGATGGGCAAGGAGGTCGCCGACGTCGTCCTCAGGTTGTGGACGCCGCAGGGAGCCACCGTCCGGTTCGTCAAGCAGATGACGCCGACCGTCGAGGACCTCACCGGCCGCCGCGTGCCCTCCGGCAAGCAGACGGCCGACTATCCGCTCGGCGCGTGGGGCACCGAGGACCGCGAATACCACCTGTGCGTCGAGGTCGAGCCGGGCGACGTCGGGCGGCAGATGCGGGCGGCCTGGGCCAAGCTCGTCGTGCCGGGCGGCGGGCCCGTACCGGTCGAGCAGGTGCTCGCCTCCGGCAACGTCCTGGCCGAATGGACCGACGACGAGGCCAAGTCCACCCGCATCAACGGCCGGGTCGCGATCCACACCGGCCAGTCCGAGCTCGCCGACGCGATCCAGGAGGGCCTGGAGGCCCGCCGGACCGGCGACGAGGAGACGGCCACGGCCCGGCTCGGCCGCGCGGTCGTGCTGGCCAACCGGGTCGGCAACGAGCAGATCGCGGGACTGCTCGACCGGGTGGTCGACGTCGTCGACGTCGAGTCGGGCACCGTGCGGCTCAAGAAGGACGTCGACAAGGCCGACGAGATGCGGCTCGACACCCGTTCGGTCCGGACCGTGCGAACACGCCAGGGCGGCGAGCGGCAGCAGGACGGAGGCTGACCACCATGCCGGTCTGTCCACGCGGGCACACCTCGGCCGCTGACGACTACTGCGACGTCTGCGGCGACCTCATGACGGCCGCGCCGCCCGCCGGCGCGGCGGGCGAGTCGTGCCCCACCTGCGGAACGCCGCGCAGCGGCCGGTTCTGCGAGGAGGACGGCTACGACTTCGAGACCAAGCAGCGGTCCGAGGCCCAGACGATCGGGCCCCCTCCCGAGGACCTCTCCCGGGCCCCGGAGCGGACGGCGGGGTGGGCGTGGACGGCGGTGGTCGCGGCCGACCGCGACTACTACGAGGCGATGATGGCGCTGGGCGGGCCGGGGGCGGCGACGCTCGCCTTCCCGCCCTACTGCCCCGAACGCCCGATCCGGCTGACCGGCGACGAGGTCCGCATCGGCCGCCGCAGCACCTCGCGGTCGATCTTCCCCGAGATCGACCTGTCGGTGCCGCCGGAGGATCCCGGCGTCTCGCACATGCACGCGGTCCTGCTCGCCCAGCCGGACGGCACCTGGGCGCTCGTCGACCCGGGTTCGACCAACGGCACGTCGGTGAACGGCTCGGACGACCCGATCGACGTCAACGTGCCCGTCCCGGTGGGCGACGGCGACCGCATCCACGTCGGCGCCTGGACCACCATCACGCTGTTCCGCGAGGAAGAGAACCGCCGATGACGACCACGCCCGAAAGCCAGGCCAGGCCGGATCCTCCGGCGACCCCGGCGCGACCGCCCGCCCCGCCGGGCGTGCCCGGTGCCGGCGGCTCCGGCGGCAGGCACGCCAGGGGGCGCGGGCGGCGCGGGGCGGGCGGTCCAGGTCCGCCTCCCGACGTGCGGGAGGAGCGGCCCGGCGGGAGGCTGAGGACGTTCTTCCGCGCCCGCTGGCTCGGCACCATCCCCGGCCGGATCCGCGCGTACGCCGCGCTCGGCCTGGTCGCCGTCTCGGTGCTGCTCGTGGTGCTCAGCGTCGCGATCGGCAACGCCCGCGACGGCGTGCAGACGATCGGGCACGACGCCGGGCCGCAGGTCGTGGCCACCGGCTCGCTCTACTTCGCGCTCAGCGACATGGACGCCCAGGTCGCCAACGTCCTGCTGATCGGGCGCGAGCGCGGGCTCGGCATCGGCTACGACGAGGCGCTGCGCCGGTACGAGGCCCGCCGCGTCGATGCCGGCAACGCGGCCGTGCAGGCGGCCCAGCTGGCCGGCGACAACGTCCACATGCAGCGGACCGTCCGCGAGGTGATCGACGGGCTCGGCCGGTACGAGCGGCTGGTCGGCGAGGCGATGCTCCTCGACCGGCAGGCGGACCACGCCGCCGGGGAGGTGCCGCAGCAGGTGGTCGACACCTACCGGCAGGCGACCGACCTGATGAAGATGGAGCTGCTGCCCAAGGCCTACAACCTCACGCTCGACAGCGGGGCCACCGTACGGCAGGCGTACGAGAGCAAGCGCACGGCCATCGAGTCCGGGCGCACGTGGGTGGCCTTCACCGGCGCGCTGCTCCTGGCGGTCCTCGTGGTCACCCAGGTCTATCTCGCCGGGCGTTTCCGGCGCCTGGTCAACCCGGCGCTCGCGCTGGCGACGGTCGTCGCGTTCGTGCTGGTCGCGGTGAGCGTCGGCCTGCTGTCCGCGCAGGCCGGGCATCTGCGCAAGGCCAAGGAGGACGGGTTCGACTCGATCCTGGCGTTGTCGCGGGCCCGTGCGATCAGCCACAGCGCGTTCGCCGACGAGAGCCGCTACCTGCTCGACCCGGGGCGGGCCGACACCTACGAGCAGACCTACCTCGACAAGTCGCTGGCGGTCCTCTTCGTCGACCCCAAGGGCAAGCCGGTCACCCTGGAGACCTACTACGCGCGGCTGCCCGAGGTGCTGGGCACCTACGACCCGGCCCGCGACCGCGGCGTGTTCCTCGGGCTCTTCGGCGAGGAGGCCGACGGCATCGGGCCCGGCCTGGAGACCGCCGCGTTCGCCGAGACGCTCGGCGCCTACCGGAGGGTCATCGACAACGACCGCCGGATCCGCGAGCTGGTCGCCAAGGACGACCGCGCCGCGGCGATCACCCTGCGGATGGGCCGGACGACCGGCGCGATCAAGGACTTCGACGACTACGACCGGGCGCTGGTCCGGCTCACCGACACCCATCACGCCGCGTTCGGCACCGCCATCAGGGACGCCGACGGCGCGCTCGGCGGCTGGAACGCGGTCCCGCTCGGCGCCGCCGCCGTCATCGCCGTGCTGATCCTCGCCGGCGTCCGCCCCCGCCTCGCCGAGTTCCGCTGACCCCGGAGGACGACCATGCGCACCCCCCGAACCGCCCGCCGCGGCTCCGCCGCGCGCTGGATCGTCCGAGGGGGGACGACCCCCCGCGCCCCCCGCCGCGGCTCCGCCGCGCTCATGGTCGCCGCGACGGGCCTGGCCACCGCCGCCTGCGGGCTCGGCGGCGAGGCCGACGCGGGCTCGATCCTGCACAAACGGTCGCTGGTGGTCGGGGTCAAGGAGGACCAGCCGAGCCTCGGCCTCAAGCGGCCCGACGGCACCTACGAGGGCTTCGACGTGGACGTGGCCAAGTACGTGGTGGCCAAGCTCGGCGTGCCGGAGAGCCGGATCACCTTCCGCACGACGCCGTCGTCGGAACGCGAGACCGCGCTCGCCTCCGGCAAGGTCGACCTCATCTTCGCCACGTACTCGATCACCGCCCAGCGCAAGACCAAGGTCAGCTTCGGCGGCCCGTACTACGTGCCGCACCAGGACACCCTGATCCGCGCCTCCGACGACTCGATCAAGAGCGTGCGCGACCTCAAGGGCAAGCGCCTGTGCGCGGTGAAGGGCTCCAACTCCTGGAAGCGCGTCATCGAGGAACGCAAGATCGCCGCCAGGACGGTCGACGCGGCCAACTACGGCGACTGCCTGACCAAGCTGCTGGGCGACCAGGTGGACGCCATCTCCACCGACGACGTCATCCTCGCGGGCTTCGCCGCCGGCCGGCCGCTGAAGATCATCAACGCCCCGTTCACCGACGAGAAGTACGGCATCGGCCTCAAGAAGGGCGACCTGGCCGCGTGCGAGGCGGTCAACCGGGCCGTGACCCAGATGTACCAGGAGGGCAAGGCCGAGGCGTTCCTCAAGAAGTGGTTCGGCACGTCCGGCCTGCGCATCACCACCAGCGTCCCCCAGTTCGAGGGGTGCACCTGATCACGTCCGGCTCAGCCGGAGTTGCTCCAGACGAGGACGCCGGGGCCGTCGGGGGTGACCACCGGGACCCACGCCTCGTCGGCCTGGTGCAGCAGCCCCTCGTCCAGCCTCAGGGGATCGGGGCCCAGCAGGCCGGAGTCACCGGGCGCGTACCCCATGTCGAACGGGATGACGGCGACGGCCATGCGCAGCCGGTCGAGCTGCTCGGGGCTCCACCGGTGGTTCGCGCCCCACACGCCCGCGCTGCGCAGCTCCCGTTCGAAGAGGTCGCGCAGCTCGAAGAGCGCCTCCTCGCACGGCAACGGCACGAAGTAGCCCTCGCGGCGGTCCTGGCGGCGGGCCGTCCCGCCGTACTGCTGCTCGTACACCACGCCGGTGGGCGCGGAGACGATCGCTCCCAGCCAGCCGCCGCGATCGTAGGGATCAAGGAGGACATGCCGTGCTGTCACGCGGACAGTGTCCACCAACCGCGCGCGGAACGGCGACGCGGTCAGAACGGACCGGGGTCGGAGCGGGCCGGGCCGGCGGCGGAGGGGAGCGCGCCGACCGCCTCGCGCAGGGTGGCGTGGACCGGGACGAACTTGTCGATGCCGGTGATGCGGAAGACCCGGCGTACCCGTTCGGGCAGGGCGATCAGCGCGATGACGGTGCCGCGTTCGCCGGCCCGGCGGTTGGCCGCGACGATCGCGTTCAGCCCGGTCGAGTCGCAGAAGGTCACCTGGCGCATGTCGACGACCAGCGGCACGCCGGTGTCGATCACGTCGAACATGGCCGCCTCGAACTTCGGCCGGGAGACAACGTCGATCTCGCCCTGCACCCGGAGGAGGGTGCAGCGGTCGTGGTGCATCAAGTTGACGTCGAAGTCCATGGGCTACGTCCTCACGCCCTCACTCGGTGGCGGACCCGCGACCCTGCCGGTGGACTACTCAGGATCGCGCACCCCCCGGCGCTTTCCAAGCACTTCCGGTGAATAGGTCCAGGTAGCGCGCCCGTGACCGGGTCCGTATCCCCGCCGGGACTCAGCTCGCGCAGCCCGTTCCGTTGAGGTCCGGACTCGCCTCCACGGCACCGGTCGCGGTCCGGAAACGGTAGGCGGAGCAGAAGTAGAACGACAGCAGGTCGTCCCGCTTGAGCGTGACGGGGGCCCAGATGCCGATGCCGACCGGTTCCAGATAGCGGAACGAGGTGGCGGCCAGCGTGGCGTCGGCGGACGGGTCGTGCTTGAGGTACTTGGCCAGCCACGCCTGGGCGTAGACGCTCGACAGCGCCTGGCCGTGGCGCGAGGCGGGCAGGACGAGCGGGAAGTCGGTGTAGTCGAGGTGCGTGGCGGCGCGCGGCACGACCACCATGCTGTCGACGCCGGCGGCCGTCCAGGTGTCGAACCCGGTCCTGCGCTCCCGGTACGGGTCGGGCGCCGTCTCGAACGCCTGGGGGAGGAAGCCGTAGTCGGCCTGAAGGGCGAGCGCGGGGACGACGGGCCGTCCGACCGGCCACGCGGTGTCGGCGCGCAGCCCGAGCTTGTCGAGGGCGATGACGGTCTGGACGCGCGGGTCGACCGTCTGGAGGTACGAGACGGCGGACGCGCCGTACGAGTGGCCGATGACGGCGATGCGGCTCGTGCGCCCGGGCGTCACGCTGCGCGTGTCGGGGCTGCGGTCGTACGACTCCCAGAACGGGTTGTGCGCGTCGACCTGGGCCGAGCCGGCGCCGGGGTTGCGCCAGGGAGCGGCGGGCGTCGACTGGAAGAAGCTCAGCGCGTCCTCGGTGCCGTACCGGAAGTTCGCGCCCTGCTGCGAGATCACGCCGGGGCAGCCGCCCTCCTCGCCGGGCAGCGGCGCCGCGGTGGGGTCGCAGAACGGGAGGTCGGCGACCGGGCCCTGATGCGGGAGCGTCTCGCTGCGGCCCTGCCCCTGGACGTCGTACGTCATCACGACATAGCCGCGTTCGGCGAGGTCCTGGGCCAGCCAGGTGTACATGCGCTCGGTGCCCTGGACGGAGCCGGTCGTGATCACCACTCCGGGGAAGGGGCCGGTGAGCGCGGCGCCGGTGTAGGGGTCGCGGGCGCCGGGCAGCGGCGCGTACATCGTGCCCTTGATCAGCGCGCCGTAACGGTTGGTGTAGCTGATCGGCGCCTCCCGGCCGCGGCGCCCGGACCAGCCGTCGCGCAGCGGGTTGCCGATGTTGGCGGGCGGGAAGATCATGCCGAGCGTCACGCTGGGCCGGTTCAGGCGCCGGGCCTGGTCGGCCCAGTCGGCGAGCGTCCTGGGGCCGACCTGGGCGAGGAGCGCGGCGAGGTAGGCGGGGTTGGAGAGCTGCCCGCCGGGGCCGAACGTGCGTCCCCAGGCGTCGCGCTGGTTCTGCTCGTCCCGCGCGCGGTAGGCGGGGGTGCCGGGTTGCGGTCCCGTGGCGGCGGACGCGGGCACCGCCGTGACCGCACCGCCGATCACGGCCGCCGCCAGCATCGCCGTCGCCCGCCTGCCGAGCCGTCGTCGTACGGTCATCGCCAACCCCTCCACCGCCGCGCCGAGCCGGACATCTTGGACGGAAGATCCAGGTTGCGGCTCAGGTTAGACGGGTGGTGTGAGTTGCGCCACCGTCCCTCTGGAGGATTTCGCGGCCGGTGCGGGGGCGAAAACCTACGCACCGGAAACTTACTGCGCGGTAGGAAATGGCGGCGGGATTGGATCGCCGGTCCAATATTGAAGAAGTTCCATGACCGGTTCTTGGTGTGAGATATCTATCGGCCCGTCCGCCTGACCTGCGGATGGTCCATTTCTGGAAGTCTCGGCACCTGATTAGGGAGGACGGCGGACCGGGCCCGGATCGGCACGGGCGTTACAGTGTCGGTGCCGAATTCAGGAGGCTGGGTGTTCTACACGTTCATGACCCGCGTGGTCCGTCCGATCCTCTGGGTGATTTTCCGCCCGCGGGTCATCGGCGGCGAGAACGTCCCGGACTACGGTCCGATCATCGTGGCCAGCAACCACCTGTCCTTCATCGACAGCTTCATCATCCCGCTGGCCATCCCCCGCCCGGTGACCTACATCGCCAAGGCCGACTACTTCACCGGCCGGGGCGTCAAGGGCCGTTTCGTGCGCTGGTTCATGACCAACCTCGGGCACGTCCCGGTGAAGCGCGGCGCCCAGCGCGCCGCGATGGGCGCCCTGGAGCAGGCCGTCGACATCCTCGACCACGCCGGCGCCTTCGCCGTCTACCCCGAGGGGACCCGTTCGCCCGACGGCCGCCTCTACCGCGGCCGCACCGGCCTGGGCTGGCTGGTCCTCGCCTCCGGCGCGCGCGTGCTTCCGGTCGGGCTCGAGGGCACCGAGAAGATCCAGCCCATCGGTGCCTCCTTCCCCCGCTTCTTCGGCCCCCGCCCGACCGTGCGCATCGGTCCCCCGATCGACTTCACGCACTACCGCGAGCTGGCCCCGGCCAAGGCCCGCCGCGCCATCACCGACGAGGTCGTCGAGACCATCCAGAAGCTCTCCGGACAGGAGTTCGCCGGCGTCTACAACGACCGCGCCGACGCCCAGACCCGCCCCGAGACCCCCGCCTGATCCGTCCTCCGGGGGCTCGAGCTCAGAAGCCGGGCGCCTGGCGGTTCTTGATGGTGGTGTCGGCCTTCTCGCTCGCGTCCGACTTGACGCCGTCGATGGCCGTGGAGACCGAGTCGATGTCGGCCGGGTTCACCTCGCCCTTCCTGAACTTGCCGGCGAGCCCGGTCATCGAGGTCCACAACGCGTCGACCGGCTCCTTGAGGGCCTTGCACAGGGTCGGGTCGGCGTCGATGAGCTTGCGCCCCGCGTTCAGCCGGTTGGCCGCGAAGAGCCCGGCGGCCCCCGCCTTGACCATCGCGGTCATCTCGTTGATCCCCCCGAGTCTCAACCGGCGCCCGGAGCGGCGGGCGCTCCAGGGGTCTACCCAGGTGGACCGGGGTCCGATCATGGTGAGTCTGCGCCGGGTTGGACCAAGGGCGTGTCGTCTGCACCGTCTTGCGCCGAGTGCGCCTAGGGTCACCCGCATGGCGGCGCACAGGATCTTCACGGCGGCGGTTGTCCTGACGGCGACGGCGGCGGCGGCCGCGTGCAGCGGCGGTGGCGGGAACGGCGAGAACGTCCAGCCGGTGAAGGCGACGGGAAGGGCCGCGCTGGCGGGCACCGGTTACACCTCCGACCAGCTCGAACAGGCCCTGCTCCTCGACGTCGCCGGATACCAGCGTTCGGGCGAGCCCGACTCGGGGGAGTACGGCGCGCTCAAGGCCGTCCAGAACTCCACGCAGCTGCAGAAGCAGGTCCGGATGGACGAGCCGCGCTGCGCGACCGCGATGACCGGCGGGATGCGCGCGGTGGACCCCGGCCTCCCCGCCGCGATCGCCACGTTCGCGCGCGGCAGCGGCCAGATCGCCACCGAGACGCTGGTCGCGATGAACTCCGAGATGGCCGAACGGCTGGTGCGGACGCGGGTCCCGGTCGGCTGTACCGCCTTCCGCACGAGGGTCGGCGCGCAGTGGTCCGAGCACCAGGTCGTCGAGGCTCCCCCGGGCACGATCGGCGAGGGCTCGCGCACCGTCGGCGTGACGACGGTGTCGGGCAGCTCGCACACCCGCGCCTGGTACGTGGTGCTGCGCGGGCGCCGCTACATGGCGACCGTGAGCCTGTACGGGCCGAACGCCACGCGCGCGGACGTCGAACTGCTCGCGCGCCAGGCGTTCGACCAGGCGCAGCGCATCCTTCCCTGACCCAGGGCGTGTCCCAAAGCCGGGCAGTCGACGTTGGGACGCCCTAAGGCACGTCCGGTCGGATACCGTTCGTCTGCGGACATCGAGAACGAGCGGGGGAGACCTTGATCGGCAAGGAGGGCCGGGTCACCGGCAGGATCGGCCCAGGCCTCGTCGGGGAGGTCATGATCCCTGTCCGCGGCGGCGTGGAGGCGTTCTACGCGCATCCGGTCGACCCGCGGGACGAGATCATCGTGGGCACCATCATCGTGGTCGTCGAGTACCACCCCCCGCGCACCGTCTACGTGGCCCCCGCCCTGGGCTGACGTCCGCTTTCAGGCGGCCTGAAGCGGCCATTCAGGTTGCGCCGGAAGGCGAACCGGCGAGACGTTCGCTGCGTCTATGTGGCGACGTTCGATTCGTTCCGACGTCGCCGAAAGCTCCAGCCAGACCCCCGGGAGGCTCCTCATGCCCATTTTGTTCGTGGCGATGGCGGCGGTCGCCGCCGTGATCATCTTGATCATCCTGTTCAAGATGGTGTGGCGGGTCGCGGAGCCGAACGAGGCGCTGATCATCTCGGGTCTGGGCGCGAAGTCCAAGCCGATCGACGGCGTGGACAGTCTCGGCTTCAAGATCGTGACGGGCAAGGGCACGTCGGTGTTGCCGGGCTTCCAGGTCTCGCGGCGCCTGCGCCTCGACAGCCGGGCCGCCAACCTCGAGGTCAGCTGCGTCACCCAGCAGGGCATCCCGGTCAAGGTGCGCGGCGTGGTCATCTACAAGGTCGGCGACGACCTGGTCTCCATCGCCAACGCGGCCCGCCGCTTCCTGGAGCAGCAGGGGTCGATGGACGGCGCGATCCACGAGCTGTTCACCGGTCACCTGCGTTCCATCATCGGCAACCTGACCGTCGAGGACCTCATCCTCAACCGCGAGCGCCTCACCGGCGAGACGCGCAGCTCCGCGGCCGACGAGATGAACAAGCTGGGCCTGGTGGTCGACTCGCTGCAGATCCAGGAGATCGACGACGAGACCGGCTACATCACCAACCTGGGCCGCCCGCACGCCGCCAAGGTCGCCGCCGCCGCCCGTATCGCCGAGGCCGAGCGGGACCAGGAGGCCACCCAGCGCGAGCAGGAGGCGATGCGCGAGAACGCGGCGGTCATCCGGGACACCGAGATGAAGAAGGCCGAGTACGAGGGCCAGGTCCAGCAGGCCTCGCAGCAGGCCCGCCAGGAGGTCATCCTCAAGGAGACCCGCAACGCCGAGCTGGAGGCCGAGCGCACCGAGAAGCGCCTGGAGAGCGAGATCCGCAAGCCCGCCGACGCCCGCGCGTACGAGCAGGTCAAGCTGGCCGAGGCCGAGCGGGAGCAGCGCATCGCGCTCGCCCAGGCGGCGGCCAAGGAGGTCCAGCTGAAGGCCGAGCGGGAGGCCGAGGCCACCCGCATCATCGGCCAGGCGCAGGCCGACGCGATCCGGCAGAAGGGCCTGGCCGAGGCGGAGGCCATCGAGGCCCGCGCCGGCGCCCTCGCCCAGAACACCGAGGCGGTCATCGCGCAGCAGCTCGCCGAGCAGTGGCCGCAGATCGTCGAGGCCGGCGCGCAGGTCTTCGGCAACGTCGACAACATGGTCGTCCTCAACGGCGCCGACGGCGTCGAGGACATGCTGGCCAAGGCGCTCACGCTCGGCGGCACCGGCCTGGGCGTCGCCCGCACCCTGCTCAACAACCTGAACGGCGGCAACGGCTCCCACGGCGCGAACGGCACCAACGGTGCCGCCCCCCTCCCGATCGAGGAGAACGCCACCGTCTCCACCGTCAAGAAGCCCGAGGCCTGACGCGTCCCGATACCGACGCCGTCCGGGCGGCATGCCGGACATGACCAAGGCGCCGGGCCAGGCGGGTGTTCACCCCCGCCTGGCCCGGCGTCCGCCGTTGGGCGGTGGTCAGGGGGCGGGGTCGGTGGGGGCGGTGGAGGCGGGGCCGGTGAGGCGGACTTCGATGCCGTCCAGGACTCGGGCCAGGCCGTAGTCGAAGGTCTCCTGGCGCATCCGCGCGGGGTCCTTGTCGCGGATGGCGGCGTAGCTCTCGGTCAGCCGGTCGTAGTCCTTGGTGGCCGCCTCGACGGCCGGCCGGAGGGTGTCGGCCCACTCCTGCTCGGACCGGCCGCTGCGGGCGAGCAGTGACAGGTAGGCGGCCTCGCTCGTCACCAGGCCGATGACGTACGCGAGCATGGTGGTCATGGCCTGGTCGGCCTCGGCGGCGTCGAAGCCCGCCTCCTGGAAGACGGCCAGGATGCGCTCGGTCTGCCGCATCATGTTGGGCCCGAGGTAGGCCAGCCCGGCCTGGCCGAGCAGCATCACCACCCACGGGTGCCGGAGGGCCATCTCCCGGGTGCTCGCCGCGATCTGGGCGGCGGCGTCCCGCCAGCCGTCCGGGCCGGCCGCGGGCACCTCGAGCTCGCCGTAGACCTCGTCGACGACCAGCTCGATCAGCTCGTCCTTGTTGGCCACGTGCCGGTAGAGCGAGGTGGCCCCGGCGTTGAGCCGGTTGCCGAGCGTCCGCATGCTGAGGTTGTCGATGCCCTCGGCGTCCAGCAGCGCCACGGCCTCGGCGACGATCCGCTCCCGGCTCAGCGCGGGTTGTTCGCGCTGCTTGCGCGGGCGCGTCCACACCGACGGGATCGGCTTCTCGGCGGCTGGCATGGCTGACCTCCAGGTCGCGGGCTGGCACGCCAGTCTAGCGCACAGTGTACGCACATGCGAACGACCTCTGGAAGGCGTCGTCGCGAGGATGGGGTGGTGAAGGTCACGATGGCGGATCCACCGGTGTCCGGCGATCCGCGGCATCGCCCGGCAGGACGAGGAGGGCGCCGTGGCGGGGGCGAAGCGCCGACGCCCGGTCACGCCCGCCGAACCGGCGAAACGATGGACGTGACGACCCCCGTTCCGCTAAGGATGCGGAGTATGACCGCTTTGGTTCTCGGCCCCCTGCTCCGCCACGTCGGCGAAAGCACGGCGACGGTGTGGGTGGAGACCGATTCCCCCGCCGAGGTCCGTGTCTTCAACGACGACGGCCTCGATGCCCGCGAACACACGTTCACGGTGCACGGCCACCACTACGCGCTCGTCGCGATCGAGGGGCTGGAGCCCGCCTCGGACATCCCCTACTCGGTGGCCATCGACGGCGAGACCGTGTGGCCGGACCCGGTGACCAAGTTCCCCGAGAGCCGGATCCGCACGATCGACCCCGACGGGCGGCTGCGGATCTCGTTCGGCTCGTGCCGGCGTTCGCCGGACAAGCAGAGCCAGTACGGGATCGACGCGCTGTCGGCGTACGCGCACCGCCTCTCCGAAGGCGACGAACGCCGGCCGAACGTGCTGCTCCTGGTCGGCGACCAGGTCTACGCCGACGAGCTCAGCGACGAGATGCGCACGTTCATCCTGAGCCGCCGGGACCCCGACGAGCCGCCGGTCGACGAGCTGGCCGACTTCGAGGACTACACCCACCTCTACAAGCTCGCCTGGCGTGAGGACCCGGCGGTGCGGTGGCTGCTCTCGACGGTGCCGACGCTCACGATCTTCGACGACCACGACGTGCGCGACGACTGGAACACCTCGTACGCGTGGCGCCGGCAGATCTGGGAGCAGCCGTGGTGGCGCGCCCGGATCGTCGGCGGCATCGCCTCGTACTGGATCTACCAGCATCTCGGCAACATGCCGCCGGCCGAGCGGGCGGCCGACCCGATCTACAAGGCGGTGCGGACGGCGTCCGCCGACGGCGGCGACGCGGGCAAGATCCTGGACGAGTTCGCCGAACGGGCGGACAAGGAGCCCACGACCGCGCGCTGGAGCTACGCGCACGACATCAACGGCTCCCGGCTGATCGTCGTCGACAGCCGCTGCTCCCGGCTGCTGACCGAGGACCGCCGCGGGATGCTGGACGACGACGAGTTCCGCTGGCTGGACGAGCAGTGCCAGGGCGACGTCGACCACCTGCTGATCGCCAGCTCGCTCCCGTACCTGCTGCCGCGCACCATCCACCACGCCGAGGCCTGGAACGAGGCGATGGCCGAGGGCGCCTGGGGCAAGCGCGCCGCCCGGCTCGGCGAGAAGATCCGGCAGGGCGCCGACCTGGAGCACTGGGCCGCCTTCGAGAAGTCGTTCCGGGAGGTGGCCAGGGACGTCGTCTCCGTCGGGAAGGGAGAGCGCGGCCGCGCGCCGGCCACGATCTCATTTCTGTCCGGTGACATCCACTACTCCTACCTGGCCAGGGTGACCGCGCCGGAGACGGAGTCGGTGATCTCCCAGATCGTGTGCTCGCCGCTGCGCAACCCGCTGGAGGGCAAGTTCCGCTTCGCGAACATGCTGGCCGGTCTCCGGGTGGTCGCGGCGCCGTTCTGGCTGCTGGGCAAGCTCTCCGGGGTGAAGAAGATCCCGCTGCGCTGGTCCCGGACCGAGGGGCCGTGGTTCGCCAACGCGATCTGCACGGTCGAGCTGAACGGGCGTGCGTGCCATGTCCGCTGGGAGTCCCCCGACTCGCAGACCACCCTCACCGAGCTCGGCAGCACCGACATCGGCTGATCCGGAGACCGCTCGGGATCCGGAGTGCGTGCGCGCCCGTTCCGCCCCCTCGCCGGAACGGGCGCGCACCCTCCAGGGGCCATCGGCGCCGGCGCCCCGCCCCCTCGCCGGGGCAACGCGGCGCCGATGGCGTCTTCGGGGCACCACGGACACCGGCCACGCCCCTGTGAAGCGGCCGGAATCCGGGTGTCCCGGGATCGATCGGTCCTGATGCGCGTCAGCGCGCTAACACTTCGAGCAGGTCGAGCGCCTCGGTGAGTGATTCGGGCAGGCGCTCGATCCAGACGAGGAATCCTTCGCCGGTCCGGTCGGCGGAGGTGAAGGTCTGGGTCAGGAGGCGGCGCAGCGAAGCGACCGCGGGTTCGAGGCGCGGGCCTGTCGGTACGAGCGCGGCGGCGCGTCCCGTGCCGACCAGGGTGAGCGTCTCGCCGCCGTCGAAGACGGTGCGCAGGTCGTGCGCCACGACCACCGCGCGGGCCAGCCGCCGCCACGGCTCCGAGCCGTCCGACAGGTCCACCATCACCAGGCAGTGGCTGCCGGCCGCCGTGAGGCCCGCCGACCCGCCGATCGCGTTCGCCGCCCGGTAGATCTCGGCGAGCCGGCTCCGCAGGTACGAGAGCGTCATCAGCCCGGTGAGCGGGTCCTCGCAGGACTCGGCGGCCAGCGCCATCAGCCCGGAGTCGACCCAGCCCTCCGCCGCGCAGCGCACGAGCGACAGCGGCGGGTCGGGCCGGCTGAGGACCGCGAACAGCGCGCCGAGGTCGTCGAGCGTCTCGCCGATGCCGACGCCCGCCCGCCCGCGCGCCTGGCCGAGCCGGGCGCAGGCGACGGCCGTTCCGCGTCCCGCGCGGACCGCGGCCACCACGGCCTCGACCGCAGGGCTCCACCAGTCCGTGGGGAGCGACCAGCCCTCCGCCATGCTGCGGTTCCGCCAGCGTTCCCGCAGCTCGTCGGTGCCGGGCGCCGCCCGGTCCCCTGGGAGCGGCCCGCTCCAGAGGTACGCCATTCCGCCTCCGCTCACCCGTCTCGATGGGCGGGAGGACTGTCCGCCGGGTGCGTCCTCCCAGACCTCTGACGGCGAATCGGTTTAGTCATGACGCCGGTTGCGGAATTATCTTCCGCGACAACCCGTGGTCAACTGATCACAATGTGCGAGCAAAAACGGACATGGTGAAGGAGGGGTCTTCGTGGGCGAGGCCGCGTCCGACCTGGCTCTGGCGGAGTCCAGCGACGCGGTGCTCATCGCCCGCATCCGCGGTGGCGACGTCTCCGCCTACGGCACGCTCTACGAACGGCATCTGGGCGCGGCCCGCAGACTGGCCCGCGGCCTCATCGAGGGCGACCGCGCCGAGGACGCCGTCCAGGACACCTTCACCAAGGTGCTGGACGTGCTGCGGCGCGGCGGCGGCCCGCAGTCCGGCTTCCGCCCGTACCTCCTCACCGCCGTCCGCCGTACGATCTACGACCGCTACCGCAGCGAGAAGCGGCTCCAGTCGACCGACCAGATCGAGCTGTACGACCCGGGCGTGCCGTTCACCGACCCGGCGCTCGAAGGGCTGGAGCGGTCGATGATCGTCCGTGCGTACCAGTCGCTGCCCGAACGCTGGCAGGCCGTGCTCTGGCACACCGAGGTCGAGGGAGCCAAGCCCGCCGACGTCGCGCCGCTGCTGGGGCTCACCCCCAACGGCACCGCCGCGCTCGCCTACCGCGCCCGTGAAGGGCTGCGCCAGGCCTACCTCCAGATGCACCTGGCCGATCCGGCGGCGACCTCGCCCGACGCCGCCGGAGCCGCGGCCGCCGCCGGTGCCGCCGGAGGGCTGGCGCTCGTCACCGACGACCGGTGCCGCCCGGTGCTCGACAAGCTCGGCTCGTACGTGCGCGACGGGCTGGCCAAGCGCGAGACCCGCACCGTCGAACGCCACCTCGACGACTGCGAGCGCTGCAAGACCATCTATCTCGAGCTCGCCGACGTCAACACCGCGCTGCGCGAGGCCCTCGGCCCGCTGATCCTCGGCACGGCGGCCACCGCCTACCTGGCCATGGCGGCCAAGGGCGGCGGCATCGCGGCAGGTGGGATCTTCGGATGGTTCCGTCATCTCCCCAAGCGCCAGCAGCAGGCGCTGGGCGGCGGCACCGCCACGGTGGCGGTGGCCGCCGCGGTGGCCGCGCTCATGCTCGTCTCCGGTGAGGAGCCGATCGAACCCGTACGCAAGCCGCCCGCCGTGGCGCAACCTCCCGCGGCCAACCCCAAGCCGAAGCCGCCCGCGCCCGCCCCCGCGCCGCCGCCCGAGCAGCCGCCCCCGCCTCCGGCCCGCAAGCCGCCCGCCGAGCCGAGCCCGCCCGCGGCGGCCCCGGCCCCGGTCCCGCCCGCCCGGCTGACGGCCCGCATCGGCACCGTCGGCACCCTCATCCGCGAGCAGCCGGGCATCGTCGCGATGTCGGTGCACAACACCGGCGACGGCCGTTCCCGCGACGTCGTCGCCGACGTCGACCTGCCCCCCGGAGTGACCTACGCGGGCGGCCCCACAGGCCGCAACGCGGCCATCTACAAGCCCCGCCAACCCCCCGGAGACAACTGGACCTGCCGCCCGTTCACCTCACCCCGGAAGCCCCCTGCCCCTGCCACACCGAAGGCACCCGCCACGCCCGAAGCACATGACACGCCCGAAGCACATGACACGCCAGCGGCGCACGGCACGCCAGCAGCGCCCGACCGGCCCGTGCCGCACGGCGGGCCCGCGCCGCGCGGCGGTCCTGCGGCGCGGGGTGGGGGCGGCGAGGGTGATGACGATCTTGTGGGGGAGGTGGTGGACGACGCGCTGGGCGATGACCACCAGGAGCCGCCGCCCGCCCCCGGGCCGCGCAATCGGGTGCGGTGCACGCACGAGCCCTTGCGTTCGGGGGCGTCCACGTCCGCCTACCTGCACGTCGACGTCGGGCCTTCCGCGCCGTTCGACAGTCCTCCCCAGGTCGCGCTGCGGTCCGGCAAGGTCCGGGCCACGGCCAGGGCGGCGGACGGCGTGGCCGCCGGCGGGATGCCCGCCCGGTTCGCGGCCGACGGCAACCTGCGGATCGTCCAGGCCGGCAACTCGCTGCTCAGCTGCGACGCCGGCGAGAAGGGCTGCGCCGAGGCGCGGCAGCGCAAGGGCGACCGCCGCGACAACGACTTCTGGAAGATGACTCCGCTCGATCTCGACGACGTGTCCGCGACCCGGTCGTCCAGTGCGGCCGAGCTGGAGCTGCCCGCGCGCGCCAAGGTGCGGTGGGCGGGCCTCTACTGGTCGGGCGTGGGCGGCCGGAAGACCCCGGCGACGGTCAAGGTGAGACCGCCGGGCGCCGGCTACCAGGAGGTGCGGAGCGGCCACGTCGACCACGGGCGGATGCCCGACTACCGCGTCTACCAGGCGTTCGCCGACGTCACCGACCTCGTGCGGCGGCACGGCGCCGGCCGGTGGTGGGGCGCCGACGTTCCCACCAGACCCGGCACTTCGCACTACGCGGGCTGGAGCCTGGTGGTGGTCGTGGCGGATCCGGAGGCGCCCTACCAGCAGGCGATGGTGCTCGACGGCGCCCGTGTGCTCGGCCCGCACGCGGCTCGGCGGGTGGACGTCCCGGTGAACGGGCTGCTCGCCACGAGCGAGGCGGCCCGCATCGGGACCGTGCTCTGGGAGGGCGACGCCGACCTCAGGGGTGACCGGCTGATGCTCGACGGCACGCCGCTCACTCCGGCGGGCGGCGACCGTTCGCCCAAGAACGTCGCCGACGGTTCGGCGGAGGGGGCCGTGGGCCCACAACTGACCTTTGGGATAGATGTCGATTACTTTTCCGCATCGCTCGACAGCGGGCGGATCCTCAGCCTGACCACCCGCCGGGACGCCTACCTGGCGGGAGTCGTGACGGTGACCGCGCCCATGCGGAGTTGAAGCGCGGGTCGCGCGCGCATCACGGGTGAACCGGCAACCGATTCTTCCCGTAAAGATCATGAGGAAGCATTATGGACAGACCGGAACGGCTGGTAGCGTCCGCGCTGTCGACCATCGAGGTGGGGCACGCGTCACGCCAGGTCGGACACGAGATCGAAGCGCAGGTCCGAGGGGTTACACGCGGCCTGCTCTCGTGAAAGAGTGGCGAATCGCCGTATTGGCCTACGGGACTAACGGGCTTCACTACGCTAAGGAAGCCCGGGGTCAGTGTCGGACCACGTCCCCGAGAGCAGGAAGGGCAGGCCACCCTGAAGATGGTCCCCCTCGCCACCACTCCGATCGTGGGGTGGGCACCCGGAGATGTCCCGTGTTGAAGAAAGGCGGTGTCGCATGGATCGCTGCGCGCTGTTCGTAGACGCCGGCTATCTGCTGGCGGACGGCGCCATGGCGGTGCACGGCACCCGCCATCGTGAGACGGTCTCGTGGGATTTCGGCGGCCTGCTCCAGCTGCTGAGCAATCTCGCCCGCGAACGCACCGGACTGCCGCTGCTGCGCTGCTACTGGTACGAGGCGACGGTCGAAGGACGCAAGGCGCCCGAGCATGACGCGCTGGCCGACCTGCCGGGGCTCAAGCTCCGCCTCGGCCGGATCCGCCCGGGCCGCCGGGAGGGCGTCGACACCGAGATCCACCGCGACCTGATGACGCTCGCCCGCAACGGCGCGCTCGCCGACGCGGTCGTGGTGAGCGGAGACGAGGACCTCGCGCAGGTCGTCGCCGACGCCCAGGACCTCGGCATCCGGGTCACCGTCGTGCACGTCGCGGTCGACGGCAACTGGACGATCTCCCGCGTGCTGCGCCAGGAGTGCGACGACCTCATCGAGATCGGCAGCGGCCACCTGCGCCCGTTCGTCAACCTGCTGTCCGGCCTCGACAGCGGCATCGGGATCGGGAGCGGCATCGGCAGCGGTTCGATGACCAGCCCGCTGTCCAACGGTCACGGCAACGGCGTCGGGGGTTCGATCGGCTCGCTCTCGGCCGGCCCGCACAACGGCCCGCCGTCGTCCTCGCCGATCTCCGGCCAGCCGCAGCTCTCCTCCGGCTCCAACACCGGCACGCAGCCCTCGGTCGGGCTCGGCAGCGGCGGCCTCGGTTCGGGCATGCCGTCCGGTCTCAGCGGTTCGGGGCTCGGCGGTTCAGGTCTGGGCGGGTCGGGTCTCGGCGGGTCGAGCCTGGGCACGGGCGCCAACATCCCGTCGCAGTCGCCCCCGCCGTCCTCCACTCCCAGCCCGCTGCACTCCGCGCCGACCCCGACGCAGTCGACCTCGGCACCGAGCGCCGGGCCGCAGTACGGCACGTCCGTTCCGTCCTCGCCTCCGTCCGGTCAGCCGCACGGCCCCTACACCGGCCCGCAGCAGATCGCCCCGCTCCCCGTCCAGCACCAGGCGGCTCCCACCCTGTCGGACGCGGTCAAGGCGGCCCACCAGGAGGGCCAGGACTTCGGCGAGTCGGTCGCCCGCGACGCTCCCGCCCTGTGGCTCGAGGCCGTCCTGGCCCGCAAGCCGCGCATGCCCTCCGATCTGGAGGCCCGCCTGCTCCAAGGTTCGTCCCTGCCGATCGACTTCCTTCTCCACGATGAGGTTCGCCACGCCCTCCGCCGCGGTTTCTGGGACGCCCTCGAGCGGTCTCGCCGATAGGAACGCTCCCCGCATCGCTCCCTGAGCCGCCCTGGATCTCACCCGTACGATCCGCCCCGCGATGGCGCGTTCCGGCCTGCGCCCGGCGTCACAGGCCCTGGTTCTGCACGGTGAGGGACGGCGGACGCTGCGGAATGTGCCGCGTTGCGGGTTCGCCAATCGCACGTCCCAGCACGTTTCCGCAGGTAGAGGCATGTTTGGTCGACTGCGGCCGGATCAGGGTGCCGCCGTACGTGTAGGTATTTCACGATCATCCTCGATTCACCCGCTTCGGTCGCCGAGCGGCGGGTAGCGTTGAAGCGTGACGCATGTGACGGAAGACGATCTCGACGATCTGGAGTTCGACACCCTGCGCACGGGCGATCACATCTCGGCGGCCCGGCGGCTCTCTGAGCTCGCCGAGTCGGTGTCCGGAGGGGTGTCACGTGCCAATGTGCTGCTGCGCGCGGGAGAGCAGTGGCAGCACGCGGGTGATCATGGCCAGGCGGCCGGCCTGTACCGCCAGGCCATCGAGGACGGCGGGGAGACCTACGGCGATCCGCGCGCCTACCTGGCCGACGCGCTCTTCGAGCTGGGCGAGGCCGACGAGGCCCGCCGGCTGGTCGAGGAGATCCGCGCCGACGCGCCCCGCGACCCGGAGGTCTACCGGGCGGTGGCCGAGGTCCTCTACGCCCAGGGCGACGCGACGGGGGCGCACGAGTGGGCGACCACCGGCGCCGACGTGGTGCTGGCGCTGCGCGACCGCGCGGTCGGCACCGGCGTCTCCTCGGGGGAGCCCGCCGGCGAGGTGCCGGGGGCGTTCAACCCGGGCCCGGACGACGTGGCGCTGGCCGAAGACAGCCTGGAGGCGCTGCTGCGCCTGCGCTACCGCGCCCGGATCGACCTGGGCCAGGCCGAGGACGACTACGACGCCCTGCTCGACGATCTCCTCAAGAACGCCTGATCCCCGACCCTCAGAGGGTGGCGACCAGCTCGCTGAGCGACTGGGCCACCGCGGCCGGCGGCCGGTGGTCGACGACCGTCCAGCCGCGGAGCGAGGCCTCGCGTGACGCGCGCTCTCGCTCGTCCGGCTGGGCCATGGTGCCGTCCGGCCGTACCGGGATCCGGTCGGCGTCCGTGCGCAGATAGGCGCACGGCGCGTCCGGCCAGTCCGCGGGCACCGGCGGCGGCTGCTGCTCCACGGCGTCATGACCATGGCCGGAGTCATGATCGTGGTCGTGCGCGCGTTGCGGCCTCGGCAGCTCGGCGTCCACGAAGACGTACCCGCCGACCTTGCGGTGCGCGGCCCGCTGCGCGAGCGCGATGGCGGGCAGCAGCGGCCCCGCCGCCCCGTACGCCACCAGCACCAGGGGCGTCGCAGGCGCCGTCGCCGCGATGATCAGGGAGGCGCGGGCCACGTAACGCGTGCCGCCGTCGGTGACGTCCGGCGCGACCACGTCCAGCCCGTACGAGCGCAACATCTCCGGAAGGTCGCCCCAGGCCGTCGCGGCGGCGAACGGTTCGTGCAGCAGGACGAGAGTGCCGGGCGTCACCTCTGTGCCCTCCTGCCGTTCGGATCCGCTCCGCCAACCTACCGGGGTCGGCGCCGGTACGCGGGCACGGAGCGGTGATGAATAGGGTTCTGGCTGTGAGCGATCGTGATGACCTCCTCGAAGAGATCAAAGACAAGGCCGTCGTGCACGGCGACTTCGTGCTGTCCTCGGGCAAGCGTGCGTCCTGGTACGTCGACCTGCGCCGGGTGACCCTGGACGGCACGGTCGCGCCGCTGGTCGGGCGGGTCATGCTCGACGAGACGGCCGGCCTCGACTACGAGGCCGTCGGCGGGCTCACGCTCGGCGCCGACCCGGTGGCCACCGCGATGTTGCACGCCGCCGCCGCCCGCGGGCGCAAGCTGGACGCGTTCGTGGTGCGCAAGGCCGACAAGCAGCACGGACTCCAGCGCCGCATCGAGGGCCCGGACGTGGCCGGGCGCCGCGTCCTCGCGGTCGAGGACACCTCGACCACCGGGGGCTCCGTCCTCACCGCCGTCGAGGCGCTGCGCGAGGCCGGGGCGGAGGTCGTCGCCGTGGCCACCATCCTCGAACGCGGCGCGGCCGAGCGCATCGCCGCCGAGGGGCTGGAGTACCGCCACCCCTACAGCGTCCCGGACCTGGGCCTGGGCTGACACGCTCCAAGGCCCGAACGCGGGCCGGGCCCGAACGCGGGCCGCGGCCGGACGGAGGGCAGGGCGAAACGGGGCGGGGACGCCCGATGGACCATGATCGGCCATCGGGCGCCCCCGCCCCGTTCCCGGCGTTCGCCGGGCGATGTCACTTCTTCGGCACGCGCCATTCGCCCCGCTGGCCGACCTGGCCGCGCGGCTGCAGTTGCCCGTAGATCGTGACCTCCACCGAGCCCGCGTCCGCGGCGACCACGTTGAGCGGCGCGCGGTCGTACTGCCGGGCCTCGCCGGTGTTGAGCACGCCGGTCTGCAGCACCTCGCCGGTGCCCGCCACGGTGACGGTCACGGCGGTGGCCGAACCGGTGACGCGGATCACCAGCGGCGTGGCCGAGGTGGCGCCCGGCGAACCCTGCGGCTGACCCGTCGGCGCGGACCCGGACCGGGTCGCGGACCCGCCGGTGTTCTCGCTGGCGCTGACGGTGGGGGTGCCGGGGGGCTGGTCGGAATCCGAAGTCAGCGCGTTGACCAACGCCATGGCGCCCACCACGAGTAGCGCTAAGGCCAGCACCACGGCAATGGCCGCGATCAATATGCGCGCGAGACCCCTAGGGTCCGACCGATGACGTCCCACATGGGGAGGTTAGCGATAACTGTCACCGCTGAGCGACGGACGTGACTCTTCAGAGTCATTCTTATTCGGACCGTTGCCTTGACCGCCGCGGCCCTTCAGGATCTCCCGGACGATTGGGATGACCGACAGGATGAGGATGATCGCCACGCCCGGAAGGATGTAGCGCTCGATGTCGGGGACCTTGGCGCCGAGGAAGTGGCCCAGCAGGAACAGCGAGTCGGTCCAGATCACCGCGCCGACGACGTTCCAGATGAAGAACTTGCGGGTGTCCATGCCGAGCATGCCGGCGAGCGGGTTGAGGAAGGTCCGCACGATCGGGATGAAGCGCGCCAGCACGACCGCCTTGGCGGGGCCGAAACGTTCGAAGTAGTACTCGGCCTTCTCCACCCACTCCTGACGGAAGATCTTGGAGTCGGGGCGGTCGAAGAGCTTGCGTCCGTACTTGGCGCCGAGCCAGTGCCCGAGCTGGGCGCCGAGGATGGCGGCGATCGGGCCGCCGATGAGCAGCCAGGGCAGCGACAGCGGCTGGAACTCCTGGCCGTTGACGGTGCTGACCGCGGTGAGGATCCCCGCCGTGAAGAGCAGCGAGTCACCGGGCAGGATGCATCCGAACAGCAGTCCGGTCTCCGCGAAGATGATCGCGATGACGCCGATCGTGGCGAAGGTGCCGAACAACTGCAGCCATGCCGTCGGGTGCAGCCACTCGGTGATATCGAGAGAAACGAACGCGAGATCCACACCGCGAGAGTACCTGGCCCGGCATCAGGTTTCCCTGAGAAGTGATTCCTCGGCCTACCTTGGACGGCTCTCCGTTCACAGGCGTGCCAAAGCGCCCCAAACGATCTTCTTGGTGGCCGCTGCGGGCCACCCCGCGCTGGCTCGCACGGGAAAATTCGAGATACTGGCCTGGGCGACATCCCATACCTGGCCCTTGCGCTCCCCGGAGCCCTGACCTGGCCTGGAGCCGTGGCTCCAGCGGGCAGGCATTCGTGGAGCACCGCCCGGCCGGATGCCCGGCGGCACCACGCGTGTGAAAGGACGCTGATCAAATGCCCATCGCGACCCCTGAGGTCTACGCGGAGATGCTCGACCGTGCCAAGCAGGACGGTTTCGCATACCCCGCCATCAACGTGACGTCGAGTCAGACGCTGAACGCGGCGCTGCGCGGCTTCGCAGAAGCGGAAAGCGACGGGATCATCCAGGTGTCGACCGGTGGAGCGGAGTACCTGTCCGGCTCCACCGTGAAGGACATGGTCGTGGGATCGACCGCCCTGGCCGAGTACGCCCGCGTGGTGGCCGCGCACTACCCGGTCAACATCGCGCTGCACACCGACCACTGCCCCAAGGACAAGCTGGACGGCTTCATGCGCCCGCTCGTCAAGATCTCGCAGGAGCGGGTGGCGCGCGGCGAGGAGCCGCTGTTCCAGTCGCACATGTGGGACGGCTCGGCCGTCCCGCTGGAGGAGAACCTCCAGATCGCCGCGGAACTGGTCGAGGAGTGCGCCAAGGCCCGCGTGATCATGGAGATGGAGATCGGTGTCGTGGGCGGCGAGGAGGACGGCGTCGCCAACGAGATCAACGAGAAGCTCTACACCACCACCGGTGACGCGCTGGCGACCGTCGAGGCGGTCGGCCTGGGCGAGAAGGGCCGCTACATCCTCGCGGCGACCTTCGGCAACGTGCACGGCGTCTACAAGCCGGGCTCGGTCAAGCTCCGCCCCGAGGTGCTCAAGGAGCTCCAGGACGCGGTCGGTGCCAAGTACAACAAGTCCAAGCCGTTCGACCTGGTGTTCCACGGCGGCTCCGGCTCCACCCTCGAGGAGATCCGCGAGGCGGTGTCGTACGGCGTCATCAAGATGAACATCGACACCGACACCCAGTACGCCTTCACCCGCCCGATCGCCGCCCACATGTTCAGCAACTACGACGGCGTCCTCAAGATCGACGGCGAGGTCGGCAACAAGAAGCAGTACGACCCGCGCTCGTACGGCAAGGCCGCCGAGACCAACATGGCCGCCCGCATCGTGGAGGCCTGCGAGAACCTGCTCTCCGCCGGCAAGAAGATCAAGTAGTCGCCCCGAGGCCGGAGCCCGGTCTCACGAACGCGCGGTCGCCCTCCGGGGTGGCCGCGCGTTCAGCTTTCGCCCAGCTCGACCAGCGAGAAGCCGCCGCCGTTGCAGTCGCCGCAGACGGCGCCGTCCCGCGTGCCGTCGCCGTGGCATCCCTGGCACAGGCCGTCGTGCCAGGTCGTCCCGTCAAGGGCGTAGTGCGCCCCCGGGTAGTGCGTGTCCGGGAGAAGGCACTCCACCTGTGTCAGGGCGTGACGGCGGCCGCACAGGTCCCGGCCGACGCCTCGGCCTCCGCGCATCTGAATGATCGACCTCCTGCCAGACGGCCGGGCCACGAGACCCGGAAACGGCCGAGGTCGAACGTACGCCACGGGTCCGACAAAAGGATCAGGCCGTCGCGTCGGCTCCGCCGGCGGCCTCCGAGGCGAGGACGGCGCCGGGGCCCGGGATCGGCTCGATGTCGCGGGGGTCCAGGTGAACGCCGCACTTGTCGCAGGTCAGGTGGGTCGTCAGGGCGCCGCCGCACCCGCGGTGGGTGACGATGACCGGGGGCCCTTCGGGGGCGTAGTGGCGGTCGCCCCAGAGCAGCAGGATCATCATGGCGGGCCACAGCTCGACGCCCTTGCGGGTGATGCGGTATTCGAAGCGGTCGGGGCGTTCCTGGTAGCGGACGCGGCGCATCAGGCCCTCGTCGCAGAGCCGGGTGAGCCGGTCGGTGAGCACGTTGCGGGCGATGCCGAGAACGTCCTGGTAGTCGTCGAAGCGCCGGACGCCTTCGAAGGCGCTGCGGATGACCAGCAACGTCCAGCGGTCGCCGATCACCTCCAGAGCGCGGGCGATCGAGCAGTTCTGGGTTTCGTACGTGCGGGGCAACACGGTTTCCACGCTACCTGAGTTGTGTCATACAACGAACCGGTCTAAAGGTTGCTTCACGAAACGCACTGGGGTCCAATGGGTTGTATGAAGCAACTCGATGTGGGCAGCGTCGCTCGCGTTCGACCCGAACTGCCACCGGCCATGCTCGGCGTCCTGGCGACCGTGCAGGACGTGCGCATCCGGCCGTACGGCATCGGCGACGACGAGCGGCTGCGCGGCATGTCCGGGCGGTTGTCGGGCGAGAGCCTCTACACCCGGTTCTTCTCCGGCACCCCCGCGATCCCCGAGATGTACGTGCGGTCGCTCTACCGGCTCGACCACTGGGACCGCGAGGCGATGGTGGCCCTGCTCGACGGTCAGATGCTCGGCATCGCCGAGTACATCCGGGACCGTGCCGAGCCGTGGCGCGCCGAGATCGCCGTCCTGATCGCCGACCCCTGGCAGCGGCGCGGCCTGGCCCGCCGGATGGTCGGCTTCCTGGCCCAGCTCGCCGAACGGCGCGGCATCACCGAGTTCGACGCGGACGTCGTCCTGGCCAACCGGATCGCCATGTCCGCGATCCGCACGGGCTGGCCCGGCGTACGCCCGTCGAGCGAGGGCGGATCGGCCCACTACCGGCTGCCCCTGCCGCTGCCGGTCTGACGGTTCGCGCAGGTCGAGGCCGGTCCCGAAGTGGTGCGCCGAGGGGCGTTACCATGACCGGCATGACCCAGAACCTGCTCGGCGGCGTGCCTCCGACCGAACTGCCGGATAACGTCGAGGCCCGCGAGGCCCTCGAAAAGGGCGTCGACCCGTTCGAGGTGGCCGCGCGCCACCCGGACTACCCGGGTGTGTGGGCCGAGCTGGCCGACCGGGCGTTCGCCCGCGGCGGCGTCATCGACTCCTACGCGTTCGCGCGCACCGGCTACCACCGGGGGCTCGACCAGCTGCGCCGCGCGGGCTGGAAGGGGCAGGGGCCGGTTCCCTGGGAGCACGAGGCCAACCGCGGGTTCCTGCGGGCCCTGCACGCCCTCGGGCGGGCCGCGGCGGCGATCGGCGAGGAGCAGGAGGCCGACCGCTGCAAGACGTTCCTGCGCGACAGCAGCGCGACCGCGGCGGAGGTCCTGAACGCCTGAAGATCCGATCCGGCGGGGCTTCGCACGCTTTGAGCCGGATCGACTCACATGTCACTTCTGTTGCTGTTACTACGGCCTGCGGTTTCTTCACTCCCCGGCTATGGGTACGATTTGATCGCAAGAGGCCCCTTCGCGCTTGCGATCAGGGGCCTTCGTCGTGGGAAGGAAAAGTGGCATGCCCGCCATCGTTCTTGTCGGAGCCCAATGGGGAGATGAAGGCAAGGGCAAGGCGACCGACCTGCTCGGCGGCGATGTCGACTACGTCGTCCGCTACCAGGGTGGCAACAACGCCGGCCACACCGTGGTCATCGGAGACAAGAGCTACGCGCTGCACCTGCTCCCGTCCGGCGTGTTGTCGGACGACGTCGTCCCGGTGATCGGCAACGGGGTGGTCATCGACCCGGCGGTGCTGCTCCAGGAGATCGACGGGCTCAAGGACCGCGGCATCTCCTGCGAGCGCCTGCTGATCTCGGCGAACGCGCACCTGATCATGCCCCACCACCGTGCCCTCGACAAGGTCACCGAGCGCTACCTCGGCAAGGCGCGCATCGGCACCACCGGCCGCGGCATCGGCCCCGCGTACGCCGACAAGATCAACCGCATGGGCATCCGGGTCCAGGACCTGTTCGACCCCAACATCCTCACCCAGAAGCTCGACCTGTCGCTGCGCGAGAAGAACCAGGTCCTCACCAAGGTCTACAACCGGCGCCGCATCGAGACCGGCCCGATCGTGCAGGAGTACCTGGAGTACGGCGAGCGCCTCAAGCCGTTCGTCGCCGACACCACCCTCGTGCTCAACCAGGCCCTCGACGACGACAAGGTCGTCCTGCTCGAGGGCGCCCAGGGCACGCTGCTCGACATCGACCACGGCACCTACCCGTTCGTGACGTCGTCCAGCCCGACGGCCGGCGGCGCGTGCGCGGGCTCCGGCGTCGGCCCCACGAAGATCACCCGGGTCATCGGGATCCTCAAGGCCTACACGACGCGGGTCGGCTCCGGCCCGTTCCCCACCGAGCTGCTCGACGAGTGGGGCGAGTTCCTGCGCAAGACCGGCGGCGAGTACGGCGTGACCACCGGGCGTGACCGCCGCTGCGGCTGGTTCGACGCCGTGATCGCCCGCTACGCCACCCGGGTCAACGGCATCACCGACTACTTCCTCACCAAGCTCGACGTGCTGTCGGGCGTCGAGCGGGTGCCGGTCTGCGTCGCGTACGAGATCGACGGCGTCCGGCACGACGAGATGCCCGCCTCGCAGACCGAGTTCCACCACGCCGAGCCGATCCTCGAATACCTGGACGGCTGGCAGGAGGACATCACCGGCGCCAAGACGTTCGACGACCTGCCCAAGAACGCGCAGGCCTACGTCCGCGCCCTGGAGGAGATGTCCGGCGCCCAGATCTCCGCGATCGGCGTCGGCCCGGGCCGCGACCAGACCCTCCAGCTCCGCTCGCTCGTCTGAGCGGCGCGGGTCCGAGCCCGGCCGGTGCGGGCGGCGCCGGTCCGCAACGTTCAATCGGATCTCACCGGTCGGCCATCGGATGATCGGTGACTCCCTGTAGCTTCGAGACCGTGATTTCCACCGTGAGGACCGTCGAGGTGCACGGTCATCGGGGGGCACGGGGGTTGCGACCGGAGAACACCCTGCCCGGCTTCGTGCACGCACTCGAGCTCGGCGTCGACGCCGTCGAGCTCGACGTGGGCCTGTCGGCCGACGGCGTGGTGGTGCTCAACCACGACCAGGTGGTGTCGCCGGTCAACCTGAGCGACACCGGGCCGGCGCGGCCGGGCGACCCGATGTACCCGTACGTGGGCAAGGCGATCCGCGATCTCCGGCTCGACCAGCTCACCACCCTCGACGCCGGGGTGCGCAGGCCGGTGAGCGACGACGACCCGTTCGTCCTCACCCAGCTCCCGCTGCCGGGGACGGCGATCCCGACGCTGGCCGAGGCCTGCGCGCTGCTCTCGCGGGCGCCCGGCGTCGATCTCGCCGTCGAGCTCAAGACCGACCCGGACTGGCCCGACGCCGACGTGGCGTTCTTCGCCGCGGCGGTCGCCGAGGTGCTGGGCGCGTTCGACCTGACCCGGCGGAGCCGGATGCTGGCGTTCGACTGGCGGGTGCTCGTCGAGGCGCGGCGGTACGCGCCGGACGCGGGCCGCGTCGCCCTCGTCGAGACCAAGACCCTCGTGCCCGGCACCCGCTGGCTCGCCGGGGCCGAGCCCGGCGACCCGGCCCGCGCCGCGCTCGACGTCGGCGCGACCGTCCTGTCTCCCGAGCGCGTCCTCACGACGCCGGAACTGATCGACGCCGCCCACTCGCTGGCGCTGCCGGTGGTCGTGTGGACGGTGAACGAGCCCGCCGACATGGAACGCCTCGTCGCCTGCGAGGTGGACGCGATCGTGACCGACTACCCGGACCGGCTGCGCACCGTGCTCGCCGCGCACGGCCTGCCGCTCCCGCGCCCGTTCACCCGAACGCTCCTCCAACGCCTCTGACGGCTCCCCAACGTCTGTGACGCTCGCCCAACGTCTGTGACGCTCGCTCAACGTCTGTGACCCTCTCTCAACGCCTCTGGCGCTCACTCAGGGCCTCTGACGCGCCTCAACGCCTCTGTGGCGCTTCCCAGCGCCTGTGGCACGCCTCCAGCGGCTCTGAGGCTCTCGCGGAGCCGTCTGAGGCGTTCTGGAGCCGTTCGCGGGCTCCCGGGGAGCCGCGGGCGTGGTGTCAGAGCCAGCCGTTGCGGCGGAAGCCTCTGTAGAGGCACAGGCAGGCGGTCGCGATCACGCCGAGGATCATCGGGTAGCCGAACGCCCACTCGGTCTCGGGCATGAAGTCGAAGTTCATCCCGTAGATCCCGGCGATGGCGGTGGGCACCATGAAGAGCGCGCCCCAGGCGGAGATCTTGCGCATGTCCTGGTTGTCGGCGACGGTCACCTGCGTCATGTGCGCCTGGAGGATCGGGTTGAGGAGCTCGTCGTAGGCCTCGACCTGGTCGCGGACGCGGGTGAGGTGGTCCTCGACGTCGCGCAGGTACTCCTTGATCTCGCTCGGGACGAAACGCCGGTTGCTCAGGTTGCGCAGCGGCCCGGCGAGCGGCCCGACCGCCCGCTTCAGCTGGATCACCTCGCGCTTGAGCTGGTAGATGCGCCGCGACTCGTCGGTGCGCTCCGGCGAGAAGACGGCCTCCTCGACCTGGTCGAGGTCCTCCTGGACGGCGACGGCCACGCTCACGTAGCCGTCGACCACCCGGTCGGCCACCGCGTGCAGCACCGCGCTCGGGCCCAGGCTGAGCCGCGAGGGGTCCTTCTCCAGGTCCTTGCGCACGCAGCCCAGCTCGCAGTGCGTGCCGTGGCGCACCGTCACCACGAAGTCGGGGCCACAGAAGATCATGACTTCGCCGGTCTCGACGACCTCCGCGCCGTCCGGACCGCGGCGCACGTAACCGACGGTCTTCATGACGAAGAAGTTGACGTCGTCATAACGCTCCAGCTTGGGACGCTGGTGGGCGTTGATGGCGTCCTCGACGGCGAGCTCGTGCAGCCCGAAGACCTCGGCCAGCTCGGCGAGCTCGGTCTCCGACGGCTCGTGCAGCCCGACCCACACGAACCCGGCGCTCGGCTCGGCGGCGGCGCTCATGACCCCGCCGCGGGGCACCTCGGCGGCGGGCATGAGACGGCCGTCGCGGATCATCCGTACCGCGTCGTCGATCGTGTCGGTCGACACCCGATGGCCGTCGATGTAGGCCGCCCAGTCGATGACCGCCGAATCACGCTGAACGACGGACGCGGGCCCGGCGGCGAGACGCCCGCGCGTCTTGAACAGCGACTTGGTCGCCCGGCCAGGGCGGACTCGAGTCATGGCCATGAGGTGCTCCTAACCCTCCGGCCATGCACGCGGCAAGCGCTCAGACCCTCGCGATCAGCGAGGGGAACGCATGGGGGCGGTGGCCGGACGCCGATGAGAGGCGGTCGGATGAACAGTCCGGAGGCTTGGACTGTGAGGGGGCTCCGCAGTACTGCAAGGATCACCAGGACTCATCCCGACCACCTCCTTTCACTCCTAGGCGCCAGGCGACAAGCCTGTGAAGTTTACCAGCCGACATATTTGACGATGTGGACATCGTTCAAGTTCACACGGCCGCGGCGTGGTCCTGATCACACCGTCGGTCCGCCGCCGGGTGGCCGGGCCTACTAGGCTCGTCCGACGTGCGAGTACTCGTTCTTGGATCCGGCGGCCGCGAGCACGCGCTCGCCCGCGCCCTGCACCGCGACCCCTCCGTCACCGCGCTCCACTGCGCGCCCGGCAACCCCGGCACGGCCGCGGTCGCGGCCAACCACGCGCTCGACCCGACCGACCCGACGGCGGTCGTGGAGCTGGCCCAGCGCCTGGGCGTCACGCTCGTGGTGATCGGGCCCGAGGCGCCGCTGGTGGCCGGGGTCGCCGACGCGCTGCGGGCGGCCGCGATCCCCTGCTTCGGGCCGGACAGGGCGGCGGCCCGGATCGAGGGCTCCAAGGCGTTCGCCAAGGAGGTCATGGCGTCGGCGGGCGTGCCGACCGCCGACGCCCGGGTGTGCGAGACGACCGCGCAGGCCGCCGCGGCGCTGGACGAGTTCGGGCCGCCGTACGTGGTCAAGGACGACGGCCTGGCGGCCGGCAAGGGCGTGGTCGTGACCGAGAGCCGGGACGTGGCCCTGGCGCACGCGGGCGGCTGCGACCGGGTGGTGATCGAGGACTATCTCGACGGTCCGGAGGTCTCCCTCTTCGCGCTCTGCGACGGGCAGGACGCGGTGCCGCTGATGCCCGCCCAGGATTTCAAGCGCGCCTACGACGGCGACGCCGGGCCCAACACCGGCGGCATGGGCGCCTACACGCCGCTGCCGTGGATCCCCGAGGGCCTGGTGGACGAGGTGATGGCCACCGTCGTCCAGCCCACCGTGGACGAGCTGCGCCGGCGCGACACGCCGTACGTGGGCGTCCTCTACGCGGGCCTGGCCCTCACGTCCAAGGGGGTGCGCGTGGTGGAGTTCAACGCGCGCTTCGGCGACCCGGAGACCCAGGTCGTGCTCGACCGCCTCGCCACGCCCCTGGGCAGCCTGCTGCAGACGTGCGCGATCGGCGGTCTCGTCCGGGGGACGCGGCTGTCGTGGTTCCCGGGCGCGGCCGTGACGGTCGTGATCGCCGCGGAGCACTACCCCGAGGCGCCGGTCAAGGGCGACGAGATCCTGGGGCTCGACGAGGCCGCCCAGGTGCCGGGGGCGTACGTGCTGCACGCCGGGACCAAGCGCGCCGGCGACGGATTCGTCGCGAACGGCGGCCGGGTGCTCAACGTGGTGGGCACCGGTGACGACCTCGCCGCCGCCCGGACCGCCGCGTACGAGGCCGCGGCCAGGATCCGGATCCGCGGCGCCCACCACCGCGGCGACATCGCCCTCAAGGCCGTCGAGGGCTGACCCGCGGCGGCGCACGCCGTCCATGCCGGCGCACGGCGGCCGGCGCGCACTGCGGCACGCCCCCGCGGCGCGCCGGACACCTGAGGCGGGAGCATCGAGGGTCACCTGGGACAATCAGGTTTGTGATTGAGCGTTACACCCTTCCGGAAATGGGCCGCGTCTGGAGTGACGCGCACAAGTACGAGCTGTGGTGCCAGGTCGAGACCCTGGTGGTCGAGGCGCACGCCGCGGCCGGCACCATCCCGGCGGAGGTGGTGGAGCCGGTGCGCAAGGCGCCGCCGCCCACGCCGGAGGCGGTGCACGAGATCGAGGCGGTCACCCAGCACGACGTGATCGCCTTCCTGTCGGCCTGGGCCGACAACACCGAGCCGCGCGAGGCGGCCCGGTACGTGCATTTCGGCATGACCTCCTCCGACCTGCTCGACACCGCGCTCGCGCTGCAACTGGTCGAGGCCACCGACATCCTGCTGGCCAAGTCCGACACGCTCGTGGCCACGCTCCGCGACCACGCGCTGGAGCACCGCGCCACCCTCCGGGTCGGCCGGACGCACGGCATCCACGGCGAGCCCGACGTCTGGGGCCACCGGGTCGCCGACTTCGCGTTCGCCACGGCACGTTCGCGCGACCGGCTCAAGAGGGCCCGCGAGGCGGTCGGCGTCATGGCCATCTCCGGCGCCGTCGGCACCTACTCCAACATCGACCCCGCGATCGAACGGCACGTCGCGCGCAAGCTCGGCCTCAAGTCGGCCGACGTGTCGACCCAGGTGGTCATCCGCGACGGCATCAGCGAGTGGGTCTCGTCGCTGGCGATCATGGCGACGGTGCTGGAGGCCATCGCGCTGGAGGTGCGGCACGGCCAGCGCACCGAGGTCCGCGAGCTCTGGGAGCCCTTCGGCAAGGGCCAGAAGGGTTCGTCGGCGATGCCGCACAAGAAGAACCCGATCATCTCCGAGCGGCTGGCCGGCATGGCCCGCATCGTGCGCGCGCAGATCGTCCCGGTCATGGAGGGCATCCCGCTCTGGCACGAGCGCGACATCTCGCACTCGTCCACCGAGCGCATCGCGCTGCCGGACGCCTCGGTCGCGCTCGACTACATGCTCAACCTCACCAACCGGCTGATGTCCGGGCTGGTCGTCGACGCCGACCGGATGACGGCCAACCTGGAGTCCACCGGCGGGCTGATCTACACCTCGACGGTGCTGCTGGAGCTGGTCGAGGCCGGGATGTCGCGCGACGACGAGGCGTACCCGCTCGTCCAGAAGGCCGCGATGGAGACCTGGCAGACCGGCGTCCCGTTCCGCGAGACGCTGCGCAAGCACGCCGCCGAGGCGGGCCTGTCGCTGGACGAGGAACGGCTGGACGCGGTGTGCCGGCCGGAGCGGTTCGTCGAGCGGCTCGGCCCGATGTTCGACCGGCTCGCGGCCCTCGCCTGACGCCATGGGCGACACGGGGGCGGTGCTGACCGAGCTCAACGTCTATCCGCTCAAGAGCGGCGGCGGCACGCCGCTGCGCGCCGCGGAGCTGACGTCCACGGGGTTGCGGTTCGACCGCGAGTTCATGCTGACGACGCCCGAGGGCCGGTTCCTGTCGCAGCGCGACCACGCGCGGATGGCGCTGATGCGCCCGACGTACGACGGCGAGCAGCTCGCCGTCGCCGTCGAAGGCCTGGAGACACTTTTCCACAAGCCTGTGGACGACGGTCCGGTGGTGGACGTCACCGTGCAGCGGGCCGAATGCCAGGGCGTCGACCAGGGCGACGCGGCGGCGGAGTGGTTCGGCGCCTTCCTCGGCGTCGAGGCGCGCCTGGTGCGGTTCACCGGGCACCGGCCCACCAGCAGGGGCGGCGGCGAGACGGCGTTCGCCGACGGCTACCCGCTCCTGCTCATCTCCGAGGAGTCGCTGGACGACCTCAACGGGCGGCTCGACACCCCGCTGCCGATGAACCGTTTCCGCCCCAACCTGGTCGTTCGCGGGCTCGGCGCGTTCGGTGAGGACTCCGTCCGGCGGCTGCGCGTCGGCGACGTCGAGATCGAACTGGTCAAGTCCTGCGCCCGCTGCGTGATCACGACCACCGACCAGGAGTCGGGCGAACGCGGCCGCGAACCGCTGCGCACGCTCGCGCGGTACCGGACGATCGACCGCGGGATCAGGTTCGGCCAGAACGGCGTCCCGCGCACCGTCGGCCCGCTCGCCGTCGGCGACCCTGTGGAAATCCTGGAAGCGACCGAAGGGGCCCGATGAAGCATCTGCACAGCGGCAAGGTCCGTGATCTGTACGAGCTGCCCGGCGGCGAGCTGGCGATGGTCGCGCGCGACACGATGTCCGCGTACGACCACATCCTCGACACCCCGATCCCGGACAAGGGTGCGATCCTCACCCAGCTGTCGTTGTGGTGGTTCGAGCGGCTGGCGGACCTGCTGCCCAACCACGTGATCTCCACCGACCCGCCGGAGGGCGCCCCGGCCGGCTGGGCGGGCCGGGTGGTCGTCGTGGAACGCCTCGACATGGTCAAGGTCGAGTGCGTCGCCCGCGGCTACCTCGCGGGCGGCGGGCTCAGGGAGTACCGGCAGGACGGCGCGGTGAGCGGCGTGCCGCTGCCGGACGGCCTGCTGGACGGCTCGGTGCTGCCCGAGCCGATCTTCACCCCGACCACCAAGGCCGACGTCGGCGCGCACGACGAGCCGATGACGTTCGGCGAGGTGGTCGCGCAGGAGGGCGCCGAGGAGGCCGAACGGCTCCGCGAGGTGACGCTCGCCGTCTACCGGCGCGGCGCCGAGCTGGCCCTCGACCGCGGGATCATCGTCGCGGACACCAAGATCGAGCTCGGCCGGCGCGCGGACGGCGAACTGGTCCTGGCCGACGAGGTGCTGACCCCGGACTCGTCCCGGTTCTGGCCCGTCGACCGGTGGGAGCCGGGACACGCCCAGCCCTCGTTCGACAAGCAGTTCGTCCGCGACTGGCTGGCCTCGCCGGAGTCCGGATGGGACCGCGCGGCGGGCGGTCCGCCGCCGCCGCTGCCCCCTGAGATCATCGAACGGACCAGGGCCAAGTACGTGGAGGCCTACGAACGCCTGACGGGCCGCACGTTCGCCTGATGTGGCCGCACGTCGCCCTGACGGACCGTGAGCCGCCCCGATCGGCCGCACGTCCGGCCGATTCGCCGTACTTTCGTGCGACCCGCCGGACGGGCGGGTGGACGCGGGATGCGGCGGGGCTCACACTCTAGACGCGGCAAAACGCGAACCTTTGCGCGAATGCCACTGTCTAAGTGAACGCGACGGGAAGGGGAGTCGTACCGTCGCCACGGGCCGTGCACTACGGACGCCGCACCCTCGGTGCGGTGGTTTACTGGGGGCGCGTTTCATGGAGGGGACACCGTTAGGCGTGCTCGGCCCTTGTGATCCCGCTGTTCCGGAAGTGAACGGCCAGGTCGGCAGTCTCATTTGAACTGGTAGCACCGTTTCCGCAATTAAGGAGTAAGGCGGCATGAGCATGGGCCAAGACGTTCGTTACCGCGTGCGCGGGGGACGGCCTCTGCAGGGCACGGTCTTCATCCAGGGCGCCAAGAACGCGGTCCTGCCGATGATCGGCGCCTCGCTGATGGCCTCCAAGGGCCGTACGGTCCTGCGCAATGTCCCGATCATCGAGGACGTGCGCCGCGCGGTCGAGCTGGCTCGGGCCATCGGGGCCAAGGCGGAACTGCACGAGGCCGAGCGCACGCTCGTCATCGACGCGTCGACGCTCACCAGCCCGGTGCTCCCGGCCGACATCGCCTCCCGGTTCCGGGGGTCGTTCCTGTTCGTCCCGGCGCTGCTGCACCGGCTGGGCGAGGCCATCATCGAGGGCGTGGGCGGCTGCAACCTCGGCAGCCGCAACCTGGACTTCCACTACAACGGCTTCAAGCGCATGGGCGCCACCGTCACCGAGCAGGTGGCCGACAACGGCGACGGCGTCATCCACATCAAGGCCGGCGACCTGCGCGGCGCCACGCTCTACTGCGACACCCCGTCGCACACCGGCACCGAAAACCTGATCATGGCCGGGGCGCTGGCGGGCGGCACCACCCTGATCAAGAACGCCGCGCTCGAGCCCGAGGTCCTCGACAACATCGAGATCCTCCAGCGCATGGGCGCCAGGATCAGCGGTGGCGGCACCGGCTTCATCACCGTCGAGGGAGTCGACGAGCTCACCGCGGTCGAGCACACCGTGATGCCGGACCGCATCGACGCCGGCGTGTTCGTCATGGCGGCCGCGATCACCGGCGGCGAGCTCGGCCTCGTCGGCGCCTCGCTGGAGCACCTCGGCGTCGCGGCCGACAAGCTCGAGCAGATGGGCGTGGAGTTCCACCAGCAGGGCGCGGTGCTCCAGGTGCGGCGCGACCGGCCGCTCCGGCCGATCAACGTCATCACCGACGAGTACCCGGGCTTCGCGACCGACCTCCAGTCGCCGATCATGGCGCTGTCCTGCTTCGCGGACGGCCCGTCCTACATCTACGAGCGCATCTTCGACGGCCGCTTCAAGCTCGCCGAGGAGCTCACCAAGATGGGCGCCGACATCGAGGTCGACGGCAACCGGGCCAAGGTCAACGGCCCGAGCGCCCTGCGCGGCGCCGAGGTCGAGGCGCACGACCTGCGCTGCGGCAGCGCCCTGGTGCTCGCCGGCCTCGCCGCCGAGGGCGAGACCACGATCACTTCGGCCTACTACCTCGACCGCGGTCACGCCCACACCGCCGAGCGCCTGTCGCAGCTCGGCGCCGACATCATCCGCGAGACGGTCTAAAGCCCGTTTCCGGCCCCGGACTTTCGGACACCCCTGCCGGGCGCCAGGCACACGCCTGGCGCCCGGCAGCGTTCGTGTGAGGGGCGCGATGCCTTCCACCCGTGCCGTGACCGCCGCCAACTGCCGGAACCTCTGAGCGGCCCTGTCGGGCGAGCTGACAGTCAATCGGACAGCCGGTCAGAATCAGGCATGGACGTGCGGTTCTGGGCTATATGGACGTTTACTGCGCAGTCGGAACCGGGTTGGTCGATTTTCGGGCCGCGCGTAAACCAATCGGTCGCCGCAGGGGTCTCTTCAGTGCGCATCAGCGCCAGAAGGAGGTCCCCGCGGTGTTTTCGGGTCTTGTTTTTCATCTTCGGACGACCGAAGATGCAGAATCAAGACTGACCGAATGGTGACAAATTACTGACCAAGGGGTCGCGTAGGTTACTTTTTCGCCGCACTCTTGATTCGATTTCGCGTCTGGGCGTCACACATCGTCGCCCTGACCCGATCTGCCCACATAGGAGGACGCCGAGCAGAGCTCGTCCAACGAGAGGGTGGTTGGGCGGGGGCTGCGGGAAGGCGAATCGCACGGGAACTGCGGTGCTGGGTCAGAAGGCAGGGGCGACAAGCCATGAGTCAACCGTTGGGCGGAGCGTGCGCGAACGCATGGCCGGGGCCGGGCCCCCGCCACAGGGCAGACCGGGAAGCGAGCGGGCGCTGATGACGGCAGCGAGGACGGGGTCGGTGACCCCCGACCTGACGATCGGCGTCGTGGGTCCGCATGACCTCGTAGAGCGGGTCATGCTGATGGGCCACGGCCCGACGCCGGTGCCGAGCCGGCTCGTGGCCGCCGCGTACCGCGACGAACAGGAAGCGGCCGACAAGGTCGTACGGCTGGGCTCGGGCGTGGACGTGTGCCTGTTCGCGAGCCCGGTGCCGTACGACTTCGCGCGTAAGGCGGGCGTGCTCACGATGCCCGCCACCTACGTGCCCCTGAACGGGGCGGCACTACAGGGGGCGCTGCTGCGCGCCTCCCTCGACGAACGTTTCGATCCGGCCAGGGTGAGCATCGACGTGCTCGGCCGCGCCGAGGTCGAGGAGGCGTACGCCGAGATCAATCTGGCCACCGACCAGGTCCATCTGCGCGAGGAGGCGGCGGGGCCGGGAACCCTCGCCGCGTTCCACGAGCGCCTGTGGCGGCGCGGCGCGACCACGGTCGCGATGACCTGCGTGCACGCCACGGCCGAACGTATGGAGATGGCCGGGGTCCCTACCATCCGGGTGCGCCCGACCGGCGCCGCGATCCGCAGTTCGCTGCAGACCGCCGCGCTGCTGGGCGCCCACCACCGTCTCGAGGAGTCGCAGCTCGTCACCGTCCTGGTCGACGTGCCGACGCTCCGCGAGACGCCCCGCCGCGTGACACCGCGTTACTGGCGGGACGAGCTCAAGCTGGCGCTCCACCGCGTGCTCCTCCAGGAGGCGCACCGGATGAACGCCTCCGTATGGCCCCTCGACGACCACAGCTACCTGGTCATCGCCACCCGGGGGTCGGTCACGGCCTCCACCGAGGGCTTCCGCACACCCCCGTTCGTCGAACGGGTCCGCGAGGAGCTCGGGCTGGCCATCGAGGTCGGCATCGGCATGGGCCGCACCGCCCACGAGGCCGAGACGCACGCCCGCGCCGCGCTGGCGCGCTCGCAGAGCTCGCAGCGCGCCCAGGGCTTCGCTCTCGACCGCGACGGCCGGGCACTGGTGCCCGCGCCCCGCACACCCCCTCGCGCGCAGCCGCAGGCCAAGCCGAAGGGGTTGGAGATCCTCGCCCGCCTGGCCGACAAGCTGGGCGACCAGGATCAGCCGTTGATCGTCGACGCCGAGAACGCCGGCAAGATGCTCGGCGTCACCCCCCGTACCGCCCGGCGCCTGCTGCGCACGCTGGTCGAGGAGGGCCTCGCCTGGCCGCTCCCGCCCAACCGCACGCCGCAGCCCGGACGGCCACGCCAGCTCTACCGGCTGATCGTGGAGAAGCTGGGGCCGAAGGCCAGCACCTAGGCGCTCCGCGGCGTCACGTAGAGATTCCGCACGGTATCAAGCGGCCGGGGCCAACCCGGCCGCTTGATCCCGCGTCGGACAAGCATGGAGACATGCGAGTCGGCGGGGGCACGATGAGCGACCGCCGATCCAAAACCCCGCGTCCCGAGCCCGCCGAGCGTTCGCAGACGCTCGCGTGGGCCTACGCGCGACGCGAGCACCTGCACTGGCCGGGCCCCAAGGCCGCGTCCCTCACGGCGACCCTCGCGGGCCTGCTGGGCCGCGGCGAAGGAACGTCCGAACGAGCCCGCATCGCCGCCGCCGCCGGCGTCGCCGCGCTGATCCTGGGATCGGGCGTGGCGGTCTCCGCCATGGTCGGCTACCAGCCCATCCGCAAGGGCCTGCCGGCCCTGCTGCAACTCTCGCCGACCCCCGCCCCCGCCGGCACCGAACCCGCCGACGGCAAGGGCGGACGGAACGACGTGGGCGGCACCGCCCCTGGCGACCCCGGGCTGCCGCCCGCCGTCGCCCCGCAGACCTCGCGCACGTCGGCGCCCCCGGGAACGTCACCGGTCAGCCGCGTCCGCGACCCGTCCATCCGGCCCACCACGCCGTCGACGACCAAGCCGCCGACCACCACGCCACCGGACCCGCCGGTCACCCAGCCGGACCCGCCGGTCACCGACCCCGGCGTGACCGATCCGCCCGTCACCACACCGGACCCGCCCACCCCCGACCCGCCCACGCCGGACCCACCGGCAGGCGACCCCACCACCCCGGCCGCCGACACCCCCGCCACGAGCTGACCCGCACCGAGCGGCCCAGGCGTCCGTGAGCTGGCGATCGCGATCAACGGGTGAGCGACCCGGCCAGCGACCGGGCCTGGCCTGCGTCCGGGGGCGGGGGGCGCTGGTCGGTTGGGTGTGGAAGCGGGGGTTAGTTGCGGTGGGGGTAGGTGTGGGCTACGGCCAGGAAGGCGTCGTTCTCCTCGGGGGAGCCGATGGAGACCCGGGCGCCCTCGCCGGGGAAGGGGCGGACGCTGACGCCCTGGGCGTCGCACGCGGCGGAGAAGTCCAGGGTGCGCTCGTTCAGCCGCAGCCAGACGAAGTTGGCCTCGGTGGGCGGGACGGTCCAGCCGTCGGCGATCAGGGTGTCGCGGACGCGCTCGCGTTCCTTGACGGTGCTCTCCACCCGGGTGAGCAGCTCGTCGGTGGCGGCGAGGGAGGCGATGGCGGCGGCCTGGACGACGGCGTTCACGCTGAACGGCAGGAAGGTCTTGCGCACGGCCGCGGCGACCTCGGGGTGCGCCACCATGAAGCCGATGCGCAGGCCGGCGAGTCCGTAGGCCTTGGAGAACGTCCGCAGGATCGCCAGGTTGGGGCGGTCACCGTACAGCTCCAGACCGTCGGGCACCGCGTCGTCCCGCACGTACTCGCGGTACGCCTCGTCGAGCACCACCAGGCAGTCGGCCGGGACGCGGTCGAGGAACGCCTCCAGCTCCGGACGGCGGACGATCGTGCCGGTCGGGTTGTTGGGGTTGCAGATGAAGATCAGCCGGGTGTGCTCGGTGATCGCGTCGGCGATCGCGTCCAGGTCGTGCGCCTCGTCGCGCAGCGTCACCTGGACGGAGGTCGCGCCGGACAGCGAGACCAGCAGGGGGTAGGCCTCGAACGAGCGCCAGGCGTAGATCACCTCGGCGCCGGGCTCGGCCACCGCCTCCAGCAACATCTGGGTGACGCCGACCGATCCGCACCCCACCGCCACATGGTCCGCGGGCACCCCGAACGTGGCGCTGATCGTGTCGATCAGCGCGGTGCAGTTGTTGTCGGGGTAGCGGTTGACCGTCAGCGCCGCCGCGCTGATCGCCTCGACCACCGAGGGCAGCGGCCCCGCCGGCGACTCGTTCGACGACAGCTTGTAGGAGCGGCCCTCCGGTGAGACCACGACCTTGCCGGGCTTGTAGGCCACGAACCGGTCGAGGACGGAGCGGAAGCGCGGAGTGGTTCCCTCGGACACCGTTGTCCTCCAGACGTACGGGGGTGGTGGTCCCAGCCTACGGATCGTCCCGTTCCGGATCGGCGGGCGGGCGGCCCGAGCGATCCGGACCCTTCAGACGTTCTCCCGCATCATCCAGCAGACCGCCACGATGCGCACGAACTCCCAGTCGCGGGTGCTCCCCGGCCACCAGCCGCGCCGGAACGCGTCCTCGGCGAAGCCGTGCAGGTAGTCCATGAGGACGTCGGGGTGCGGCCGGTGCGCGCCGATGTCGTCGCGCACCGCCGCCACATGCTGGTCGACGGCCGCGGCGAGCCCCGGGGTACCGGACATCTCGGCCACACCGGCGTCGCCGATGTCCCTGACGAGGAGGCCGAGCTCCTCGGACATGTCGCCATCCATGGGATCAAAAGCTAGCAATGCCCAGGTCATGCGATGTCCGCCGACGCGATTTCTTTACCCAGTGACCGCCGACATAGTCGTCCCTTCCGAACGGTCGCCGGAAGCTCGCACGCCCCGCGCGGCAGGCCCTTGAGCACCCGTAGGTGCGACGCGGGGACGGCTCAGGCGACGGGTGACCTTGCCGTCGACGGGCTTTCCAGCGGAACCTGCGGCGACGGGCGGAGCATGGGCGGGCGTAGTTGCTCGGCGTCGCCGCGGATGTAGAGGCGGGCGGGCCGTCCGCCGTCGCGCGTGGTGGTGCGGCCGGTCGGGACCAGGAAACGGTCGGCGCCGGTGACCTTCCGGTGGAAGTTCCGCGGGTCGAGGGGGGTGCCCCAGACGATCTCGTACACTCGGCGCAGCTCCGCGACGGTGAACTCGGGCGGGCAGAACGCGGCGGCCAGCGAGGTGTACTCCAGCTTGGCGCGGGCCCGTTCGACCCCGTCGCACAGGATGCGCTTGTGGTCGAACGCGGCACGATCATGGCGGATCAGGTCGTCCACCGCCGACCAGAGCACCTGAGCCCGGGACGAGGCGGGCAGGTCCGGCGCGAGGCCCAGGTAGGCGACGCTGACGACGCGCTGGCGCGGGTCGCGGTCCGGGTAGCCGTAGGTGGCCAGCTGTTCGAGGTGGATCCGCACGTCTGCCAGGCCCGCCCGTTCCGCCATCAGGCGCGCGGCGGCCACCGGCAGGTCCTCGTCCAGCTGGATGAACCCGCCCGGCAACGACCAGCAACCGTCGTAAGGCGCCCGGTCCCGCCGCCACATCAAGGCGGAGAGCCGCTGTTCCCGCACAGTGAGGACGACTAGGTCGACGGTGACGGCGAGGCGGGGCACGGGCATGCTTGAACGTTACCGCCAACGCCCCATATGCACGTGATCCTCGCCCTCGGCCCCGGCCTCCGGGCTTCTGGGACGACCGCGCCGAAAATGTCGTAGCCGTCCATTAACTTTCCGTGACAAGCCCTCCCAAGGTCGCGACCTCCTCGACGACTTCTTCGAGATGCGCCCCGCCACCGGGGGTCGAGATCCTCAGACCCGCTGCACGGGATCATCGTGGAATGCGTGAAGGCGGAGTGCTTGCCTCGCGGGGTTGCGTGGGTCAGGAGGCGGTGGGTGCCTGGGCGGTCACGTGAGGACGCAGCGGGTGCCGCTGTAGATGGTGGGCATGCAGCGGTTGCAGTGGATGCACTGGGATGTGGTGGTGTCGTCCTTCTGGATGCGTGCGATGAGGTCGGGCTCCATGAGCAGGGCGCGGCCCATGGCGACGAACTCGAAGCCCTCGTTCATGGCGGTGTCCATGGAGGCGCGGTCGGTGACGCCGCCCAGCAGGATCAGCGGCATGGTCAGGGCCTCGCGGAAGCGGCGGGCCAGCGGCAGCAGGTAGAGCGGCTCGTACGGGTAGTGGCGCAGGAACGCGCGGCCGAAGACGCGGAGCCCGGTGCGGAGAGGTTGCGGGAACGCGGCGGCGAAGTCCTTGACGGGCGGCTTCCCGTGGAAGAGGTACATCGGGTTGAGGAACGAGCTTCCGGCCGTCAGCTCCAGGGCGTCCAGGTGGCCGTCGGCCTCCAGGAGACGGGCGGCCTCGATGCTGTCGTCGGGGTTCAGTCCCTTGCGCACGCCGTCGTCCATGTTGAGCTTGGCGGTGACGGCGACGCGGGTGCCGACGCGGGTGCGGACGGCCTCGGCGACCTCGCGGGCGAGCCGGGCGCGGGCGGGCAGTGCCCCGCCCCAGCCGTCGCGCCGGCGGTTGAGGCGGGGGCTGAGGAACGAGCTGATCAGGTAGTTGTGGCCGAAGTGCAGTTCGACCGAGTCGAAGCCGCTGTCGGCGGCCAGCTCGGCGGCGTCGGCGTGGGCACCGATGACGCGGGTGATGTCCTCGGGCGAGACGCCCTGGATGAACTGGCCGGTGAGCGGGCTCAGACGGCGGGACGCGCTGAGGGCGGGGGCCCGGTTGGAACGGGCGTCGGCGACCGGGCCGGCGTGGCCGACCTGCGCGGCGATCGCCGCGCCCTCGGCGTGGACGGCCTCGGTCAGCCGGGTCAGCCCGGGAACGGCCTCCGGGCGCATGTGGATCTGGCGGCGTTCGGTACGGCCCTCGGGCGCGACCGCGCAGTAGGCGACCGTGGTCATGCCGACGCCGCCCGCGGCCATGGCCCGGTGAAACTCGATCAGCTCGTCGGTGACCAGGCCCTTCGGCGTGCGGCCCTCGAACGTGGCGGCCTTGATGGTGCGGTTACGCAGGGTCAGCGGCCCCAGGCGGGCGGGCTCGAAGATCGTGGCCATGGGGGGTGGCTCCTTCCGCGGCCATCCCGGCCGCGACGAAAGCGATGACCGTTGGAGTCGGGGGCGGCGGTCCGGCGGAGTCGCCGAACGGGGCCCCGTAGGTGAGGAGGACCAGGTCGCGGGCCAGCCGCCACCGTTCGGCCACGGCGTGCGCCGGCAGGTGCGGGAGCGCTCGGCCGAGCATGGCGATCCACGGCTCGGGTGCGGACCAGGGCGAACGCCAGGGCAGCGGCTGACCGGAGAGGACGAGGCGCGCGAGCAGCGCCAGCATCCAGCGGCGCGAATCGTCCCCCGCGATCCGCGCCATCGGCTCCACCAGCGCCCGAGCGATCTCCCCGACCTCGGGTGCCACGGGGATCTTCAGCGTGGTCAGGGACTCGTCCCACGCCTGCTTGAGGCTGCGTTCCAGGAGGGCCGTGACCAGCTCCTCCTTGGAACCGAAGTGGTAGTGCACAGCCGCCGGGTTCATGCCCGCGGCCTTGTTGACGGCACGCACCGACATCCGTTCGTACCCCTGCTCGCGCAGGAGCCGTTCGGCGGCGTCAAGAAGGCGCTGTCGCGCGTCGGTCTCGCTTCGCGTCGGCTGCACCCGTCCAGTGGACCATGGCTAGGTCAGCCGGGTCAATCACCGATTCAATCAGTGATTGACTCGTCGGCCGGCGAGTTACCGAGCGGATTCGGCCGGGGTCAGACGCGTTCCAGCTCTGTGAAGGGGACGTTGAGCTTGATCCCCTCAGGCAGCTCGGTGACCAGGGCGCCGCGGTGGGACGGCCGCCAGCTGGTAGTTGCGCCCGCTCCAGTCCAGCCGATGTTCTTCGACCGAGCCGATGCGATCACCGTCCATCACCACGATCAGGTAGACGGGGATGCCCTGTGCGGCGTATTCGGCGCGCTTGTCGTTGAAATCCACCTCATCGTCCGAGGATGTGATCTCTACGGCCGTGATCACATCGTCGGACCAGAGCCTGGCCCCGCGGTCCAGGCATCGCAGCACGCTGATGTCCGGACGCCGGAAGGTGAAACGTTTCCCGGACCTGGCGACGTGGGGATTTCGATGCCGGTAGCGCATGTCGGTGTCCTGGAGAACGTCTAGGCGCGGTTCCGGAGGACGCACGGCCAGCAGGGCCATGGTCAGATCGCGTGACGCGCGCTGGTGCTCCGGGGTTGGAGACTCGCAGAACACAACGCGGCCATCGACGACCTCGATGGACTTGCAGACCTCGTCTGGAAGGGCCTCGTACTCCTCCTCGGTGATGAGCAGGCTGGACGGATCCGTGGCCCAGACGGGGAGCGGCACGATGAGCTCCTTCTCGATCAAGATGCTGCTCAAGAGCTTGTCGAGGTGCGTCGATGGAGGGTTGCGTCACTCGTATTCGGTGCCGTTCTTGCGGGTGAGGTAGGCGGGGGACACGAACTTGCCGATCGCCCGGCCGCCTGTGACGGGGCTGTAGCGTTCGGCGGCGGTACGGACGACCAGGCCCTCGCGCAGGTGCGCGCCCTGGCCCGAGACGGTCTCGCGACCGTTCGCCAGCGTCATGAGGGCGTCCGCGTCGTACGGGCCGGTGTAGAGGACGGGGACGGCGGGCAGGCCGACCTTCTCCAGCAGCGCGGCCAGCTCGGCCGGGTCGAGCCAGCGGACCCGCTCGGCACCCGACGAGACGGCCACGTCGAACACCGCGTAGCCGGGACGCTCACCCTTGCCGCTGGCCCCGTACGCGAGGTCCTGCACGCCCTGCCCGAAGACCTCCCCGAACACGGCGACGCGGTCGGCGGCGAGGAGATCCGCGATGCGGGCGGCGGCCTCGGGCACGCCGTGCGCCTCGACCGCCCGCCAGTACAGGTTGGACGGGTCGTGCCTGATCGCCAGCCGCTTGGCGCTGAACCCCTTGGACGAGACGTACGACGCGTCCCCGGCCAGCGTGAACGCGCAGGCGGTGCCGTGCACCTTCTCCGTCGCGACGACGGCCTCGCCGGTCTCGAAGAGCGCCGGGTAACGCTTGACGTCCTCGATGTCGATCCACGGCACGAGGTCCGGCGCGGCCTCCATCTCGCCGGCCATGTGAACGGGGATCGGCGGCACCCACTTGGTGACGCCCAGGTCCGCCGCGAAGTCCCGCCCCTCGGCGTGCGCGGCCGCCAGATCCGTGCCGTTCACCGCGGCCGGTACGCAGACGATGCCCTGCGACAGCTCGCCGCGCAGCCGCACGGCCTTGACGCGGTTCTTCGCCGACCCCGCGAGCTTGCCGGTCAGCCCGAGCTCCTCGATCAGCGCGTCCGGGAGCTGGGAACCCTCGGGGATGTAGAGCGCCCAGTCGCCCGTCCGGTATTCGCCCTTCGCGACGACGGCGCGGTAGAGCCCGACCTGGGCCAGCTCCAGCGCGTCGGCGTTGTCGTGGGGATGGACGGTCAGCAGCTCGGCGGTGACCCGCAGCGTGGACATCGCAGACCTTCCTCGTGAACGGCGACGATGTTCAGAGTCCCAACGCCGTGGCGGCTCGGGCAACGCGTTTTCCGGTGGTAGGGGAAAGGCATGCCTCTTGAAGTCGCCTGGCCCGACCTGTCGGATCGCCCCCTGCGCGTCGTCTCCGAACGCCACATGAACGGCTCGGCCCAGGGCCTCTACCTGGCCTGGACCGAGCAGATCCACATGTGGTTCGCCGAGCCCGGCACCGTGCTCATGCGGCCTGAGGTGAACACCCCCTACTTCTTCGAGACCTTCCACGACGGCGTGCGCCATCCGCACTACGGCCGGTTCCTCGGCCTCGAACCGGCGCGCCGGGTCATCCAGACCTGGGTCAGCGGGGACGGCGGCACCGAGGGAGCGGAGACGGTGGTGACGGTCGAGCTGACCCCGGCCGAACGGGGCACCGAACTGCGGCTCACCCACGCGGGTTTCCCCAACGCCGACGCCCGCGACCGTCATCTGGGCGCGTGGCCCCAGGTCCTAGCCCGATTGGACGAGGTCGTCACCGTCCGAAGCCCCTGATGCCCGAGGACTCCCGCGTGGTTGCATCGGCTCGTGGACGTACACGAGGCCGCGGAGCGGTTCGCCAGGGTGTGGGAGAGCGCGTGGGAACGGTCGGACGCCGACACGATCGCCGCGCTGTACGCCGGCGACTGCCTCCACCGGTCGATGCCGTTCCGCCCCCTGCACGTGGGGAGGGCCGCCCTGCTCGACTACCTGCGGGCGAGCTTCGCCGAGGAACCCGCGTCCGACGTGCGCTTCGGCACCCCGCTGGTGGACGGTGACCGCGCGGTGGTGGAGTTCCGCGTTCTGGCCACCGAGGCCGGGGGCGGCAGGCCCGTCTCGCTGGCCGGATGCGCGTTCGTCCGCTTCCGCCCGGACGGCCTGGTAGCCGAGGTCCGCGACTACTGGCACGCCGCGGACGGCCACCGAGAACCCACCGGCTCCCTCTCCTTCCCCTGACCGCCTGCCTTGCCCCCAGGTCAGCCGACCGGGGCGGTGGTCAGGGTGGTGGTGAGTTCTTCTTCGGCGGCGGACAGGACGTCGGTGTCGGGGTCTTCGGGGACGGTGCCGTACACGAAGCGCACGTCCACGTCGGTGATGCCGCAGTAGTTGGAGATCCCGACGCGGAGCTGCGTGGCCAGCGCCTTGTCCAGGCCGTGCTCGGCGTACGAGGCGCGTGACTCACCTGCCAGGCCGAGCCACACCATTCGTTTGCCGGCGAGCCGGGGCTCGCTGCGCCCGTAGGCGAAGCCGTAGTTCCAGACGCGGTCGATCCAGCCCTTGAGGGTCGCGGGCAGGCCGTACCACCAGACCGGGAAGACGATCAAAAGCAGGTCCGCGGCGTCGATCCGCCGCATGTGGTCGCCGACCTCGGCCGAGTAGACCTTGTCGCGGTCGCCCCAGTCCGGCTCGTCCTCCGGGTTCATTCGCGGGTCGAAGCCCTCGGCGTGCAGGTCGAGCAGGTCGACGGTATGGCCCTCGGCCTCCAGGCGGGCCTTCGCCCGGCTCGCGATGGACGTGGTCAGTGACGTGCTCCGGTGATGTGCGACGACCACTAGCGCGTTCATTGACGGTCCCCAGACGTGTTCCTGCCCCGCATGTACGGGTCGACCGACATCCACGTGTTGCGCACCAGGAGCTGTCCCGGGCCGGGGCCCGGCACCTCCACCTCGGCCGGCCGGTAGTCGTCCAGGGTCGCCGCACCGGCCGGACGCGAGGCCGGCCGGAACTCCCGCGAAGTCGTCATCATTCCTCCTGAGTTCGGATGACCCTCACTGTGCCGACCGGCGCTTCAGGTCCCCTTCAGGTCCGCTGCAGGTCGACGATCAAGCGATGGCAAGCTGGTGGGCGCAGGGGAGACGGCGAGCACGACGGGAGGTCGGCGGGATGCGGATCGAGGTGGACGATCTCTCCGGGCCGGAGATCGAGGCGTTCCTGGAGGCGCACGTCCAGGAGATGCGCGCCACGTCGCCGCCGGAGAGCAAGCACGCCCTCGACCTCGACGGCCTGCGCAGGCCCGAGGTCACGTTCTGGACGGCCTGGGACGGCGGCGCGCTGGTGGGCTGCGGGGCGATCAAGCGGCTGGACGCGGGGCACGCCGAGCTGAAGTCGATGCGCACCGATCCGGTGCGCAAGCGCGGCGGGGTCGCCTCGCGGCTGCTGGAGCACATCCTCGTCGAGGCCGGGGCCAGGGGATTCACCCGCCTGAGCCTCGAGACCGGCTCGGCCGGCTTCTTCCTGCCGGCGCGCAGGTTGTACGAGAAGTTCGGGTTCGAGTACTGCGAGCCGTTCGCCGACTACGCTCCCGACCCCAACAGCGTTTTCATGACGCGGTCGCTCTGAGGTCCTCGGCGGGGTCCTCTGAGTCGAACGACTGGGCGACCTTTCCCCTTGTCATGAATCGAACACCTGGCTTGATCGATAATGTCGCAGGTCTTGTGTGGCGTGCGCGGACAATGGACCATGGCAAATGATTGTCGCCGGTGGCGCTAATCGCCGGTATTCGGGTCGCCGAGACGTCGGATAACCTTCGATCATGCGATTCGGCGTGCTCGGCCCGCTGGCCGTGTGGACGGACGACGGGCGGCCGGTGCGCATTCCCGAGCTCAAGGTCCGGGCGCTGCTCGCCGACCTGCTCGTTCACCAGGGACGGCCCGTGCCGGTCGACCGGCTGGTCGCCGACCTGTGGGGCGAACGGCTCCCGCGGAACCCGATCAACACGCTGCAGACGCGGGTGTCGCAGCTGCGCCGTGCGCTCGAGGAGGCCGAGCCGGGCGGGCGTGAGCTGGTCGTGTCGCAGTCCCCCGGTTACCTGCTGCGTGTCGATCCACAGGCGGTGGACACCGGGCGCTTCCATGACCTGGCCGCGCGGGCGCGTACCACCGACGACCTCGCGGACACGGCCGCCGCCCTGGCCGCGGCGCTGGCGTTGTGGCGCGGGCCCGCCTACGCCGACTTCGGCGACGAGGAGTTCGTCCGGCCGGCCATCGGGCGGCTGGAGGAAGAACGGCTGGCGGTGCTGGAGGAGCACGCCGAGGTCCGGCTGGAGCTGGGCGAGCACCGGCTGCTCGTGGGCGAGCTCGGAGACCTGGTGACCCGGTATCCGCTGCGGGAACGGCTGCGCGCCGTTCACCTGCGGGCGCTGTACCGCGCCGGGCGGCAGAGCGAGGCGCTCGCCGGATACGCGGAGGTGCGGACGCGCCTCGCCGACGAGCTGGGGCTCGACCCCAGCCCGGAGCTGGCCGCGCTGCACGAGGCGATGCTCCGGCAGGACGCGGCGCTGGAGCCTCCGCGGCCCCGGCCTGCGCGCACCAACCTGCCGGCGGCTTTGACCGCGCTCGTGGGGCGGGACGGGGACCTGACGGAGGTGACGCGCCTGCTGGACAAGAGCAGGCTGGTCACGCTCACCGGGCCCGGCGGCGTCGGGAAGACCCGGCTGGCCGTCGAGGCCGCGAGGAACGTCCGGGAGGCGTTCCCGGACGGGGTGTGGCTGGTCGAGCTGGCCGGGCTCGAACCCGCGTCCGGCGCCACGCCGGGGGAGGTCGTCGCGGCCGCGCTCGGCGTCCGCGACGACGAGACGGGGGACCTGAACGGTCAGCTCCAACGGGCGCTGAAGTGCAGGATCCTGCTGGTCCTCGACAACTGCGAGCACGTGGTCGGTCCCGTCGCGGAGCTCGCCGGGTCGTTGCTGCGCGGCTCGCCCGGCCTCCACGTCCTCGCCACCGGCCAGGAGCCGCTCGGGGTCGAGGGGGAGACGACGCGGAGCGTTCCGCCGCTCGACGAGGACGCGGCCGTCCGGCTGTTCGCGGAGAGGGCGGCGGCGGGCGCCCCGTTCGAGCTGACTCCCGCCAACGCCGACGCGGTGGCGGCGTTGTACGTCCGGGCGACGGTCGGACGTGCTCGCGGCGAGCTCGACCAGGCCCGCGCGGCCGTACGGGACGCGCTCGGCGACGGTTACGCCGTCGAGTTCGAACGGGGCGTCACGTCAGGGGCGCGGTCCTGGGCAGGTCGATGAGCTTGTCCGTGCCGCCGAAACGGGTGACCGCGTCACGCGCGGCGGCGAGGTCGCCCGCCGGGAGGCCGTCGGGCAGGTCGAGGGAGTAGCGCTTGCCCCGCAGGCCGCGAGCGGGCGGTGCGGCGTTGACGACCAGGCCGTCCAGCACGGTCGGGACGGCGGAGTCCTTGATCGCGTCGACCGGGAACAGCTCCACCCGTCCGCCGCCGATGCCGACCGCGGCGACGCGTGCCCACTCCAGCCCGGCCTCGACGCGCCCGCCGAAGACCGGCCACACGCCCTCGGGGTCCACGGCCAGGTAGGGGGCGCGCAGCCGGGCCCGCACACCGCGCCAGAAGAGGAAGCCGATCATCGCCATCCACGGCACCCAGATCACCCACGCCTCGGCACGCTCGCCCGCCGACACCGGGCCCTTGTCGCCGGCGTCGTTGACCAGCCCGGGGACGTCGGTGCCGAAGAGCGCGTACAGCGGCGGACAGACGGTCAGCGCCACCGCCACGAACAGCACGAGGAGGATGAGCGGGCCCGCGGCGACGCGTTGCGCGGTGCTCATCCCGCGCCATGCCCGCCTGCTCAGCTCGCGCCGCCGCTCGCGTGGAAGGCGCGCGATCGGGACCAGAACGGCCTCGGGTCCGGGTTTGCGCGGTTTCACCCTGGTATCGGTGTTCGGCACCCGGCACACGATAGGGCAGGGGGAGGTTCTTCGGCCTGCCCCGGCCCGGGGGCGTGCGCCGGTCGTGTGACCGTCCGCCGGCCCTCCGGGCCAGTAGCAGGCTCATCCGACGCCCCGCACTCGGGGCGTCACGGGCTTGATTGTGCCCGCCCTTGTGCCAAGGCGAATCGTGCGGCTCCGCAAAGAGGTCGTCACAGCTCCTTGAGGAAGCCGCCGTCCACCGCGTACTCGGAACCGGTCGTGCTTCCCGAACGCGGCGAAACGAGCAGCGCCACGGCGTCGGCGATCTCCTCGGGCTTGACCAGCCGACCCGTGACAAGGTTCATCATCTCGGGCGCCACCCGGTCCAGCACCGCGTCCCGGTCGGCGCCCGTCGCGCCCGCGAGGATGTCGGCGGCGCCGCCCTCCTCGGTCCACCACGCCGTGCGCACCGGGCCGGGGGAGACGGTGTTGACGCGGATCCCCTGCGGCCCGAACTCCTCCGACAGCCCCTTGGTCAGGGTGTTGAGACCGGCCTTGGCGGCGTTGTAGTCGTAGTTCATCGGCGGCGGCCGGCGCGCGTTGCCGGAGGAGACGTTGACGATCGCGCCGCCGCCTCGTTCGAGCATCGCCGGGATGGCCGCGCGGATGGCGCGCACGGCGGAGAGGAGATTGAACTCCAGCATCTGCCGCCAGTCGTCGTCGGTCGGCGTGAGGAAGCCGAAGCGCGGCAAGGCCACCCCGGGCGGCGGGCCGCCCGCGTTGTTGACCAGGATGTCCAGTCCGCCGAACGTCTCCACCGCGCGCCGCACGACCCGGGCGGGCGCGTCCGGGTCCATGAGGTCGACCGCGACGTGCACCAGGCCGGGCCCGGCGAGCGCGTCGAGTTCGGGGCTGCTCTTGCGGGACGCGGCCACCACCTTGGCGCCTTCGTCCAGCAGCGTGCGAGTGATCGCCAGGCCCGTCCCCTTCGACGCGCCGGTGACGACGGCGACACGGCCGGAAAGCTGCAGATCCATGGGGTTCCACCTCGGGAGTCACGGTCTCGCCCGATCGGGCGAGAGAGAGCCTTCGTGGCCTCTCACTGGACGAACCCCGACGCCCCCGGTGTGGTTGCGGTTTCAATCAACGTTGGTGGCGAACGTGACGCGCCGGCGGCGCATTCGTGCACACGATCAGGATGTGTGAACGTTTCTCAGGCGGCCGGTCAGGGCACGCCACTGCTCCGTGGTCAGGACGATGACCGCTTCGTCATCGTCGCCCTGGGAATCGCGGAGTACGACGGCGCCGGTGACGCCGGCGACTTCTACGCAATTACCGCCGTTGGGGCCGCTGTAGCTGCTCTTGCGCCATACAGCACCGGTCAGGTCCATCTGATCCCCACCGTGGTCTTCGCGCCGTTTAATGATGTACGTCGTACGTTACATGCCCGTAAGCGAGAGATCATGCACCGAATGAGCCAGTGAATTCTGGAGCGATCGGCCCCGCCGTCTCCGTTCTCGCCGCGGACGTTCGTCACTCACGGTAACGAACGATCATTGGTCGAGGGGATTCGCCGATCGAACATGTCCGTCATCACGACCGCCGCCGGGCCGGCGATCCTGGCCAATGTCCCGGCCTGGACGCCGGCCCGGAATTCCGCGGACCGACCGCGAATCCCGCCGTCTGCTTTCCCCGTCGTGATCGAACACGGCCGGGTCAGGTGCGGGCGCGGACGCGGAGGGTGATCAGGGCGGCGAGGGATCCCAGGACCAGGATCCCGGTGACCGCGTTCACGACGATCGAGAAGACGCCGTCGTCGACGAGGCCGACGACGATGTTGGTGGTCAGCGAGATGGCGAGCAGCATCCAGAGCAGCGGCTTCATGGGGGTCCTCCGTTGTCGGTGATGTGATCCACTCTGTCCGACGGGGACCGGCCGCCACGAGCGGGCGCACTCCCGGAACGAAGGTGTAGCCTGCTCCACCCCCCAGCGCTCCATGGTGGTGAAATCCCAGGCCAGAGTGGGGTTAACCCCCTGCTCAGGAGGGGAGCAGAACGGATGGTGACGTCCGTGCCCGATCCGTAGCGTCGACCGGACACCACGAGATCGGGGGAGAAGGTCGATGAGCGGACGTGGCGGGGAGACGCGCGGCCCGGGGCCGGGGCGGTTGCGGCGGCGGCTGGCCATCGCGGCCGCGCTGCTCGGGCTGGCCGCGGTGGCGTCGGTCGTGCCGCCGCCCGAGACGCCGTTCGACGGGCTGACCCGCATCCAGGAGACGCGGGCCGGCCCGTGATCGGCGTGCGGGTCAGCGGCCGCCGCGCTGGAGGCGGCGGGTGGGCATCTGCCGGGCGTTCCGGTGGGACGCCCCGCCGCGCGCGGCGAAGGCCGCCGACTTCGGATCGAAGTGGCGCTTCCGCTGCGCCGGCTTCGCCTTCCTGGTCTTCTTCTCGGCGTTCGCGTCCTTGTTGACGGACGCGAGAATTTCGTTGAGTTCGTGATCCGGGGTACGCAAAACAGACCTCCGATAAAGCATGAGAAACGGTCGCCAAAGAACGGCCACGGCGGACCGATGAAAGGGAACGGGAAGGTCGCTCACCGGACGGCTCTAGGTCAGGGCGCTGCTCACGGCCTGGGAAGAGGGTGTCGGGAGCGATGCGTGGGGAGCGGGCCGCGCGAGGCGGCGTCTGTGCTCAACCGTGGGATCAGGACTCCATGCGTGCGACTTTATAAAGGGTCCCCGGCTTCGTCAACCCCCTTTTTTTCGCGCATGCGAAAGGCCGCCACCCCGGTGGGGGTGACGGCCTTCCGGTCGTATTACTTCGCCAGTGACAGACCCTGGCCCGACCCGACCGTGAGCGCGTCGGCGGCCTCGTCGAGATCGACCACGACCCGGTCGCCGTCGCGGATCTCGCCGGACAGCAGCTCGCGCGCGAGCTGGTCGCCGATGGCGGTCTGCACCAGGCGGCGCAGGGGCCGCGCCCCGTAGAGCGGGTCGTAGCCCGTGAGCGCCAGCCACTCGCGGGCCGCGTCGGTGACCTCCAGGGTGAGTCGGCGGTCCGCGAGGCGTTCGGCGAGGCGGTCGACCTGGAGGTCGACGATCCTGGTCAGCTCGGTCGTGGTGAGCGCGTCGAAGAGGATCACGTCGTCCAGCCGGTTGAGGAACTCCGGCTTGAACGAGTTGCGCACCGCGTTCATGACCGCTTCACGCTTGGCGCCGTTCTCCAGCGTCGGATCCACCAGGAACTGCGACCCGATGTTGGACGTGAGGATCAGGATCGTGTTGCGGAAGTCGACCGTACGGCCCTGCCCGTCGGTCAGGCGGCCGTCGTCCAGCACCTGGAGCAGGACGTCGAAGACCTCGGGGTGCGCCTTCTCCACCTCGTCCAGCAGGACGACGGAGTAGGGGCGGCGGCGGACGGACTCGGTGAGCTGGCCGCCCTCCTCGTAGCCGACGTAGCCGGGAGGCGCCCCGACGAGGCGGGCCACCGAGTGCTTCTCGGAGTATTCGCTCATGTCGATGCGCGTGATGGCGCGTTCGTCGTCGAAGAGGAACTCCGCCAGGGCCTTGGCCAGCTCGGTCTTGCCGACGCCGGTCGGGCCGAGGAAGAGGAACGAGCCGGTCGGCCGGTCCGGGTCGGAGATGCCCGCGCGGGCGCGGCGCACCGCGTCCGAGACGGCCTTCACGGCGGCGCCCTGGCCGATCAGCCGCCGGCCGAGCTCGTCCTCCATGCGGAGCAGCTTGGCGGTCTCGCCCTCCAGCAGGCGCCCGGCCGGGATGCCCGTCCAGGAGGCGACGACGTCGGCGATGTCGTCCGGGCCGACCTCCTCCTTGACCATGGCGTCGGCATTGTCGGACTCGGCCTGCGCGGAGGCCTCGGCGAGCTGCTTCTCCAGCTCCGGGATCTCGCCGTAGGTGAGCCGGGCGGAGGTCTCCAGGTCGCCGTCGCGCTGGGCCCGCTCGGCCTCGCCGCGCAGCTGGTCGATGCGCTCCTTGATCTCGCCGACCCGGTTGAGGCCGGCCTTCTCGTGCTCCCAGCGGGCGTTGAGGGCGTTCAGGTGCTCCTGGCGGTCGGCGAGGTGCTTGCGGAGCCGGTCGAGCCGCTGCTTGGACGCCTCGTCGGTCTCCTTGGCGAGTGTCAGCTCCTCCATCTTGAGCCGGTCGACGGAACGTTGCAGCTCGTCGATCTCGACCGGACGGGAGTCGATCTCCATGCGGAGCCGGGACGCCGACTCGTCCACCAGGTCGATGGCCTTGTCGGGCAGGAAACGGGCGGTGATGTAGCGGTCGGACAGGGTCGCGGCGGCGACGAGCGCGGCGTCGGCGATCTGCACCTTGTGGTGCGCCTCGTACCGGCCCTTGAGCCCGCGCAGGATCGCGATGGAGTCCTCGACCGACGGCTCGCCGACGAAGACCTGCTGGAAGCGGCGTTCCAGGGCGGGGTCCTTCTCGATGCGCTCGCGGTACTCGTCCAGCGTGGTCGCGCCGATCATGCGCAGCTCGCCGCGCGCCAGCATCGGCTTGAGCATGTTGCCGGCGTCCATCGCGCCCTCGGCCGCGCCCGCGCCGACGACGGTGTGCAGCTCGTCGATGAACGTGACGACCTGGCCGTCGCTCTCCTTGATCTCGGTGAGCACCGCCTTGAGGCGTTCCTCGAACTCGCCGCGGTACTTGGCGCCCGCGACCATCGCGCCCAGGTCGAGCGAGACGAGCCGCTTGTTGCGCAGCGACTCGGGCACGTCGCCCGCGACGATGCGCTGGGCGAGGCCCTCGACGACGGCGGTCTTGCCGACGCCGGGCTCGCCGATGAGCACCGGGTTGTTCTTGGTGCGCCGGGACAGCACCTGGACCACGCGGCGGATCTCGGTGTCACGGCCGATGACCGGGTCGAGCCGGCCATCGCGGGCGGCGGCGGTCAGGTCGACGCCGTACTTCTCCAGCGCCTTGTAGGTGTCCTCCGGGCTCTCGCTGGTGACCTTGGCGCTCCCTCGCACGTCCTTGAACGCGTCGAGCAGCGCCTGCGGGGTCGCCCCGAACTCCTTGAGCAGCTCGGCCGACGGGCCGCCGTCGGCGGCGATCGCGACCAGCAGGTGCTCGGTCGAGACGTACTCGTCCTCGAGCTCCTCGGCGCGGTGCTGCGCGGTGCCCAGGACGCGCTGCAGCTGGCCGGACAGGCGCGGCTCGGGAACGGTCGAGCCGGAGGCCTTGGGCAGCTGCGCCAGCCGCTCCTCGACCTGGCGCCGCACCGCCTGCGGGTCGGCCCCGACCGTCTTGAGCAGCGGCACCGTGGTGCCCTCCGGGACGGTCAGCAGTGCGGCGAGCAAGTGCAGGGGCTCCACCTGAGGGTTGCCCGCGCTCGCGGCCTGCCGGAGCGCGATCGTGATCGCCTCACGGCTCTTCAGAGTGAGCTTGTTGTCCATCTGTCTTCTACGCCCCTAATACCGTCGGCGCCGCTTCACTCCGAGCGGCGCTCGTGCCAGATCACGACCCCCGTGTGGCGGATCGGCACCAGGTCCGTACCGGGAGATTCCGCGGGCTCGCCGCGCCGGCGCTGCTGTGCCAGGCGGGCGGCCACGGCCCGGGTCGATTCGAGTTCGTTGGCGAGGTCCTCGAGCGCGGCGTGCGCCTTGACGAGCTCCTCGCGGAGGTGGATGTTGTCGCGCTGCAGTTCGAGGATGTGCTTGATGCCCGAGAGGTTGATGCCCTCCTCCTGGGACAGCCGCTGGATCTCGCGCAACAGCACGATGTCGCGCATCGAGTAGCGGCGCCCGCGGCCCGCGGTGCGGCCGGGCGAGACCAGTCCCATCCGGTCGTACGTCCGCAACGTCTGCGGATGCAGCCCGGACAGTTGCGCCGCCACCGAGATCACATAGACCGGGGTGTCGTCGCCGAACGGGTCCATGATCACTCCTCTCGGGCCTGCTGGAGCAGCTCGCTGCGCAGGTCGTCGCCGTCGTCGGCGGCACGCAGGCGCTCCAGCGCCTCGCGGGTGGTGTCATCGATCTTCTGCGGCACCTGCACGTCGATCGTGACGAGCAGGTCGCCCTTGGTGCCGTCGCGGCGGGTCGCGCCACGGCCCTTCACGCGCAGCGTGCGGCCGTTGGGAGTGCCCTCCTGGAGGCGCAGCGTCACCGGCTGGCCCTGGAACGTCGGCACCTTGATCTCGGCGCCCAGCGCGGCCTCGGGGAACGTGACCGGGACCGAGAGGGTCAGGTTGTCGCCGCTCCGCCCGAACACCTTGTGCGGGCGCACCTTGATGGTGACGTAGAGGTCGCCGGCCGGGCCGCCGTTCTCGCCCGGGGCGCCCTTGCCCTTGAGCCTGATCTTCTGCCCGTCCGCGACGCCCGCCGGGATGCGGGCCTGGATCGTCCGGGTGCCGGTCGCGCGGCCGCTGCCGTGGCAGATGGTGCACGGGTCGTCGACGACGAGCCCGCGCCCGTGGCACTCCTTGCACGGCTCCTGGAAGCCGAAGTTGCCGAGGTTGCGCGTCTCGCTGCCGGTGCCCTCGCAGTTGGGGCACACCCGCGGCACGGTGCCGGCCTTGGCGCCGGTGCCGCGGCACTTCGGGCAGGCGGCCTCGCTGGTCAGCTTGATGGGCACGGTCACGCCGTTCATCGCGCGGCCGAACGTGAGGGTCACCTCGGTCTCCACGTCCGCGCCCCGGCGGGCACGCCGGGTGCCCGACGTGCGGGCGCCGCCGCCGCGGTTGAACAACCCGCCGAAGATGTCTCCTATACGGTCGCCGGCCCCGGCGCCCGTGGTGGTGCCGGTGCCGCCCTGCCCGAAGAGGTCGCCCAGGTCGAAGCCGAACCCGCCGCCCTGCTGGCCGCGGAACCCGCCCGGCATCGCCCGCACGGAGTCGTACTCCTTGCGGCGCTTCTCGTCGGAGAGGACGTCGTAGGCCTCGGAGACCTCCTTGAACCTGTCCTCGGCGTCGGTGTCGCCCTTGTTGGCGTCGGGGTGGTACTTGCGCGCCAGCTTGCGGTAGGACTTCTTGATCTCGTCCTGCGACGCGGACTTCGAGACACCCAGGACCTTGTAGTAGTCCTTCTCCAGGTAGTCCTTGGTGCTCACGGCGCCCCGCTTTCTGCTAGTGCCACTGCGTCCTACGTGTCTGAGCCTGTGCTCCGAGCGTGTGCCCGGTCCGTGCGGGAACGTGCCCGCCCCGGGTGGCCCCGTACCCCCCAGTAGAGGCCACCCGGGCGCGGGTCACTCCCCGACGCCGTCTCCGGCGTCGTCGCCCGCCTCGGCGGGCTCGGCCACCGCGACGCGCGCGGGTCGCAGGACCCGCTCGCCGATGCGGTAGCCCGGCTGGAGCACGTTCGCCACGCTCGTCTCCGTCACGTCGGACGAGTACGAGTGCATGAGCGCCTCGTGCACCGTGGGGTCGAAGGGCTCGCCCTTTTCGCCGTAGCGTTCGAGCCCGAGCTTGCCGGTCACCGCCTCCAGCGCCTCGCCCACCGACTTGAAGCCGCCGGTGAGTTCGTCGTGGTCACGGGCCCGGCCGATGTCGTCGAGGATCGGCAGGAGTTCGTTGAGGACGTTGGCGAGAGCCTGCTCGCGGACGGCCACGCGGTCCCGGTCGACTCGCTTGCGGTAGTTGTCGTACTCCGCCTTGAGCCGCTTGAGGTCCGCGGTGCGCTCTTCGAGCTGGGTCTTGAGGGCCGCGGCCTCCGCACCACCCGCGGCCGACTCCGGGGCCGACGCCGGAGCCGCCTCGGCGGCCTCGGCGTCCGGCTCCCTGACCTGGCCGGTCTTCGGGTCGATGCGCCGCCTGTCGCGGATCACCGGGCCCTCGCGCTCCTCGCCCTCGGTGGGAGGGTTGGTCACGCGGCACCGCCCTTCGGCTTGTCGTCGTCCACGATCTCGGCGTCGACGACTTCGTCGTCCTGCGCGTCGCCGCCCTGGGCGTCGGCGGTCGGGCCGGCGTCGTCACCGGCGGCCTGCGCGCCCTCGGGGTTCTGCGCGTACATCGCGGCGCCCATCTTCTGGCTGACCTGGGCCAGCTTCTCGGCGCTGGTGCGGATCGCGTCGACGTCGGTGCCCTCGAGGGTCTTCTTGACCTCGGCGACCGCGTCCCCGACCTCCTTCTTGAGCTCCTCGGGGACCTTCTCGTCGTTCTCCCGCAGGAACTTCTCGGTCGAGTAGGCGAGGGTGTCGGCCTGGTTGCGAACCTCGGCCTCCTCCTTGCGCTTGCGGTCCTCCTCGGCGTACTGCTCGGCCTCGCGCATCATCTTCTCGATGTCGTCCTTGGGCAGCGCGGAGCCGCCCGTGATGACCATCGACTGCTCGCGGCCGGTGCCCTGGTCCTTGGCGCTGACGTTGACGATGCCGTTGGCGTCGATGTCGAAGGTGACCTCGATCTGCGGCACGCCGCGCGGCGCCGGCGGCAGGCCGGTCAGCTGGAAGGTGCCGAGCTTCTTGTTGTACGCGGCGATCTCGCGCTCGCCCTGGAAGACCTGGATCTCCACGGACGGCTGGTTGTCGTCGGCGGTGGTGAACGTCTCCGACCGCTTGGTCGGGATCGTGGTGTTCCGCTCGATGATCTTGGTGAAGATGCCGCCCTTGGTCTCGATGCCCAGGCTCAGCGGGGTCACGTCCAGCAGGAGGACGTCCTTGACCTCGCCCTTGAGCACGCCGGCCTGGAGCGAGGCGCCGATCGCGACGACCTCGTCCGGGTTGACGCCCTTGTTGGGCTCCTTGCCGCCGGTGAGCTCCTTGACGAGCTCCGACACCGCGGGCATGCGGGTCGAGCCGCCGACCAGGACGACCTGGTTGATCCCGTCGACCCCGATGCCGGCGTCCTTGAGCACGTTCTGGAACGGCGCCTTGGTGCGCTCGAGCAGGTCGGCGGTGAGCCGCTGGAACTCGGCCCGGGTCAGCTTCTCGTCGAGGTGCAGCGGCCCCTCGGACGAGGCGGTGATGTAGGGCAGGTTGATCTGAGTCTCGGACGAGCTGGAGAGCTCGATCTTGGCCTTCTCCGCGGCCTCGCGCAGGCGCTGGAGGGCCATCTTGTCCTTGGCGAGGTCCACGCCGTTGGCGTTCTTGAACTTCTCGACCAGCCAGTCGACGACCTTCTGGTCCCAGTCGTCGCCGCCGAGGTGGTTGTCGCCGGAGGTGGCCTTGACCTCGACCACGCCGTCGCCGACCTCGAGCAGGGAGACGTCGAACGTGCCGCCGCCGAGGTCGAAGACGAGGATCGTGGCCTCGTTCTCCTTCTCCAGGTGGTAGGCCAGCGCCGCGGACGTCGGCTCGTTGATGATGCGCAGGACGTTGAGGCCCGCGATCTGGCCGGCCTCCTTGGTGGCCTGCCGCTGGTGGTCGGAGAAGTAGGCCGGAACGGTGATGACCGCGTCGGTGACGGTCTCGCCGAGGTAGGACTCGGCGTCCCTCTTCAGCTTCTGCAGCACGAACGCGCTGATCTGCTGCGGGGTGAAGTCCTTGCCGTCGATGGTCTCCTTCCAGTCCGTGCCCATCTCGCGCTTGACCGACCGGATGGTGCGGTCAACGTTGGTCACGGCCTGGCGCTTGGCCACCTCGCCTACCAGGACCTCGCCGTTCTTGGCGAAGGCGACGACGGACGGCGTGGTCCGCGACCCCTCCGCGTTGGCGATGACGGTGGGCTCGCCACCCTCAAGGATCGCGACGACCGAGTTGGTCGTCCCGAGGTCGATGCCGACCGCACGTGCCATGTCTCTCGTCCTCCGTCGTGATGTCTCTTCGGTCGTTCTGTCGTTCGCTATGCCGACCCGGCCGCACCAGCCCCCGGAGGGCGGCCAGGCTGAGTCTCTGGTTCGCAAGGTTGCCCGGTCGGGATCAAGTTGTCAAATGACTTGAGTCGACCAGACTCAACTTTGCTGACGCTCTCGTCAACAGGACGAATGAGCGCCCTATTCCCGTTCCCTCCCGGACCCGTCTCAGGGCCCATTTCATCGCTCCGAACGACCCGCCACGCCCCCGCCTCCCCCTCAAGCAGGAGACAGAGAAGCGCCCCAGCCTGGTGGGGCCGGGCCACTGGGCGCCATAGCCGGGCCGATCGCTGAACTCCGACATCGGATCCCAGAACCCGACCGGCCACTCGTAGGGGTCGAGGTTGCCGATCGTGAAGGTCCCGTCACCGCTGACGCCGCAGTTGGAGCCCGGTGGCCACCCTGGGGCGTCCGTCCCGGCCGTCGTCACACCCGTTCTCCATCGCCGACCGGCCGCTGAGCCTCAACGATCTCCGGTCGGCGCCCGCCGACCCCCAGGGCATCGTGGCCTGGGCTCGGCGCACGGCGACCCGCGACTTCACTCCGGAGGCGCTCAAGCGTGAGAACGACGTCGAGTCGTTCGTCAACGACTTCCTGTTCGGCCTGCTCGCCCAGGCGCCCGCTTCGCCGCGGACCAGGGCAGCCGCGTTCCGGGCCCTGGCGACGAGCCCTGGGATCACCAGCGGCGACATCGTCCGCGACAGCCGGGGCCGGAAGGGGCGTGAGCTGCGTCTCGGCCCGCTGCACCGCTTCGTGGTCGATCCGGCCACGGCGACGCTCCTGGCCGAGTCCGTGGGCTCGCCTGGTTTGGGCAGGAGCCGGACGCGGACCCATCTGGAGGCCGGCTGGACGAACGAGAGGCCGGCGCCTTCGGCCGAGCCCTGATGGAAGGCGGATGCGGGCTCCGGATGAGAAGAGGTGAAATCTGTCCACGCCGATAGATGAGGCCTCATCTTGAAGGAGCCACGCATGACCGCTCCCCCCGATGTCGCCACCCCGTCACCGGAGGGGGTGGACGACGCGTCGGTCATCGAACGGTCCTGGCATGAGCCCGAGCGGTTCGGCGCGATCTTCGACGCGTACTTCACGGAGATCCACCGGTACGTGGCGCGGCGCCTCGACGTGCATGTCGCCGACGACATCGCCGCCGAGACGTTCCACGCCGCGTTCCGGCAGCGCCGCAAGTACGACCTGACCCGGAGCGACGCCCGGCCCTGGTTGTACGGGATCGCCACCAACCTGATCGGCCGGCACCGCCGCGACGAGAGGCGCAAGCTGCGCGCGCTCTCCCGGCTGCCGGCCGACGGTGGCGCGACCGGGCACGAGGACCGGGTCGCCGCGAGGGTGAGCGCACAACAGCAGGTCAGGGGGCCGCTGGCCGACGCGGTCGCGGCCCTGCCCGCCAAGCAGCGCGACGTGCTGCTGCTGGTGGTGCTGGCCGAGCTGTCGTACGAGGAGGTCGCCCACGCGCTGGGCGTGCCCTTCGGCACCGTGTGCTCGAGGTTCAACCGGGCTCGAAGGAAGATGCGCGAGGCACTGGGCGGGACCAATCCCATGAGCGACGAGGAGAGGACCCGATGAACGAGCTGACCGAGGTGCGGGCGCTGTTCGACGACCCGCCGGAGCCGGACGCGCGGGTGGTGACCGCCGCCCGGGCGCGGATGACCGAGAGGCGGATGCCGCAGAGGCCGCCTCGACGGAGGCGGAGGGCCGGCCTGCGGCTCGCGCTGCCGGGCGTCGTCGCCGTGGGGGCGGCGGCCACCGTGGCGGTCGCGACGCTCGGCGGCGGCGCCGGGGCCGGGCCGGGAACGACGCCCGGCCCCCAGAAGACCGAGTTGAACGCGCGGGGCGTCCTGCTCGCGGCGGCGTCCCAGGCCGAGAAGCAGCCGGAGGGCCGCTACTGGCGCAAGCGCACCGTCGCGGAGGCCGTCTCCTATCCCGTGGGCGGCTACGTCGTCACCCGCTCGTCCGAGGGCGACACCTGGTCACCGCGGTCGGCGTCCGACACCTACGTCGACTACCGGCGCCCGCTGGGCGTCGGGCCCGCGACCGACGCGGACCGTGCGGCCTGGCGCGAGGCCGGCTCGCCGCGGACGTGGCGGGTGCGCACCGCGGACGACCCGCGCTGGATGACGCTGACGATGTCGGGACCGGGCGCTTGGGAGACCTACCGGACGACCGGGGCCGAACGCCGGCGCCTGTGCGGGTGCGACGTCGAGCCGTGGGTGGAACGGGACCGGATCGCGCGACAGCCGGGCGGGCTGGAGAAGCTGCTGTTCGCGGAGGAGAGGAGGCCGGGCGGACTGCGCCTCGACGCGGCCAACACGTTGCTCGGCGGCTACCAGATCCTGACGGAGGCGACCTCTCCGCAGGTTCGCGGAGCGGCGTTCCGGATGCTGGCCGACCGGCCCGGCATCAGCCTGGTCGAGGGCGTCCGCGACATGAAGGGACGCGCCGGCGTGGCCCTGGTCGGACGCGGCCGGACGATCGGCGGGGGTAGCGGGGTGTTCGACGTCCAGGTCATCCTTCACCCGACGACGTTCGCGGTGCTGGGACGGCAGTACGTGGTGGTCGAGCGCGGCACCCGCTTCCCCGGCCTGCGCCCCGGCGCGGTCGTCGAACGCCAGGCGGTGCTCCACGCCGGCTGGACGAGCGAGGCGCCGCACCACTAGCCCATCACTGGCCCATCACTGGCCGCACGAGTGAGGAGCGGTCGCGTGAAGAACGTCCGTGGCTCCGACTGAGTAGAGGTGACCGCCATTCGCCTCGGAAGGACCGACATGAGATGGAGCCACGGATGATCGCTCCACCCGGCGTCGCCGCCGTCCCCGACGACGACGCCACGGTGATCGAGCGTTCCCGGCATGAGCCCGATCGGTTCACCGTGATCTACGACAGGCACTTCGCCCTGATCTACCGGTACGTGGCCGCGCGCCTCGGCCGCGACGTCGCCGACGACATCGCGGCCGAGACGTTCTACGCCGCGTTCCGCAGGCGCGACCGCTTCGACCCGGCGCGCGGCGCCGTGAGGCCCTGGCTGTTCGGCATCGCCACCAACCTGGTCGCCCAGCACCGGCGCGACGAGAGCCGCCGCTACAGCGCGCTCGCGCGCGCCGGCGACGCCGCCCCCGCCGCGCCCGGTCACGAGGACCGGGTGACCGAGCGGGTCGCGGCCGAGGGCATCCGGCCGCAGCTCGCCGCCGCGCTGGCGGCGCTGCCGCCCGGCGACCGCGACGTGCTGCTGCTCATCGCGGTCGGCGGGCTCGGGTACGAGGAGGTCGCGCAGGCACTGGAGATCCCCGGCGGGACCGTCGGATCACGGATGAACAGGGCTCGGAGGAAGTTGCGGGAGGCACTGGGCGGGACGGATCCCACACGCGACGAAGGGAAGTCCCATGGATGAGGTGTCGATGGTGGCGGAGCTGCTCGACGAGGGCGGCCCCTCCCCGGAGGTGACCGCGAAGGGCCGCGACGGCCTGGCCGGACTGACCGTGCCGGTGGCCGTGCGCCGCCACGCGCGGTGGACGAAGCCGGCGCTGGCGGCGGGACTGGTCGCCGCGTCCGTGGCCGGCCTCATGACCTGGAACGCCGCCATCGGTGGTGGTTACGGTGGCGAGGCGGCCCCGACACGTTCGGCCCCGACGCGTCCGGCTCCGCCGCCCGAGCCGCTGATGTCGGCCCGCACGATCCTGCTCGCGGCGGCCGAGAATCTCGACAAGACGCCGTCGAAGGGCGCCTACTGGTACACCCGGCAGATCGTGGGCGACCAGGTCAGGCCGATCGGCGCGGACTACGTCATCGAACGCGGCACGGAGATCCAAAACTGGATCCCGGTCTCGCCGAAGGAGTACCACTGGATCGTGATGCGGGAGACGGGCGCCAAACCGGCGACATCCGCCGACCAGACCGCCTGGCGGCGTGCCGGGTCGCCCGATCGCTGGCAGGTCACGGCGAGCGACGCCCTCGGCGTCTCCGGCAAGCCGATTCCGGTGGACGTGATCACCGAGAAGATCAAGTCCGTCCCCGTCCCGGCGGCGGCCGGTGAGCCGTTCGCGATGCCGGCGAGCCTCCGGCCCGGCTGGACCGGGTTCGTCCCCGGGGCGAAGCTGACACCCGCCGTCCTGCGGGGCCTGCCCACCGACCAGGCCGACCTGAAGTCGCGGATCCTCGGGTGGCTCTCCTCCGCCGGCATCAAGGACGCCGACCAGCGCAACGAGCGGCTCTTCAACATCGGCAGCAACCTGCTCGCCGCCGACCCCGCACCCCCGAAGGTTCGCGCCGCCGCGTACCAGATGCTCGCCGGCCTGCCCGGCATGCGGAGCCTGGGCACGGTCACCGACCGGCTGGGCCGGACCGGGCGGGCGGTCGCCGTCCGGCGCGACGACGGGCCGGACGGCCCGCGACGCGAGGAACGGCTGATCATCGACCCGGTGACCGGGCGGCTGCTCGCCACCGAGGAGATCGTCCTGCGGCCTGACGATGTCCACGTCGCCAGCAGGTCCGCCCCCCAGCGACCGGGGCAGGTGGTGCGCTTCTCGGTGATGCTCGACGCCCGCTGGACCGACGAAGCGCCGGTCCTGCCGAAGAAGCGCTACAACGTGGACAAGAACGGGAATCCCAAGAAGCCCGAGTGCGCCCGCTGCTGAGGCGCCGGTAAGCCGCCGCGGCGCGGAGGCGTGAACATGATCCCCGGTATCGGGTGATACGTGCAGACCGCCTCCGCGCCACGGAAAGGCCCTCCATGACAGGGAAACCCGCACCGGTGATGCCGGTGTCCCTGCACGATCCAGAACGGTTCGGCGAGGTCTTCGACGCCTACTTCGCCGAGATCCACGGCTACGCGGCCAGCGGCTGGGCCGGGACGCCGCGTACGATGTCGCCGCGCGACCTGCTGCTGGCCGTGGCGGACCGGGCCGAACGCCTGCCCGACCCGCAGGGCCGGTACTGGTACACCGACCAGGTCGTGGGCCAGCCGTACATGGTCCGTCCCAGGATCGGCGCGTACGCGATCACCGGTGCGCACAGTCGCGGTGACCGCCGACGTGAAGCCGCTCCCCACCGACCCGCCCGATCCGGTCATCGAGGGCGAGCCCGCGGAGGAGAAGGGCGAGTTCGGCGCGCGCGACGAGACCATCGTCGACTCCGTACCGGCGTGCTGCTGTCGGACCAGAGCGTGCTGACCAGGCCGGGCGGCGAGTACCGCCTGCGGAGAAACCGTTCGACGAGAAGAAGCCGTTCGGCTGGCGGAGCGAAAGGAGACCGTCGCGACGGCGGAGTAAGGGGTGACAGCCGGACACACGATCCCGGAGGGTTCCCCCCATGACCTACCCCGTGGACGTGCCGTCCGCCGGGCCCGGCGAACGTTCGCCGGACCCGGCGGCGGCGCGTGAGTCGCGGGACGCGGAGGACGCGCGGTTCGTCGCCGAGTCGATGAACGATCCCGAGCGTTTCACCGCCGTCTACGACCGGCACTATCCGCCCGTCCACCGGTACGTCGCGGGCCGCCTCGGCCCGGAGGCGGCCGACGACGTCGCCGCGGAGACCTTCCTCGTCGCCTTCCGTAGGCGCGCGAGGTTCGACCCCGGCAAGGGTGCCCTGCGACCCTGGCTCTTCGGCATCGCGACGAATCTGGTCGCCCAGCACCGCCGTGCCGAGACCCGCCGCTACCAGGCGTTCGCCCGGGTCGGGGCCGACCGGCCCAGCGGCGGCCATGAGGAACGCGTCGTCACCTGGGTGACCGCCGAGGAGCTCCAGCCTCAGCTGGCGCGGGCCCTGGCCGCGCTCTCGGCCAAGGAACGCGACGTGGTGCTGCTCGTGGCGCTGAGCGAGCTCGGCCACGAGGAGGTCGCGACCGCCCTCGGCATCCCGTACGGCACCGTCGGCTCCCGGCTCAACCGGGCGCGCCGCAAGCTGCGCGCCGCCCTCGACACGGAAGGTCTCCAGTGATGGACGAGATGCGGATGATCGGCACGATGCTCGACGAGCGGCCGCCCACCGAACGGTCGGTGGAGATGGGCCGGGCCCGTCTGAAGCAGGAGATGCGGTCGCCGCGCCGGTCGCCGTGGCCCGCCCGGCCGCGCGTCACCTACGCGATCCCGGCGCTCGCGCTCACCACGGTGACCGCCATCGCCGTCGGCGTGTACGCGGGCACGTCACCGCGCGCGCCCGACCCGTCCGGCTCGGCACCGGTGCCCACGTCACCCCGGACGGTGCTGCTCTCGGCGGCGACCAAGCTGGAACAGTCCGCGCCGCCCGCCCGGGGGAAGTACTGGCACACGGTGGAGCAGGAACGTGCGCTTGCGGTCGCATCGACGGGCCGGTACGAACTGACCTCCCAGATCGCGCGATGGGACGCCGGTCCCGGCCGTGAGGCGTGGGAGGCCGACCGCGGTCTGGGTACCCGCCTCCTGGGCCCGACGACCTGCAAGAAGGGGGAAACGGCTTGCGTGCTGCCGACGGCGGCGGCGCCGACGGCGGCGACGACGCGGCAGCGCACCAACGGTCAGCGCCTGTGGAAGGTCTTCAAGGGGAAGGAGAAGAACGGCAGCGGGCCGACCGCCTGGACGAAGGCCCGGAGCCCCGGTGGCCTGGCGTACCGGCTGCCGGAGCACGGCAGCCTCACACCACCGGATGTGCGAACGCTTCCCCAAACCCCGGCGGGGCTTCGGGCGGCATTGCGGAAGGCTCAGGGCCGGCTGACCGCGGCCGACGGCGAGACCCATGTCAGCCCCGTGCCCTGGCTGTTCGGCAACGTGCGTCATCTCAGCACCACCCCGGCCTCGCCCAAGGTGCTGGGCGCGGCCTACCGGATGCTGGCGGCCGAGCCCGGACTCCGCGTCGTCGGGCAGGTCGCCGACCCGCTCGGCCGTAAGGGCATCGCGATCACGTACTCGCGCAAGAATCCGGGCGACGCCCGGCAGGAGGAGTGGCTGGTCATCGACCCGGCCACCGGGCGTGTGCTCGCCTACCAGGTCATGGTGAATCGCACGACGATGATCTCCTACCGGGCGAACGTCTCGTCCGGCTGGACGAACACCATCCCGGACTACCCGATCTTCAAGTTCGGGAAGCCCTAGCGGGGGACGAGCGCGTCGACGCCCGTGAGCGCCCGGCCGATGATGAGCTTCTGCATCTGGCTGGTGCCCTCGTAGAGGGTGAGCACGCGGGCGTCGCGCACGTACTTCCCGACCGGGGTCTCGTCGGTGTAGCCGTAACCGCCGAAGACCTGGAGGGCGTTGTTGGACACCTTCACCGCCGTCTCGCTGGCGTGGTACTTCGCCATCGAGGCGGCGGTGGCCAGCTCCTGGCGCCCGGCGCCGCGGTCGGCCATCGACGCCGCCCGCCAGGTGAGCAGGCGCGCCGCCTCGACCTCGACGGCCGAGTCGGCGAGCAGCTCCTGGACGAGCTGGAACGCGGCGATCGGGCGGCCGAACTGCTCGCGTTCGCCCGCGTACCTCACCGCCGCGTCCAGGGCGCCCTGCGCGAGCCCGGTGGCCCCGGCGGCGACCGAGATGCGGCCCTTGGTGAGCGCGCCGAGCGCGATGCCCAGGCCCTTGCCCACCTCACCGAGCCGCGCCGAGTCGGGCACCCGCACGTCCTCCAGCACCAGCTCGGCGGTGGCCTGGCCGCGCAGGCCGAGCTTGCCGTGGATGGTGTTGGCGGTGAAACCGGGCAGGTCGGTCGGGACGAGGAACGCGGTCACGCCGCGCCCGCCGTCGTCGCTCGTGCGGGCGAAGACGAGCGCGACCTTCGCCCACGTGCCGTTGGTGATGAACATCTTCTGGCCGTTCAGCACCCAGTCGTCGCCGTCCCGGCGGGCCCGGCTGATGAGCGCCCCCGCGTCCGACCCGGTGCCCGGCTCGGTCAGCGCGAAGCAGCCGAGCGCCTCGCCAGCGGTGAGCCGAGGCAGCCACTCCCGCTTCTGCTCCTCGGTGCCGTGCGCCGCGATCGACTTGGACACCAGGCCGAGCGACACCGACACGATGCCGCGCACCGACGAGTCGCCCCGCCCGAGCTCCTCGATGACCGTCGTGTAGCCGACCATGTCGCACTCCACGCCGCCGTACTCGTCCGGGATGCCGAGCGCCAGGAAGCCGAGCTCGCCCAGCCGCCGCACGATGCCCAGGTCGACCTCCTCGCGGCGGTCCCACTCCCGCACGTTCGGCACGATCTCCGCGTCCACGAACTCGGCCGCCATCTTGCGGAAGGCGGTCTGGGTCTCGTTGAGTTCCAGGTCCATCTCGAACGTCCTTAGCGGTAGAGGTCGGCGGGCGCGGTGCCGGGCGCGGTCAGGGGCAGGCCGAGATCGGCGCGCTCGACCAGCCAGGCGTTGGGCCGGTAGCGGGGGTCGCCGGTCGTCTCGTGAAGGCGGGCCAGGACGCCGCGCAGGACGTCGGGGCCGACCTCGGTCCCCCATTCGAGCGGGCCGCGCGGATAGCCGAGGCCGAGCCGTACGGCGGTGTCGACGTCCTCCGGGCGGCCGAGCCGCTGGCCGGCGATGCCGCAGGCGACGTTGACGATCGAGGCGAGCAGGCGCTGCGCGACCGGTGCCGGGGCGTCGCGGACGGCGGTCACCGGCCGTCCGGTCGCGGCGAGCACGGCGAGCGCCGCCCGCCCGGCGTCCGGCTCGACGCCCGGATGGACGGACACCACGAGGCGGCGGGCGAATCCGTCGAGCGGGTCGACGCCCAGCGTGCGCTCGACCGGAAGTCCTTCGCGGCGGGCGAAGCCGAGCGTGCTGCCGCCGTACTCGGCGACGAGGACGACCGCGTCGGCGGAGGGCGCGTCGCCCGTCTCGACCGTGGCGCCGGACGCGTCGAGCAGCGCGGTGAGCGCCGCGGCCTCGGCGCCCGGCACCCAGACGGGCCGCGCGTCCGCGGCCGGCGGCGCGGGCTCCGGCGGCTCCTGCTTGGCGCCGTCGGCGTAGGCGTAGAAGCCCTCGCCGGTCTTGCGGCCGAGCAGGCCCGCCTCCATGCGGGTGCGGGTGATGGGGGACGGGCGGAGGCGCGGCTCGCCGTAGAACCCCGACCACACGGTCTCGAGGACCGGATGGGAGACGTCGAGGCCGGTGAGGTCCATCAGCTCGAACGGGCCCATCCTGAGGCCGAGGACGTCGCGGGCGATGCGGTCGATGTCGGCGGGCTCGGCGACGCCCTCGGAGAGGATCTGGAGAGCCTCGGTCGGCAGGCCGCGTCCGGCGTGGTTGACCAGGAAGCCCGGGGTGTCGGGGGCGCGGACCGGCTCGTGCCCCATCCGCCGGACCAGGTCGGTCAGCGCGTCCGGGATCCACGGCGCCGTGCGCGCGCCCGCGATGACCTCGACCAGCCGCATCAGCGGCACCGGGTTGAAGAAGTGCAGCCCGGCCAGGCGGCTCGGGTCGTTGAGGGAGGTGCCGATCGCGGTGACGGACAGCGAGCTGGTGTTGGTGGCGAGGACGGTCTGGTCGCCGACCACCTTCTCCAGGGCGGCGAAGAGCTCGCGCTTGGTCTCCAGGTCCTCGCGCACGGCCTCGACGACCAGGTCGCAGCCGGTGGCCGGGGCGAACGGGTCGTCCAGCGGGCGCAGGCGCGACCGCGCCGCGGCCGGGTCGTCCAGCCTCCCCTTGGCGGCCAGCTTGTCGAACATGGCGCCGATGTGGGAGACGGCGTCACCGACCGCCTCGGGACGGGCGTCGGCGAGCTCCACGGTGATCCCGGAGGCCGCCGCGAGCTGTGCGATCCCGCGGCCCATCACTCCGGTGCCGATGACCCGGATCGCCGCCACCTCTCGCGCCCACATGGCTCTCCCTCCCAGATTTAGAAAATCATTCTAGAAATATATTCACACGAGCGTGACCACCGCCACGGCCCCTGCCACTCAACCACCCGGCGACGCCGACGCGCATCGGCGGCCAGGGCCTCGCCGCGATCTTCGAGCGCGTCGAGTCCTGGCCGCCGTCGCGGTCGTCACGTCACTTCTGGAGTGACTTCCAGAACGTGTAGTGGTGGTCGGCGCCGAAGTCGGTGCGGCGGATGCCGCGCGCCCCGGACGCCAGCTTCTGCACGTACGGGTCGCGCCCCACCGCGGACGAGGTGATGGCGGGACTGCGGGCGCTGAGCGGCTACGTGCCGCCGGTCGCCTGATCGGCCCTATTGTTCTGGTGTGCGGAAAGACGGCGGACAGCAGCGGCCCGCGTACCCCATCGCGTCGGTCGACAACGCGCTCAAGCTGCTGACGCTCTTCCGGGAGAACGAGAAGGTGCGGCTTTCGGACGCCCGCGAGTTCCTCGGGGTCGCGCACTCGACGGCGCACCGGCTGCTGGCGATGCTCGCCTACCACGGCTTCGTGCGGCAGGAGCCCGACTCGCGGGTGTACGTGGCGGGGCCGATGCTCGTGGAGATCGGGCTCGCGGCCGTCCGCAACATGGACATCCGGCTGCACGCCCGGCCGCTGCTGGAGGAGCTCGCCGACTGGGCCGGGGAGACCGTCCATCTGGTCGGGCTCGAAGGGGCGATGGTGCGCTACCTGGACGCGGTCGAGAGCGCCAGGTCGCTGCGCGTCGCCGGGCGTACCGGCACCACGCTCGCCGCCAACTGCACCGCCTCCGGCAAGGCGATCCTCGCGGCGCTGCCGGCGACCGAGGTCGCCGCGCTCTTCCCCTCCGGCCGGGCCCTGCCGGGCGAGACCGAGCACTCGATCACCGACGCGGCCGAGCTCATGATCGAGCTCGGCCGGGTCCGCGAGCGCGGCTACGCCCTCAACCGGGAGGAGAGCGAGGACGGCGTCGCCTCCGTGGCGGTCGCGGTGCCCGGCCCGCGCGGACGTCCGGTCGCGTCCCTGGCCGTGTCCGCGCCGCTCTCCCGCCTCCCTGCCGAACGAGCCGAAGCCCTCGCCGCGCACCTCGGCGAGGAGGCCACCCGCCTGTCGCGCCTGGCGGGCTTCACCTCCTCCTGAGCCCCGGGCTTCTCAGGCTCCGGAGCCGCGGCCCGCAGGCGGCTGAGGCCGAGTTTCCTGAGAGGAGCGGGTCAGCGGATTCCGATGCCGCCGTCGGAGTGCACGATCGTTCCGGTGATGCCGCGGGCGCGGTCGGAGGCCAGGAAGACATAGCTGCCCGCGTGGTCCTCGCCGGTGAGCGCGACCGCGAGCGGCGTTCGGCTCTTCAGGTCCTCGGCGCGGCCGGGGGCGTCGCCGAGGTGGCGATCGGCAAGGCCCAGGCTGCGCGGGCCGGTGAGTTCGGTGCCGAGCGTGCCGCCCGGCGCGACCCCGTTCACCCGCACGTCGGGCGCGAGTTCGTGGGCGAGCGAGACGACGCAGCCGCGCACGGCGAACTTCGAGGCGACGTAGAGGATGCCACCGCGTCCCGGATAGAAGCCGGAAGTCGAGACGGTCAGCACCACCGACCCCTGCGACGCGCGCAGGTCGGGGAGGGCGGCCTTGACCGAGACCAGCTGGCTCTTGACGTTGACGCGGAACGTCTCGTCGAACGCGTCGTCCAGCGCGGCCGGGTCGAGCTCGTCCAGGCCGCGGTAGAAATCGAAGATCCCGACACAGTTGACCAGCACGTCGAGCCCGCCGTACGCCTCCCGCACCGCCGCCAGGGCGGCCTCGGTCTGCGAGAGGCTGGTGGCGTCACCGTGGTTGACCGGGCAGCCGGGCAGGTCGGCGGCGAGGCGCTCGCACTTGCCGGAGTCGACCTCCAGCGCCGCGACGCGCGCGCCCTCGCCCGCGAACGCGTCGAGGACGGCGCGGCCGATGCCCGAGCCCGCGCCGACCACCAGTGCCCGCTTGCCGTCCAGCCAGCCCATCAGCCGTCCTCCAGGAGCCGGGAGAAGAGGTCGTGGTCCTGCCGGGTGAGCGCCTCCAGCTCCAGCGGGCACAGCAGGATCTCCCGGCCGGAGCGGGGCGCCCGGACGCGGAGCCGCACGCCGTTGCGGGTCTGGACGCGGTCGACCAGCACCTCGGCGAACTCGTTCGCGATGGTGATCGGCTCGTTCACAGGAACCTCGTTCACAGGAACCTCGTTCACAGGAACCTCGCTCATAGGAACAGCGCCAGGTTCTGGGTGCGGAGCACGGACTCGTCGACGGTGATCTCGCGGCGGGCGAGCAGGTGGCCGGCGGCGGTGGGGCGCAGGACGTCGGCCCGGCCCGCCGACAGCAGGTCGTGCTCGCGGGTGTCGCCCCGGCTGCGGAAGAGCAGGATGTACGACTCGACGCGCAGCTCACCGCCGCCGCCGCCACCGCCGCCGTCGCCGTCGCCGTCGCCGTCGCCGTCACCGTCGCCGTCCAGGCGGAACGTGCGCACGTTGCTGATGAAGCGCCGGGTGCGGGACGGCGGGTCCTCGGTGAAGGCGTGCTCGGTGGCGAACCGTTCCACGCGCTTGCGCAGCGCGTACATGTCCTCGTCGAAGTGGCCCATGTCGGCGAGCGAGTCGAAGCCCGCGCCGCGCGCGGTGGTCACCCGGACCGGCATCACGTAGCGGATGTCGTCGGCGAGCAGGCGCAGCCAGCCGCCGAAGTCCTGGCGGTCGAGCGTCGCGGCCTCCTCGACCAGGAACTGGTGCGCGTCCTGGTGGACGGGGTCGCCGTAGCGCAGCGGCCGGCTCATCGCGCCGCCCCCAGGTCGATCGGCGCGTGGACCGCGGGCTCGCGCAGGAGGTGGTCGCCCCACATCGACAACCAGTGCCGCTGGTTGAACTCGCCGAAGCCCTGGTAGGCGGTGCCGGGCCCGGAGAAGTCCGCGAGCGGCGGCTTGATCGGCTTGTCGTCGGACGTCAGCCCCATCCGGCTGTTGAGGTTGAGCCGCCGGGCCATGGTGCCCTGCGCGACGTCGGTGATGGAGACCCAGTTCTCCACGTCGTCCTGCTCGAACATCCCGGAACTGCCGAAGCACATGATGTACGCCTTGTAGGAGTCGCGCTTGAACGACTCCGGCGCGGCGGCGTCGACGGCGAACCACGACAACACCTCGGTCTCGTTCGCCGACACCGGCTGCCACTGCCGGAGCGAGATGAACGGCACGACCGTCCCGGCGTCGTCGATCTTCGGCCAGTTGTGCACGAGGCTCAGGTTGGGGAAGAGCGTCGCGGCCGAGACCATGAAGCCGTCGTCCTCGACCAGGCCCCGCTGGGCGCGCGACCACGACGCCCGCATCCGCTCGATCATCTCGTCCGGGTAGCCGACGTAGCGGAGCTTCTCGTCGAGGTCGCCGGGCGGCAGCTTGTAGGTGGTCCCGCCGCCGGGGCCCGCCGTGTAGAGGGCGCCCTCCTTGCGCTTGCTCGCCTTGGGCTCGCGGAACAGCCCGATGTCGACGACGCTCGCGTGGGTGTGGGGCGTATGGTAGCTGTCGCCCGCGAAGTTCTCGGCGCCGATCTTCCAGTTGGCCTTGACCCGCCAGCGTTGCGGCCCGCGCAACTCCAGGCCCGCCGGGCTCTGGGCGGCGTAGAGGTCGAGGTAGAACGCGAAGTCGCCGAGGTACTCGCGGAGCGGCGGCGCGTCCGGGTCGAGGCTGGCGAAGATCAGGCCCCGGTAGGTGTCGAGCGCCGGGGCGGGCAGCAGGCCCTGGCCCTTCCTGGCGAAGCCGTCCTCGCCACCGTACGCGTCCACGTGGAACGGCAGGCCGACCAGGCGCCCGTCGTTGCGGTACGTCCAGGCGTGGTACGGGCAGCGGAAGTGCGAGGCGTTGCCCATCTCGGCCCGGCACACCTGCATGCCGCGGTGCAGGCACATGTTGAACATCGCGCGCACCGTGCCGTTCTCGTCCCTCGCCACGATGAACGAGTCGGCCAGCACGCGGCGCACGACGTAGTCGCCCGGGTCGGGGATCTCGGACTCGTGCGCGAGGAACACCCAGGCGCGGGAGAACAACCGGTCGCGTTCCAGCGCGAAGACCTCGGGGTCGTTGTAGACGTGGGCGGGGATCATCCCGCGCCGGACGTCGGCGACGACGGCGGTGACATCGAGCACGAGGAGCCCTTCTTCAGACGGACAGCCCGGCGTGGGACAGCCGGGCCAGGTGGTGGCGCCAGACGGACTCCTCGTTGAGCGCGGCGCCCAGATCGGGAAGCTCGGCGATGTCCGCCGCCGGCAGATCGGGCGGCTGAACGGGCGCCGGGCCTCGGCCGGCCATCGCCTGGGCGGCGTCGAGGGTGATGCGGGCGAGGGCTTCGAGGTTGAGGGCGCGGACCACCGCCTGCGCGATCGTGGCGCCGGTCGTCGTGACGCCGTGGCCGCGCAGCACGCAGACCGGCGCGTCCCCCATCGCCGCGAGCATCTCCGCGGCCAGGTCGGCGCGCCGGATCAGCACGCCGCGCGGATGGACGGGGACGCCGTCGGCCGCCAGCCGCGTCGCCGGGATGTTGAACGCGCCGACGATCGGGCGCAGGGCGAGGCCGGCCAGGTCGGCCGCGACCACCGCGGGCGGGTGGGCGTGCACGACCACGGTCACGTCGGGCCGGCGTCGCAGCGTCTCCGCGTGGATCGGCAGTTCGCTCGGCACGGCGTAGCCGCCGGGCAGGTCGTCGTACGGCCCGTCGAGCCCGACCTCGTGCACGTCGTCCGGGGTCGTGAACAGCAGTCCGCTCTCCCGCGGGCCGCGGCAGCGGATGAGCATGCGGCCGTCGCCGGTCCGGACGCTCACATGGCCGAGCACGTCGGCGGCCAGGCCCTGGTGCGCGAGCACCCGGCAGGCCAGCGCGATGTCGCGGCGCAGGCCGGAGAGATCAGGCGCGGAGAGATTCATCGCTCGGAGTCTGTCCTACAGAAATGATTTCTGCAATGATGCTTTTTCGGGAGGGCGAAAGGGGCAAAAGGGATGCAGAGCTGGATCCACGTGATCGAATGGCGTGCGACCGTTCATCCCGATCTGCCCGCCCTGATCGACGACCGCGGCGCCCGGCACACCTACCGCGAGGTGCTCGACCTCCTGGAGCGCAAAGCCGGCGGCTGGGCGGCCCGGGGCGTTGCGCCGGGCGACGTCGTGGCGGTCGTGGCCAAGAACAGCGCCGACTTCCTCATCCAGGCCTTCGCGCTCATGCGCGCCGGGGCGATCCCGGCCTTCGTCAACTGGCGCTTGTCCGCGCGCGAGCTGACCGACCTCTTCGCCCTGCTGGAGCCGGTCGCGGTCGCGGCCGACGCGGAGTTCACCGGCCTGGTCGAGGCCGCCGCCACGCTGCCCGGCGTCGTGATCGGCGCCCCCGCCTCCGATGCTGGAACGGTCCCGGACGGCTGGACGCCGGGCGACGCGCTCGACGCCCCGCCGCCCCCGCGTCCCGCGCTGTCGGGCGAGTCGGTGATGGCGCTGCTGCACACCAGCGGGACGACCGGGCGCCCCAAGGGCATCCCGCTCCGGCACGGCGCCCTGATCCAGAGCGTCGCCGCGTTCGCCCTGGAGATCGGCGACCAGGTGGCCGGGTCGCGGCACCTGCAGATCATGCCGCTGTTCCACCTGGGCGGATACGGCCAGGCGATGCAGGTCATGCTGACGGCCGGGACGTTGTACGTGCACACCGCGTTCGATCCCGCGGCCGTGGTCGACGCCGTCGAACGTGACCGCGTGCAGTTCTTCACCGCGGGCCCCTCGCTGGTCGAGATGCTCGTGGCCGAGGTGCGCCGCCGCGGCGGCGCGGACCTGAGCAGCCTGGTCGAGATCGCCTACGGCTCGGCGCCGATCACCCCGGCCGCCCTGACCGTCGCGCTCGGCACGTTCGGCTGCCGGTTCCGCCAGATCTACGGCAACACCGAGAGCCAGAGCATGATCAGCCTGCTCGCGCCCGAGGACCATCTGCCCGAGAAACCCGAGCTGGCCAGCGCCGGCCGGGTCGCCTTCGGCTGGGAGGTCAAGATCGTCGACGGTGCCGGGCGCGAGGTGGACACCGGTTCGCCGGGTGAGGTGCTGATCCGGGGGGAATGCCTCTTTTCTGGCTACTGGAAGGACCCGGAGGCGACGAAGGAGGCGTTCACCGACGACGGCTGGTACCGCACCGGCGACGTCGGCCGGCTGACCGCCGACAGGTACCTCTCCATCCTCGACCGCGCCAAGGACATGGTGATCAGTGGTGGCGAGAACATCTACCCGGCCGAGGTCGAGGCCGTGCTGGCCGACCATCCCGCCGTCGCCGAGGTCGCGGTGATCGGGGTGCCGGACCCGAAGTGGGGCGAGGCCGTGCACGCCGTGATCATCCCCGTGGCCGGCGCGGGCCCGGTGACGCCGGCGGAGGTCATCGACTGGTGCCGGGAGCGCCTCGCCGGGTTCAAGTGCCCGAAGAGCGCCGAATTCACCGATGTGCTCCCGCGCACGACCACCGGCAAGGTGCTCAAGCGCGAGCTTCGACGGAGGGCCGCCTCATGACCGCCGGACTCGGACTCTCCATCGCCTCGCACAGCGGCCTGCCGCCCGCCCGCATCGGCGAGATCGGCGGCCTCGCCGAGCAGGCCGGCTTCACGTCGGTGTTCGTGGCCGAGGGGCACGGCGACGCGCTGTCGTTGTGCCACCCGATCATCGCCGCGACCCGGCACGTCCAGGTCGGCACGGCGATCGTGAACGCGGCGCTGCGTCCGCCGGTGCTCGCCGCCAAGACCGCGGCGGTGCTGGACGACGCGTCCGACGGACGGTTCGTGCTCGGCCTGGGCACCGGCAACACGATCATGAACGCGCGGTTCGGGCTGGCGCCGTTCGCGCCGCTCGCCATGACCGAGGAGTACGTGGGGGTCGTCCGCGCCGTCCTGGCCGGCAAGGAGCACGAGGGCGAGGTCTTCCGGACCGCGCCGATCCCGCTCGACCGCCCGCCGCGGGCGGGCATGCCCGTCTACCTGGCCGCGCTCGGGCCGCGCATGCTCGACCTCGCCGGCCGGATCGCCGACGGCGTGATCCTCAACCTCATGTCGCCGCGCCAGGCGGGCGAGGCGGCCGTCAAGGTGCGCGCCGCCGCCGTCGAGGCGGGACGCGACCCGGCGTCCGTCCAGGTGCTCGCGGTGATCCACACCTGCCTGTCCGGCGACGCCGAGGTGGCCGCCGAGGCCGCACGTTCCGTCGTTCCCCGCTACGCCCTCCACCCGGCGGCCGACCGGCTCTTCGGCGTCCCGCTGGATGAGGTCCGCCGGCACGTCCTGGCCGGCGACCGCGCGACGGCCGCCCGGCACGTCCCGCAGGAGGCCGCCGACCGGTTCGTCGCGCACGGCGACGCCGCGGCCTGCCGGGCGCGGGTGGCCGACTACCGCGCCGCCGGGATCGACCTGCCCGTGATCTTCCCGATGCCGGTCGCCGGCGTCTGGGACTACCCCCAGCTGATCAACGACCTCGCCTGAAGCCCCTCCCACTCCCCGCCCCCTCGCCCCGCCCCGCTTCCCGCCCCGCACCCCCGGAGACACACCATGCACGACCAGGTCATCGACCGTTTCTTCGCCGCCCTCGAAGCCGGTGACATCGACACCGTCCGTTCCATCTACGCGCCCGACGCCGTGATCTGGCACAACGACGACCTGGTGGAACAGCCCGTCGACGACAACCTCAAGGTCCTGAAGGGCCTGCACCGGGTGGTCTCGGGGCTGCGCTACGAGGTGGTGCGGAGGGCCTCGCTCGACGACGGCGTCATGCAGCAGCACGTCCTGCACGGCACCCTGCCGGACGGGCGGGACGTCGAACTGCACTGCGCCATGTACCTCCAGGTGCGCGACGGCCACATCACCCGGATCGACGAATACCTTGACTCCGCGCAGCGCACGGCGATCCGCGCCGCCCGGGAAGCCGCCGTGTAACACCCGCCTCCCTCGTTCCACTTCCTGGTGACGGAGGACACGGGACGAACGGAACGGAGGTGCGGGTGTGACGTCCGACAGCAGAGCCGACAGAGCCGACAGAGCCGACAGAGCCGCCAGATCCGGCCGGGCCGGTAAGGCCGGCGGGGCCGACGCGGCCGCGGACGCCCGGCGCTTCACGGCGATCTACGACGCGTGCCGGCAGCGGGTGTGGGCCTACGCGGTCAGCCGTGCCGGCCGGCAGGTCGCCGACGAGGTGGTGAGCGAGACCTTCGCGGTGGCGTGGCGGCGGCTGGCCGACGTGCCGGAGCCGGCACTGCCCTGGCTGCTCGGCGTCGCCCGCAACGTGCTGCGCGACAACTACCGCGCCGAGACCCGCCGCGAGGCGTTCAACGCCGAGCTGCGGCACTGGGCCGAGCCCGCCGAACGTGACGTCGCCGAGGGCGTCGCCGAGCGGCTCGCGGTGGTGCGGGCCATGGCGACCCTCGCGGAGGACGACCGGGAGATCCTGATCCTGATCGCGTGGCAGGGCCTGTCGCCGCGGGACGCCGCGCGCGTCCTCGGCTGCCGGCCCGCCGCCCTGCGCGTCCGGCTGCACCGGGCCCGCAAGCGGCTGCTGCGCGCGGTCGAGGAGCCGGGACCGGAGACGGCACGAGCCGTTCGCCCCCGTGTCGGGATCACCAGTGAGGAGATGTCATGACCCGCGATGTGATGCGCGCGCTGGCGGAGGCCCGGCCGGAGGAGTTCGGCGCGGCCGTGGACGAGGCCACGCGGGAGGCGGAGATCGCTCGGGCGATGTCGGCCTCACCGCGGCGCACGGCCGTTCCGGCGCGCCGCCGGATCAGGCCCATGTGGGGCCTGGGGCTGGTCGGAGCGGCCGCGGCGGCGGCGCTGGTGGTCGCCACCGCCGGCACCGGTCCAGGAGACGGCGGCGGCACGGGCGACGACGGGCCGACCGCCGGCGGGAGCCCGAGCGTTCAGGCGCCGGTCGCCCTGAACGCCCGGACGGTCCTGCTCGCCGCCGCCGAACGGGCCGACGGCGAGCCGCTCGCGTCCGGCGCGTACTGGCGCGTCGCCACGACAAGCCGGCTGTACTACCAGGTCGGCACGCCCGCGAACGGCTACACCATCGTCGTGACGACCAGGGGCGAGGGGTGGACGCCGGCCAAGCCGCGCCACAAGTCCTACGGCTCGGAGCAGTACCTCGGCGCCCGGCCCGCGACCGCGGCGGACACCGCGGCCTGGCGGCGCGCGGGCTCCCCGGCCAGCTTCGAGGTCGAGGTGCCCATCGCGCCCGGCAGCAAGATCCGCAAGCCGCCCACCAAACTGGCGGCGGCTCCCGGGAAGCCGCAGGTGAACGGCTCTGACCTGGTCGACGGCGACAAGGTCTTCTGGCTCGGCCGCAACGTCACGATGAAGGACCTCGCACGCCTGCCGAGCGAGCCGGGCGCCCTCAGGACGCAGCTCCTGCGCTGGTACAACGGGCACAGCACCGAGTCGTCGAGCGAGCCGATGGGCTCCGACGAGTGGCTCTTCCAGGTCACCCGGGGTCTGATCACCGACATGCCGGTGACGCCGAAGGTGCGGGCCGGGGCGTTCCGGATGCTCGCCCAGCTTAAGTCGATCAAGGCGGTCGGCCCGGTCGTGGACGGCGAGGGCCGCACCGGTACCGCGCTGGTGATGACCGAGCGGACCGGCAACGGGGTCCTGGAGCACCGGGTGATCGTCGATGAGGGCGCCGGGCGGGCGCTCGGCAACGAGACCGTCATCGTGAAGCCGGCGGGCATGAACGCCCACCTCCCCGCAGGTTCCAAGGTCTCGTCCTCGACCATCACCGAGGCCGCCTGGACGAACACCGCTCCGCGCTGATCCGGGAGCTCACAGCGGGGCGCTCTTCCTGTCATGACGGGGAGGGCGCCCCGTTCCGTCGTGTGGGGGACGTCACCGGCGGTGTTCGCGACGTGGTCAGGAGGGGATTGCGGTGGAGGTCACGAGGCATATATAAGCGTCGGAAGATCCAGGCGAGAGGTCCGGGCTATCACACATAAGCTACTGCCGAGTAGTATTCGGGCCCCGGATGAAACGCAGTCTGTCGCGAGCCCTACGCTGACAGCCAACGCCCGTACCTCAGGAGGACGGAACAGTGTTCTGGCTCACATTGATCATTGGGCTCGCCGGGACGGCGGTCGCATTGGCGCTCGCCGGCCGGCGGGTGCTGTTCCTGTGGAAGCTCTTCAAGAGCGGCCAGCCCGACCCCGACCGCGTCCTCCAGGTCAAGCGTGACCCCAAGGCCGACATCGAGGGCCAGGTCGTCGAGGTCATGGGGCAGAAGAAGCTCCTGAAGTGGACCGTCGCGGGCCTGGCGCACGCCGCCGTCATGTGGGCGTTCATCCTCCTGGCGACCGTCTACGGCGAGGCCGCCGTCGAGCTGCTGTTCGGGCTCGGCACGCACATCCCGTTCCTGCAGACGTGGGGGCCGATCGGGTTCGTCCAGGACACGATCGCGATCCTCTGCCTGCTCGGCCTGATCACGTTCGCGATCATCCGGTTCAAGAACGCGCCGAAGAAGCTGGGCCGCAAGTCCCGGTTCTCCGGGTCGCACCTGGGCGGCGCCTGGGTCATCCTCTTCATGATCTTCAACGTCATCTGGACGATGTTCTTCTTCCGGGGCGTGTCGTCGGCCGCCGACGAGCTGGCCTACGGGAAGGCGGCGTACGGCTCGTACGCCGTCGGCAAGCTGTTCGACGGGCTGAGCCACGACACGCTGGAAGTGCTCGGGTCCATCGGCCTGCTGCTGCACATCGGCGTCGCGCTCGTCTTCCTGGTGATCGTCGTCAACAGCAAGCACCTGCACATCTTCATCGCGCCGCTGAACGTCATGTTCAAGCGCCGCCCGGACGGCCTCGGCGCCGTCCAGCCGATGATGAGCAACGGCAAGCCCCTCGACTTCGAGGAGGCCGACCCGGACGAGGACACCTTCGGCCGCGGCAAGATCGAGGACTTCACCTGGAAGGGCCTCCTGGACATGGCGACCTGCACCGAGTGCGGTCGTTGCCAGTCGCAGTGCCCCGCCTGGAACACCGGCAAGCCGCTGTCGCCCAAGATGGTCATCCTGGAGCTGCGCGACCACGCGTTCCACAAGGCGCCCTACATGCTCGCCTCCGAGGAGGAGCGCGAGAAGTTCACCGACGAGCAGAAGCTCGCCATGGAGGTCGACAAGGAACTCGTCGCCGAGGACGGCGTCATCCACCCCGACGTCCTCTGGGCCTGCACCAACTGCGGCGCCTGCGTCGAGCAGTGCCCCGTCGACATCGAGCACATCGACCACATCCTCGACATGCGCCGCTTCCAGGTGATGATCGAGTCCTCGTTCCCGAGCGAGGCCGGCGTCATGCTGAAGAACCTCGAGAACAAGGGCAACCCGTGGGGCATGTCCGAGATGAAGCGGCTCGAATGGATCGAGGAGCTCGACTTCGAGGTCGAGGTCGTCGACGAGAAGATGCCCGAGGACATGGAGTACCTCTTCTGGGTCGGCTGCGCCGGCGCCCTGGAGGACCGGGCCAAGAAGACCACCAAGGCGGTCGCCGAGCTGCTGCACATCGCGGGCGTCAAGTTCGGCGTCCTCGGCCCGATGGAGGCCTGCACCGGTGACCCGGCGCGCCGCCTGGGCATGGAGTTCGTCTTCCAGATGCTCGGCCAGCAGAACGTCGAGACGCTGAACGACGCGGGCGTCAAGAAGATCGTCGCGACCTGCCCGCACTGCTTCAACACGCTGGCCAACGAGTACCCGCAGATCGGCGGCGAGTACGAGGTCGTGCACCACACCCAGCTGCTCGCGCACCTGGTCGACGAGGGCAAGCTCACCCCGGTCACCCCGATCGAGGAGAACATCACCTACCACGACCCCTGCTTCCTGGGCCGCCACAACAAGGTCTACAAGCAGCCGCGCGACATCATGGCCAAGGTGCCGGGCGTCAAGACGCAGGAGATGCACCGCCACAAGGACCGCGGCTTCTGCTGCGGCGCCGGCGGCGCGCGCATGTGGATGGAAGAGCGCATCGGCAAGCGCATCAACACCGAGCGCGTGGACGAGGCGCTGGAGACCAATCCCGACACCGTCTCGACGGCCTGCCCGTTCTGCCTGGTGATGCTCGGCGACGCCATCAACGAGAAGAAGAACGAGGGCGCGGCCAAGGAGTCGCTGGAGGTCGTGGACGTCTCCCAGCTGCTCATCCGTTCCATCAAGGGCGGGGGCGCCGCGGGCACCTCTCCCGAGAAGGAGCCCGTCAGCGCCGAGTAAGGCGCCCGCCGGCGCCGAGTAGGGCGCCGTCAGCCCAAGCACGACGAAGGCGCCCGCCCCGGGAACGGGGGCGGGCGCCTTCGTCTTTCCAGTGGTGGCCTGTCTTTCCAGTGGTGGCCTTGTCCTTCCGGGTGGCCGCTCCGTCAGAAGAGCAGGTCGACCCAGGGCTTCCAGCCGTCGTCCTCGTGGTCGATCATGCTGAACGCGCCGCTGCCGTCCTTGTACTCCCACCACGAGTAGCCGAGGCCGTTGGCCTTGTAGAGGGCGACCTTGTCCTTGATCAACTGGTCGTGGCCGGGCGCGTCGGCGCCGATGCCGAACTCGCCGATCCACACCGGCAGCCCCGCCTTGGCCGCGATGCCGAGCTGGACGTTCAGATGCGTGGCCAGGTCGGCCTTGTCGGCGGGGTCGTAGCCGGTGTCGCCGTCCGAGGCGTTCGGGCTGACGCCGATGCCGTTGGCGTCGTACCCCTCGCCCTTGCCGCCGACGTAGTAGTCGTGGAACGACCAGATCAGGTTGCTCCGGTCGGTGGGGGCGAGCGCGGCGAGGTCGGCCTCGGGCACCTTGGCGTCGCCGTAGGTCGGCTCGACCATGATGCCGGTGTCGGCGTCCCTGGCCCGGATCGCGTTGATGATCTTGGTGTAGTCGGCGAGGACGGTGCGGTGGTCGACCGGCCACCGGTACGGCTCGTTCACCGGGTCGTACGCGGCGAGCGCCTCGCTGGCGCCGAAGCGGGTGGCGAGCTGCTGGAGGAAGCCCAGGCCGTTGGTCGCCACGGCGCCCATGCCGTCGGCCGTCCGGGCCCACGCGGGCACGCGCGACTGCCCCTCGGGCTGCCCGTACAGGTGCACGCAGTCGAAGATCACGTACAGCCCCGCCGCCTCGGCGCGGTCGAGCGCCGTCGACAGGACGGTGAACGCGGTCTCGTTCCACTGCCCCTTGGCGGGCTCGAAGTCGTCCCAGAACAGGACCATCCGTACGGCGGTGAAGCCCTTGGCCTTGATCTGGTCGTACGTGTTCTGGTCCCAGGTGCCGATGTCGTCCGCGCCCCAGACGGGCTGGATGTTGGGCCCGTTCAGCCGCTCGGGGCCGTCGGCGCCGACGAACGCCTGCTTGGCGGTGGTGCGGAGCTTGCCCGAGAGCCCGGTGCCGGCGGCGCCCGCGAGTGAGCCGGTGCGCGGCTCCGTACCGGCCGAGCAGGCGGTGACGGCCGCGAGTGCGAGCGCGGCGGTGAGGGCCGCGGTCAGTCGACGCATGGCGGGGGTCCCTTCGGGGGCGTCGAAGATCAAGATCGTTCGCGGAGCGGACGCTACCCCGATGATCATGCGGCGTGCCGGGTGAGCCCGGTGCATCGTTACCGTTCCGTTGTTCAAGATCCTTTCGGTTCTCGGTGCGGGCTTGGGGTGCGCGTGGGGCCGCTGTGGTCACGCGGCTGATAGGACCGGACCATGGCTGTGGTCCTCGCGGTGGTGTCGGCGCTGATGACGCTGGTCGGCGGCATCGTCGCGATGCGCGTGCGCGACCACCGGCACCTGGTGCTCGGCCTCGTCGGCGGGCTGATCCTGGGGATCGCCGCGTTCGACCTGGTGCCCGAGTCCCTCGAACTGTCCGACCTGTCGTGGCTGGGCGTGCCCGCCCCGATGGCAGGCTTCGCCTGCGGTTTCCTGCTCCTGCACGTGATCGAGCAGGCGACCGCCATCCACCAGGCGCACGAGTCCGAGTACGCGCCGCACCGGCATCGTCACGGCCACGGCCACGCCGCCCAGGACCCGGCCGCCCAGGACCCGGCCGCCCAGGACCATGGGAACGAGCAGGGCAAGGTCGGCCTGGTGGCGGCGAGCGCGCTGGTCGGGCACAGCTTCGTCGACGGCCTGAGCATAGGGCTGGGCTTCCAGTCAGGCTCGTCCGTGGGACTCCTCGTGGCGCTCGCCGTCATCGCGCACGACTTCGCGGACGGCTTCAACACGTTCACCGCCGCGTCCCTCAACCGCACCGACCGCGGCCCGGCCATCGCGCTGCTGGCCGCCGACGCGGCCGCCCCCGTGGCCGGCGCTCTGATCACGATGCTGGTGGAGGTGCCGCGCGAGGTGCTCGGCCCGTACCTCGGGTTCTTCGCCGGGGTGCTGCTCTACCTGGCCGCCGCGGAGATCCTGCCGGAGGCCCACAGCCGCCATCCGCGCGTCCTGACCCTGTGCGCGACCGGCGCGGGCGTCCTGGCCGTCATGTTCATCGTCGGCATCGCCGGCTGACTCCCGGCCGGTCGGTACACGGCGCACCTCGGCCGACCTCGGCGGTCGGCATACGGCGCGGGCCCCGCTCGATCGAGACGAGCGGGGCCCACGTGAACGTACGGACTCTTCGGGCTCGGGTGAGCCGTGGATCAGCCGGTGATGGACTTGACGAAGTCCGGGTTGGCCTTCAGCCACTCGTCGACGGCCTGCTCCGGCTTGCCCTTGTACTTGTTCTCCATCAGGTCCTCGAGCGAGCCGAGCTGCTGGTCGTTCATCTTGAACTTCTTGAGCCAGCCGGCGACCTCGGCCTGGTCCTCGCTGAAGCCCTTGCGGGCGACCGTGTTGACGCCGTCGGGCGCGCCCATGGCGACCTTGGGGTCGGTCAGGTCGCGGATCGGGAACTTGCTGTAGGCCCAGTGCGGACGCCACAGGGTGACGACGATGTCCTTCTTGGCGTCGGTGGCCTTCTTCAGCTCGGCGAGCATGGCGGCGGTCGAGGAGGTGGTCACCTCGTACTCGCCCTCGATGCCGTACGCCGGAAGCATCTTCTCCTTGGAGATCCGGTAGAGGCCGGAGCTCTTCTCGATCCCGATGATCTTGCCGCCGTACGCCGAGCCCTTGCCCTTGAGGTCCGCCAGGGACTTCAGCGGCGAGTAGGTCGGCACCGCGATCGTCAGCGGCGCCTTGTCGTACCAGATGCCGACCTTCTCGAGCTTGCTGCCGTACTGCTTCCAGTAGTCCTCGTGCGTGCCCGGCAGCCAGGAGTCGAGGAACAGGTCCACGTCGCCCTTGGCCATGCCGGTGTAGAGCGGTCCGGTGTCGAGGGCCTTGACATCGACGTCGTAGCCCTTGTCGGTGAGGATCTTGTCCCACAACGCCGTGGCGGCCTCGCCCTCGGCCCAGCCGGTCACCATGCCGATGGTCAGCTTCTTGCTGGAGCCGCCGGAGCCGCCGTCGTCACCGCCACAGGCGGCGAGGGTGGTCAGGCTGAGGGACAGCGCGGCGGCGGCGACGGCCGCCTTCTTGAACGGGAGACGCATGGGCGTCCTTCCTTTGGGGAGCGGATGAAAGAGACGTCTTGGGAGCGGTCGGGGAGCGACGCCGGTCAGGTGGCGGCCCGTGCCGCGGCGCGGGCGACCGCCGTGCGGTCGCCGAGCGCGCTGGTGACCCGGTCGAGGAAGACGGCCAGGACGACGACGGCGATGCCGCCCTCGAATCCGGTGGCCATGTCGGCCCGCTGGATGCCCTCCAGCACCTCCTCGCCGAGGCCGCCCGCGCCGACCATGCCGGCGATGACGACCATGGAGAGCGAGAGCATGATCAGCTGGTTGATCCCGGCCATGATCGTCGGCATCGCGAGGGGAAGCTGGATCTGGGTCAGGATGCGGCCCGGCGGGGTGCCGAACGCCTCGCCCGCCTCCACCATCTCGGTGTCGACGCCGCGGATGCCCAGCTCGGTCAGCCGCACTCCCGGCGGGAGAGCGAAGATCACCGTCGCCACCACGCCGGGCACGACGCCGATGCTGAAGAAGAAGATCGCCGGGATCAGGTAGACGAAGGCCGGCATCGTCTGCATCAGGTCCAGGATCGGCCGGAGAACGCGGCTCACCAGATCGTTGCGGGCGGCCGCGATCCCGATCGGGATCGAGAGCACCACCGCGACCAGCGCGGCGACCAGCACCAGCGCGAGGGAGTCCATCGCGGGCTCCCAGAGCTCCATGTTGTCGATCAGGCCGAAGCCGACCAGCGTGAAGAGCCCGAGCTTCCATCCGCTGAGCCACAGGGCGAGCAGCGCCAGAACGACGGTGAGGGCCAGCGGAGGTGTGGCCTTCAGCAGGTCGGCCAGCCCCTCCACGGTCGACTCGCCCGCCTCGGCGATCGCCTCGAACAGCCACGACACGTTGTCGGTCAGCCAGGTGACGGTGTTGGCGAACCAGTCGCCGACCGGGACCCGGGGCACGTCCGCGGCGAGTACACGATCCGACATCAGGCGGCACCTCCCTTGGCCATCGGCTCGTCCGAGGACTCCTCGGTCAGGTCGTCCACAGGCACGTCGTCGGGCAGGTGGCTGTTGATGGCTCCGAGCGCCGCCAGCAGCGTGACCCGGGGGATCACGCCCAGGAGCGTTCCACTCTCGTCGGTGACCGGGACCGGCAGAGCACTCTCGGCCGAACGGGCGAACAGGTCGGCGACGGGCGTGTCCGGCCGGACCGGCACGATGGTCTCGGTGTCGATCAGCCCGTCCAGCGCCTGGACGTCGTCCTGCACGGCATCGGCGATGGTGGCGGCCTCGACCGTCCCGGCGAGCGTGCGGTCACGGCCGACCACGAAGGCCGCCGACGTCTGATGCTCGCGCATCGTGCGGAGCGCCGTCCGGGGCCCGGTGTTGGCGGGCACGGTGACCAGCGGCTTCTCCATCACCGACGCGGCCGTCAGCACCCGGGTGCGGTCCACGTCGGCGACGAACTGCGCGACGTAGTCGTTCGCCGGATCGGTGAGGATCTCCTCGGCGGTGCCGATCTGGACGATCCGGCCCTCCCGCATCACCGCGATCCGGTCGCCGATGCGCATCGCCTCGTTCAGGTCGTGGGTGATGAACACGATCGTCTTGCCGAGCCGTGACTGGAGGTCGAGCAGCAGATCCTGCACCTCGCGCCGGATCAGCGGGTCGAGCGCGCTGAACGCCTCGTCCATCAGGATGATGTCGGTGCCGGCCGCCAGGGCGCGCGCGAGCCCGACGCGCTGCCGCATTCCGCCGGACAACTGGCCGGGGAGTTTGTCCTCCCAGCCGTCCAGGCCCACGAGTCCCAGGAACTCCCGGGCCGTCTTCTCGCGTTCAGCCTTGGAGACACCCTGTACCTCGAGGCCATAGGCGGCATTGGCCAGGACGGAGCGATGCGGGAAGAGGGCGAAATGCTGGAAGACCATGCTGACCTTGCTCTGCCGGAGCGTGCGCAGAGCCTTGCCGGACAGGCTGGCCAGATCCTCGCCGTCGATTTCGACGGTGCCCGACGTCAGGTCGAGCAGGCCGTTCAGCATGCGGATCAATGTGGACTTGCCGGACCCGGACAGGCCCATCACCACGAAGATCTCACCGCTCGCCACCTCGAAGGAGGCGTCCACCACGGCCGGAGTCACGCCCATGGCGCGGATTTCCTTCAGATCCGCGCCGGAGCCGAGTTTTCGACTGGCCTCTACGGCCTTGCGGCCGAACAATTTGGTAACGTTTTCCGCGCGGAGTGTGGACACGGTCTCCTTTCGGGTTTCCGCGTTCACGCGCCTGACCTGACGCGCCCGGGGGGCCGGGGGTGCGCGGAAACTGCTGAGCGCTCGGGAGTTTCCCTAACGGCTTCCGGTGCGAGGGGCTTCGCGCAACTAGAGCGTCAAACCGGAGCCATTGCTTTGCACCAACCGAAGTTACCTTCGTTCAGAAGATGTTTCATCTTTTGGTGATCTGGGTCACTTCGGTCACCCTGAAACCGTAACGATCCACCGCCGTCCCGCCGATCGCCTCGGCGATCCGGAACGCCCTCTCGGCCGACTCCGGTGAAGGCCCCCGCGCGTCGTCGATCCCGCACACGTAGAACCGCCCGGTCGCCGCCACCGCCGGCGGTAGTTCCCCGCGCACCTCATGCGCGCTGACGGTCAGGTCGGGATCGTCGTTGTCGAACCAGAAGAGCCCGAGATCGGGATCCTCGCGGATCACCACCGCGGGCAGCAGCCCCTGCAACAACGTGGCGAGCTCCGCGGGCAACAACACTCCGGGAACGAAGACCCGGATCAGATCCTCCAGGGCCTCCTCGCCCGACGCCCTCACGAGCCCCCGGGCCAGCCGGTCATCCCCTTTGACCGAGCCGTTCCTGCTGACGAACGCCCCGTTTGAGAGCCGCCACCCCCACGGCCGCCGCTTCACGAGCGGGTCGTACCGCCTGAGGTCGGCTTCCAGTTCGCTCCGGCTCATACCCTCGTGCGGTGGAAGTTGAGATAGCTCCGCGACGGCGTCGGCCCCCGCTGGTCCTGGTACCGCGACCCGTACCGCTCGGACCCGTACGGGAACTCGGCCGGCGAGCTGGTCCTGAAGAGGCACATCTGCCCGATCTTCATCCCCGGCCACAACTTGATCGGCAACGTCGCGACGTTCGACAACTCCAGCGTCACGTGCCCGCTGAACCCCGGATCGATCCACCCCGCCGTCGAATGGGTGAGCAGCCCCAGCCTGCCGAGCGACGACTTCCCCTCCAACCTGGCGGCCAGGTCGTCGGGCAACGCGAAGATCTCATAGGTCGAGGCCAGCACGAACTCCCCGGGGTGCAGCACGAACGCCTCGTCCGGCTCCACGTCGACCATCCGCGTCAGATCGCTCTGCTCGATCATCGGGTCGATGTGCGGGTACTTGTGGTTCTCGAACACCCGGAAGTACCGGTCCAGCCTCACGTCCACACTGGACGGCTGAACCATGCTCGCCTCGAACGGGTCGATCTTGACCCGCCCGGACTCGAGCTCGGACCTGATATCGCGATCGGAGAGCAGCACGTCAGAAAAGCTACCGGCTAGACCACCCGCCCCGCAGTCCGCCCCGCGCCCGTCTCGCCAACCACCCAGATTCCGGTACCATGGCCGAACGGCCGCCCCCTCAGGCGGCCCGCGCGAGTGTAGTTCAATGGCAGAACTCCAGCTTCCCAAGCTGGTAGCGCGGGTTCGATTCCCGTCACTCGCTCCAAAGAACTCCCAGCTCAGAGCCCTGATCACGACACAGTCGATCAGGGCTCAAGATCTTTTATCACTCATCTATCACCCCGGACACCCCACCACCACCCGGCACAACGCACTCCGTCTAGTGCAGACTCCGGGGCCGCCGGCCTCTTCCCAGCGGCCGCCACGACCAGCGGACCACCCCCGCTCGCGCGGAGAGAACTTAGACGACATCTCATTTAATGAGTCGGCGGTGACAGATGAGGGTGGCGGCGATGCCGACGAAGGCTAGGAAGTGCTCGGGTTTGCGTTCGTAGCGGCGGTGCAGGCGGCGGCAGCCGCTCAGCCACGACACCCGTGCGTTCGACTACCCAGCGATGGCGGTCCAGCCGGCTGGAGGACTCGATGCCGCCGCAAGCGATGCGCGGAACGATGCCGCGTGCGCGCAGCCGGCGTCTCAGGTCGGCGAAGTCGTAGCCCTTGTCGCCGTGCAATTCGGCCGGGCGTCGCCGCCGCAACGTGCGGCATTCATCGGGGCGGGGGAGGGGAAGTTGGGGGACAAGCAGTGGCTACGCCGCTACCCCACCCACAGGATGTCGATGATGCGCAAAGTCTCGGCGTCGTCGTCTACCAGCAGGGTGAGCATGCCTTGGTTGTGCTCGCCGAAGTAGGCGTGGCGGACCGCGGTCAGGCCGGACCGTTCGGGGACCGCGTCCCACGGGGTTTCGAGGAGTTGGAGGAGCCGCTGCAGGAGCGGGCCGTTGCGGACCTCTTCGGGCAGGCCGTTCAGCTCGTAGAGCGCGCGTCCGTGGAAACCATTGAAGCGGTGGGTCACACCCGGCCTTCCCAGCCGGGCGGGGTGTAGTGGACGAAGGCTTCTTCGCGGCCATTCAGCGCATCCTGGACGGCCTCTTCGTAGCCCGGACGCGCGTACGCGATCGCCCGGAGCCGCCACTGCCGGAGAAGCGTTTGCACCTGCTTGAACCGTGCCAGGTCGTGCGCGGCGTCCAGTGCGGCGTCGTACTCGGCCCGGAACTGGTCACGGTGTGACGCCGGCAGTGCATCGAAGATCGCGGCCGGGTCTTCGCCGGGGTCATGCGGCGCGGTCGGTTCCTCGGGCTGGGCGGTCATGAGACCAATCTACCTTTGCGAACCTTCGCGCGTAGTTCGCAGAGGTTCGCAGCCCGGGACGTGTACTCCTCCAGAAAGCCGCGCTCGACCTCCCACACGTAGACAGGCGAGTCGGGTGCCCGTTGCGTGCCCTTTGGGAGCGGGGACTTGCGGGCTCGTACGGTCGTCAGTGGGGAGTGGTTTGCGTTGGTGCAGGTCAGAGAGTTGGCTGGTGGGCGGTGATCAGGGGATGCGACTTCCCAAAACTGGTAGCGCGGGTCCGATTCCCGTCACTCGCTCCGCCCACGTACCTGTGGCAGGGGCATCACGAGAGTCAGGCCTTGGCGCGCTGCTCCTTGAGGCGGAGTTCTTCTTTGCGGACTTCGGCTTGGACGGCTTGCTCGCGTTCCAGCCAGCCGGGGTTTTCGGCCTTCAGGTTTTCGATCTCGGCCGTGGTGAGGGGGCCCGTGATGCCGCCGCGGGCCAGGCCTGAGATGGAGACGCGGAGCTTGGCGGCGACGACCTGGCGGGGGTGGGGGCCTTCGCGGCGCAGGTCTGCGAGCCAGGAGGGCGGGTTGGCTTGGAGCGCGTTCAATTCGTCCCGGGAGACAGGGCCTTCCTGGAACTCGGCGGGCGCCGCCGACAGCAGGATCCCCAGCTTCTTGGCTGCGGTCGCGGACTTCATGGTCTGCGGGGTTTTCGCCTTGGACGTGCTCATGACCTCAAGGGTAGCCAGCGGGAGGGAGCTGCCTGGTCGTGACTAGGCTGAGGAAGTGACCAATGGTGAGTTCCGCCTGGCCTACGTGCCGGGGGTGACGCCCGGGAAGTGGGCCGGGGTGTGGGCCGAGCGGGTGCGGGAGGTGCCGCTTCGGCTGGTGCAGATGCCCGCCGCCGAGGTCGTCCCCCTGCTGCGGGACGGTGGTGTGGACGCGGCGTTCGTACGCCTGCCCGTCGACCGCGAGGGCCTCCATGTGATCCCGCTGTACGTGGAGACGACCGTGGTGGTGGTGCCGAAGGATCACGTGGTGGCCGCGGTGGAGGAGGTGGAGCTTGCCGATCTCGCCGACGAGGACGTGTTCGAGCCGCTCGACGACGTCCTGGCCTGGGGTGATCGCCCCGGGCAGCCCGGCTTCACCCGTCCTGAGAGCACGGCTGACGCGATCGGGTTGGTGGCATCGGGGGCCGGTGTCCTACTGCTCCCGCAGTCCTTGGCCCGACTCCACCACCGCAAAGACCTCACCTACCGCGCCGTGACCGACGCTCCTCAGTCCCAGATCGGCCTGGCCTGGCTCGAGGCCGTGACGACCGACCTCATGGAGGAACTGATCGGCATTGTCCGCGGCCGCACCCCCAACAGCTCCCGTGGTCGCAAGCCGCAACAAGAGTCCACCCGTAAGAAGCCACCGCAACAGCGCTCCGCCCCCAAACGTCGCCGTCAACCGCGCCGCCGGACGTGAAGAGGGGTCCTGCTTACCGACGGCGCGTCCCAGCAGAGAAGATGATCAGCATTCATCGGGTGGGGAGGGAACGTTCGGCCGGCGTGCCGAAGCCTCCGCGTGTCCGGCCGCTCCACGCCCCTGTTGGCCTCGATAAGGGTTCGATAACGGCACCGTGAATCATCTCGGCTCATGAAGAACATCAAGCTCTGCGGAGCACGCAAGAGGAAGCGCGTCATCGCCGTCGCGGCGGCCGCTCTGGCGGTGCCCTTTCTGGGGGTGACCGCGACCAGCGCCCCGGCCGAGGCGGCGGCCTGCTCGGGTAAGACGTACTGGCGCGTCTCCGTTCCCGAGGCCCATGCCGACGGGTACAAGTACAGGTGCGGCAGTACGACGCATGTCGACGGGTATGTGTACGACGACAAATGCGACTCACGCAGCGGCGTCGTCCGGGTCGAGTTCGTCAACGGCAGCGGATGGGTGACCGACCGGGACTGGGCGGAGGCCGGCGGCGGCTGTGGAAGCCACTCCGGTTTCAGCATGACCGGCAGCGGCTCCAGCATCCGCGTGTGCGTCTACGCGGCGAACGCGAACGGTCAGTCGGCGATGAAGTGCGGGTGGGCCTGATTCGTTCGATGTGACTCACGGAGAACGGGTCGGCCCCCTCGCTCGAGACTCCGGTGAGTCACACGGCCGGCGGCTTGATCAGCCTGGAGACGTCATGCCTCCAGGCTGATCAAGGGGCAGCAGCGGTCACGTGCGGGTCACTCGCCGGGCCTGACCTTTTCAAGGCCCTCGCTACCGCTCGGACAGCCTTAGCGGGGGCTCCCCCCAGACCCCAACCCCCTTCAGCGGTGCATCTCTTCATCACGGGCTCAACCTTGCAGGCTCTGGATCGGGGCCAAGGGTGAGATCAAAGCCAGAACCCGTCAGTCCGCGGCCACGCGGCAGTAGCGCGGTCGATCCCGCTTGATCTCCAGAGCCGCCCGCCGCGGAGCTGCCCCAGACGGTTGCGAGCACTGCACCCGCGCAGCAGCACTCACCGCCCGACACCCTCAGCGCCCGGAACCGACAGCACATGCGCGATCCGCTCACCCGCCCGTTCAAAGTCCTCGGCGGGACAGAGCGGTTCCGGATCCGGAACGCCCTCGCGGTTCCACCAGGCCCACCACCCCAAAGCGATGTCACCCGGAGCTCGATCTTCGAGTGACGCTGCTGTCGCCGGTTCCCGGTCCGGCGGCTCGGCCGGAACGGTGTGCCTTGCGCTGTTCGGTCACCCATTGCTCGACCTGCTCCACCGAGTGTGCGACTGCCTGACCGGTGGTGTCGATCAGGTGAGTGCGCCATCGTGGATGCTCGGCGGTCCAGCCCGTCCAGCGGTGCCAGGCCATGCCCGGCCAGCTGTCGTTGATGATGGCCTCAGGCCGGTGGCGGGGATCGCGGGCATGCCCGCGATGCCAGGCGGCCCAGCCGAGGAACGCCTCGACCTCGGCGGCTTCCCACCGGCCAGGGTCCCGCGCGGTGAGCCTGTCGCGTCGAACCTCGTCGGCGACGTCGACCAGGCACACGGCGATCCCGTCCAGCTGCGGAGCGGAAGGGGCGGCCAGGACTTCACCCAGCGGGGACTGGCCGCTCAGCAGGAGGTCGATCCCGCGGTCCTGATACTCCTGTGCGCGCCGCACCCACCATTCGGTCATGCGATGGCGCCAGTGGCGATCGGGCCGCTCCGGTACGCCGACTTCGTCGAAGTCATGGACGGCGACCTGCTGGAGCCGGCCGGACACACAGAAGGCGAGCGTGGACTTGCCCGAACAGCTGGACCCGGTCAGCTTGAGCAGCATCCGGTCAGGATGACAGGCGGCGCCGAAGGCCTCGAACGGATTCTTCGATGCCCTCGTCCATCACGTCGCCGAGACCGTTCCGCCGCCGACGGCGGATCCGGGCGGCTGCCGATCAGTGGGTGGTGCCGGCGGCCCAGGCGGCTGCCTCGTCTTGTTCGGCCAGGCCGAAGGCTTTGACGTCGCCGGGTATCGCCCAGGCGAACAGCCGGAGCCCGTCCTTCATCCAGTCGTGATCGGTGACGAGTGCGATGCGTTCCCAGGCGTTCCAGTCGCGGATGCCCAGCTTGAGGTCCTGCCAGGCCGCTCCCGGCTTCATGCCTTCGAACTCGTGCCTGAAGACGAGCAGGATGCGGATCTTTCCGGTCTCCTTGACGGCGGCGTCCAGGGCTGGAGCGAGCACGTTGGTGTAGTCGTCCGCGGTCAGCCTGCCGACCGTTTCGACGCCGAGAACCCCGTCAGGCATCCCATCGAGCATGCGGATCACGGATGCGCTCCCTTCAGGTAGCCCAGATCCTTTGCCAGCGGTCACGACCTTCGCAGCGAGCCCGGCGGTCGTAGTTCACCCGCCGGGGGTGAGCCTGCCGAGTGAAAGATCATGTGCGAGCGCACCCGCCGCCCCGCCAGGAATCTTGCCCGGTTCTGGGACCTGGCAGTCCTGGGTCGTAAAGCTCCGGCGGTGAGTCGCGCGGAGTTGTGCTGGGGCTGCCGCCTTACTGGCGCAGCGGCGCGAGCACGGTCACTGTTTGAGGGGTGTGCTGAGCTGGAGCGCTGCGCGGATCATTGCGGCGCGTTGGCCGGGGCAGCGCCACAGTGCTTCGTCCACCGGCTCGTCATCGTCGAAGCGCATCGGCTTGTACAGGTACTCGACGCCCGCGAGCCAGGCGACGGGGTCGGTGTTGTGGCGCTCGCCGTGCGTGCACGCGAAGTCTGCCGCGACTCGGTTGAGAACCTCCCGCAGGTAGGTCGGGACGGCCGGCGGTGCGGTCGCGTCCTGTCCGACCAGGGAAGAACAGACCACCGCCGTCAACGGCAGCAGCTCGTTCCGCGGAACGTCACCGAGCAGCCTCTGGGCTGCCCAGAGGCTCGCGACCTGCGACGGCGGATCCTCAGGGAAAGAGCCGACGTTGACGGTGAGCGCGATGACGTCCAAGGAGTCATCGACCACGTACGCAGGCGCCAGCAAGCCGAAATCCGGCATTCCGAACTCGGCGGGGCGCCGTGCCAGCAGCGCCCCCATGGCCTTCCTCGCCATCAGCCGGAGCCAGGCCGGGCAGGAGAACAGCGCGATCTCGTCGCGGTTCGCGAGTCCTGCGGCGGTGGCCACCTCGGGGTCCTCGATCGCAGGGATCCATCGCACGATGCGCTCAAGGTCGCCGAGATCGACGCTGCCCGGATGGTCTTCCGCACAGGTGTCCAGCGTTTCTTCGGCCAGCGCCGCCGCGGCGATCATCGAGTCGTAGACCGGCTGGTCGCGGAGCCGGTGGGCGGCCCAGAAGCTGGTCGAGTAGAGCGCGAGCACGTGCGCCGCCCGCACGTGGGGATCGGGGTCCTCCGCGAGGATCTCGGCGACCGACCCCAGCAGTTCCACCGGATCGCCGGTCGGGTAGTCGTTGACGATCTCAAGCAGGTTCACGACGAACCCGTCAGCGGGAGGAAAACGGTTCATCGACCTCGGACGCCGGTCGCGGCGCCCGAGGTTCCCTGTCGTCATGATCCGCTGATCGTACCGGGCACGATCCCTGGACCTCGGCCCCATCCCGATGCCGGCGGCGTCGAGGATCTCGGTGATCGTGTGGGGCAGGCCAGCGCCAACACGCGCCGCGCAGCCGCCTGGCAATGCGACTGGGACGTCCAGGTCAGCGACACTCCGTCGGGTAGATGTCCGGAGGACGGGACCAGTCTGCGTGCCAGACCAGCCGGCCGTCGACGACGGTGGGGGTCTCGGGATGGCGGCGCCAGGCGGGCATGCCCTCCCTGAAAGGCAGGCCTTGCTCCAGGCGGTCGGCCACGTCGGTCAGGAGCGCGCCGATGCTGGGTGCGGACGGGCCGGGTTCGAAGCCGAACAGCGTGCCTTCGCCCTCCATGTGCCTGCCCACCTGCCCGAAGTCCGGGCCGGGGGTGCAGTCGATCACCAGCGCATCCGCGCTGTTGTCGACCGCCACCCCGACGCATTCCCTGGGCCAGTACCAGCCCAGGCCCAGTTCTCCCGCATTGTCCGCGTCGATCTCCCGCATCATCTGGGCGAACGGAACGAGCCCCTGCACGCCTCCCATCACGAAAAGGTGTTGTCGGCGGTGTCGAGACCAGCCAGCAGCGCGAGGATGGCCTCCTCGGTCGGGTTGTCGACGACCTCGCCGTTCTCGGTCTCGGCGCGGGTGGTGACGACCATTCGGCTCGAGGTCACCGTGCCTGAAGGGGGTCACTCCCGCGCGCGCGTTCGCGGATCGCGGATGGATCCGTGTCGGGAGAACGACCTGTCATCGGTCTCGGAGGTCTCGGAGTTCTCGTCCCTGGCACCGCCCAGCCACATTCGCGTGTTCACCATGGCGATGTAGAGCGTGGTGATCGCGCTTACGGGCGCCGCCATCTCCGGGTGCTCGATCAATGCCCAAGCCACCGTCGGGGCGATCGGCACGGCCGTGACCACGATCAGGGGCCGGCCGCTGAGGCGCGCGGCTCGCTTCAGGTGGTTTCGCAGGAAGACCTTCACGGCCATTCTTCTGCTTCGCTGAATAGCGATCATGTCTTCCGGAACTTCCGAACAGAAGATCTTCATAACGCCCCGATTCTTTTGATCAAGTATTGGGCTGACGGGAGGCTGCCTGCTGGCGCGTCCTGTGCATCTCATAGGGGGCGTTGCCGTCCCGTCCCCCGGAGCATTGATGGGCGGACTTGATCGTCCGAGAGAGGGGGGCGAGGGTGAGTTCGCCGATGTGAAGGTCGGGAAAAATCGTGCGGGGGGAACGGCGGATGTGCTTCCTATAGCTAAGGCGACAACCTTCCGTCTGGGCCGGCGCCCCCTACTTCCCCAGAGGAGCCGATCATGTCGGACGTTTCCCGGCCTGACCCGGAGCCACCCGAGTCCCAGGCCGGAAGCCGTCAGCCGGAGCCTGATTCTGTGCTTCTCATCGAGGTCAGCGACCTTTCGGATAAGAGGGCTCTCGATCATCTCGCTGGCGCGATCGACATCGCCGAGCGGGAGCTGACAGAGAAATCGAGAACGGGGAACGACGACGACCGTGCGCAACGCCGCGCCGTCGACCAACGATTGATCGAACTGCTTCGTGAGGACGATTTCGCCGGCGACCGGTTCAACCGGCTGGCTCGGGAGATGGTGGCGTACGGTTTTCCGATCATGATGAAGTGGCTGAACAACGGAGAGATCTTCGCCAAGGCGCAGAAGTGCCGGTGCCAGTTCAAGCGTCATTCCGCCGATCTGGACTGGACGGCGGACGACCGATATCAGATCGCGATCGACACTCTGCTGGAGGGCGTGGAACTGTTCCGCCGGCAGCTTCGCCTGAACCGGTGGGACCCGGACAAGGGCGCCAGTCTCAAGACCTTCTATGTGGGCGCCTGCGTGTGCGCGTTCTGCAAGGCGTACGGAGTCTGGCGGCGTGAGCAGATCCTGACCGACGGCGTCGTGCACATCGCTTATGCCGAGGATCTCGAAGCCCAGAAGGTGGCCGCCAGGCCGCGCGTCGTCGATCCCGAAGAGCACGCCGTCGTCCAGGACCTGGTCGATCGTGCGATCAAGCCGATGGATCCGGGTCTACGTCACGTCGTCGGCCTGCGGGCGCTGGGCTACACCCAGAAGGAGGCCGCCGCGGAGGTCGAACTGACCGAGAAGGCCGCGGAACGGCGGCTCGCGCGCTACCGGCGCAAGCATGGAAACCATGACGCGGCCGATCCCGCGTCGTGTGACGGCGGCACGGGGGAGAGGTGAATCAGATCCATGAATTCTCATGATCCCCATTCCTGGCGTGCTCCCAAGGACGGAGCGACTGTGGACGCCAGGCGAGATCATTTCGACGAGCTGCTGGAACAGTCGTCGTTCGGCGGGGAGACGGTTCGGGAGATCCAGCAGGGCGTCCCACCGGAGGTGCTGGCCGCACTGGACTTCCGGCTGACGTCCGGATGCGCGTCCCTTCGCGGGACGGTCGACGACATCATCCTCAGACTCGTGTGGGCGTGCCGGACCTGGGGCGAAGGCGAACCTCCGCCCGGCTTCGCACCGCCGGTCGAGGACGCGCTGCCCGGTCTCGGCGAGACCATGCCGGAGCAGGCCGCCCGCCGGCTCCGGTTCGGGCTGGAGAACTCCGCGCACGCACTCGAAAGCGGCGCCGACGACACGTTCGAGCGCGCCCTCGAGCGCTGGGACGGTGACCGGCTGACCCAGGTCATCGCGCCGTCGGCGGACGGCTCCGCAATGATCATTCACGAGGTGTGCAGCGGGCGGCCCGCGCGGATGTTGCGCTACCTCATCGACCAGGACGTCGTTCCGGAGGTGCGGACGGATGTGGCGTGGGCCATCCTGGAGCTGGCGCACAGGTACGAGTGCAGCCAGCCCGTTCCCCGTGTCGTCCTTGACGCCGCCGAGTCGGTTCTCGGGGAACGGTGCGCGGCCGGCGATGAGCTCCTGAGGGAGCTCTCACGACCGGGCCACCCCCCACCGGACGAGAACGGCGACCAGCGCCACGCCCCACTCCGGGAGCCTGATCCCGACCCAACCGAGGCCTGCAAGCTCCCGGCGGCATCGGACGACGAGAGTGGAGCCCTGAAAGGTCTGCCCAGACGCTGGCTGGCCAAGGCCGTGATCTACGGCATGGCCGCCGGCTTCGTCGTCGCTCTGGTGCTTTTCCTCAACGCCTGGGGCGACTCACGAACCGCCTCGTGGGCCCAGACGAGCCCGATGGGATCCAGCGCCCACCACGGGGAGACGAGGCCGATCGCGCTCCACCCCGATGGAAGAACTCTCGCCACCACGGACGGCGACCAATACGCGATCCGCCTGTGGGATCTCAGGCGGCGGCTGTCCGTTCGGGAGCTCTCCGGCCCCAACTCCACGATCACCGACGTCGCCTTCAGCCCCGACGGCAGGCTCCTCGCCGGCAGTGGTCCGGACGCGGTGTGGCTGTGGGACATGAGCGACTCCCGGCGGAACGGACGGGTCCTCGCTTCGCTCAGCACCCTCTCGGTGGCGTTCAGCCCCGACGGGCGGACTTTGGCGACGGGTGGTCGGGACGACACGGTGCGGTTGTGGGACACGGTCACGGGCAAGGAGGTGGGTGGTCCTCTGCGTGGTCATGGG
>NZ_JBEYUA010000001.1:155068-849785 GCF_040643285.1 Spirillospora sp. NPDC047279
AGGACGTTGGCCAGTGGCGGTGCCGACAGTTCCGTGTGGTTGTGGAACGTCGACCGCCGGACCTCCCTGACCCGCCTGTCCGGCCACACGGGTGCGGTGTACTCCGTCACCTTCAGCTCTGATGGGCGGACTTTGGCGACGGGTGGTCGGGACGACACGGTGCGGTTGTGGGACACGGTCACGGGCAAGGAGGTGGGTGGTCCTCTGCGTGGTCATGGGGGTGCGGTGTATTCGGTGACGTTCAGTCCCGATGGCAGGACGTTGGCCAGTGGCGGTGCCGACAGTTCCGTGTGGTTGTGGAACGTCGACCGCCGGACCTCCCTGACCCGCCTGTCCGGCCACACGGGTGCGGTCTCCTCCGTCACCTTCAGCCCCGACGGCCGGACGCTGCTCGCTGGCAGCCGCCAAGTCGGAGTGTGGCAACGCGGCTGAGAGACGCAGGTCCCTGAGGGCCGGCACACCGCTGATGGGTGAACGCGGGAAACCGCGTTCGCCCATCAGCCATGAGGGGCTCTGTACGGTCCCCACGGCAGAGCGTGCCTGCGCTCAAGGGCCGAGGTGAACGCCGCGCCCTGCCGCCACCCCATCCACAGGATGTCGATGACGCGCAGGGTCTCGGCGTCGTCGTCTCTTTGGCGCAGTATTCGCAGGGTTTGGCGGGCTGGGGTGCGCGCTGACCTGGCTGGGAGGTCAGGGGATGAAGGCGGGGGTGTTGTCGGTTGCCCAGTCGGCGAAGGTGAGGGCGGGGCGGCCCAGCAGGTCCTCCACGGTGCCGGTGGTGGGGCCGGGGCGGTCGGCGTAGTCGGCCAGGGAACCGAGCAGGCGGGCGGGGACCTCTTCGGGCAGCCCCTGCGCGAGCATGCCCTGGCGTACGTGCTCGGGCGGGAGCTCCTGGAAGGTCAGTTCCCGGCCGATGGCCTCGCCGACGAGCCGTACCTTCTCGAACTGGTCCAGCGACCGCGGCCCGGTCAGCGTGTGGATCGCCCCGGCGGGAAGGTTCCCCTGGAGGGCGTTGACCGCGACCGCTGCGATGTCGGTTTCGTGGATGGGAGAGGTGGCGGCGTGGCCGTACGCGCCGCGCACCACGTCACCGGCCTTGATCTGGGGCGCCCAGGCCAGTGCGTTCGCGGCGAAGTCGGCCAGGCGCAGGACCGTCCAGTCGAGGCCGGAGCCGGTGACGAGGTCCTCGGCGTGCTTGAACTGGGCGGCGAAGCGGGCTTCCCCCGCCGGATGCTCCACGGTGGTGGCCGACAGCAGCACAACGCGCCGGACGCCTCGTCCGGCGGCGTGCTTCAGCAGTTCGCCCAGGCCGGGGCCGGTGGCGCGCGGGCTGATCTGGAGGGCCTCGACCTCTCGCAGCGCCGGCTCGATCCAGTGGGGGTGGAACAGGTCTCCGGTGACGGCTCGTACGCCGTCGGGGAGCCCCGTTCCGCCGGGATCGCGGGTGACCGCGGAGGCCGCCGCGCCTTCCTTGAGGAGCAGGTTCATCACCTGGCGTCCGACGACGCCGCGGGCTCCGGTAAGCATGATCACGGTGTGGGTTCCTTTGCTTCGGGTTTGGTGGACGAGCCCGAAAGGGGGTGCGTTCACCAGGACGAACGTGAATTGGCCGTGAGTGACCATCGCGCCGGACACCAAGCGTTCGGTGGGGAGCGGGCGGTGGTCTGCGGGGTGGAGGAGTCGTCCGCGACGATGCTCAGGCGGTCGCGGGCATGAGGGGCCGGTCGTGGGTGACGCGGTGGCGGCGGGTCGGCATGCCGAGGGTCGGGTTGGCGACGCTCCATGCGGCGCTCCGGCAGACCAGTTCCTTGTAGCGGGCGGCCAGTCGGCCGGTCAGGACCGCCTTCCTGGCGCGGTCGTCGGCCGTGACGTACTGGATCAGGCCCTCCTTCCGGCCCAGCGAGACGCACTGGTTGAAGTAGCCGATCGTCTTGTCGGGGACCTTCCTGCCGGTCAGGCGCGCCGCGATGGTGTCGGCGGCCAGCCAGGCGGTGGGGATTCCCGAGGCGCACGACATGCGCAGCGGCCTGCCGTCGGCGCCCATCGCCAGGGCCGCGTCGCCGATGGCGTACACGTCGGGGTGGGAGACCGAGCGCATGGTCCGGTCGACCACGATCTGGCCGGTGCCGGAGACGTTCAGGGTGGTCGCCTTCGCGATCGGGTGGACCGCGAAACCGGCGGTCCATACGGTGACCGCGGCGGGGATGGCCTTGCCGTCGGCGGTGGCGACGTGGTCGGCGCCCACTCCGGTGACGGCGGTGTGCTCGTGGGCGGTGATGCCGAGCCTGCCGAAGACCTTCCGGACGTGCTCGCGGCCCTTGGGGGAGAGCCAGTCGCCGAGGTCGCCGCGGACGGCCAGGGCGACGTCGAGGTCCGGGCGGGCCTCGGCGATCTCGGTGGAGGACTCCACGCCGGTGAGGCCGCCGCCGACCACCACCACGGTCTGTCCGGCGTTCAGGCTCGCCAGGCGCTCGCGTAGCCGGAGTGCTCCGGTACGGCCGGCGATCTGTTCGGCGTGCTCGGCGGTTCCGGGTACGCCCTGGTCGTTCCAGCCGCTGCCGAGGGCGTACACGAGGGTGTCGTATTCGAGGTCTTCGGTGCCGTTCGGGCCGGTGATGGCGACGGTCTTGCGGTCGGCGTCGACGCCGGTGACCTTCGCGAGCCTCAGCTCGACGCCGGTGCCGGCGAAGATGTCGCCGAGCGGCCGGTGCTTGAGGTCCTGGCCGCTCGCCAGCTGGTGGTTGCGGACCCGTTCCACGAAGTCGGGCTCGGCGTTGACGAGGGTGATGGCGACGTCGTCGCGGCGCAGCCGCCTGGCGAGGCGGCCGGCGGCGCCGGCTCCGGTGTATCCGGCTCCGAGAACGATGATGCGGTGCGGCATGTCAGGCTCCTGTCCGGTTTGGGTTCGGGTTCGGGTTCGCCACTTGAACCGGATGGCCCGAGGTTTCCTGACAGGAGCCTGATGTGATCCACGTCACATTATGATCAGGGGTTCCCCGCGGTCGGCCGCCGCCCACCGCTCGGTCGCGCGTTCGAGCTTGTCGGGATTGGCCTGGGTCCGGCAGGCGGTGATGCCCTCGGCGGTGACCTCCAGGCACATGATCGCGACGACCCGGCCTTCCACGACGGCCACGACGGCGGGTTCGCCGTTGGCGCTCCAGCCGTAGATCTCGGGCGAGCCGCCGACGATGGCGTTCTTGGCCTCGGCCGGTTTGAACATGCCCCACACGAACTCCGCGACCGCGACGGCTCCCTCGAACGCCTTGGTGCGTGCCGGGACCTTCCCTCCGCCGTCGCCGACGGAGATCGCGTCCTTGGTGAGCAGGCGTACGAGCTCATCGGTCCGGCCACTGGTGGCGGCCGCGAGGAACTCCTCGACGATCCGCCGGGCGGCGGCCTCGTCGATCTCGGTACGGGTCCTGCCGTGCGCGACGTGCCTCTTGGCACGGTGATAGATCTGCTGGCTGCCGGCCTCGGTGATGTCGAGGATCTCGGCGATCTCCCGGTGCGGGTAGTCGAACGCCTCCCGCAGCACGTACACGGCCCGTTCGTTGGGGGGACAGGCGTTCCATGAGGGTGAGGACCGCGTACGAGACCGATTCGCGCTGCTCGGCGGTGTCGGCCGGGCCGAGCATCGGGTCCCCGGCGAGCAGCGGCTCGGGAAGCCAGCGGCCCACGTACGTCTCGCGGCGTGCGCGCGCGGAGGTGAGCTGGTTGAGGCACAGGTTGGTGAGCACCTTCGTCAGCCAGGCCTCGGGGACCTCGACGCGGTCGACGTCGGCGGCCTGCCAGCGCAGGAACGTCTCCTGCACGACGTCCTCCGCCTCGTCCGCGGAGCCGAGGAGACGGTACGCGATGGCCTCCAGGCGGGGCCTCGACGACTCGAACCGGTCGACGTCGTCCACCGTCAAAGCCATGCCGTGATCGTATCTCCCGCCTCGCCCCCATCTGATCCCGCTAACGGCGGCTATGCCGCACGCCCTCGCTGGGGGTGGTCGTGGGTCACTGCGGGCGGAGGTGCTCGATCTTGACGTGGTGGTGGTCGGTCAGGCGCTGGGCGATCAACGAGCGGTGGCAGGCCTCGGGGTCGCGTTCGACGCAGAGCAGGGCCGCGGTCCCGCCGCTCGGCAGCTCCGACACGATCTGCGTGAGGTCGGCGCGGTCGAGGATCTCGGTGGTGTAGCGGCGGGCGTACTCGGCGGAGAGTTCGCGGCGCGAGCGCTTGCCGACCCCGCGGCGATCATCTTCGGCGTACTGGAGCCGGCGCAACTCGGTGGTCGGAGCGAGCTCCGGGTGGTGCGCGTAGGCGATCTGCGCATGGGCGAGGGCCTCCTGCAACCGGCGTGCGTTCGCCCAGGCGTACTCGGATCCGCGGACGCCGCGGCGCTGGCGTACGTCGAGCAGCAGCCGAACGTCCGCGTCCCGCAGTCGTCGCAGGAAGGACTCGCCGTCGAAGCCGTAGACGCCGATCGTCACCATCGTGAGCACTGAAATCACCCACCTTCCTGCTGTTCGTGTCTGCCTGCCTGCTGCTCGTGCCGCCTCCGGCAGATCTGCCGGAGGCGGCGAGGTCGCGTCACGCGACGGCGGTGCCCTCGAGCTCGACCATCAGGTCGGGGAGCGCCAGCCGCGCCACCCCGAGCATCGTGGTGGACGGTGCCACCGCGGCGGCGCCCAACCGCGACGCCAGCACGCCGTAGTGCTCGAAGAGCCGGTCGACGTCGGTGGTGTAGACGTTGAGGCGGACGAGGCTCGCGAGGGACATGCCGGCCTCGCCGAGCACGGCCTCCAGATTGTCGAGGCTCAGGGCGAGCTGCGCCGCCATGTCACCGGGATGCTCGGGCTTGCCGTCGCCGCTCATCGCGGTCTGCCCGGCGCAGTAGAGGGTCCGGGTGTGCCCCGACACGATCTCACCCTGGTTGTATCCCATCTCCACCGACCACGCCCACGGGTTGACCGCCGTTCGTTCCATCGTCATATCCGCTCCATTCGATTCGTCGGCATCACGTACGTCCATCGGCTCGATGGCCACGTCGACGAGCCTGCCAACGAATCACGACATCCTTTGTCGTGTATTCCTTTAGAGTTTCGGCATGCGCGCCGACCGGTTGGTCTCGCTGGTGCTGCTGCTGCGGCAGCACGGCCGGCTGTCCGCGACCGCGCTGGCCCGCGAGCTGGAGGTGTCCACGCGTACCGTGCTGCGCGACATCGAGGCGCTGTCCGCGGCCGGCGTCCCGGTCTACGCCGAACGCGGGCGGCACGGCGGGTTCGCGTTGCTGCCCGGCTTCCGGACCGAGCTCACCGGGCTGAACCACGACGAGGCCCTGGCCCTGCTGATCGCCGGTTCGCGGCGCGGCGCGCAGGCGTTCGGCCTCGGCTCGGCGCTCGCCTCGGCGATGCTCAAGGTGGTCGACGCGCTGCCCGAAAGCTATCGGGACACCGCGGCCGGCGCGGCCGAGCGGCTGCTCATCGACCCGGAGGCCGACCTCCTCTCACGCCGGCTGGTCGCCGAGGAGGTGCCCGACGCCGTGGTCGCCGAGGTCCGGCGCGCGGTGTTCGCCGGACACAAGCTGCGCATCCACTACGCGGCCGTGGACCAGGCCCCGAAGTGGCGCACGGTGGACCCGATCGGCCTGGTCACCGTACGTGACCAGGGCTACCTGCTGGCCACGAGGTCCGGCGCGGACCGTACCTACCGGCTGTCCCGGATCCTGGCCGCCGAAGAACTCGCCGAGCCCGCGCAGCGCCCGGACCGGGTCGACCTGGACCGGGCCTGGCAGGAACGCAGCACGCGGTTCCGGACCGGCGGCGACCAGGTCAGCGTGGTGGTACGGATGAACCCGGCGCGGCGGGAGGACCTGGTGGGCACCGCACTGGCCGTCCTCGCCGAAGAGACCGAGCCGGACGGACGGCTGCGGCTGGAGGTGACCTTCCAAGATCCGAGACATGCCGAATGGGCGCTGTGGCAGCTCAGCACGAACGCGGAGGCCCTGGCCCCGCAATGGCTGCGCGACTCCCTGCACAAGCGCGCCGCCGCGATCGCCACCCTCTACAAAGCCCCACCCTGAGAATCGGAAGGGCCTCCCGAGAGCGAAAGCACACGCGCCTGCACGCGCCCCCGCTCCGCTCGGACGTCCCCATAGGGGCTCCCGCCCCCACACCCCCAAGTCGGGGCTCCGCCCCAGACCCCACCTCTTCAGTGGTGCACCCTCAACCAGGCACCTCGACCTCGCACGCCCTGGACCAGGCGCACCAAGCGCACTCGTCCGAACGACCAGTCGGGGAAGCGACTCAGACACGTTGAGCGACGTTCTCAGCGGTAGGGCAAGTACTCCGTGCGTTCCTCCCGGCGAGGCCTGAATCGCCGCAGCATGTATCTCGAGAGGCTGTGAATCAGCCCGCTGCGCTCAATGGTGCCGTCCGCCATGGTGACGGACCATCTCGGTCACGCTCCGGGAGCGAAGTGTGTAGACGTCGCCGGCCACGACACGGGTAGGTCTCATCGGCGAACAGTCACTGGCGGGGGCCGGTGTCGGGATTGCGATTTGGGGGTTGCGGTATTAGGACGGGTCGTACTCGGTGAAGGTGGTCTTCCAATCTTCGCGGCCTTCGGCGAAGCCCTGGAAGGCGCTCACCACTTCGTCGATGTCGCCGGTCACGTACCGGAAATGGCGGTCGGCCGATCCTTCCCGGTATTCCACGCCGTACATCCCGTCCGGCGCCCCGCCGGCCTTCTCACCCAGGCCGGCCTGCACGTACCAGCCGGGCCGGATGTCCAGGTGGGCGAACCAGTTCCTGTCGGTGATCTGGTGCAGGAGCCGGGGGAGGTCCTCCGGACGGGGCTCGTTGACGATTCCGCCGTCGAAGAAGACCAGGTGCGGTCCGTCGCTGTCGACGATCTCGGGCGGGTTGTGGACGCGGGAGACCTGGGGGTCGAAGCACACCAGGCCATGTCGCATGGCCAGCTCGATGATCGTGGGACTGGCGTTCTGGGCCTCGGAGAAGCCCATGCACAGGGACACGTAGTTGTCGGGCATCTCGAAGGGGTCCATGCTCCAGGGGGATTCCCCCTCGGCGACGTCATTCAGTGGGGGATACACGTTCAAGATCTCCGCATGGAACGTGCCGACACGTTCGTCCGGAAACATCTCCGGTTCGGGGCCGGACCACTCCTCCGCGCCCATCAGCCACCTGTATTTGAGAAGGGCCTGCTCGGCTGTGACGGGGTGTTCCTCGCGCCACACGCACAGGTCGAAGCTCATCGTCCACCACCGCCCGGTTCGGGTTCCGTGATCGTCCGGATCTTGGACGTGCGGAGGCGCGTACACGTTCCGGACCTTCTCGGCCATGCACATCGGCGGCCTGATGCGCAGAGAACGTCGGTCACGGGGTCACGCCGTCGGCGTCTCCCGCCCCTGCCTCGGCGAGCTGGATCGTTCGAGCGAGCCGATCACAGAGTTGTCGCGCGTTCGGAAGGGTCAGGAGCAAGGCGACGTCGAGACCGAGACCGTCGTCCCAGGCGGCGAGCTGGATCATGCGAGGCTCGGGAACGATGGCGACATCGACGACCGTGGAATCCTCGGACTCGTCCAGGTCGTCCACGGCAAAGGCGTCCAGGGCGGGGATAGGGGTTTCACCGCTGTCGACGTAGGGGTACATCCGCCGAGCTTCGCAGGTCCAGATGGCTCATGAATCCCTTGTCGCGCTGAAGGGCACGAGCCCCGTGGTGAAAGTGGCCTTGTCAAGGACTTCCGGCGTGAGGCGTACCCCCGACAACCGTTCGGCCAAGGCGAATGCGGCCTCGGTCGTCAGGGAGAAGTCCTGTTCGTCCTCGTCCTGTTGCAGGTCGAAACCAACCTCCGCCATCACGTTGACGAGTTCGTCCGGGGCGGAACCGTCCCTGTGGCCCGGGAAGAGCGGCTCGAACGCCGTCCGGCGCGAACCGTCCTCGTACCAGAGGAACAGGTCGTGCGCGTTGACGTTGCAGAAGTGGGCGACCAGCCGGGTGCCGTTCGACAGGGGCGCCACCAGGTGAGGCAGGGTGCCCAGGAAGCCGTTGCTTTCCAGCCCGAGCACCCACTCGCCCTGGTCGCCGAGGACCGTGGTGGCCCCTATCAGGTACGCATTGTCAGAATGTTCCTCCCAGACGTCCCGGGTATGCCGCTCGAGATCGGCATACCCGGACGCACTCCCGCGGTGTTCAGCCCGCATTCCTCGCAGGAAGTCCTGGGGTGTGACCCCTCGAATCAGGACCGCACAGTACGCCTCGGCCAGCTCTGAGTAGTCGTTGATCCACTGGTAGTCGGTCGCGGTGGTCGCCATCGCACCACCATTACAGAAAGCTGGAGCTCAGACGGAGCATGGGGATTCGGTGTCAGTTCCCTCTGGACGCGTCACCAGTCCCGGGACAGGGCGCCTCGCCTTGCGCGGAAGGACCGCGGCTACTCGCGGACGGCCTTGAGTTCAATGTCGAGATGGAAGGGCAAGGTCGTGGTGATCCGGTCGTGGTGGACGCCGGTCGCTATGTATTCGCCGGTGGCGTCGTCCAGTTCATAGGTGTAGATCGCGAACGCGGGTGCGGTCTGATCGGTCTTCACCCGCCAGTAGTGCCGGATCTGCGCGTCCGCGTACAGGGCAGGCTGCACCCGGCGATCCTTGCGTTTGGTGGACGGGGACACCACCTCGACGATGAGGGAGACCATCTCGGCGAGGATGGGACGCTCATAGGGATCGTGGGCACTGGAATACACGACGATGTCGGGAGCGATCTCGACCGCCTCCACCTCATCGTCATCCAGGAGGACGTCGACGTCGGTGTCGACCTGCCAGGCATCGGGCGCCGCGCCCTCGAGGCGGGTCGCCAGTCGCCGCGCGATGCGCTGGTGGATCGGGCGGGGGCGAGGGTTCACGACCAGTTCTCCGTGGATGAGGCTCACACGCACCGGGAGGTCTTCGGGCAGCGCCTCATAGTCTGCCCGAGTCCATGTGTCACCGGACGGCAACGGGAGGGTCAGCGCGGGCATGGCTCGTGGCGCCTCCGGTCCAGATCGGTGCGGATATTAAGTCAGGGTACCTATCGGTTCCCTCCTTGGCCCCTTCGCCATGACCACCGTCAGGCCGTGGCCTGATCCACTCAACGCCGGCGGCGGAATCTGGCCTTCGATCGTGCGCTCACCGGCCGCTCGGTCGGCCGCCCTGGGCCTCATCGTAGGTAGGTCTGAACGCGGCATCGCGTGGAGAGGACGTGACGTCACGGCGACGTCGTCCGGCTGCGGTGAGCACGCCTTGCAGGTGCTGAAGGGCGGGTTTTCTGCGGGTGACGTCAAGAGATGGCGGGCGTGGCGTCGTGAGACGGTTGACGTGACGTCACTTTGACGTCATAGTGGGGGCATGGATTTGATGCCGTACGTTGACGCGTTGCGTCGCGAGCTGGTCGTCGCGGCCGAGGCCGGTGGGGATGACGCGCGCGCCCTCGCCGAGCGCCTGACCGGGCCGCTGGAGTCGGGCGCTCGGCTGATGTTGCTGGAGGCGTTGTCGGCGGCGGCCGACGAGATCACTCGTGACCTCGCGCCCGGGTCGGTGGAGGTGCGGCTGCGCGGTTCCAGCCCGGCGTTCGTGGTGACGCCGGCCGACGACGGGCCCGCCGAGCCCGAGGCCGTTCCGAACGCCGAGCCACCGCCGCCGGTCGTTCCGTCCGGCGAGGACGGGGCCACGGCGCGCATGACGTTGCGGCTGCCCGAGCATCTCAAGCCGCGGGTGGAGCAGGCCGCCGAACGCCAGGGCATCTCCGTGAACGCCTGGCTGGTGCGGGTGATCGCCGCGGCGTGCGAGCCTCCCGGCCCGGCGGGCGAGCGTGCCCGCCCGACAACCGGTAAGGGGCGCAGCTTCACCGGCTGGGTTCGCTGACCCTTTCCCTTCCAGCCGACCGTTCCTTCTTCCACTTCATCGCCCGGCCGGCGGCCGGGAGCACCACCGGACCCATGAGGAGGGCTCCGCCATGCCTGCTTTCGAGACCACAAGCCCCATCGACGCCACCATCGAGGTCACGTACGGCCACGTCGAGGTGCACGCCGGCGAACGTACCGACGTCGTCGTCGCCGTACGGCCGACCGACCCGGCGTCCGACGCCTCCGTTCAGGCCGCGGAACGCACCGAGGTCGACTTCTCCGGTGGACGGCTGCTGGTGAAGGACGCGCGGGGCACGGGCCTGTCGTCCCTGTTCGGCGGCAAGGGGTCGATCGACGTCACCGTCGAACTGCCCACCGGGTCGCGGCTGCGCGTCAAGGGGGCGGCCGACGTCGAGGCCACCGGTGACCTGGGGGAGACCGTCGTGCACAGCTCCCACGGCGACATCCACCTGGAGCGCACCGAACGGCTGGACGCGCGCTCCTCCAACGGCGAGATCCGGGTCGAACGGATCGCGGGGGAGGCCGAGCTCAGCGCCACCAACGGCATGATCACGGTCGGCGCCCTGGAGGCGTCCGCGACGGTCAAGACGTCCACGGGTGACGTCACCGTCGGCACCGCCCGCGCCGACCTGACGGTCAAGTCCGCGTACGGCCGGCTCCGGATCGGCGAGGTCGCCCGTGGCACGGTCCGGCTGGAGACCGGCCACGGCAAGGTGCACGTCGGCATCGCCGACGGGACCGCCGCGTGGCTGGACGTCCACACCAAGTTCGGCGCGGTGCGCAACTCGCTCACGCCGTCCGAGGAGCCGGGTGACACCGGCGAGAGCGTCGCGGTCCACGCGCACACCAAGTTCGGCGACATCGAGATCCACCGTTCCTGACCTCCCTCACCCCCCGATCTCCGCGAGAGGACTCCTCGAATGACGAACGCGATCGTGGCCGAAGGCCTGGTGAAGAAGTACGGGCCGGTGACGGCCCTGGACGGGCTGAGCCTGGCGGTGCCGCAGGGCACCGTGCTCGCCCTGCTCGGTCCGAACGGTGCCGGCAAGACGACGACGGTGCGGGTGCTGACCACGCTGCTGAGCCCGGACGCGGGACGGGCCGAGGTCGCCGGCTGCGACGTCGTCAAGGACGCCCGCCGGCTGCGCTCCCTGATCGGGCTGTCGGGGCAGTACGCGGCCGTCGACGAGCACCTCACCGGCGCCGAGAACCTGGAGATGATCGGGCGCCTCTACCACCTGGGCGCCAAGCGAAGCCGGGAACGGGCCAGGGAACTGCTGGAACGTTTCGAGCTCACCGAGGCGGGCGACCGCCCGGTGCAGGGCTACTCCGGTGGCATGCGCCGCCGCATCGACCTGGCCGGCGCGCTGGTCGCCGACCCGCCGGTGCTGTTCCTGGACGAGCCGACCACCGGCCTGGACCCGCGGGCCCGCAACCGCCTGTGGGACGTGATCTCCGAACTGGTCTCCGGCGGCACCACCCTGCTGCTCACCACCCAGTACATGGAGGAGGCCGACCGGCTCGCCGACCAGATCATGGTCGTCGACCACGGCCGCGCCATCGCCCAGGGCACCGCGGACCAGTTGAAGGACCGCGTCGGCGGCAGCCGCCTGGAGTTCACCCTCGGCGCGGCCGCGGACCTGGACACCGCCCGGGAGACGCTCGCGTGGATGGCGACCGGCGCGCTGCGCACCGAGCCGGACGCGCTGCGCGTCACGGTCCCGGTCACCGACGGGCCGACCGCGCTGCGCGAGGCGCTCGGCCGGCTCGCCGACCAGCGCGTGACCGTCCGCGACGCGGGCGTACGCCGCCCGACCCTCGACGACGTCTACCTCACCCTGACCGGGAACGCCCTGCCCGGCGCGTCCGCCGACCCCGGTTCTGACCCCGACTCCGACCCCGCTGCCGCGACCGCCGAGGAGGCCGCCCGATGAACGCCGTCGCCATGCCGCTCGCCGACGGGCTCACCATCGCCCGCCGCAACATCAAGAAGATCAAGCGTGCCCCGGACATGATCGGCGGGGTGGTGATGCTGCCCATCGTGCTCGTGCTGATGTTCGCGTACGTGTTCGGCAGCGTCATCGACGTCCCGGGCATGTCGTACAAGGACTTCCTGCTGCCGGGCATCTTCGTCCAAGCCGTCATCACCGGCGCGCAGATCACCGGCTACAGCCTGACGACCGACCTGGAGAAGGGCATCTACGACCGGTTCCGCTCGCTGCCGATGGCGCCGTCGGCGGTGCTGATCGGGCAGACCGCCAGCGACCTGCTGATGAACGTGGCGAGCCTGGTCGTCATGGGATCGATGGGCCTGATCGTCGGATGGCGGGTGCACACGTCCCCGCTGGAGGCGATCGCGGGATTCGCGCTCCTGCTGCTGTTCGCCTACGCGTTCTCGTGGGTGACCGCGGCGGTCGCGCTGGCACTGCGGACGCCGGCGAGCTTCAACAACGTCGTGACCATGTTGTCGTTCCCGCTGGTGTTCGTGTCCAACGCGTTCATCGACTCCTCGCGCCTCCCCACCCCGCTGCGGGTCTTCGCCGACTGGAACCCGGTCTCGACGTTCACCCAGGCCGCCCGGGACCTGTTCGGCAACACCAGCTCCGCGATGAAGATGTCGTCGGCCTGGCCCATGCAGAACGCGATCGCGGCGTCCCTCATCTGGATCGCCGTCCTGCTGGTCGTCTTCGTGCCGCTGGCCACGCGCCTCTACAAGCGGACCATGACCTCCTGACCCCACTGACCTCACCCTGTCGACACCCCTCCAGGCACTGCAAGGCCGGGCCCGCGGACGCGGTCCGGCCTTGGCCCGTCCGCCCTCCCGCACGGGCATCGCGTTCCGAGGGGAGGTCAGAGGGTGATGGCGACCTTGCCTTGGGCGTGGCCGCGTTCGATGTAGCGCAGGGCCTCGGGGAGTTCGGAGAACGGATAGGTCCGGTCGATGACCGGAGTGACCTCTTCCTTCTCCATGAGATCGGCCAGGAAGCGCAGGTCATTGGAGTTGGGCTTCCAGCTGACGATGGTGATGCGCTGGCGGCGGACGAAGGGGGCGGCCAGGGTTCCGCGGAGCACCTGTGTCGCGGGGCCGAGCAATCCGCCGCGGGCCGCGGCGATCCCGCCCACGATCACGAGCGTTCCACCGGATGTCAGGGGGCGTCGGAGCGCCGCCAGGGACCGGTCGCCGACGATGTCCAGGAGCAGGTCGTAGTGCCCTTGGCGTTCGGTGAAGTCCTCGCGCGTGTAGTCCACGGCGTCGTCCGCGCCCAGGGAACGGACCAGCTCCAGGTTGCGCGTGCTGCACACGGCCGTGACCTCGGCGCCGAACCACCTGGCCAGCTGGACGGCGAACGTGCCGATGCCGCCGGAGCCCCCGTTCACGAGGACTTTCTGCCCAGCGGAGATCCGGCCCTCGTCCCGCAACCCCTGGAGCGCGGTGTGCGCGGCCATCGACACCGAGGCGGCCTGTTCGAAGCTGAGGCGAGCGGGCTTGATCGCCAGCCTGTCCTGCGGGACGGCGACCAGCTCGGCGAACGAGCCCAGGCGGACCTCCCCGAAGACCTCGTCGCCGGGACGCAGCGCGGTCACGTCCTCGCCCACCCGCTCGACGACGCCGGCCAGGTCGGCGCCCAGGACCAACCCGGGCTTCGGTCGCCGCAGGCCGATGCTGAGCCGCACCAGCTGGGGATCGGCCCGCATGTGGCGCCAGTCGTACGGGTTGACGGACGCCGCCCGCGTCCGCACGAGCACCTCGTCCCGGGCGATGTCGGGGGCGTCGACGTCCTTGAGGGTCAGCACGTCGGGCGGTCCGTAGCGGTCCCAGCTCCAGGCCTTCATGGCGGTCTTCCTTCCACAGTCGTCGTACGTCGTAAGGTTCTCGTACGTCGTAAGGCTAACTTACGGCGTAAGAGAGTCAAGAGACGTAGCGCAAGAGGGATCGGGTGGTGGCGAAGAGTGATCGGGAGCGCGCGTTCAGGTGGGGGCGGGCGGGGTCACGCGCCGGCGGCGCGGCGGCGTTCCAGCCCTTCGAGGATCAGGTCGAGCGCGAACTCGAACTCGAACTGGTCGTCACAGAAGCCCAGGGTGTTGTCCGGGTCGTCGTGGACGGCGTCCGCCAGCATCCCGACGAGGTGCGGGAACCGGTCGGCCATCTGCTCCATCATCACGGCGGCCTCGGCGTCCGCGCTCTGGGCGCCGTCGGGCTGGAACAACTCCTGTGCGAACCCCAGCGCGCGGCTGCCCAGGACGTGCAGCGCGCGGTGGGCCAGGTCGAAGGAGAACCCGCCCGCCCGGAGAACGCCGACGACGTGGTCGATGTAGGCGATGACGGCCGGGCTCGTGGTGGAACGGCTCTCGAGCACGTGCGGGGCCCAGCGGTGACGCAGGAAGACCTTCCGGGCGGTGAGGATCCGCGTGCGCAGCGCCGCCTGCCAGTCCTCTTCCGGGGACGGGGCCTCGATCCCGTCCACCGCCGTCATGATCTCTCCCAGGATCACCTCGACGACGCCGTCGAAGACCGCCTCCTTGTTGGCGACGTGGTGGTAGAGCGACATCGCCTCGACGCCGACCTCCTGTGCGAGCCGGCGCATGGTGAGCGCGTCGAGGCCCTCGCGGTCGGCGAGCCCCACGGCCGCGCGCAGGACCCGCCTCCGGCTCAGCGGGATGCGGGGCCGCTCGGTCAGCTCGTCGGTGTCGGTGTCGGTGTCGGTGTCGGTGTCGGTGTCGGTGTCGGCGTCGGTCTGTGGGGTCATCGATCTTCCTCCCGGCGCACTCTACCCGTACACGGTAAGTCTCCCCGGCCCGAGCGCCGGCGCGGGTACTCGTGGTGCGCGCCTCCGCGGCCGTCCGCTGTGCCCGAGTGGTACTTCATGGTCGGGAAACACCCGACACAATTGCCTATTATTCTTATGGGAAATATGGGTTAGCCTCATGTCATGGATGGACGAGCAGCTCAGCGCCGTTCCGAGTCGGTGGTCGCGATCGTCGGCGGTGGTGCGAGCGCCGCGTTGACGGCCGCGCATCTCCTCCTGCGCGGTGACAGGGTGCCGCCGCGCGTGGTCGTGTTCGACCGGGACGGGCGGCACGGGCTCGGCCAGGCGTACGCGACCGAGGACCCCCGGCACCTGCTCAACGCGCCCGCGGCCCGCATGAGCGCGTTCGCCGACGACCCCGACCATCTGGTGCGCTGGGCTCGCGCTCGGGGCCTGGACGCGAGCGGCGCCGACTTCCTGCCCCGCACCCTGTACGGGTGTTACCTCCAGGACCTGCTCGCGGAGGCCTCGGCCCGCCACCCCGGCAAGCTCACGCAGATCACCGCGACCGTCACCGGCGTGGAACCGGGACGCGACCGGGCCTGGCACGTGCACGGCACGGACGGCGCGAGCCTGGAGGCCGACGCCGTGGTGCTCGCCACCGGCAACCGGGCCCCCACGGCCTGGCCATGGGCCCCGGACGACCCGCGCTACATCGCCGACCCGTGGCGGCCGGGCGCGCTGGACGGAGTGAGCGGCGGCCCGGTGCTGATCGTCGGCACCGGCCTGACCATGGTCGACGTCGCCACGACGATCGCCTCCCGCGACCCGGGCACGATCGTGTACGCCGCGTCCCGGCACGGCCTGCTGCCGCGCGCCCACCGTTCACCCGCTCCGCCCGCCGCCGTCATCTCCCCGCCGCCCGGTGAACTCACCGTGACCGACCTGCTGCACCTGTTCACCGCCGCCCTCGCCTCCAGCGACGGCGAGTGGCGCGGCGTCGTCGACGGCCTGCGTCCCCACGTTCCCGATCTCTGGGGACGCCTCCGGCTGGCCGAACGTCAGCGATTCCTCTCCTCCTACGCGCGGCAGTGGGAGGTCCGCCGCCACCGCATCCCGCCCGCCACCGCCACGCGCATCGACGACCTGCGCGCCACCGGCCGTCTGCGCGTACTCCGCGGCCTGATCGACGCCGTCGATCCCACCCGGGACCACCTGAAGGTCACCCTCGCCACGGACGGGCCCACCCGCGAGCTGGACATCGCCTGGATCATCAACAGCACCGGCCCCGCCGCCGACCCGCGCAGCGAGCCGCTCCTGCGCGGCCTCCTCGACTCCGGACTGGTCGCCACCGACCCGCTGCGCCTGGGCCTGACCGCCGACAGCTGCGGCTGCGCCGTCGACGAGTCGGGCCGGACGCGCCACGACCTGTTCACCCTCGGTCCCACGCTGCGCGGCCTGCGCTACGAGACCACCGCCATCCCCGAGATCCGCGAGCAGGCGGCCCACCTGGCCTCCGCCCACCTCGCCAAACTCTCCACCCCCGTCGAACGCGCGGACGTCCTGACCAGCCAACCCCTCCTGCGCTGACACGAGGCCGGCGACCGGAACCGCGATTTCGACGTCTACCTGAAGTGACGGCGCGTATGAGGGGAAGGTGGGCGTTCCCGCCGTCCGCTCACGCTGGGACGGCCACGTCCGGGCGCGTGGCCTTTCCCTGCCCGGCGCGGTGGCGTGCGCTGGTCTTGACCGCGCGGGTGATCGTGCCGAAGACGGCGAAGGGGCACTCCTCGTCGAGGTCTCTCAGTGCCTGGGCGCTCGGGCCGTAGAGGCGGGCCAGGGAGAGGCTTCCCCCCAGCGCGGCCACCTCGTCCGCGATGTCGCACAGCACCGCCAGGCCGCTGCCGTCCAGGTACGTGATCCCGGCCATGTCCACGACGATGTGCGGGGTGTGGACTTCCCGGAGGAACGAATCGAGCTCTGCGCTCGCCATCCGGTCGATCTGGCCCGAGAGGCTGACGACGGCGATCCCGTTGTGAAGCGCGACCGAAGCCCGAAGCATTTTCATGTCTCCCCCCTGCCCTTCTGAGGGTTCCTAAACGGGGGCAGCGAGATTTCGGTGAGAGCCCAGGTCAGATCGGCTGGACGCAGGGCCCGGCGACCGGTCCGCGGTGGCCGGTTCGTTGGAGTGAAGATCGGGCGGGGCGCCGGCGGCCCCGCTACGCTGACCGGAAACAGGCGAAGGGAGCAAATCTATGGGTAAGCATGAGAACCCCAACACCGACCACATGGCCGAGTTCCGTTCGCTCGACGTCGACGGCTCCGGCTACCTGTCCCGGGACGAGCTCATCGCCGCGTTCGCCGCCGCCGGTGACCCGCGTTCCATCGCGGAGATCGACGCCTACATCGCCACCGCCGACAAGAACGACGACGGCGGCATCTCCTACCGGGAGTTCCTCAGCGACAACTAGCACGTCACGGTTGCGCGCCGGGACAGAACCACGACTCGATGATGTCGCTGAAGTCCCGTAGATGATCGTCGTAGATCCCCCCGTCGGGGAGGATCGCGTCGGTGCTGCTGGTCGACCGCCCGGCCGGCCAGGCTTCGCAGACCTTCAGGGCGGTGTCGGTGGCCCAGGAGGACGGAGCGCGGATTCCGGCGCTCTCGCGGTCGTCCACGAACGACCCGGGGGCGGTGTCCGGCTCCTCGGGGGCGCGGTAGACGTGCCTCTCGACGGTTTTGGTGACGGTCGCCGTCGGCTTCGCCGTCACGGTCGGCGCCGGTGCGGGCGTTGACGCGATGAGCGAGGTCGCGCCGACCGCCGTCGCCCGAGGAAGGCTCATCGCGGCTGCGCCTTGAGGGCGAGATGAAGGGTGGCTCCGCCGGGTGAGGCGCGTTCGAGGACCTGATCCCTAGCGTGATGAGCCTCACGATCAAGGGGGTTACAGGTGATCAAGCACAAGCGTGCGGTGGGCGGTGCGCTCGCTCTGGCGGTGGCGGCGGGTGTCGTGGTGGTGGGCGACAACGTGCCGCGGCGGGACGCGAGAGCGACGGCCTCCGCCGGTGACGACGCGCGGCTGCGGGAGCTTCTGCGGCGGCTGACGACGGTCGACGGCGGGCCCGGGGCGCTCATCGAAATGCGGAACCGGCGCGGGAACAGCACGGTGCTGACCGACGGAGTCGCGGACGTGGAGAGCCGGGAGCCGGTGCGCGGCGACAGCAGGTTCCGGATCGGCAGCATGACCAAGACGTTCGTGGCGACGGTCATGCTCCAGCTGGTAGGGGAGGGCCGTATCGTCCTCGACGCGCCGGTGGAGCGGTACCTGCCCGGGGTCGTCCGCGGGAACGGCAACGACGGGCGGAAGATCACCGTCCGGCAGCTGCTCCAGCACACCAGCGGCCTGCCCGACGTCCTCGCCTACCTCGACCTGCGGGAGATCTTCGAGAACCCGCTCGCCCATCACGACCCGCGCGACCTGCTGGACCTCGCGCTCGCCCACCCGCCGACGTTCAAGCCCGGCAAGGGGTGGCGCTACTCCAGCACGGGCTACCTGCTGGCGGGCATGATCATCGAGAGGGTGACCGGCCGCACGTACGGGGACGAGATCCGCCGGCGCATCATCAAGCCGCTCCACCTGCGCCAGACGTACGTGCCGGGCGAGTCCCCGGTGATCCCGGGGCCGAACCCGCGCGGGTACGTCCGGCCGGGCGAGGGCGCGCCGCTCATGGACATCACCGCGATCAACCCCTCGGTCGCGGGCGCGGGCGGCGAGATGATCTCCAGCGGCACCGACGTCAACCGGTTCATGGGCGCGCTCGTGCGCGGCCGGCTGCTGCGCCCGGCCCAGCTCCGGCAGATGATGAAGACCCGCCCGACCGGCAACGCGGACGGGCGGGCGTACGGCCTCGGCCTGGAGAGCAGGCCGCTGCCCTGCGGCGGGCTCTACTGGGGGCACACCGGCGACGTCCTCGGGTTCGAGACCGCGGCCGGCGCGACGGTGCGCGGCGGGCAGGCGACGGTCATGGTCAACCTCGGCCCGCGCGGCACGGACGCGCAGAGCGCCGACATGAAGGCCGCCGTCGAGACGGCGCTCTGCGCGGGACGTTCCTAGGGAACGAGCGCGGCCAGGGGAACGTGGTGCCGGCCCGCGTGGACGGCCGGGGCACCACCCGCGATCCGGACCGGGCGGTCGCCGGCCGGGTCAAGGAGCGCCGTCGCCTTTCGGACACATGACGAAAGATCGCCCACAATCCGCTCATTGTCATGTTTGATCGTCTGGGACCGTGCCATCGGATCTTCCGGCGAACCGCGTGAGGATGAGTGACTCCATGACCGACGTACCCGGCTCGCCGTCCGGATCCGAGCGTCCGGCGGGAGGCGGCACGCCCGTCTCGGCGCCCTACCAGGTGGACATGCGCTGGCAGGGCGCCCGCGGCTGGGCGATCGCCACGGGGTTCAGCGTCTACTTCGCGCTGGGCCTGACCGTGATCACGATCGTGCTGCTGGTGACCGGCGAGGTCGGCGGGGCGATCGGGACGGCGGCGCTGGCCGTGATCTTCGGGCTGATGAGCTGGGGCCTGGTCCGGATGATGCCGCGCTACTCCACCGACCAGGGGATCACGGTGGACGATGCCGGGATCACGCTGGTGCAGGAGCCGAAGTGGTGGTTCCCCGGCCGGTCCGTTCACCTGCCCTGGTCGCAGGTGCGCGGCATCGGGCAGGAGCGGATCGTCGTGCGGGGCGAGGCCCGGATGATCCACTACGTCACCGACATCGAGCTGGCCGAGCGCCCCGGTGACGGCGCGCTCCCGAGCTGGTCGATGTTCGAGGGCGACGGCAACGTCCGGATCCTGGTGAGGAAGCGGTCCAAGCACGCGCGGATCGGCGAGGTGCTGCTCCCGGCCCGCGCCGACTCGTGACGCGTCGTTCGCCGCGTGGGCCTCACATCCTCCGGGCGGCGGACTTGATGGCCTCGCGGATGCGGGCGTAGGTCCCGCAGCGGCAGATGTTGCGGAGCTCGTCGAGGTCGGCGTCGGTGATGTCGCGGCCTTCGGCGCGGGCCTGGCGCACCTTGGCGACGGCGGACATGATCTGGCCGGGCTGGCAGTAGCCGCACTGGGCGACGTCGTGCTCCAGCCACGCCTCCTGCATGGGGTGCAGGTCGCGGCCGACGGTGCCGGGAAGGCCCTCGATGGTGACGACCTCGTCGTCCGGGCCGATCTTCGAGACGGGCACCGAGCAGATGTTGACGGCCTTCCCGTTGACGTGGCTGGTGCAGGCCTGGCAGACGCCGATGCCGCAGCCGTACTTGGGGCCGGTGACGCCGAGCAGGTCGCGCAGCACCCAGAGGAGGCGGACGTCGTCCTCGGCGTCCACGGTGATCTGCCTGCCGTTGAGCGTGAAGGTGTGGGTGGGCACGTCAGGGCTCCTGTCAGAAGGCGCGGTCCAGGCCGTTGGTGGGCGACTGCGGGGTGGACGGCTGGAGCGGGAACGGGTCGAAGCCCAGCGTCCCGTGGTTGATGGGGAAGCGGGTCGGCATCGTCCCGGTCGCGCGGCCGTACGCGCAGGCCACGGCCGCCAGGGCGGGGGCGACGGCGAGCTCGCCGGCGCCGCCGGGCTCGTCGGTGGTGGGCGGCATGACGATGACGCGGGTCTCCAGCGGCGTGTTCCACTGGCGCGTGTAGAAGTAGTTGTCCCAGCTCCCTTCGAGCGGGATGCCGTCCTTGATGTGCAGGCTCGCGGTGAGCGCCATGGCGATGCCGTCGTTGAGGCCGCCGATCATCTGGGCCTCCAGCCCGCGCGGGTTGACCGGCAGGCCCGCGTCCACGACGACCAGCGCGCTGGTGACGCGGGGCCCGGCAACGCCGTGCTCGATGGGCCGGCCGACCGTCTCGGGGCGGCAGTCGAGCTGGAGGAGGACGGCGCAGGCGGCCCGGTATTCGGCGTGCAGGGCGATGCCCTGGGCGACGCCGTCCGGCAGCGTCCCGCCCCAGCCGCCCTCGGCGACCGCCTTGTCCAGGACGGCCCGCAGCCGGGCGTTCTTCAGGAACTCGCGGCGGAACGCCACCGGGTCCTTGCCCATCGCGGCGGCGAGCCTGTCCACCACGAGTTCCCGCGCGCACACCATGTTGGGCGAGTAGACGTTGCGCATGCTCCCGGTCCTGAACTTCAGCGGGATCTCGTTCAGCGTCTGCGTGGTCGAGCCGAAGTTGTACGGGGACGACTGGCTCAGCAGGAAGAACACCTGGGAGATGGCGCCGTTCACCACGACCGGCACCTTGGCGGCGTTCGCCGTGACCAGGTCGCCGAAGCCGTGGCTGAAGCTCGTCTCGGTGCTCACGTGCCGCTGCTCGTACTCCAGGACGTCCCCGCCCCGGTAGCTCGCGCGGACGCGGGAGACGCACATCGGGTGCGCGCGGCCCTGCCGGACGCTGTCGGTCCGCGACCACGAGAGCTTGACCGGCTTGCCCATCTTCCTGGAGATCTCCGCGGCCTCCACCGCCGCGTCGGGGTGCAGCCGCCGCCCGAACGAACCGCCGCCCTCCACGACGTGCACCTTCACGGCGGTCACCGGAAGGGACAGCAGTCCGGCGATCGCGTTCTGCGCGTCCCCGGGGACCTTCAGGCTGGACCAGATCTCGGCGCGGTCGGCCCGCACGTCCGCGATCGCGACGTCCGGCTCCAGCGGGGAGTTGCTGGCGAACATGAAGGTGAACTCGGCGTCGATCGACTTGCTGAACAGCGGCGGCAGGCCCAGCGACGGCACCGCCCTGCGGAGCTTCGCCAGCACGGTGCCGTCGGACTCGCCGGCCACCGGGCCCGGCCGCCAGGACACGTCCAGGGCGCGGATCGCGTCGACGCACTGGCCGAACGTCCGGCCGCGGACCGCCACCCCGTGCTTCAGCACGGCGACGTCGGTGATGCCGGGCATCGCCTTCACGGCGGCGGCGTTGCGGACCGAGGCCACCGTGCCGTCGATGGTCGGCGGGCGGCGCACCATCGTGGGGAGGGCGTCCGGCACGTTCAGGTCCATGCCGAACCGTTTGCGGCCCGTCACGGCGGCGAGCGCGTCCACACGGTTCGCCGGCCTGCCGATGAGGGTGAACTCGGACGGGTCCTTCAGCGACGCCGAGACCTGGGTGACGCGGGTGGCCGCGGCGGCCTTCGCCAGCGACCCGTAGGTCGCCTGCCTGCCGCCGTGCCGCACCATTCCCGCCTGGGTCGTCACCTTGGCGGCGTCCACGTTCCAGCTGCGCGCGGCGGTGGCGACGAGCCGCTGCCGCGCGATCGCGGCGGCGGTGCGCACCGGCGTGTAGAGCGTCCGGACGGACGTCGAGCCGCCCGTGAACTGGTTGAACAGCAACTCCGGCCGGGCGTCGGAGAGCGTGACGGTGACCCTGTCCAGCGGGAGGTCCAGCTCCTCCGCGATCAGCATCGCGACGGTGGTGGTGATGCCCTGGCCCACCTCCGCGCGGGGAAGGGCGAACGACGCCGTCCCGTCCTCGTGCACCTGAACGGTGATGAGCCCGGACGTCGGCGCCGAGGCCAGCTTGACCAGGTCGCCGACGTCGAAGATCTCTTCGGGCTGGAGAGGGGACGGGACGACCGCCGATGCCGATCCGGCGGTCTCCGTCGCCGTCGCCGGGTGGTCGCCGGTCCACTGCACGGCCACCGCCAGCGTCGGGGCGGCGACCAGGTAACCGAGGAACCGCCTGCGCCGCAGGCCCTCGTCGGGTTCGTCCGGTGCGCGGTGCTGATCCATGGCGGCCCTCCTGGCGACCGTTCGTGCGGTGGGAGTCGAGGGGTGTGGTGAGCTCAGGGCTTGGGGCCGGACGAGGGCTCCGCCGAAGGCGAGGGCTGCTGCCTGCCCTGCGGGTCGACCATGCTCTCGTTCGCCGAACCGACCGAGGTGACGTTGGAGACCTGCCACCGGTCGCCCCGGCGCTCCAGGCGCATGTCCAGGAACGAGCCGATGACGCGGCGGGTACCGGCGGAGCTGCGCACCTCGGAGTCCATGACCACCACGGCCTTGGCCGTGCCCTCGGTGACCTCGCCCAGGTAGACGGCGCGGACGGTCGCGGTCGCGTCGGCCTTGAGCTTGGTGATGACGCCCTCCAGCCCGCCGGTGAACGCCTCGTCGTAGGTCTTGGCGAAGTCGTCGGAGGCCAGCGCGAGCACCCGGTCCCGGGCCGCCTGGAGCTTGGTGTGGTCGTAGCTGAGCAGGGCCTGCCCGAACTCGGACGCGCTGGCCTTGATCCGCTTGTGCTCGGCCTCCTGCCGGTCGGCCCGGTCGGCCTCGCGCCACTGGAGGCCCGCGGTCACGATCGAGCCGATGAGGACGACCACCACGGTCGCCCTGGTCAGCAGGGACTTCTGCGGAACGCGCAGCCACGATCGCCGCGTCCCGCCCGGCTCGTCGGGCTCGTCGACTTCGTCGGGCTCCTCCGCCGCCGCGGGCGCCGCCTCGGCGGACTCGGGCCCGGTCTCTCGGGGCTCGGTGTCCGCCGCGTTCGGGTGCTCGGGTGCCGCGCCCTCGGTGGTGGTGTCCTCGGCGTTCTCGCTCACTTCGGCCGGGGTGGTGGCGCTCTTGGTCATGAGTCCTCCAGGTTCATCGGGAGAGGCGCCGGCGAAGGACGCGCAGGGTGTTGAGGCAGACGGCGACCACGACGAACCCGGCGAGCACCGGAGGCAGCAGCGGCAGCCACCGGGACGGCGCGAACGGACGTTCCGCCTCCGGCGTGGGCGAGGCGGAGTCGTTCCCGGCCGCCTGGCCGAGCGGCCGGGTCTCGCCGTGGGCCGACGTCCCCGGTCGCGGCGTCGCGGTGCCCGCGTTCGGCTTCGCGGGCGCCGATGCGGCGGTCTTCACGGGGCCCCGGGCGTCGCACAGGGTCAGGGAAGGGCTGACGGGCTTGGGCACCGGGCTGGTGTACTCGATCGGCGCCCGGGCCGGGCCGGCGATGGAGATGACCGGCGTGACGCGCAGGTAGCTGCCACTGGCGTCGCGGGCGGTGATGTCGGCGACCAGGGCCTGAAGGGTGGGGACGAGCCGCAGAACGTGGGTGATCTTGGCTCGGTTGGCGGGGGTCAGCAGCGGCGCCGTGGGGGTCGCGGCGGCCGACAGCAGGCAGTCCAGGCCGGGACGGGCCGTCTGGAGGAGCCGGTCGAGATCGCTCAGCGCGCCGGGGCCGTGGTCGAGGAGGGAGTCGAGGTCGTTCCTCGACCGCCGGAGCGAGGCGCTGAAGACCGCCAGGTCGTTGATGCCGGACGCGATCTGGTGGCGGTGGTCGGTGAGGGTGGCGGTGAGCCGGGTGAGCTGCTCGGCGAGCGCGTCGAGGTTCTCGGCGTCGGCGGCCAGCGTGCGGGTGAGCCGGCCGGTGTCGGCGATCATGTCGTTCAGCGCGGGGCCGCGGCCCTCCAGCCCGGTGGCCAGCTCGTGCACCACGGTCGCGCCGTCGCGGGGGTCGACGGCCTCCAGCGTCCGGCTCAGCCCCTCGAACAGCCGCTTGTAGTCGGTGGTCCCCGCCGTCCGGGACAGCGGGATGTGGTCGCCGGCGCGGAGCGTCCGGCCCGCTCCGCCGCGGGTGGTGGCGGCGGTCAGGTCGATGTACGGCTCGCCGATCGCGGACTTGCGCAGCACGCGGGCGCCCACGTCGGCCGGTACGCGTACGTCGCGGTCCATGTCGAGGCTCACGGCGACGTGGTCGCCGCTCAGCCGGACCGAGCTCACCTGGCCGACCCGCACGCCGAGATGGGTGACCTCCAGGCCGCCGTACAGGCCGGGCGAGGACGCGAAGTCCGCGGTCACCGGGAACGGCCGTTCCAGCGCCTCGACCCTGACGATGCTGCGGACCGCCCACACCGCGAGCACGATGCCCAGCAGCGCGAAGAAGACGAGGTTGACGACGATGCGCGGTTGTCTCATGGCCGGGGCCTCAGCAGTCCGTCCAGGGTCCGGGGATCCAGTCCAGGTCCGGGCGCAGCCGACCGCGGCGCCCGCCCCGGCCCGTCGGCCGCCGTGCCGTTCGCCGTCGTGGTGGTGGCGGCTCCGGGTTGCGGCAGGAAGCCCTTGATCCACATGAACAGCAGCGCCTGCCCGCTGTGGGAGACCGACGGGCCCCGCAGGAACGTCAGGACGGACGAGGCCAGCACCTTCAGGTCGTCCCTGCCGCGCAGCGCCGCGGCCAGCAGGCCGTCGGCCCGCTGGAGCAGCGCCGCGAGGCGGGCGGCGTGCCGCTGGTGCACCTTGGCGTTGACCGAACGTGCCAGCCGCAGCAGCGCCTGGATGGAGCGCTTGAGCTCGGCGCGGTCCTGCTGGAGCCGTCCGGTGGCCAGCGCGACGTTGCCGGGCAGCCGGTCGATCTGGGCGCTGCCGGCGCGCAGCGAGACACCGAGCCGGCCCAGCGAGTCCAGGGCGCGGCCGAGGTCGTCGCTGGCCGCCGCGTACTCGTCGGCGACGTCGGCGGTCCGCGCGATGAGCGTGTTGAGCCTGCGCCCCTTGCCGCCCACGGCGGTCGCGGACTCGCCGGTGATGGTGGCCAGGTCCTGCCCGCCGAGCGCGGCCAGCAGCGGCCCCACCTTCTCGCTGATCTGCTCGAGGTCGGGCTGGGTGCCGGTGCGGTCGATGGTGGCCCCGGCGGCGAGGAACGGGCCGGTGTCGAGGCCGCGGCCGCGCGGCGGGTCGAGCCGGACGTAGTTCTCGCCGAGCAGCGACGACCGGGCGATCGTGGCGGTGGTGCCGGACGGGATCCGCCGGCCCTTCTGGAGCGACATCGTCACGCTCGCCCGGTAACCGGCCAGGCGGATGCCGGTCACCGTGCCCACCCGGATGTCGGCGACCTGGACGCTGTGGCCGACGACGAGGCTGTGGACGTCGTCGAACGTGGCCTTCAGCGTCGTGCCGCCGCCGGGGGCGCCGACGGTCTGGAGCGAGCACCCGCTCACGGTGAGGAGGGCCGCCATCGTGCAGGCGACGGTCGTCGGCTTCATCAGGGCGCCTTCCTCTTGGGCTTGCCGGGTGCGCCGGACGGCGGCCCGCAGTCGCCGAGCGCGGTGTTGTCCGGGAGGCAGGGCACGGAGCCCCAGCCCATCGCGGTGAAGAGCGGCTGCAGCCAGGCGCGCAGGGAGCCCTGGACGGCGATCCGGATCGTCGCGACGTGGTTGCCGCGGTCCCAGGCCTGGACGGCGACGTCGGCGAACCGGCCGAGGGAGTCGATGGCCTGGTTGAGCGCCGAGGCGTTGCCCTTGAGGCTCAGCACGATGTTGGACAGGTCGGCGACGGTGCTCGGCAGCGTCTCCCGGTAGGCGGTGATGAGCACGTCGCTCTTGCGGATCGCCTCGGCCAGGCCCGCGATGAAGTCGCGGAGCCTGGTGCGCTCGTCGGCCAGCGTGCCGCTGGTGGTGGAGAACGACCGCAGCAGCGTGGACAGCTGCCGGTCGCGGCCGTTGAGGTCGGCCGCCAGCGAGCGGAGGCCGTGCGCCAGCGACACGATCTTCTTGTCCTGGGCGGCGAGGGTCCGAGTGAGCGTCGAGGTGTCGTGCAGCGCCCGGTTGATCTCGTCGCCGTTGCCGCGGAGCGACCCGGCGGCGCGGTGCAGGCCGGGGCCGAGCGCGTCGACGTCGACGGACCGGTTGAGCTTGGCGAACGTGTCGAGGGCCTCGTCGATCTCGACGGGCAGTTCGGTGCGTTCCTGCGGGATGATCGCGCCGGGGGCCGCCTTCGGCATGCCGGGCTTCCACACGGGGTGCAGCTGGACGTACCGTTCGCCGAGCGTGTCGGCCGAGGTGATCGCGGCGCGCGCGTTCGCCGGGACCGGGATCGCGCGCCGGACGGCCAGGTCGACGCGGACGCGGGTGCCCTCGTCCTTGACGGCGGTGATCGACCCGGCGTCCGCGCCCATGACCTTGACCCGCGACTCCCGGTACAACGACGGCGCCTTGGCGAAGTACACCGTCATCCGGTACGTGTCCTCGGGGCGGACGACCGTGCAGCCGCCGAGCCCCATCACCAGAGCGAGGCCGGCGGCGATCGTCGGCGGGGTTCTCACGGTCGCGCTCCTTGCTGCACCGGCGTCCGGGCGGTTCGCGGGGCGTTGCGGGCCAGTTCGGCCAGGTCCTTGGGGGACAGCGGGCCCAGGCCGGTGGCGACGACCTCGAGCCAGGGCCCGTATCCGCCGGTGCCCGCCAGGCCCGACAGGGTGGGGCCGGCCCAGGCCAGCAGGGTGTTGAACTCGCCGGTGACCGGCCGCAGCGCGCTCAGCGTGCCGCGCAGGTCGGCGACGACCGACAGGAGCTTGGCCTGCTGCCGGTCGATGAGCCCGCTGATGCTCGCGACCGTCCGGTCGCTCCCGCCGAGGAAGTCCGCCAGCTCGTCGCGCCGTTTCTGCAGCTCGTCGAGCATGATCTGGATGTTGGTCAGCAGCCGGGACAGCTCGCGGTCCTTGCCGCGGGCCAGGGTCAGCACCTTGTCGCCGCCGTCCAGCAGCTCGCGGATCTGCGGGTCGGCGTCGTCGATGGTCTCGGCGAGCGCGGCGAGGTTGGACAACGACCGGCCGAGCCGGCCGCGGTCCTTCTCGCCGACTCCCTCCAGCTCGGCGATGATCTTGTTGATGGAGCGGGTGTCGAGCCGGGAGACCGTGCGGGTGGTGGTGCCGAGCGCGTCGTTGACGGTGGTGGGCACCTTCGTCCGGTCCGGTGGCAGTCGCCGGCGGTCGTCGGGGAGGTCGGCCAGGTGAGGCCTGGTGACGGCGCCGGAGAGCCGCAGGTGCCGCCCGCCCAGGACGTTCGACACCTTGATCTCCGCGCGGGTGTTCTGGCCCAGCGCGACCTCGGAGTCGACCTTCCAGGTGACCACCACCTCGCCGCGCCCGTGGTCGGGACGCACCGAGACGACCTCGCCGACGCGGACCCCGGCCATCCGGACCTCGTCGCCCGAGCGGAGCCCGCCGGTCTCGGCGAAGACGCCGGTGACGGTGTAGCGGTCCTGGAGCAGGCCCCGGGTGCCGATCAGGTACACCGACAACACCAGCGCGGCGAGGGTGCCGGCCGAGACGAGGCCGACGACGACCCGGTCGCGGTCACGGAACGACTTCAGGGCCATCAGTTCTCCCCCACCATGAGTTTCCGCAGGGCTTCGGGCGAGTTGACGCCGGCGGCGTTCTCCCGCGGCCCGGGCAGCCGGGTCGGGTACGGGCACGGCGGCGCGGCGAGCGTGAGGCAGGGCACGGCGCTCTCCAGGTAGCGGCCGTTGTCGACGGCGGCGAAGATGCGCCGCAGCTTGGGCGACGCCGAGCCGAGCACGTCCAGCACCGTGCCCCGGTTGCGGTCGACACCGGCCGAGAAGGCCGCCAGTCGCTCCACGACCTGCCCGAGCTCGCGGCTGTTGGCGGCCAGGACCTTGTCGGAGGTGCCGGCCAGTGCGGCGAGCTGCACGAGCGTCTGGTCGATGAGCCGGCGGTTGCCGGCGAACGCGTCGCTGAGGCTGACCAGGTCGTCCACCGCCGTGCGGATCTGCCGGTCGCGGCGGGCGATGACGCCGGTGATCGTGGCGTAGTCGTCCAGCATCCGCCGCAACGTCACGCGCCGCGCCGCGATGGTGGACGACAGCCGGTCGATGTCGCCGACGAGCCGGTCGATGTCGCCGGCGTTGCCGTCCAGCGCCTGCGCCAGCGACACCAGGACCGCGTTGACCTGCCGGGGGTCCAGGCTCCGGCTGAGCGGCACCAGCTGGTCCAGCAGCGCGCCGCCGTCGACGACCGAGCGGGTCCTGCTGATGTGCGCGCCGGGCCGCATCTTCGCGGCGCTCGTGCCGGGGATCAGGTAAACCACCCGGCGGCCCATGGCGTCCCGCCAGCGCACGGCCGCCTCGCTGTCGGCGGGCAGGGTGACCGACTCGCTGACGGTGAGCCGCACCCGTGCGCGGCCGTCGACGACCTTCACCTCGTCGACCCGGCCCGCCGGCGCTCCGGCGATCTTGACCTGGTCGCCCTCGACGAGCCCGCTGACGTCGTCGAACGTGGCGGTCAGCCGCCATCCGCCCCCGACGTTCACCCGCGCGATCTGCAGGCCGATGAGCATCGTCAGCAGCCCGGTCACCGTCACGAACGCCGCCAGCCGGACGAGCAGCCCGGCCCGGGCACGTCCCCGGGCGGACATCCGGGGTGTCCCGGTCCGCGTGCCGGATATGCCGCGCCCCGGCATGTCACCGCCCTCCCGAGGTCGTCGGGTAGGAGCCGCACAGGCCGAGGACGAGCGCGCACGGATCGGTGGGCAGGAAGCCCTGGGCGCGCATGTAGTTCTTGCCCCCAGGCCCGGGCAGCGAGGTGACGGCGCCGTACAGGGGCAGCAGCTTGTTGGCGGTGCGCACGGCGTCGCCGGTCAGCCCGAGCTGGGCGTAGATGATGGCGGCGGTGCGCTCGGACGACCGGAACGCCTGGGCCAGCTGCCCGCCGCGCTTGTCGAAGCCGTGGCCGATCAGCATCGACACGTCCGACAGCCCGTTGGCGAATCCGGCGAGCCTGCCGCGCCCGCCGGCGGCCGTCCCGATCAGGGCGTTGAGGTCGCCGGTGATCGAGACCACCTCGTCGCCCGAGCCGGCCACCGCGCCGGTCAGGTCGGCGCCGTCGGCCAGGAACCGGCGGGCGTTGGCGCGGTTGTCGTACGCGACGTTCAGCAGCACCCCGCTCTGGTCGATGGTGGCCCGCAGCCGGACGCCCTGCCCGTCGAGCCCCTCGGCGAGCGTGTGCACGATGGTGAACACCTCCTTGGGGTCGACCGCGCCGAGCCGTGAGTCGGCCGTGACGAGCAGGTCGGAGAGATCGCGTGGATCGGAGGTGCGGGTGATGCGCGCCCCCGAGGCGAGGTAGGGGCCGGACGCGGCGTGGGCGCCCGGTTTCAGCTCGACGTACTTGGGGCCGAACGCCGACGCCGGCTCGATGGAGGCGGTGACGGTGTCGGGGACGCGCGTCCCCTCGTCGAGCCGCAGCTCGAGCAGGGCCCGTCCGGCGCCGGTCAGCGTCACGCGGCTGACGGACCCGACCGTCACCCCGTGGACCTTCACCTGCGTGCCGGTGCCCAGTCCCTGCCCGGCCCGGCCGAACTCCGCGGTCAGCAGGCCGCCCTCGCCCTCGAACGGGCGGGCCGTCACGACGTACGCCAGGACGGCCGCCGCCGACACCGTCGCCGCGGTGATCAGCAGCCGGCGCCACAGGGGGATCTCTTCGTTGATCATCCGGTCAACCTCACGGTGGCGCCCTGGCCCCAGAAGACGTACGACAGCAGCAGGTTCAAGGTGACGATCACGATGATCGACAGCCGGATCGCGCGTCCGGCGGCGTGGCCGACCCCGGCGGGGCCGCCGGAGGCGTAGTAGCCGTAGAAGCAGTGAATGGTGATCACCGCGAACGCGAACACCGCGACCTTGACGCAGCTGTAGACCAGGTCGATGGTCGGCAGGTACAGGCGGAAGTAGTAGTCGTAGACGCCCGGTGCCAGGTCGAAGAAGCTGGTGCTGATCCACCGGGTGGCGAAGAAGCTGGCGAAGAGCGCGATCAGGTAGAGCGGGACCAGCGCGATCAGGGCGGCGACCACCCGGGTGCACACCAGGTAGGCGAACGACCCGATGCCCATGACCTCCAGCGCGTCGATCTCCTCGGAGATGCGCATCGCGCCGAGCTCGGCGGTGAAGGCGGACCCGCACTGCGCGGCCAGCGCGACGGCGGCGATGACCGGCGTGATCTCGCGGACGTTGGCGAACGACCCCACCAGGCCCATGAACGACTGGGCGCCGATCGACTGGAGCCCCGTGTAGCCCTGGAGCCCGATCTCGGTCCCGACGAAGAACGCCATCGTGAAGATCACGAAGATCATGCCGCCGCCGACCACGGTGGCCCCGACCCCCACGACGATGTCGCTGACGTGCTGCGCGATCGTCTTGGTGTACTTGCGGCGCAGGAGCAGGTCCCGGACCGTGCAGACGACGATGCGGTAGACGAACACCGGCCACTGCGCGAGGTCGCCCGACCGCCGCAGCGCGGACGTCCCCGCCCGGGCCGCGCGCGGCCCGAGGCGTTGTGCCGGAAGCAGGCCGGCCATCAGACCCTCGGCGGGAACGCGACGAAGTACACCGTCGTGATCACGTAGTTGAGGGCGAACACCAGCATGAACGACACGACGATCGCCCGGTTGACCGCGCGGCCGACGCCCACCGGGCTCGCCGCGCAGGTCATGCCCATGTGGCAGGCCACGATCGCCGAGATGACGCCGAACAGCCAGGCCTTCAGCAACGTCACCACCAGGTCGGAGTTGCGCAGCAGCGAGACCGCCCCGTCGAAGTAGGCGCCCGGGGTGACGTCCTGGAGCAGCACGTTGAACACGAAGCCGCCGATCGCCCCGGCGATGATGACCAGCGAGGCCAGCAGGGTCGAGATCAGGCTGGCCGCCCACAAGCGCGGCGTGACCAGCCGGTGCACCGGGTTGACCGCCATCGACTCCATGGCCGACAGCTCGTCCCGGATGCGCCGGGCGCCCATGTCGGCGGTCATCGCCGAACCTCCGGCGCCGGCGATGATCAGGGCCGCCGCGATGGGCGCCACCTCGCGGACGAGCCCGACGACCACGGCCCCGCCGGTGGCGGACTGCGCGCCGAGCTGCGCCGCGAGCTGGCCCACCTGCAAGGCGACCGTCGCGCCGAGCGGCAGCGCCACCAGGATCACCGGGATGCTGGTCACCCGGGCCAGGAACCACGCCTGCTCGACGAACTCCCACCACCAGGTCCTGACGTCCCAGGTGCGGCGTACCGCCTCCAGGGCGATGACGAACAGATCGCCGACCTCGCCGAGCACCCCGTGCACACGGGTCGGCACCTGAACGAGGGCCACCACCCACCTCCTTGGTCGCGCCGTGCGGCAGGGGACACCCTAGAGGCCTTATTGGCGTCCTGCCAATAGCTATTGGCTTATAGCCAATAAGCGTCTACAGTCCGTTCCGAGCGCGAGATGCGGTCCCACCCCAGCGATGTGCCGCACGAACGACGGCCGAGGTGTCAGATGATCTATTGGCCGGCCCATGTCCTGGCCTTCGCGGCCAGCGGCCTCTACTTCCTCGGGTTCGCCGCCTTCAAGACCGCCGCCGCGAGGATGCCGCCGCTCGACGGCACCCGGCCGTTCCACCTGGCCGTCGCCATCCTCACCAGCCTCCGCTGGTGGTGCGGTGCCACGGTGATGCTGGCCGGAGTGATCTTCCAGTTCGGCGCGTTCGACCGGAGCGGCCGCGCGACGGTCGTGCCCGCCCTGCTGGCGGGCCTGATCGTCCTTCTCGTCGTGGCGGGGCAGGGCTTCCGCGAGCACGTCACCGCCCGCGAGTGGCTGGCGTTCGCCCTCATGCTCGGCGCCGGCATGGCCGTCGCCCGCGCGACCGGCGGAGGGTGGCAACCGCCACCGTCCAACGGCCTCCTCGTCCTGGCGGTCGCGTCGTTCGTCATCCCGGTGGCGCTGTTCGCGCTCGGCGACCAGCGCCCCGCCGGAGCGCACGCCAGGCGCCTGAACGGGATCGCCTACGGCATGTGCGCGGGCATCCTCATCGGTTTCGGCGAGCTGTCGCTGACCCTCATGGCCCGGCACGGCCTGGACCGGCAGCTCCTGACGTCCACGGTCCACCCGTACCTGTTCGTCACGGCCGTCGGCATCGGCGTCCTCCAGCTGCAGATCGCCCTGCAACGTTGCCGCATGGTCGTCGTGCTCTTCGTCGCCACCGTCGTCGCCAAGATCTACGTGCTGCTGGCGGGCGCGCCGCTGACCGGTTTCCCGACGATGTCGTCCCGCGCCCACCTCGTCGCCGGCCTGGCACTGCTGGTCATCGCCTTCGCCCTCGTCCCCCGCTTCGAGGCCGAGCCCGCCGGGCGGCGTCCGCCGGAACCGGCGCGCTCACGTCAGCGCGCGATGGGCCGGTAGCCCGCGGCGGTCACTGGACGTGGAAGGACATGGCGTGATCGGGGTCCGCGGAGCATAGATGGAACGAGCCGTGGCTGTGCCGGCCGATGCCGAGCCCGGTGGGCTCCCGCGCCTCCTTCTCGAACCGGTAGAGCAGCGCCGCGTCCTCGATCGGGCGCCAGCGCGGGTCGCCGCCCTCGTGGTCGGACTCGCCGCCCCACTCCGTGCTGTCCAGCTGGAGGAACGGGTGCGAGCGCGCCCCGCACTCCGGGCAGGTGGGCGGGACGTTCATGTCCGTGACCTCCCAGGACATGCCGCCGCCCACCTTGCAGCCGGACGCGATCGACAGGCCGTACTGGTAGGCGGGGTAGCCCTTCTCCCACGCCCGGATCGCGTTCCGTATCTTCCGCGGGAGATCCTCCTCCCAGGGGTACTCGGTGACGGGCTCGGGATCGAGGACGCACGGGAACGGCACCATCTCGTCTTCGGCCCGGTGGCACTTGGGCGGATCGAAGAGGACGTCGGTCACGTCCGCCGTACGCCGCCACCGCGTGTGCATCTCCGCCTGGAAGTGGGCCTCGTGCGCCGGGCACCACAGGAACTGCACGAGGTCGTAGTCCGCCGGGAACGGGTAACCCAGCAGATCCGAGACGAAGAGCTGGGCGACCGGCGTCATTGCCACGTCATGACCCTGGAGGCACCGGGGCCAGGGGTCGGCCGACGGCCAGAGGAGGGGCCCGCCGATATGGCTGTCGGCCATCTTGGGCGTGCCGCGCCGCGGGTGGAGCCGGATGGCGGTGCGCGCGTACGCGGCGAGGCCCGGGATCGCCGCGGTGATGTCCACGACCGGCGGCCGGGTGGTGTGTGGCATAAGGCATTTTTGCGTCCGCCACTGACCCAGGACCAGAGAATCGCATCAGCCGACACTGGCCGAGTTTGGTGCGTCCCTGACTATCAGCCGGGGCCGTGTCCCAGGTACCGCCGGTGCGACGTGCGGATCGCCGAAGCAGGAGGCGCGCTGAGGCGCGGCGGTGCCGGAAGCGTGCGCGTCACCGGCGGCAGCCAGAGGCGCGCGGAGCCGTGGTACTCCTTCACGTCGAGCGTGATGGGCAGGTACGAGTCCGGGTCGATGAGCCCGGGGCCTTCGGTGACCAGCTCGGTGTAGAGCCGTTCGGCCGTGATGAGCCCTAGGTCGGCGTTCTGGTCGGCCAGGACGGCCTTGTACTGGGGGGCGTCGAGCAGCCTGAAGAGCTCGGTGGCCGGGCGGCCCATGACCCCGTCGGCGTCGGCCCAGACGAATCCGGCGGTGACGGCGGCACGGATCCGCAGGTGCGCGGCCGGGGCGGCGCGCCTGTTGTGCAGGCGGAGCTGGGTCTGGAGGGAGAGGGGGAACGGGCCGAGCAGGAGCTCGATGCTCACGCCCGGAGGGAGGACGACGAAGACCGCGTCCCCCCGATCCTCCTTCCGGCAGATTCCCAGCGGGACGCCGACGCCCATCAGGGACCCGACGAGGAGGGTGTTGAGGCCCGCGCGCAGGTCCGCGTGCATGCCGCCGGGCCTGCGTCCGAACTCCACGATGTCGATGGCCAGCAGCCCGCAGTACAGCGCGGTGCTCAGCCCGTCGTGCAGGTGGGGGAGATGGCCGGCCGCCGCTCCGGGGAGGGAGGGAGGCTCGGGGACCTGCGGGTGATCGTGCATGACGTCCTCGTCGGTGAGCGCGCCGACCAGGTGGTCGGCCCGGAGCTGATGGGGCGTTTCGTGCGCCTCCACGCTCTCCTTCCGGACCCGCCTCGCGCAGGATCGGCACCGAAGAACAACAGAACGCGACACTTCGGGCGTCCGGGAACGTTCGCGCCTCGCCGGTCCCGGCAGCTGTGTTCGGATTGTCCCTATTTATCGGGAAAGGACGTTCGGCTGCCGTACGCCAGAGCACTCTCTTGTGCGGATGTCCATGTCATATGACACAGAACGGAATTCCTCTCGGGTGGTTCGGCGATAGAACTGTCGTCCTTCGTCGCGTTCGACCGTTCCAGATGGCGATCTTGCGGCGCTTCTGCCGGAGCGGGCAGGGATAGCGAATGCGCAGGTCAGAGACCCCTTTGGCGGGTTCTGTCTTGCGCTGGTGTGTGTTCGTTTTTGTCTGGCAGGTGGTTTATCCAGTGAAAGGTCCGGCATGTGAGGTTCGAGTCGGCGATGATGTTCTCGGCCCCCTGACAGCACGTCGGCGGGGCCTCTTTGGGTTCGACTTCCCCGGACGAGCCCGAGCTCTTCCCCAGCCCTAGCAAGAATGATCACAGGGGGTCTCGTTATGTCGGCGTTCTTCAGGCCCCTGTTTCGCTGGTCGCGCAAGCACGAGCCGGTGCCCGTCGAGGTCGGCGCCGCCGATCTGGAACGTTTTCTCACGCTCAGCCGCCCCGCGGACCCGGTCGGGCAGCTCCGCCTGCTGTTGCTGGTGGTCTTCCTGAACGTCTCGCGGCTGTCACGGGAGGAGATCACCGAGCTCGCGCGGCGCCGCTGGGACCTGCACCAGGACAAGACCGCCGAGCTGCTGCGCGGGAACGTCGAGTTCGGGTTCCGCTGGTACTCCCTCCACGGCGTCCTCCGGGACTGCGGCGTTCCCCAGGTCTACATCGACACGGCGTACGAGCTGTTCCACGAGTTCTCGCGCCGTGACATCGCCCCGCCCCAGCCCAGCGCGGCTCCGGAGCCCGCGGAGACCGAACCCGCGGACGTGGTGGTGGAGGAGGAGGCCGCGAACCCCGTCGAGGAGCCGGTCGAGGACCATGCCGGTCCGATGCCGGGGTCCAGGCCCGACCCGAAGAGCGCGCACACCAAGGACGAACTGCTGGCGCTGCTGGCGGCGTTCCGCGTCTGGAACGGGCGGGTCAGCTTCCGCAAGATGGAGAAGGTGATCGGGAAGCGCTACGTGCACTCGACGCTGGCGGCCGTGCCCCATCGCGAGCACCTGCCCAGCCTGGATCTCGTGCTCGCCTACATCGAGGGGTGCGGTGGCGATGCCGCCGATCTGGAGGCGTGGGAGTCGGCCTGGCGCCGCATCGCCTTGTCCGAGACCGGTGGGTGAGCGGTACGGTCGTGATCTTCGTTCGGAGGGAAGGCATGACGTTTCGGGAGCATGTGGAGCGGGCCGCGAGTGAGGTCCTGGGGGAGTTCCCCGCGGAGGGCGTGTACGCGGTGACGTTCCGGATCGACAGCGTCGACCAGGATCCGCGGTTCCCGTACGTGGCCGTCGGATACGCGGACGAGGGCGTCGCCGCGCGGAACGCGGGACGGGCGAGCGACGCCTGGGAGGCGCGCTGGAGCTACGCCTACTTCGGGCCGGCCGGGCTCGAGGGCGTGAGGATCATCGGTCATGACCCGGAGAACGACCCCGCGGGCGCCGAGCTGCACCGGCGGGAGGCCGAGGAGCAGGGGCTCTGGTACGACGGCGAGGACGAGGACACCGACGAGCGGGACGAGCGCCTCGACGAGTGGTTCCACACGTTGTGCGTCGAGGTGGCGCGGCACCTGCACGCGAGCGGGCGGATCGTGGCGGCGCTGGGCCGGCCGGTGCCGGTGATCCTCTACGACATGTTCGATCCGGACGCGATGTTCGCGCTGACCGGGGCCGCCAACCCGGCGGAGCTGATCACGGAGTTCGCGGCCGGGGACCCGGAGGCCTGACGGTCAGGTCGCGCAGGTGCCGTCCGCGCAGGCCTCGCCGCCGCCGTCGGTGACGACGAGGGGCTTGGAGTCGGCCCACGCCCGGGAGAGGACCTCGGTGAACGCCTGGGCGGGCTGGGCGCCGGAGACGCCGTAGCGGCGGTCGACCACGAAGAACGGCACGCCCGTCGCGCCGAGCCGCTGGGCCTCGCGGTGCTCGGCGGCGACCTCGGCGCCGTACTTTCCGGATTCGAGGACCTCGCGGGCACGGTCGCCGTCGAGGCCGGCCTCCACGGCGAGCTCGACGAGGGAGCCGTGGTCGAAGAGGGAGCGGCGGTCGGTGAAGTGCGCCTTGTAGAGCGTCTCGACGACGGCGTCCTGGACGCCCTCGGCGGCGCCGAGGTGGATGAGCCGGTGGGCGTCGGCGGTGTTGCCGACGACGGTGCCCGACAGGTTGTACTCCAGGCCGTCCTGGGCGGCCCGCGCCGCCATCTCCTCGTTCATCCGGGCGGCGCGCTCGCGGGTCAGCCCGAACTTGGCGGCGAGCATCTCGTCGCGGTCCTCGACGCCGCTCTGGGTGGGGTCGAGCTGGAACGACCGGTGCACCACCTCCACCTGGTCGCGGTGCTCGAACGAGGCGAGCGCCGACTCGAAGCGGCGCTTGCCGATGTAGCACCACGGACACACCAGGTCGGACCAGATCTCCACGCGCATGCCCGGTGCAACATCGGGTGGGGCGGATTGATTTCCGGTCAGGACAGCGACGTGTCGCCGAGGGCTTCGAGCAGGCGGCGGAGCGTGCCCTCCAGGGAGCTGCGCTCCGCCGGGGTGAGGATCTCCAGGAAACGTTCCTCGTTCGCGACGTGGAGGCCGACGATCTCGTCGACGAGGCGCCGGCCCTCGGGGGTGAGCCGGACCCGGATGGAGCGGCGGTCCTCGGGGTCGGGGGCCCGTTCGACCAGGCCCTTGGCGGTCAGGCGGTCGATGCGGTTGGTGGTGGCGCCGGAGGTGACCATGGCCGCCTTGTTGAGGTCGCCGGCCGTGAGGCCGTGCTCGCCACCGGCGCGGCGGAGGGTGGCGAGCATGTCGAACTCCCAGCGCTCCATGCCGTAACGGGCGAAGAAGTCCCGGAGCTCCCGTTCGATCAGCCGGTTCAGCCTGGTGAACCGGCCGATGATGCCCATCGGCCAGGTGTCCAGGTCGGGGCGCTCGCGGGCCCACTGGGCGCGGATCTCGTCGACGGCGTCCATCGGCGTTCCTCTCAACAGAAATAATCTTAACGTTCATCTACTTGACGTTGAGGCAGCGATCATGGTGATATCTCAACGTTGAGATTATCAATGAGGAGTGATCCAGATGGCCAGCATCGCCATGGCGCGTCCCGCGTCCTTCCCGCACCTCCGCGACCTCGCCCTCACCGCCTACGCGCCCGCCACCTGGGGCACCACCTACGTGGTCACGACCACCTTGCTGCCACCCGGCAGACCCCTGCTCGCGGCGACGTTGCGGGCGCTCCCGGCCGGACTGATCCTGCTGGCGGTGACCCGGCGGCTGCCGTTCGGGTCCTGGTGGTGGAAGTCGTCGGTGCTGGCCCTGCTCAACTTCGGCGCCTTCCTCCCGCTGCTGTTCTTCGCCGCCTACCGGCTGCCGGGCGGCGTGGCCGCGACCCTCGGGTCGGTCCAGCCGCTGATCGTCGCGATGTTCTCGCTGGCGATCCTCAACCTGCGGCCCACGCGCGCGGTGCTGCTCTCCGCGCTCGCGGGAACGGGCGGGGTCGCGCTGATGACGCTCACGTCGGCGGCGCGGATCGACCCGCTCGGCGTCGCGGCGATGCTCGTCGCCACCTCGCTGATGGGGCTCGCGGTCGTGCTGGCCAAACGCTGGGGGAGGCCGGACGCGCCGCTGCTGGCGGTGACCGGCTGGCAGCTCACCATCGGCGGGCTGATGATCGCCCCGTTCATGGTCCTGAACGAGGGGCTGCCGGACACCGTCACGGCGGAGAACGTGGCCGGGTTCGTCTACCTCGGGGTCATCGGGACCGCCATCGCCTACGCCCTCTGGAACCGCGGCATCGGCAACCTCACCCCCACGTCGGTCTCCCTGCTCGGCCTGGTCAACCCGCTGGTGGCCACCCTCGCCGGGATCGCGTTCCTCAGCCAGACCCTGACCGGATGGCAGACCCTCGGGCTGGCCGTCGCGCTCGGCGCCCTCGTCGCCGGCCAGGCCGGCGCGCAGCAGAGCCGGAAGGAGAAGTGATCATGACCGAGACGACGACCACCCCCGCCGCGGTGACCGCGGAGGAACGAGTGCCCTTCAGGAGGTGGCTGGCCGTCGCCGCGGTGGCGGTCGGCACCTTCGCGGTGGTGACCGCGGAACAGCTGCCCGTCGGCCTGCTGACCTCGATGGGGTCGGCGATGGGGGTCTCGGAGGGCATGGCCGGGCTGATGGTCACGGTGCCGGGCCTGGTCGCCTCGGCCACCGCGCCGATCCTGCCGGTCGCGATCGGCCGGATGGACCGCCGGATCGTGCTGCTCGGGCTGATCTCCCTGATGGTCGTGGCCAACCTGCTGTCGGTGCTGGCCCCCAACTTCGCGATCCTCCTCGCCTCGCGTTTCCTGGTCGGGATCAGCATCGGCGGGTTCTGGGCGCTGGCCGCCGGGATCGCGGTGCGGATGGTGCCCGACCGGTACGTCCCGAGGGCCACCGCGATCGCGTTCGGCGGCGCCACCGCGGCGAACGTCCTCGGCGTCCCGGCCGGAACGCTCATCGGCGGCCTCACCGACTGGCGCGTCGCGTTCGCCGCGCTGGCCGGGCTGGGCCTGATCGTGGTGGCCGGCCTGGTGACGTTGCTGCCCGCGATGCCCGCGACCGAGCCGGTCCGGCTGCGCGCGCTGCCGCGCCAGTTCCGCGACCCGGTCATCCGGTCCGGCGTCCTGGCCACAGGCCTGCTGGTCGGCGGGCACATGGCCGCGTTCACGTTCGTCAGCCCGATCCTCCAGGAGGTCTCCGGCATCGACGAGGGTCTGATCGGCCCGCTGCTGCTGGCGTTCGGCGTCGCGGGCATCGTCGGCAACGTCGTCGCGGGCACCGCGGCGGGACGCGACGTGCGCCGGGCGCTCATCGCCATCAGCGTCCTGCTGGGCACGATGCTGGCGCTGTTCCCGATCCTCGGGGGGAACGCGGTGAGCGGAGCCGCGGTGCTGATCGTCTGGGGGCTGGCGTTCGGCGGCGCCCCGATGGCGGTGCAGACGTGGATCCTCAAGGCCGCGCCGAAGGAGCAGATGGAGGCCGCGACCGCGCTCAACACCTCGATGTTCAACCTGGCCATCGCGCTGGGAGCGCTGTTCGGCGGGCTGGTGGTCGACCAGGTGGCCCTCCAGGGCGTCCTGTGGGTCGGCGCGGCGCTCGCGCTCCTGACGACGGTGGCGGTCTGGCGGACGCGCCAGATCTGACGAGGCCCCGGACTCGACGGTGAAATGTCCGTTGAGTCCGGGGCTTTGCCGTATACGGTGGACCGAAGTTGATCTCATTGGTACTCGCCGCAGGGGACGAAACGCATGCGGATCAAGGGCAAGGGCGCCCCGGACGCCGACGCGCCCTGGAACGAGGTCGTCCCCGGCCTGTGGATGGGCGGCCACCTGTTCCGCGACGCCGCGGGCGTCCGGACGGCGGCGGTCGTCGCGCGCGAGTTCGACCTGGTGGTGAGCCTCTACCGGCGGGACGGGCACGGTCCCGCGCCCGGCGTCGACCACCACTGCGCCGAGATGCCCGACGGGCCGCTGACGCCCGAACAGATCGCGACGGTCTGCGCCCTGGCCGACGTCGTGACCGCCGCCGTGCACGACCGCCGCCGCGTCCTGGTGCGCTGCCATTCGGGCTACAACCGTTCCGGCCTGGTCGTCGTCCAGACCCTGATCAACCTCGGCCACCGCACCGACGACGCGATCTTCCTCGTCCGCCACCGGCGGTCCCGATGGGCCCTCAACAACCCGCTCTTCGTCGACTACCTGACCCACGGGCTCGACGTCGCGCGCCTCCTCACCGGGCTGGCGGCGCTGGACGGCTGACCCGGGGCCGGCCGTTCGCCCGGCGGCGTACGCGGCACGGTCTTGACCCGGCCTTTTCCGATCTTGGGGAGGCCGCCGGGTACCTCATCCCTTGTGAACGGGACGCGATGGTCGTGGCTCGCGCGGGAGATCGACGCGGGCGAGCCCCAGCTTCTGCGTTCCCGCCTCCGGGCCCTGGCCGAGGCGATCATGTCCGCCGAGGCCGACGAGCTGTGCGGCGCCTCGTTCGGCCGCCGCAGCCCGGACCGCAAGGACCACCGCAACGGCCGCCGCCCGTTCGCCTGGAACACCGGGCTCGGCACCGTCGACGTCCGCGTCCCCAAGCTCCGCAAGGCCGCCTACGACCCGGAGTGGCTGCACACCGGTGAGGAGCACGGCGGGCTGCTGGCCGCCACCGCCGCCGAGTCCCTCCTCACCGTCCCCGACATCCGTGGCCTCGTCGGCCGGCTCGGCTCGCACATCAGGCTCGAAGCCCACCTCACCGCCATCGCCGAGGTCATGGCCGCCGCCGCCGAAGACTTCCACGTCCGCCCCCTCGGCCAGGTGCCGGACGTCTCCCTCCGCCTCTCACCCGGCCCCGAGCCGATCCTCCTCGTCGAGGGGACGACCGGAGAGGGCGATCACCGGATCCTGGGCGCCACCACCGGCGATCACGAGACCCTCCTCCGCTCCCTGGAAGCCCGCGGCCTCACCGGCGTCGAGACCGTCACCGCGGACCCCGCCGACCGTCTCGGCGACCTGGCCCGCACGATCTGGCCCACAGCCGCGTCCCCCGTGTCCGCCACGTCCGCCACGTCCTCCGAGCCTGTCGCGTCCTCCGAGCCTGTCGCGTCCTCCGAGCCTGTCGCGTCCTCCGAGCCTGTCGCGTCCTCCGAGCCTGTCGCGTCCGCCGTCACCGCCACGTCCGTCACCACTGGAGAGTCCGCCATGGCAGGCCTGTACGCCACGTCCGATCGACCCGCCATCGAGCCGGACGTGGCACTTCCCACGATCGAACTCGAGGGCGAGCCGGCCCTTCCCGAGCCCGAAGGCGAGGCGGTCGCGGCGAGGCGACCGCGGCGGAAGATCTGGCGGAGGCTCGGATTCGCGGCCGTCGCGGCGGCGCTGGCGGCGGCGCTCGTGCTGATGCGGCCGGAGAGCGGGCACGCGGTCGTGTTCGGCGGGAGCCTCGCCGTCGCGCTGGCGGCGGTGGCGCTCATGGCCTGGAAACTCGGCGGGGATCAGGCGGCCGCGGACGCGGGCGAGGCGTCGCGGGCACGGGTCCCGGAGACCCCGCCGACACGGCCCGTGGACGACGGGACCGCGCTGGGCGGGCTCGGGGTCACCTGGGCCACCGAGGCGGCGCCGTCCAGGAGGCTGGGAGCCCGGCTGGCACGGCGGGCGCCGCGCAAGGTGCTGGTCGGGGGCGCGGCACTCGCGTGGGTGGCCATGGCCGCCACCGGAGTCAAGATCATGATGACGCCGGCCGACTACGGCGGGCCCGGCGGGCGGGGCACGGTCGTGCAGATCGTGGCGGACGCGTCGTCGCCGCGGATCGGCCAGGCGCTGACGCGGCGGGGCGTGGTGGCCAGCGCCGACGCCTTCCTCGCGGCGCTCGGGCCGCGCGCGCTGAAGCCCGGGTTCTACCGCGTCCGGCAGGGACTTCCCGCCGAGGCCGCCGTCGGGCTGCTGCTGGACCCCGGCAACCGCGTCAAGCCGCGGGTCACCGTGCCGCCGGGGCTGCGGCTGAGCGAGACGCTGGAGTACCTGTCCCGCGAGACCAAGATCCCGCTGTCCGACTTCCGGGACGCCGCCGAGCGGCCCGGCCGGTTGCGGTTGCCGGCCTACGCCAAGGGCAACGCGGAGGGTTTCCTGCATCCGGGCCCGTACGTGCTGGAGCCCGGCGAGACCGCCCAGTCGCTGCTGTCGTCGATGGTGCAGTCGTTCGGCGAGGTGGCCGCCGGGATCGGGCTCGACCGGGCGAAGAAGCCGCGCGACGTGCTGGTGGTGGCCAGCCTCGTCGAGGCCGAGAGCGCGCGGCGCGACGACCGGCGCGGGATCGCGCGGAAGATCTACCAGCGGCTGCGCGAGCACCGGCGGCTCAAGCTCGACAGCACCGTGCTGTACGCGCAGGGGCGCACCGGCGCGCGCGTCACCAAGGCGGACACGCGCGTGGCGTCGCCGTACAACACGCACCGGGTGGCCGGGCTGCCCGCGGGGCCGATCACCAACCCGGGACCGGCGGCGCTCCGGGCGGCACTCCAGGCGGACCGGCGGTCGGACTGATCGTTCACCGTTCTCCCAGGGATTTCCCAGGCAACTTTGGGGCGTTCGACAGCGATGGGCGCTTGGCTGGGTCTCATGCGAATCGACAGGAAGACCGGCGCCGCGGCGATCGGTGTGGCGGGCCTGCTGGGCCTGGGGTTGTACGTGGCCGTGCCCGCTGCCGCCAAGCCCGCGTCCTCGCCCTCCCCCTCGACGAGCGCGTCGCCCAAGGCGAAGGAACGGCACGGCGGGTTCCGCGCCCGGCACGGGATGCGCGGCGGCCATGGGGTCCACGGCACCGCGACGGTCCGGCGCGACGGCAGGTTCGTCCAGGTCACATGGCAGAACGGCCAGGTCACCGCGCGCAGCGGCACGAGCGTGACGGTGCGCAGCGCCGACGGGGCGAGCTGGACGTGGACCACGGACGGCGACACCAAGGTGCGCAAGAAGGGCACCAAGGCCGGCGGCGCCAAGGTCGAGATCGCCAACGGCGACCAGGTGATGGTGTGGGGCCGCCAGGACGGCGCGACCCGTACGGCCAAGATCGTCCGGGTGCGCGCCTGATCCGGCCGGCGGGCTGCAGTAACGTCGAGGTCGACGAAGCGGACGGACCCGGCGAGGAGTCGATGAGCGAGCGCGTTCTCGTCGTGGACGACGAGGCCAACATCCGCGACCTCATCGAGGTGGCGCTGCGCTTCCACGGCTTCGAGCCCGCCACCGCGGGCACCGGCGCCGAGGCGTTGCGCGAGGCGAAGGCCCGGCCGCCCGACCTCATCCTGCTGGACGTGATGTTGCCCGACCTCGACGGCTTCGAGGTGTGCCGGCGGCTCCGGGCGGGCGGCGACCAGGTCCCGGTGATCTTCCTGACCGCCCGGGACACCCCGTCCGACACCGTCACCGGCCTCACCCTGGGCGGCGACGACTACGTCACCAAGCCGTTCTCCATCGACGCCCTGGTCGCCCGTGTCCGCGCCGTGCTCCGCCGGACGGCCCCCAAGCCGCCCGGCGGGCGGGCGGCGGCCGGCGAGGGCGTGCTGCGGGTGGCCGACCTGGAGCTCGACGAGGTGCGCTGGACGGTCCGGCGCGGCGGGGTCGAGGTCGACCTGTCGCCCACCGAGTTCCGGCTGCTCGCCCACCTGATGCAGAACGTGGGCCGGGTGCTCACCCGGGCCCAGCTCCTGGAGGCCGTCTGGGGCTGGGAGCACCACGGCAACGGGCAGGTCGTCGAGACCTACATCAGCTACCTGCGGCGCAAGCTCGACCCGCTCGGCCCGCCACTGATCCACACCCGGCGCGGCGTCGGCTACGCGCTGCGGCCATGACGCTCAACGCCCGGCTCACGGCCGGGCTGCTCGTGGTGACCCTGGCGGGGCTGACGGTCACCGGCTTCGTCAGCTCTTTCTTCCTGCACCGCTACCTCATGGACCGGGTGGACGACCAGCTCAGGTCCGCGCGTGACCGGGCGACGACGCGGCTGGTCCGGCCGGGCCTCCCGGCCGAGGGCATCGCGCCCGCCCCGTTCATCGTGATGTCGGTGACGCCGGACGACGACGTCCGGGTCCTGAGCGACGAGGAGCCCGACCCCTCGCCCGCCGTCGCCCGGATCCGGCGGCTCGGGTACGCGAAGGTGCAGGAGCGGGCTGCCGGCCTCGACCCGTTCTCGCTGGGCCACATGCGCGCCGTCGCCCGGCCCGCCCGCAACGGCAACCTGATCGTCGTCGCGACGCCGATGGACGAGATCGACGCGGAGGTGCGCAACCTGGTCATCGCCGAGGTGGCGACGGCCGCCGCGCTGCTCCTGCTGCTGGCGGTCGCGGGCCGCCAGCTGATCGGGAGCGGGCTCCGGCCGCTCGGCCGGATGGCCGAGACCGCGCACGGCATCGCGACCGGCGGCGACCTGCGGGCCCGGATGCCCGACGCGAACGCGCGCACCGAGGCCGGCCGGCTGGCCGCGGCGATCAACGTGATGCTCGAACGCATCGAGCAGGCGTTCTGGGCGCGCGGCCGGTCCGAGGCGAGGGTCCGGGAGTTCGCCGCGGACGCCTCGCACGAGCTGCGCACGCCCCTCACCACGATCCAGGGGTACGCCGAGCTCTACCGGCACGGCGCGCTCGGCCCCGACCAGCTGCCGGACGTCATGCGCCGCATCGAGGACGAGGCGCAGCGGATGAGCCGCATCGTCTCCGACCTGCTGGAGCTGGCCCGGCTCGACCGCGGGCAGACGCTGGAACCGGCCGAGACCGACCTGTCGGCCCTCGTCCGCGACGCGGTCGCCGACGCCTCGGCGGTCGCGCCGGACCGCGCGCACGAGGTGGACGTGCCGGACACGCTCGTCGCGGTGGTGGACGAGGCGCGGCTCCGCCAGGTGCTCGCCAACCTGCTGGCCAACGTCCGCGTGCACACGCCGGACGACACCCCCGTGACGGTGCGGGCGGCGCGCACGCCGCACGGGCTGGTGCTGGAGGTCGCCGACCGCGGGCCCGGCATGAGCCCGGAGGACGCGGCCCGCGCGTTCGAACGGTTCCACCGGGCCGAGCGCGGCTCCGGCGGCGCCGGTCTCGGGCTGCCGATCGTGGCCGCGATCGCCGCCGCCCACGGAGGGCGGGCGGACCTGCTCTCCGAGCCGGGCGCCGGCACCACCGTCCGCGTGACCATCCCGGACCGCCGGGCGCCCGCGCCCGGTGGCCGCGCCACCACCGTCCCGGACGGGTTCCCGCCGCTTTAGCGCGTTCCCGGAGCACCTCGGCCGTCAACGGCCGTTCGATCGACCTGGGCCCGTACGAGGTCCGCCGGGTCGACGGGTGACCGCGCCCGACCGGTGAACGGGTCGGCCAGGTGCCCGGGTCGACCCGGTGAACGGGCGTCAGGCCGTGGTGCGGAAGGGGCGCCGGGCCGCCTGCTGGGCGGTGCGGCGCTGCGTCTCGGACTGGCGGGCCCGAGCGAGGCTGGCGCGCACCCTGGCCGCGCCGCGCGACGCCGTGGAGGAGTCCTTGACCCGTCCCGCGTAGACCGCCAGCACCTCGCCGACGGGAGGCGGCGAGGCCTCCTCACGGACGAGCGCGAGCGGCGGCATGGCGGGGACGGACGTCGCGTGGCCGCCTGCCGCCGGGACGAGCGTGAGAGCCGTGTGGCAGTGCGGGCACCGCAACCCCTGCTGGGAGTCTCTGCTCATACCACGGATCATTACCCGAAGGTCTGACATTTGAGTCCCGATGCCCCCTGAACGGGACCTTAACTGCCGGAAGAGTCTCCGGTATCGGAAAGATGATCAAAAGGGTCGACCGGGCCCGGCGTCTGTGGAACCTTCGGGGTGATCCTGGTTCCAATGGAGGGACGTTCGCGTGATCTTGGTGTCGGGTGCGACGGGCAACGTCGGTCGGGAGCTGGTCAGGCGGCTGGCGGCGGCGGGACGGCCGGTGCGGGCCCTGCTCCGGGACCCGGGACGCGCCGCGGCTCTGCCCGCCGGCGCCGAGCCGGTGATCGGCGACCTGAACGACCCGGCGTCGGTCGCGGCGGCGCTCAAGGGAGTCACGGGAGTCTTCCTCATGAGCGGGTACGCGGACATGCCGGGACTGCTCGCCGAGATGGACCGGGCCGGGACCGGCCGCGTCGTCCTCCTGTCCGGCGGTGCGGTGCTGGCCGCCGACACCAAGAACGCCGTCTCCCGCTACATGATCGAGTCGGAGCGCGCGGTGCGCGAGTCCGGGGTGCCCTGGACGTTCCTGCGGCCCAGCGGCTTCATGTCCAACACCCTGGAGTGGGTCCCGCAGATCCGGGCGGGCGACGTGGTGCGGGCCGCGTTCCCGGACGTGCCGATCGCGATGGTCGACCCGTTCGACATCGCGGCGGTGGCGGCCACGGCGCTGCTGGACGACGGGCACGAGGGCAACGTCTACAACCCTACCGGGCCGGAGGTGCTGCGGCCCGCCGACCGCGTCCGGGTGCTCGGCGAGGTCCTCGGCCGCGACCTGCGGTTCGAGGGCCTGACGAACGCCGAGGCCCGCGAGGAGATGATCGGCGCGATGCCGGTCGAGTACGTCGACGCGTTCTTCTCCTTCTACGCCGACGGCAGGCTCGACGAGTCGCACGTCCTGCCGACCGTGCGCGAGGTCACCGGCGAGGAGCCGCGAACGTTCCGGCAGTGGGCCGCCGAGCACGCCCGCGCCTTCCGCTGAACGCCTTCCGCTGAACGCCTTCCGCTGAACGGCCGCGGCGACCGCGGCGGCCGGGCGGCCGTCGCGGGTGACGCCGCGGTCAGGCGGACTCGGCGGTGTCGGCCGCGGTCTCCTCGGGTGACCGGACGCGGATCCAGGTGTGCAGCAGGAGCAGGAGCTCCACCCTGCGGTCCGGGTCGTCCAGGGCGTCGCCGAACATCTCCTCCAGCCGCCTGATCCGGTAGCGGACCGTCTGCTCGTGCACCAGCAGCCGTTCGGCCGCCGCGACCGCGTTGTCGTGGCACTCCATGTAGGTGAGCAGGGTGCGGGCGAGCGGTTCGCGCCGGTGCCGGGGGAGCTCCATCAGCGGGGCGAGCCGGGTGCGGATCGCCACGTCGATGAGCTCCGAACTCATCGCCGCGACCAGGGTCGGCAGGTGGTCCAGGCAGCGGGCCGGCTCCTTGGCGGGGAGCACGCCGCGTTCGATGAGCTTCAGCGCGTGGGTGGCCCAGCGCAGCGACAACGCCCCGCGCGTGATCGGCACGGTCGGGCCCACCGCCGCCGAGCAGTCGCGGACCAGCGACGAGATCAGCCGGTCCTGCCCGGGACCGTCCGGGTCGGGCACGATCAGGAACGGCACGGGACCGTGCCAGTCGGCGAGGACGGCGGGCGGCAGCACCGGCGGGGTGTGCCCGGTGGGCGGGCGCACCGCGATGACGGCCAGCGTGCGCGGCGTCTCCCAGCGGGCCGAACGGGCCAGCTCGACGATGGCCTCGCGGCTGGCCGGCGGTTCGACGACGAGCAGGTCGCGCAGCCGCCACCGGAACCGTTCCCGTTCGGTCGCCAGCACCTCCTGCGCCTCGGCGAAGCCGCGGGCGGCGGCACCGGCGATCTTCTCCAGGAACACGAACAGCGACTCGGTGATCTGGCCGAGCGTCTGCAGCGACCAGTCGAGCCGCTGGGTCTCCTCGATGAACCGGCGGCACGCGACCTGGCCGCTCACCCTGATCGCGGTCTGCAGGTTGTCGAGGCTGTGGCCCTTGCGGGCCTCGTAGGCGCCGATGCCGGCGAAGATGTCGGTGACGCTGCTCCAGGTCAGCTCGTCGTGGCCGAACGCCTCGACGAACTCCCTGACGGTCTGCGTGACGGCCCACTGCATGCGCTGGCCGTACGCGCTCTCGACCGGGCGCGCGTACTCGGGGACGAGGACCTTGATCTCGCGGACCATCTCCTCGGCCACCATCTCGAGGTGGGGGAGCAGGGGTTCCACGACGTCCGCGGGGATCTCGGCGAGCGGGCGGGACGCGGCGGTGTCGGCGGCGTCGTTGCCCCTGACGGCGCGGACGGATCTGCGCTTCTTGGCGGGGGCGGGGGACGGGGCGGAGTCGGCGGACGCGGCTGAGGGGGGCGGTTCGCCCATGCGGACCTCCCGGGGCGGGGTGAGCCGGATGCCTGGCCCTCCAGGATTTACCGACTGAACTCGTGTCAGAAGTGGCTTATGGACGAGTTTCTCACGCCGGAATTGTCACCCCGTTCACAAGAACGACATCTCGCTCCGCCACAACCGGCAACCTTCGGTGTAGGAGTCCAGTTCGTGCTCGGCGAAGTGGGCCGCGTCCCAGTCGTACGGCTCGGTGGCGTCGCGCCAGACGTACGCCCAGGCCTCGCGCCCGTCGTCGAGCGCGAGGAGGGTCGGCTCGTACAGGTCGTCCTCGTAGGCGTCCAGGAGGCGGCGTTCGGCGTCGTCCAGGCCGGTGACGAGCAGGCCCTCGGCGACCCCGCCCGGGTCGGCGACCAGGCCCGGGTAGACGACGCCGGGCAGCGCGCGGACCCGCCAGCCCGCCGCGGTCGCCGGGGCGAGGGCGGGGACGCGGCCGAGCAGGACCGCGAGCACGGCGGGGAACCGCAACGTCCCGTAGACGAACAGACCGGCGCTCATGCCCTCGCAGGGTACGCGCCGCCGCGACCACGGTCAGCCATGCCGTCACTGCCCGGCTTGGGTGGCCGCCGGGTCAGCGCTTGCGGAAGAGGCGGCCGACTCCCTTCGGGGCCTTCGCGGCGCGGCGCCTGCGCAGCACCTGGCGCCCGACGAGGATCGCCGCGGCCAGGGCGGCCGCGCCGCCGGCGACCGGGCCAGGGCGCTTGCGCACCTGCTCGGCCGCCTTGAGGGCGGGGTCGGGCGTCACCTCGACGGCCCGGCCCTTGAGCTCGCCGGCCTTCTCCTTCAGCTCGCCCGCCTTCTCCTTGATCTCTTCGGCCTTCTCGTGCGCCTTCTCCTGGGCCCGGTGCTTGACGTCGGCCCGGGCGGCGAGCTCGCCCATCGTCTCGCCCAGCTCGGTCCGCGCCTCCTCGGCGCGTTTGCGCTGAGCCTCGAGTTCCTGGTCCTGCTCGGTCATCGGTGACCCCTGTTCTTGATCTCCTGGACGTCGGCCTTGACGCTCTCCGCCGCCTCCTCGGGCTTCGGTGGCGTGGCCAGCTCGAGCTGCTTCTTGCCTCGCAGCGCGAGCACGCCCGCCACCAGGAACAACACGGCGGCCACGATCATCGCGGCGGCCCAGGCGGGCAGCGCGAGGGCCAGCAGCGCGACGAACCCGGCGATGAGGGCGCCCAGCCCGTAGAGCGCGGTGACGCCTGCGCCGCCGAGGAGCGACGCGCCCTTGGCGGCCCGGCCGCCCTTCTGCCGCAGTTCGAGCTGGGCCAGCCGCAGTTCCTCGCGAACCAGCTGGGCGCTCTGCTCGCTCAGCTGCTTGACGAGCTCGGTCGTCGGGGTTCCCGTCAGATCGCTCATCGGCCTCCTCCTCGCCGGCCTTCTTCTCGAACGCACGGCCGATACCCGCTGCCCGGCGCCCCTAACGGGCAGTGCCGTCCCGGGCGTTCTTTTTTGGTGCTTTCCGCACCCGCCGGCGGTGCGCGCTTCACTCTTGGCGCCGCCATCGCCGGCGCATGGTGCGTTCTATGGCCTGATAAGGGAGAATGTCAGGGTGAGGTGCCCTGAGGTACGGGGCGTGGGCACCGGTCGCTCAGATCGCCGAGTGATCAGTGGGAACCGTGGGCATGATCGACGTATCTGACCAATAGCCGAAACACGTCCGTTCGACTGCTGTTCATCTTGGCCAGGGAACATTGAGACCATGAGCGTCAATCCAGGACATTTCCCCCTCAACGCGGAGTCGCTGCCCGACGACCGGTTCTTGGACCGGGAGGAGAGCTGGCTCCGTTTCAACCAACGTGTCCTGGAGCTCGCCGAGGACCCGGGACTGCCTCTGCTGGAGCGGGTGCGCTTCCTGTCGATCTTCGCCAGCAACCTGGACGAGTTCTTCATGGTGCGGGTCGCCGGGCTGGCCCGCCGGATGGCCACCGGCCTCGCCGTCCAGTCCGCCAGCGGGCGTCAGCCCCGCGAGGTGCTCGAACGCACCGCCACGGTGGCGCACGAGCTGATGCTCCGGCACGCCGAGTGCTTCCGGGACGACCTGTGCCCGGCGCTCGCCAAGGAGGGCGTCGAGATCCTCCGCTGGGTCGACCTCGCCGAGACCGAGCAGGAACGCCTGCGCCGGCTGTTCCGCGACCGCATCTACCCGGTGCTCACGCCGCTCGTGGTCGACTCCGCCCACCCTTTCCCCTACATCTCCGGGCTCTCGCTCAACCTCGCGGTGATAGTCCGCGATCCCGAGACCGACGCCACGATGTTCGCCCGGGTCAAGGTGCCGCCGGTGCTGCCCCGCTTCATCGAGGCCTCGCCCGACCGGTTCACGCCGCTGGAGGACGTGATCGCGGCGCACCTGGGGCAGCTGTTCGTCGGCATGGAGGTCGTCGAGCACCACGCGTTCCGGGTGACCCGCAACCAGGACCTGGAGATAGACGACGACATCAGCGAGGGGCTGCTCCAGGCGCTCGAACGCGAGCTGCTGCGCCGCCGCTTCGGGCCGGTCGTGCGGCTGGAGGTCGAGGAGTCCATCTCCGAGGCCGTCCTCGAGCTGCTCAGCGAGGAGCTCACCATCGACGAGGGCCAGATCTACAAGGTCGGCGGCCCCCTCGACCTGGCCGGGCTCGCCGCCATCGCCGACCTGGACCGGCCGGAGCTCAAGTACCCCCCTTTCGTGCCGTCCAAGGAGGCCATCCCGGAAGACGCCGGGATCTTCGCGGCCATCCGTGAACGCGACATCCTGCTCCACCACCCCTACGACTCGTTCACGACGACCGTCCAGCGCTTCATCGAGGACGCCGCGGCCGACTCGCGCGTCCTGGCGATCAAGCAGACGCTCTACCGCACCAGCGGCGACTCGCCGATCGTCAACGCGCTCATCAACGCCGCCGAGGCGGGCAAGCAGGTCGTGGTCGTCGTCGAGCTCAAGGCCAGGTTCGACGAGCGCGCCAACATCGCCTGGGCGCGCGAGCTGGAGAAGGCCGGCTGCCACGTCGTCTACGGGTTCGTCGGGCTCAAGACGCACTGCAAGCTCGCCCTGGTCGTCCGGCAGGAACGCGACGGCACGCTGCGCCGCTACTGCCACATCGGCACCGGCAACTACCACCCCAAGACCGCGCGCCTCTACGAGGACTTCGGCCTGCTCACCGCGAAGCCCGAGATCGGCGAGGACGTCAGCGTCCTGTTCAACCACCTGACCGGCTACTCGCGGCAGGACTCCTACAAGCGCCTGCTCGTCGCGCCGCACAGCCTGCGCTCCGGCCTGGTGCAACGCATCGAGCGCGAGATCGACAACCACCGGGCCGGGCAGCCCGCGCGGGTCCGGATCAAGTGCAACTCGCTGGTCGACGAGGTGGTCATCGACGCGCTCTACCACGCCTCGCGGGCGGGGGTCCCGGTCGACATCTGGGTGCGGGGCATCTGCGCGCTGCGGCCGGGCGTCCCGGGGCTCTCGGAGACCATCCGGGTGCGCAGCGTCCTCGGCCGGTTCCTCGAGCACTCCCGGGTGTTCGCGTTCGAGGGCGAGGGTGAGCCCGAGGTGTGGTTCGGCAGCGCCGACCTGATGCACCGCAACCTCGACCGGCGGGTCGAGGCCCTGGTCCGGGTGGCCGAGCGCACGCAGGTCACCGACCTGGTCCGGCTGCTCGACCTGGCGATGGACGACGACACCCAGTCCTGGTGGCTGGACGGTGACGGCACGTGGACGCGGCGCGCGGCGGCGACCGGCGAGAAGCTTCTCGACATCCAGAGCCACCTGATCAAGAGCCGGCGCTGGAGGACGGTGGATGCGACGTCATGACCTCGACGACGTCGCCGCCGCGGGCGGTGACGACGTGATCCGGGCGGCGGGCGCCGTTCTGTGGCGGGAAGGACCCGACGGCCCCGAGGTCGCGCTGATCCACCGTCCCAAGTACGACGACTGGTCCTTCCCGAAGGGCAAGCTCAAGCCGGGCGAGCACGTGCTGCGGGCCGCCGCCCGGGAGGTGGAGGAGGAGACGGGCGTCGTGCCCCGGCTCGGACGCCGCCTGCCGACCAGCTCCTATCCCAAGGACGGCCGCACCAAGCGGGTCGACTACTGGGTCGCCGAGGCCGAGGCGGCGATACCGTTCGAGCCCAACGACGAGGTCGACCGGCTGGAGTGGGTGCCCGTCACCGAGGCCTACGACCGGCTGAGCTATTCGCACGACGTCGACCTGCTGCGGGAGTTCGAGGCGGGCCCGGCGCGCACCTGGCCGCTGATCATCCTGCGGCACGGCTCGGCGGGGGAGAAGCGCGGCTGGGAGGGCCCCGACGAGCTCCGCCCGCTGGACGAGCGCGGCCGGAGCGAGGCGACCCTGCTGGCGGGGCTGCTGCGATCGTTCGGGCCGGCGCGGCCGATCAGCTCGGCGACCGCCCGGTGCCTGGAGACGTTGCTGCCGTACGCGCGGCGGGAACGCGTCGACCTGGTCACCCACCACGCCGTCACGATCGGCTCGACCGACGCCGAGCAGGCCTGCGACCTGCTGTTCCGGCTGGTCGCCGACGGCGAGCCGGTGATCGTGTGCACGCACGGCGAGATCGTCTCCGATCTGGTCAGCGGGTTGTGCAAACGGCTCGGCGAGAAGGCGCCCGAAGATCCCAGCCTGCGCAAGGGGTCGTTCTGGGTCGCGCACATCGCTCGCGAGGGCGCCGAGTCGCCCAGCATCGTCGCGTTGGAAAGGCACGCCCCCACCGCCCGGTGACCGGGCGGTGGGGGCGGGCGTCGCGCGTCCTCACACGGGCGCGCCGTTGGCGGCGACGGCTTCCGGGCCGGGGTCGGCGGCGGGGCCGGAAGGCCCGGGGCCGGGCCCGTCCTGTGCCGCCGCGGCGTGACCCCGGGGGAGGCGCAGAGCGCCCACGAGACCGACAAGGGTGAGGCCGGCGGCGATCAGGACCGTCTCCCGCAGGCCGTCGGCGGTCGCCACCCGCAGCGCCTCGCCGGTGAGGTCGCCGGCGCCCGCGTTCGCCACCCCGACGAGGACGGCCAGCCCGGCGCTCGTCCCGACCTGGACGGCCGTGTTGGCCATCCCGCCCGCCGTGCCCTGCTGCTCGGCGGGCACGCCGGTGCCGGCGGCGCCGAACATCGTCGGGAAGATGGTGCCCATGCCCAGGCCGTAGACCACGAGCCCGGCCAGCACGGTCCAGTACGACCCGTCCGCGGCCATCCCGGCGGCCAGCAGGGCGCCGCCGCCCGCGCCGAGCAGCAGCGCGACGACCATCGTCGGCCGGTCGCCATGGCGGACGATCAGGCGGCCGGCGATGAAGTTGCCGACGCCGATCACGACCGAGAGGCCGAGGAACGCCAGGCCGCCCCGGAGCGCCGAGTAGCCCAGCACGCCCTGGAAATAGAGGGTCAGGAAGTAGACGATGTTCTGCATGCTGGCGCCGAAGACGAGGATGACCAGCAGGGCGGAGCTCACGCTGCGGTTGCGGAAGAGCCGCAGCGGCATCAGCGGGCTCTCGCTGCGGGCCTCGATGCCGAGGAACACCGCGAGCAGGACGGCCGACAGGACGAGCGCGCCGAGCACCACCGGGTCGCCCCAGCCGGTCTCGGGCCCCTGGGCGATGGCGAAGACGAGCAGGGTCACGCCGACCGTGCCGGTGAGGGCGCCCGGCAGGTCGAAACCGCGGCCCCGCTCGCGCGGCCCGTCGGCGTCCAGCAGGACGAACGCGGCCGCCGCGGCGACGATCACCAGCGGCACGTTCACCAGGAAGACCGCCTCCCAGCCGAACGTGTAGGTCAGGACGCCGCCGAGCAGCGCGCCCAGGCTCAGCCCGCCCGCCCCGGCCATCGCCCAGACGGCCAGGGCCCGGACCCGTTCCCTGCCCTCGGCGAAGCCCGTGGTCACCAGGGAGAGCGTCGCCGGGAACAACACCGCGCCGCCGATCCCCTGGATCACCCGCGCGGCGATCAGCGTGGCGGGCGAGGTGGCCAACCCGCCGAGCAACGAGGCGCCACCGAAGAGGATCATGCCGAGGACGAACATCCGGCGGCGCCCGAGCAGGTCGGCCGACCGCCCGCCCAGCAGCAGGAACCCGCCGAAGAAGACGGCGTACGCGCTCACGATCCACTGCGTGGAGTGCGCGGACAACCCCACGTCGCGGGCGATGTCGGGCAACGCCACGTACACGATCGTGAAGTCCAGCGCGGTGATCAGGCCGGAGAAGGCGAGCAGGGCGAGGCGCAGCCGCGGCCTGCCACCGGCCGATGAGGTGAGGGAGGACATCTGAGGCTCCTTCGAGGATGACGTTCCGGGGTGATGGTCAGGCGGCGTGGGGGGACTGGGCGCGGGCGGCGCGGAGGGCCCGGGCCCACCAGGTGAGCTGGTCGAGGAGGCCGTCGGCGGCGGCCGAGCAGCCGGCGCCGTCGACGGGACGGCCCCGGTCGTCGAACCTGTCCCGGCACGAGTGGAAGCTGACCGTCTCGCGGATCGTGACGGCCTGGAGCTCGGCGAAGACCGGGCGGAGGTGCTCGACCGCGCGCAGGCCGCCGGACGCGCCGCCGTAGGAGACGAAGCCGACCGGCTTGGCCTTCCACTCGTCCACGTACCAGTCGATGGCTGTCTTGAGCGGCGCCGGGTAGCTGTGGTTGTACTCCGGGGTCACGACCACGAACGCGTCGGCGGCGGCGAGCCGGGGCGCCAGCGCCCGGACGGCCGGGGGCGCCGGACCGTCGATCGCGCCGAGCCGGTCGGGGAGCGCGGTCTCGGCCAGGTCGACGACGTCGAGGTCGAGGCCGGCCCCGGCGTGCCGGGTGGCGTGGGCGGTGAACCAGCCCGCCACGGTCGGGCCGAACCGGCCGTCCCGGGTGCTGCCGATGATGATCGCGGTGCGGACCTGGCGGGTGTCGGGCATCGTCTGTCTCCTTCGCGGATCGCGGCTCGAAGCCGTGATCCAGAGACTGCGGGGCACCGCTTACCGGGCTCTTACCGATCACTTTCGGCGGGCCGGTCCAGGCGGGACGTCAGGCCGGGCGGTTATCGTGGCGCCATGCGATTCGGGGTGCTCGGGCCGCTGGCGGTGTGGACGGCCGACGGGCGCCCGGTCCCGATTCCCGGCGCCAAGGTGCGGGCGCTGCTCGCCGACCTCCTGCTCCACGAGGGCCGCGCGGTGTCGGCCGACCGGTTGATCGACGACCTGTGGGGCGGCGAACCGCCCCGCAATCCGTCGGCGGCGTTGCAGGTCAAGGTGTCGCAACTGCGCAAGGCCCTGGAGGACGCGGAGCCCGGCGGCCGGGACCTCGTGGTGTCCGAGGGCGTGGGCTACGCGCTGCGGGTGCCGCGGGACGGTCTCGACGCGGCGCGCTTCGCCGCGCTGGTGGCCGGCGCGCGGGCCGCGGCCGACCCCGGCGCCGCGGCCGACATGCTGGCCGTGGGGCTGGAGTTGTGGCGGGGCGGCGCGCTGGCCGACCTCGCCGACGAGGAGTTCGCGCGGGCCGGGATCGCGCAGCTGGAGGAGCGGCGCCTCACCGCCTTCGAAAACTGGGCCGAGGCGCGGCTGGAGGCCGGTGACGACGGGTCCCTGGTCGGCGAGCTGGGTGACCTGGTGGCCCGGCATCCGCTGCGCGAACGGCTGCGCGCCGCGTTCATGCGGGCCCTCTACCGGGCGGGCCGCCAGAGCGAGGCACTGGAGACGTTCGGCGAGCTGCGCGACCGGCTGCGCGACGAGCTGGGGCTCGACCCCGGCCCCGACGTGACCGCCCTGCACCAGGCGATCCTGCGGCAGGACCCGGGCCTCGACGGCGCCGGGCCGGAGCCGCCGCGCGTCCGCACCAACCTGCCGTCCTCGTTCAGCGAGCTGGTCGGGCGCGACGAGGCGATGCGCGGCGTCAGCGACCAGTTGGCGATCGCGCGGCTGGTGACGCTGACCGGGCCGGGCGGCGTCGGCAAGACCCGGCTCGCCCTCGAGACCGCCGCCGAGCTGCTCGAGAGCGAACGGCTCGGCGGGGAGATGGAGGGCGTGTGGCTGGTCGAGCTGGCGGGGCTCGACGCGGCGACGCACACGGTCGACCGGGTCGCCGAGGCGGTCGCCGCCGCGCTCGACATCCGCGACGACGCCGCGCCCGGCTTCCCGCAGGGCGCGCGGTCCGTCCAGGCCTCGGCCTGGCTCGCCGAGGCGCTGCGCGACCGGTCCGCGCTGCTCGTCCTGGACAACTGCGAGCATGTGATCGACTCGGTGGCGCGGCTGGCCGAGCTGCTGCTGCGCGCCGCGCCCGACATCGAGATCCTCGCCACCAGCCAGGAGCCGCTCGGGCTGCCCGGCGAAGTGGTGTGGGCGGTGCCGCCGCTGGAGTCGCCCTACTCGCCGGCCGAGACCCAGCCCGCCGCGCTGCGCAAATACAGCGCGGTCCGGCTGTTCGAGGCCCGCGCGGCCGCGGCCGCCCCCGGGTTCGCACTGGACGAGGGCAACGCGCGGGCGGTGGCGGCGATCTGCCGGCGGCTCGACGGCATCCCGCTGGCACTGGAGCTCGCGGCCACCCGCGTCCGCGCGCTCGGCGTCCATGAGCTGGCCGAGCGGCTGGACGACAGGTTCCGGCTGCTCGCCGCCGGGCACCGCGGCGGCCCGCCACGCCAGCAGACGCTCCGGGCGATGATCGACTGGAGCTGGGAGCTGCTGACCGGCCCCGAACGGGTGGTCCTGCGCCGGCTGGCGGTCCATGCGGACGGCTGCACGGTGGAGGCCGCCGAAGAGGTCTGCGGCGGGAACGGCGAAGACGGCAGGGACGGCAGGGACGGCGGGAACGGCGGGGACGGCCCGCTCGACGACGTGCTCGGGGTGCTCGCCCGGCTCGTGGACCGTTCGATGGTCGTCATGACCGAGGGGCCCGGCGGGGTGCGCTACCGGCTGCTGGAGTCGGTCTCGGCCTACGCGCTGGCACGGCTGGACGAGGCGGGCGAGGCCGGCGAGATCAGGCGGCGTCACGTCCGCCACCACACCGAGCTGGCCGAACGTGCCGAACCGCGGCTGCGCGGCTCCGACCAGCGTCTCTGGTCACAACGCCTCGACGCCGAGCACGCCAACCTGCACGCGGCCCTGGACGAGGCGGTCCGCGCGGGTCACGCGGATCTCGCGGTCCGGCTGGTCAACGCGCTGGCCTGGTACTGGTTCCTGCGCGGCCGCATCGGCGAGGCGCGGCGTTCGCTGGAACGTGTCCTCACCCTGGCCCGCGACCCGCTCGCGGAGGCATGGCTGACCGGGCTGCGCCTGCTCGGCTGCCGGGGCTACGGGCCGGTCGAGCCGCTCCGGGCGGTGCCCGCCGCGTTCGACGAGATCGCCGACCCCGGCGCCCGGGCCCGCGCGGAGTGGTTCCTCAGCGAGGTCCTGCTCGGGGCGGGCGACGTGCCGACCAGCCGGCGGCTCGTCGACCGCGCGCTGCCCGCCTTCCGCGCGTCCGGCGACCGCTGGGGCGAGGCCGCCGCGCTCGCCACCGCGGCCAACCTCGCCCTGGTGCGCGGCGACATCGCGACGCTCCACGACAACGCCGTGCGGAGCGACGAGACCTTTCGCGAGCTGGGCGAACGCTGGGGCCAGGTCCGTGCGACCGAGCTGCTCGCCAAGCACGCCGAGATCACCGGCGACCACCGGCGCTCCGCCGAGCTCGTCCGCGCGGGCCTGCGGCTCGCCGAGGAGCTCGGACTGTGGCTCCAGGTGTCGCTGCTGACGTCCGGGCAGGGCCGGCTCGCCCTGCTCGCGGGCGACTACGACGAGTCCGAACGGCTGCACGAGCGCGGCCGGGAGCTGGCCGCCGAGCACGGCTACCGGCCGGGCGAGGCGTTCGCGCTGACCGGCCTGGCGATGGCGGCGCGCCGCGCCGGGCGGCTCGGCGCCGCCGAGACCTACATGCGCGCCGCCCTGGAGTGGGAACGCGAGGTCGACTACCTGCCCGGCATCGCCCTCGCCCTCACCGAGCTCGGTTTCACCGCCGAGTTGCGCGGTGACGCCGGCGCCGCACGCGCCCTGCACGAGGAAGGGCTGGCCGTGGCCCGCGCGCACGGCGACCCGCGCGCCGTGGCCCTCGCCCTCGAAGGCCTCGCGGGCGCCGAGGCCCTCGCCGGCCGTCCCGGCGAGGCGGAGCGCCTGCTGGCCGAGGCCACGGCCGGGCGCGCCTCCGTCGGGGTGCCCCTCCCACCCGCCGAACGCGGTGACGTCGAGCGCGTCGCCCAGGCCATAGAGTCGGCCCGTGAGTGAATACGGGGCTGTCCTGGCGTTGTTGGACGGGCTGCACGAATGCCAGTCGCGTCTCTACGACTTCGCCAACGACCTGCTCGTCTGGTCGGACTTCGCCGGCGACGTCGAGCTCGACCACTCGTTCCTCATCGGGCCGGTCGAGGGCGGCGGTATGGAGGTCAAGCTCGCGCACCACTTCGGGATCCGGCCGGGCAGCGAGGTCTACCTGGTGGTGAGCGTGCGCGTCTTCGACACGTTCTGCGTGGCCGACACCACGGTGCGCGCGGACCTGGGCGAGCACCTGGGACGCCTCGGGCCCGGCGCCCACACGCTCTACGCGACCGGTGGCGACGCGATCGCCCTCGCGGACGTGGTCAAGGCCCTGCACGCCGAGGTCGACGCGCTGACGGGCGCGGGCAACCCGCTCGCGCCACTGACGCCCTAGAACGACGGCTTGGACAGCCCCTTCCAGGTCTCCTCCAGGGTGGCGAGCGTCGACTTCGCCTCGCACTGCTCGAGCCCGTAGAGCACCCCGAGGACGAACGCCTCGTGCGTGTCGTCGGCCTTCTCGGCGGCGGCCTTGAGGTGCTCGTCGGCGATGACGCCGTCCTGGTAACCGCCCAGGACCTCCTGCACCTTCTTGGCGTTCCGCGAGACCTGCTTGGCGGGCTTGCCGAGCACCGGCACCGCCAGGTCGGCCGCGTAGCGGGCCCGCTTGGCGGACTTGCGGGTCTCGTGCCGGGCGATGTCCGGGTCGTCGGCCTTGCCGATCTCCTTGTAGGCCCGGTCGAGGCGCTTCCACTGCTTGGTGACCAGGAGGGGAAGCTCCTTGGCGGCCTTGCGCCCGGCCCGTTCGGTCAGCGGCGGCGCGGCCACGAGCGCGTCGAGCGCGTCCAGCAGCGCGAAGTAGCGGGGCTCCTTGAGCGTGACGTTGAGCCGCCGGTAGGCCGCCGCCTCCTGCGTCCTGAGCGCGTCCAGCCAGGTGTGCTCGCCGGTCTCGCCGATCTCCTCGAGCCGGTCGGTGAACCGCATCCGCAGCACTTCCAGGTCGCGGACCTCGCCGAGGGCGTCGGCCAGCCACTTCAGCTCGACCCGCAGCGGGTCGGTGTGCTCGCGGTCGATGACCGCCCGGTAGCTCTGCAGGGCGCTCCGCAGCCGCCGCGTCGCGACCCGCATCTGGTGGACGGCGTCGTGCTCGGCCAGCCGCGCCTTGGGGTCGAACCGGAGGACGGCGTCGACCTGGTCGGCCAGGTAACCGGTGACGGCGGCCCCGGCCGTCTTACCGTCCGGCTCCGGACGCCGCTCGGGCGCGACGCCAAGGACGCGCAGCACCTTGGAGGACGACGCTCCCTTGCGCGCCCCGGCCTTGACGATCCGTTCGCCGGCCGCCTCCAGCAAATCGCCGCCGCCTCCGGCCAGCTCGACCTCGATCTCGCGCCAGGCCAGCTCGGCGCCGCCTTCCGGCCGTCCGCTCACCGCGTCGTCGGCGACCTCCGCCAGCACCTGGCCCGCCGCGTCCAGCAGGAGCACGACCGAGCGCACCGTGTCGAGCTGGGCCACCGGCTTCACCGGCGCACCGCGCGTGTGGGCGGCGATCAGCGACGCCAGTCGCGCGGGCACGACCTGGGTCCGGCCCAGCGGGGCCCGCAGCTCGTTCTTGCTGTCGGGACCGGCCGGGATCTTCAGGTGCCAGCCGGCGTCCTCGCCGCCGCGCCGCCGCCGCAGCGTGATGCCACGCCTGGCCAGCCGCAGGTCGTCGGTGTCGAAGTAGGTCGCGGCCAGCTGGTGGGTGCGCGGCCCGCTGATGGACGAGACACCCGGCAGGCCCATCAGCTCGGGGACCGTGAAGTCGGCTTCGGCGTCGTATTTCCGTTCGATCTCGAGGTGCTTCACGGCCATGCTCGCGGCTCCCGGATGTACGTGTGGTGACGTCCAGATGACCAGCATTTCACGGGCAGGTGAACGGCGACAGACCAGGTCACGCAGTCCCTGCCGGTTTGCGTGCGGTCCGGTGCGCGCAGGGTGACGGTGGGTCGGCTGGTGATCCTGAGGTCGTTTCCGGGATTCGGCGGCTCTGCGCTGATGAGAAGCCTCCAGAAAGGCAGGTTCGTGCGGATCACCCGTTCGGTGTGAGTGAGGTCGGGGAGCCGCTCCACGCCGTGGTGGCGCGGGGTCTCGGCGGCGATGAGTTTCGGGGACGGGCCTGGTCTCCATAGGTCCACGCGTGAAGCAGGGAGAGGAGGGCCCATGGGCCGGGTGGTCTATTCGATGATGGCCTCGCTGGACGGCTACATCGAGGATTCCAAGGGGAGCATCGAGTTCTCGGCGCCTGACGAGGCCGTGCACAAGATGGCGAACGAGCAGACGCGCGCGTCGTCGGGGCTGCTGTTCGGACGCCGGATGTACGAGGCCATGGAGGGGCCGTGGCGTGAGTTCGCCGAGCGGGACGACCTGCCCGAGACCGTGGCGGAGTTCGCCAGGCTCTATCTGGCCACGCCGCGGATCGTGTTCTCCGACACGCTGGAGGACGTCCCGGAGGGCGTGCGGGTGGTGCGCAGCGCGGACGCCGTGGCCGAGATCACACGGCTCAAGGAGGGCGAGGGGGAACTCGGCCTCGGCGGCGCCTCGCTGGCCGCCTCGGTCATCGACCTCATCGACGAGTTCCGCGTGTTCGTGATGCCCGTCATGGTGGGCGGCGGCAAGCCGTGCTTCCCGCCCGGCGCCGAGATCGGCCTGCGGCTGGCGGAGCACCGGGCCTTCGAATCGGGCGTGGTGCTCCTGCGCTACGTGCGCGCCGACTGACCGCCCCGCCGCCGACCGGTCCGGCCGGCCGTCACGCGTCCTTGAGGTGGTACTTCATGCCCTGGTGCGAGGGGCGGAAGCCGATCTTCTGGTAGAAGCGGATCGACTCGGGACGCTGGCGGTCGGTGGTGAGCTGGACGACGCGGCAGCCGCGGTCGCGGGCCTGCTCGATGGCCCAGCCGATCATGGCCTGGCCGACGCCGCCGCCGCGGTGGTCGGCGGCGACGCGGACGCCCTCGATCTGGGCGCGCTCCCCGCCGGTGTAGGTCATGCCGGGGATGTAGGTGAGCTGCATCGTGCCCGCGATGCCGCCGTCGATGACGGCGACGACGAGGGTGTTGTTGGGATCGCTCTCGATCGCCTCGAAGGCCTTCCAGTACGCGTCGGGGACCAGCTCGCCGGGGGTCTCGCGGGTGACGCCGAGCGGGTCGTCGGCGAGCAGGCGCACGATCTCGGGAACGTCGTCCCTGGTCGCCGCGCGGAAGGTCACTTCTTGATCACGGTGCACGCCAACAGGCTATCCGGACGTTGTGTAGCAAACGTCACCCTGGCTTGTAGTACTACGCCTTGTAGTACTACGTTGAGTGGGCAACCACCCCGACTCTCCGCGAGGCGTGTCATGAAGACCACCAACGAGGAGCACTGGACGGACCACGCCATCTGCCGTGGCGCCGATCCGGACCTCTTCTTCCCCATCGGCTACTCGGCCGAGGTGCTCCAGGAGCAGCAGCGCGCCGCCAAGGCGATCTGCCGCAACTGCCCGGTGACCACGGACTGCCTGGAGTGGGCATTGCGGGTCGGCGAGCCGGACGGGATCTGGGGCGGGACGACTCCCGAGGAGCGCCGCCACCTGCGCCGCCGCGCGGACGCCCCGTCGCGGCACCGCCTGCCCGTGATCACCGTACGGGACGAGCACGAGCAGGCGGCCTGAGCCGTCGTCACCAGGGCACGGCCATCACGTTCACGTGGTCGTTGCCCGGGTCGTAGTAGGACATCAGAAGATTGGCCGAAGTGCTGAGTGCCGGGTGGCCGAAGTACGCCCGGCACAGGTCGAGCCCCGCCTGGCCGGAGCAGGGCGCCTGCCCGGTCCGGGTGACGCTCCACCCGCTCGTGAGGGACGACGAGCGCCAGACGCGGAAGTTGCCCGCGATGTCGATCTGCTCGACGATCACGAAGCCCTTGCCGAGGGCGCCGAAGTTTTCCGCGTGGATCGCCAGCGGCTTGGCGCCGCTGAGGATCGAGGCCGCCGCCGTGTGACTGGACGACCAGGCCGAGCCGGTCCAGTAGCGGTAGCTGGAGGCCGTGCCCCAGGCCGTGGCGTTCGCCGCCACCCGGGCCAGCGTCACGTTGCCGGCTCCGCAGGCGCCGAACGCCTGCGAGGTGCACTCGAAGCCGAAGAGGTAGAGGTACCCGCCCGAGAAGATCGGTGAGCCGAGGATCCGCTGGAACGGCAGCTGGGCGGTCGAGGAGAAGACCTGCCTCTGCCCGCTCAGGGTGTTGGTGGACGGGTTGTACTCCACGAGCCCGAAGCGCTCGGTGGTGATCCCGCCGCCGTGCACGCAGACGTCGGCGTAGGGGATCAGCACCCTGGACCCGGAGGGCTGGCGGGCCACCCCCGACGCCCAGGACGCCGGGTAGGAGGAGCCCGGCACCTGGCAGTTCTGCCCGTTCGGCAGGACGATGCCGGACGGCACCGGCAGCAGGCCGGACGGTCCGCGGTTGCTGGGCGCGTTGATCGGCGCGGTCGGCGTCGGGATCTCGGTCAGCCCGGTCGGGACCTGGCCCGCGGTGAACGGGCCGATCGCGGCGGTGACGCCGAGCCAGAACCCCGCGTTCCAGGTCGTGTCACAGAAGATCCAGAGTGCCTGGGTCGAGCTCCCGGGGGCGCGCGTGCTGTAACCGCAGTCGCGGCTCACCGCGGTGCCGGTGGACGTCTCGTAGTTGGACAGGACCTTGGACGGCGGCGGCGCGTCGGCCGCCACGGCCGTCAGCGGAACGAGGGCGAGGGTCGCGGCGGCCGTCACGCAGGCGAGACGGCGGACGACCGAGGGGCGGAGCTTCACCGGCGGCCTCCTGAGGGTGTCAGTGAACTCGCCCACACCGTACGACCGAACGATCTTGTGGAGGGGACCCCAATCAGGCGGCGTCCGAAGCCGGTCAGGGCAGCAGGGCGACCTTCCCGACCACCCGCCGGTTGAGCAGGTCGTCCAGGACGGCCGCGGCGTTCTCCAAGGGCTCGGTGCGCGGCGGCACCGGCTCCAAGCGCCCGCTCTCGACCAGGCCCAGCAGCTCGTCGAGGAGGGCCCGCTGCTCCAGCGGGTGGCCCATCGACCATGCGCCCCAGTCGACGCCGACGACCGCCCGGTTGCGCAGCAGCACCTGGTTGAGCGGCAGCGACGGGATCGCCCCGGAGGCGAACCCGATCACCAGATAGCGGCCCTGCTCGCGCAGCGCCCGCAGCGCCGGGTCCGCGACGTCCCCGCCGATCGGGTCGTAGACCAGGTCCACGCCGCCGTCCGACCACGCGCGTGCCGCAGCCTTGACGTCGTCCGCCGAGGTGTCCAGCACCGCGTCCGCCCCGGCGGCCAGGGCCGCGTCCCGCTTGGCCTCCGACGACGCGCCGGCGAGCACCCGCGCCCCCAGTGCCTTCGCCACCTGGACGGCCGCCAGCCCGACGCCGCCGCCCGCGCCCAGCACCAGCACGCTCTCGCCGTCCCGCAGCGCGCCGCGCTCGCGCAGCGCGAACAGCGCGGTGCTGTAGCTCTGGGTGAACGTGGCCGCGCGCCCGGCGTCGAGCCGGTCCGGGATCGGCACCGCGGCGGCCGCGGGCACCACGATCCGGCTCGCGAAGCCGCCGAGCCCGCAGGTGGCCAGCACGCGGGTGCCGACGGCGGGCGCCGTGACGTCCGGCCCGGCCGCGGCGACCGTGCCCGCGACCTCGTAGCCGGGGACGAAGGGGAGCGGCGGCTTGATCTGGTAGCGCCCCTGGACGAACAGCCCGTCCACGTAGTTCACCCCGGCCGCCTCGACCGCGATCACGACCTGGCCGGGGCCCGGCTCGACCGGCTTGGTCTCCGTCACCACGACCGAGCCCAGCTCTTCACACACCACAGCACGCATGTGGCCCAATATGGCCGAAACCGAATCCCATTCGCTACCTGCGTCCAGGTATGAAGAAAACCACGACGGGCACCAACCGATACGGGCGCACGTTCATCTGAACAACGGCAGGGTCATTCGAGTCACGGGCGGAACACATGAGTTATCCGGCGGTCCCCGAACGGAATCGCTCCGAAGGCCTGGCGACCCACGGCGTGCGGGCCGTCTCCGCGCTCGCGCTGGTGGGCGCGATGACAGCCGTCATGTGGGTGCTCGAGATCGCCGACTACACGATGAACGGGGCGCTCGACCAGTACGGCATCCAGCCCCACGACGTGAACGACCTGCCCGACATCCTCACCGCGCCGTTCATGCACGGCGGGTTCGAGCACCTCATCGGCAACACGCTGCCGTTCGTCATCCTGGGCTTCCTCGCCGCCGCCCGCGGCGTCGGCAAGTTCCTGGTCGCCAACCTGATGATCATCGTGGTGGGCGGCCTCGGCGTCTGGTTCACCAGCTCGGCCAACACGCTCGGCTCCAGCATCCTGATCTTCGGCTACTTCGGCTACCTGCTCGGCCGCGGCCTCTTCGAGCGCCGCCTGCTCGACATCGCGATCGCCATCGTCGTCGTGGTCCTCTACGGCGGGATCATCGTGGGCGTGCTGCCCAGCGACCCGGGGATCTCCTGGCAGGGCCACCTCTTCGGCCTCATCGGCGGCGTGCTCGCCTCCTGGGTCCTGCGCCGCCGCTCCACGGTGGAGTGAGCACGAGATCCGCCTGTACCGGCTCCGCTGACCCGCGAGCCGGGACGCCCTAGCGGTTGGGACGGATGGTGATCTCGGAGACCACGGCGTCGCGCGGGGCCTCCAGGGCGGCCACCAGCATCCGGGCGACGGTCGTGGGGGCGACGAAGTCGGCGGGGTCGTAGGGCCGGCCCTCCTGGGCCCGCACCTTCTGCTGCATGTCCGTGGCCGTGCGGCCCGGATAGACGGTGGTGACGCGCAGCGACGACTCCTCGGCGCGCAGCGAGTCGGCGAGGGCGCGCAGGCCGAACTTGCTCGCCGCGTACGCGGACCAGTTGGGGTTGGCCTGGAGACCGGCGGTGGAGTTGACGAACACCACGTGCCCCTTGGCGGCGCGCAGGGCCGGCAGCAGGATCCGGGTCAGTTCGGCGGCGGAGACCAGGTTGACCATGAGCTGGTCGATCCAGTGGTCGGCGTCCTGCTCGGCGACCGGGCCGAGGTCGACCATCCCGGCGCTGTGCACGACGCCGTCGAGCCGGGCGGGCATCGCGGTCTCGCCCAGCGCGGCCTCCAGCCGGCGCGGCTCGGTCAGATCGAGGGTGATCGTCTGGACCGCGCCGGCGGGCGCGGTCACCGGCTGCTGGATGTTGATGACCTGGGTGCGCGGGCCGCCGCCCAGCTCCTTGGAGAGTGCGGTGAGGCGGTCGTCGGAACGGCCGGTCAGGATCAGGTCGTGGCCGCGTTCGTGGAGCAGCGCCGCGCTCGCCCTGCCGATGCCGCCGGTCGCGCCCGTGATCAGATACGTCCCCATGAGGCCCCATTCTGGCGTGGATCGGTCTCGGATGGATCAGTTCGGCCGCAGGACACGGGTGACGCCGGCGATCAGTGCGGTGGCGAGGACCCAGCCGATGGCGATGAGGGTGTAGGCGACCCAGCGGGACCAGCCCGTCGGGTCGAACGTCTGCTGCTGGCCGAACGTGTCGATCGGGATCAGCAGGTCGAGCGTGTAGACGAAGGCGTGGAACGTGGGCTGCTCGGCGGGCTGCTTGATGCCCCGCGGATGGTCGATCGAGAAGACGACGGTGCCGATGGCCACCAGGATGCCGAACCAGGCGAACGCCAGCCAGGGGCGGTAGCCGTAGCCCACGGTCCAGTCGAGCAGGACGTTCCAGGCCTTCCCGACGGGGTTGAGCCCGCGGCGCCGGGCGCGGAGCTTGGCCAGCTGGACGCGGCGGGCCAGGTAGTCGTGGCCGGTGGCGTGGTACCAGCCGGCGAGCTGCTCGTACGGCTGCAGGTGGAACTTGTCGTCGCGGCTCACCCAGTCGAGCCGGTCCTTGACGTCGCCGTCCTGCAAGGAGTTGTAGACCAGCCCGTGCAGCCACACCCGGTCGGGATAGATCTCCGGGGAGTCCTGGATGACGCCGATCCGGGAGTCGGCGAGGCTCACCGTGCCCTTGATGCGCTCCGCGGGCCACAGGATGAGCTCGTCCACCTGCATGTGGCTGCCGTGCAGCGCCATGCGGTCGGGGTCGCAGGAGTCGAGGACGCCGCGGGAGAACGAGAGGGTGCCGTTGACGCGCATGCCGCGCAGCCGCATCGTGCCCTCGGACCGGAAACCGCGGGAGAACTCCGCGGCGTCGTCCACGATCATGTTCTCCGCGTCCATGGCGAGCCGGCCCGGATTGCGCAACGTGGCGCCCTGCATGAAGACGCCGCCGCCCATGCGCGCGCCGACCAGCCGGACGCCGCCGGTGATCTCGGCCTCCTGCGCGAAGAAGCCGACGTCGATGACGGTGCCGCCGCTGAACAGCGCCCACCGGCTCGGGTCGGTCTCGGTGACCTTCGTGCCGTTCATCCGGAAGCCGCCGGTCAGGTGGGCGCGCGGCAGCCGCACCTGACCCTCGATCTCCGACCGCGACAGGCTGAGGTAGCCGTCGGCGAGCAGGCCGCCGCCGTCGAAGCCGGGCATGCGGCAGTCGGACAGCCGCAGCTGGCGGGTGCGGCAGTTGGAGAACTTGGGCGCCTGGACGAGCCGGCAGTGCTCCAGCCGCAGCTCGTGCTCGATCGTCCCGCCGGTGACGTCGATGCGGCCGGTGACGTACGCGCCGCGCAACCGGACGGCGGGCACGAAACCATCGCGCGTCTCGCACGCGCCCAGCAGCAACTGGGTGATGATCTCGGCCCGCACGATCCGGTCGGGGTCGGGTCCGGTGGGGACCTCGGTGCCGAGGGTCACCTCGGCGCCGATCGGGAACGCGCGCCAGAGGCGGCGTTCGGCGGCGCTCAGTCCGGGGGGTTCGGCCACGGGCTCACTTTCTACGGTGGATCCCCCCAATGATCAAGGGTGGGCGCGTCCTAGAAGAAGCCGCGGCGCCGGGCGGCCTGCTGGAGGAACCCGTCGAGCTGCTGCTCCCAGTTGGTGTTCTGCACGGACGCGTAGTCCACGGTGAAGCGGGCGAACGAGTCGTGCCCCTCGGTGAGGACGCCGCCGCGCTTGTCGAGCTCCAGCACGACCTCCATCGACTGCGGGTAGGACACGAACGTCACCTCGAGCTGCTTGACGCCGCGCGCGTACTGGGCCGGCGGGTAGAACTCGATCTCCTGGTAGAACGGCAGCTCCTGGTGCACGCCCCAGATGCGGCCCTTCTCGCAGTCGGCGTTGCGGAACTGGAAGCCGAGGTTGTTGAAGGCCGTGAGGATGCGCTCCTGCGCCGGCAGCGGGTGCACCGCGATCGGGTCGAGGTCGGTCGCGTCGACGGCGCGCGCGACCTCGAGCTCGGTGGCGAGGCCGACGGTCGTGCCGCGCAGCTGCTGGCCGTAGAAGTGGGTGAGGGGCGCCTCCCACGGGATGGGGAACTGGAACGGGATCGTGTGCCGCGCGCCGTCGTCCAGCCGGAAGCTCCCCGCGATGGGCAGCTTGGCGTACTCCAGGTTGGAGGTGTACTCGTTGTCGCCCGACTCGATCTCGACGCGGGTCTTCAGCGCCAGGTTGATCGCGATGATGTCGGAGTCGTGCTTGCCGCCCAGGACGGTGACCTCGCCGGTGACCGTGCCACCCGGCGTGGTGTTGGGGTCGTGCAGCACCGTCTCGATCTCGGGGCCGCCGACACCGGCCGCCTGCATCAGCTTCTTGAAGACCACTGGAATCCTCCCGTCGCGGGCACGATGACACCCTCGTCCACCTAGACGCCCGTACGGGAGGTTACGTTCCAGCAGGTCTCGATCGCAGTAGGTTCCGGCGGCCGGATGCGGCAGGGCATCAGGACTGGTCAAAGGCCTGCGCGCGGCCGCGTGATCCGCTAGTGCGCGGCCGCGCGGTTTCCGCTAGTGCGCACCCGCGAGGTTGAGGCCGACGACGCCCACGATGATGAGCGCCAGCGCGCCGATCTTGAGCGGGGACGCCTGGTCGCCCATCACGAGCATGCCGAGGACGGCCGTGCCGACGGCGCCGATGCCCACCCAGACCGCGTACGCGCTGCCCACGTCGAGCGACTTCAGCCCGAGGTTGAGCAGGCCGAAGCTGATGGCGGCGAAGACCAGGAAGCCCGCCGAGGGCAGCGGGTCGGAGAAGCCGTCGCTGGCCTTGAGGCAGAGCGCCATGGCCACTTCGAAGAGGCCGGCGACGATGACGAGGAACCACGCCATGAAAGATCACTCCCGGACGGTGACGCGTGCGCCGCACGCGTGCTGACAACTGCCACGCGTCGTCTTGGCTTGCCGGGTACGGCGCGTACTCCTCGTCCGGAAGGGCCTGAAAGGTCCCTCACCTCACGATAACCCCAGCCTGTACGTGGGCATTCCGTTGTGATTTACGTCATGCTTTGTGCCGGCAGTGGTGCAGGTGTGACCCGGCAGGGGCGGAATCGGGTGTTCGGTATGGGTTGCCACTGGTTACCAGCGGGTAGCATGATGGTGAGTTACCGACCAGTACGTTTCGCGGGGCCCGCGAGCCGCCGCCGGATCTGACGGAGTGTTCGAGGATGGGGCACTACAAGAGCAACCTCCGGGACCTGGAGTTCAACCTCTTCGAGGTGTTCAACCGCCAGGACCTTCTCGGCAGCGGCCCGTACGCGGAGCTGGACGAGGACACCGTGCGCAGCATCCTGGACGAGGTCAACCGCCTCGCCGAGGGCCCGCTCGCCGAATCTTTCGAGGACGCGGACCGCAACCCGCCGAAGTTCGACCCGGCCACCGGTGAGGTGGCGATGCCGGAGAGCTTCAAGAAGTCCTACAAGGCGTGGATGGACGCCGAGTGGTACCGCGTGGACCTGGCGCCCGAGTTCGGCGGCACCGGTGCGCCCCGCAGCCTCACCTGGGCCATCGCCGAGCAGGTGCTGGGCGCCAACCCGGCCGTCTACATGTTCTCCTCGGGCCCCGGCTTCGCCCACATCCTGTGGAACATCGGGACCCCCGAGCAGAGGAAATTCGCCGAGATGGCGCTGGAGCGCCAGTGGGGCGCCACCATGGTGCTGACCGAGCCGGACGCCGGTTCGGACGTCGGCGCCGGCCGCGCCAAGGCGGTCGAGCAGCCCGACGGCACCTGGCACATCGAGGGCGTCAAGCGTTTCATCACCTCGGCCGAGCACGACATGTCCGAGAACATCTTCCACCTGGTGCTGGCCCGCCCCGAGGGCGCGGGCCCCGGCACCAAGGGCCTGTCGATGTTCCTGGTGCCCAAGTACCTGGTCGACCTGGAGACCGGTGAGCTGGGCGACCGCAACGGCGCCTACGTCACCAACGTCGAGAAGAAGATGGGCCTCAAGGTCTCCACGACCTGCGAGCTCACCTTCGGCGAGAAGCACCCGGCCATCGGCTACCTCGTGGGCGACGTCCACGAGGGCATCAAGCAGATGTTCATGGTCATCGAGTACGCCCGGATGATGGTGGGCACCAAGGCCATCGCCACCCTCTCCACCGGCTACCTCAACGCGCTCGAGTACGCCAAGGAGCGGGTGCAGGGCGCCGACCTCACCCAGATGACCGACAAGACCGCGCCGCGGGTGACCATCACCCACCACCCGGACGTGCGGCGCAGCCTGCTGACCCAGAAGGCCTACGCCGAGGGCATGCGGGCGCTGGTCCTGCTGACCGCCTCCTACCAGGACGCGGTGCAGATCGCCGAGCACGAGGGCCGCCGGGACGAGCTCGCCGAGAAGATCAACGACCTGCTGCTCCCGATCGTCAAGGGCTTCGGCTCGGAGCGGGCCTACGCGCTGCTGGGCAGCGAGTCGCTGCAGACCCTGGGCGGCTCGGGCTTCCTCCAGGAGTACCCGATCGAGCAGTACATCCGGGACGCCAAGATCGACACTCTGTACGAGGGCACCACCGCCATCCAGGGCATGGACATGTTCTTCCGGAAGATCCTCCGGGACAACGGCGAGGCCCTGAAGCACCTGGTCGGCGAAATGCAGGCGTTCGCCTCCGGTGACGCCGGCAACGGCCGCCTCAAGAACGAGCGGGCACTGCTGGGCAAGGCCCTGGAGGACCTGCAGGGCATCCTCGACCCGATGGTCGGCTGGGCCCTCGGCTCGATGGAGAACCCGAAGGAGCTCTACCGGGTCGGCCTCAACACCAGCCGCTTCCTGCTCTCCCTCGGCGACGTGGTCGTGGGCTGGCTGCTGCTGCGCCAGGCCGAGATCGCCCTCGGCAAGCTGGCCGGCGGTGACGTCTCCGACTCCGACAAGGCCTTCTACACCGGCAAGGTCACCGCCGCGCAGTTCTTCGCGCAGACCGTCCTGCCGAGGATCGCCGCCGAGCGGGTCATCACCGAGACCACCACGCTGGACGTGATGGACCTCCCCGAAGAGGCCTTCTGACCCCTCCGGTCCCTCCGATCCTTCCCGTCTGACCGTCTCCCGCGGTCTGGAACGGCCCCCGTCGCCCTCGTGGTGGCGGGGGCCGACGCTTTGCCGGTACGGTCGGCGCGCCCCCACCAACCCGGAGAGATCATGCCGGACCGCCGCCTCCCGCTCGTTCTCCCGCTCGCCGGGATTCTGCTGGCGACCGCGGCCTGCGCGGACAACGGCCCGCCGGCCAAGGCCGACCCGCCGACCGCCACGGCGGGCGCCCCCTCGCCGACCCCCTCGCAGCCGGCCGGCGCCCTGGTCAAGGAGGGCTGGTTCGGCGGCGGCAACACGCTGCACGCGCGGGTGGCGATCAGCGGTGTCGAACGGCAGGGCGGCAGGTCGGTGCTCAGGTTCAGCGTCACCTCGCTGGACGGCGTCGCGAAGTCGATGGCGTTCCCGGTCCCGCTGATCGACCCGGTGGGGCGCCGGCTCTACCGGCCGACCAGCCCCAACACCGCCCAGCAGTTCCAGCCGAACGTCGCCCGCGAGGTGACCGCCGAATACCCGGAGATCCCGGCGGGCGTCGGCCGGGTCACCGCCCTCACCCCCGGCACGGCCGGAGAGTTCACCGGGGTGCCCGTCACCGGCACCGCCGCGCGCCCCGCCACCGGAGCGGACGCCGACCAGGCCGACCAGGCCAACCCGGTCGATCTCTACGACATCACCGAGGGCGAGATCAGGGACGTCACGTCCAGCGGCTCGGACGTCAAGGTCAACCTGCGCGCCGACGTGCTCTTCGCGGTCGACTCGGCGGAGCTCTCCGGCCGGGCCAAGGCGGTGCTCGACCAGGCGGCCCAGGAGATCAAGGCCAAGGCCGACCCGGCCGGCAAGCCGCTCACCATCGACGGGCACACCGACAGCGAGGGCGAGACCGACGCCAACCTCGAACTGTCGACCGAACGTGCCGAAGCGGTCACCAAGGAGCTGAAGGCCCGCCTCGGCGGCACCTATCGCTACACGACCACCGGCAAGGGCGAGACCCGGCTCATCGCCAAGGAGGGCGGCGCCGACGACGCGCAGGCCCGGTCCCGCAACCGGCGGGTGGAGATCTCCTACGTGGTCCGGCGGCAGACGGTCGGCACCACGTCCGCGTCGACAGCGCCGGCGTCGGGCGGCAGCGGCGCGGCGGCCGGGCCCGCGGCGTTCCGCGCCCAGGACGGGAAGACGGTGGCCAGCCGCTACGGCCGGTTCGGGCAGGAGAAGCGGCGCCTGGACGTCAAGGCGTTCTACCGTGACGGCGCCTACATCGTCGCGGTGTTCGACCTGGTGAGCGAAGGGCCGGGCAGCACGCCCGCCAACGCCGCCTACCCGCACAAGGACTACCCGGGCGGCGCGTTCACCTCGTTCTCCATCGTCGTCGGCAAGGACGTCTACCGCGCGGTGCGCGTCGGCCAGCCGGCCGGCGACGCCACCGTCTACGTCGACCCCGGCCGCGGCACGTTCCGCGGCAACCAGAACGAGCCGAGCCGCGCCTTCGCCTACATCCCGGCGCCGCCGGGCAAGCCCACCTCCGTCGTCTTCGACGGCGGCCCCTTCGGAAAGGTCGACAACGTCCCGGTGCAGTGATGGGGTGAGGCGGTCCGGGACGGGGATTCCGTAACGCCGCGGCGGGTTGGCCACGATGTGACGATCAACTCGGGTGTGATGACCGAGCGGAGCGGATACTTAAAGAGCACGGCAACGGATCGTCTGGCGGAGGTCACATGGGTGTCGGCGTCAGTGTTTTCACGATCACCCTCGGGCTGATCCTCAAGTTCGCGATCCGCGAGGACGCGATGACGGATCCGGTCGACATCCACGTGATCGGCGTGATCCTGATCATCGTCGGGGGAGTCTCGTTCGCGTTGCAGATCCTGCTCATGACCAGGATGCAGCAGCAACGCGGCCCACGTCATCCCGACAACGACCGCGACCGCCTCTACAACGGGGACAACAACCCGCCGCCGGTCTGATCGCCTCAGCGCGGGCGGCGCGGCACGACCAGGCCGGACTCGTACGCGATGACCACGGCCTGCGCGCGGTCGCGCAGGCCGAGCTTGCGCAGGACGCGGCTGACGTGCGTCTTGACCGTCTCCTCGCCGAGCACCAGCCGCGTGGCGATGTCGGCGTTCGACAGGCCCTCGGCGACCAGGCGCAGCACGTCCACCTCGCGCGGGGTGAGGGCGTTCACGGCGTGCGGCGCGGGCGGAGCGGAGGGCGGCCGGTTGCGCGCGAACTCGGCGATCAGCCGGCGCGTGATGGCCGGCGCGATGAGCGCGTCGCCCGCCGCCACGACGCGGACGGCGTCGAAGAGGCGCTCGGCCGACACGTCCTTCAGCAGGAAGCCGCTCGCGCCCGCGGCGAGCGCGTCGTAGACGTGCTGGTCCAGGTCGAACGTGGTGAGCATGACGACGCGCGGCGGGTCGGCCTCGCCGGTGATCAGCCGGGTCGCCTCGATGCCGTCCATGACCGGCATGCGGACGTCCATCAGCACCACGTCGGGCCGCTCCTCGCGGCACGTGTCCAGGGCCGCCGCGCCGTCGGCGGCCGTTCCCGCCACGGTGAAGTCGTCCTGGGTGGCCAGCAGGGCCGCGAAGCCGGCGCGCACGACCTCCAGGTCGTCGACCACGACGAGACGGATCATGAAGCGACTCCGGTGGGAAGGACGGCCTCGACGAGGAAGCCGGTGGGGGAGGTCGGGCCGGTGCGGAGCGTGCCGCCGACGGTGGCGGCGCGCTCGCGCATGCCGAGCAGGCCGTGCCCCGCCGGCCGGTGCCCGGGGGGCGGGCCGGGGCCGTTGTCGCGGATGCGCAGCCGGAGCCCGTCGGCGGCGTAGGCGACCTCGACGTCGACGGCCGCGCCGGGCGCGTGCCTGCGGGCGTTGGTCAGCGCCTCCTGGACGATGCGGTAGGCGGTGAGCTCGATGCCGGAGTCGAGCGGCGCGACCGGGCCGCTGATGATCAGGCGGGCCGGTCCGACGCCGGACGCGCGAGCCTCGTCGATCAGTTCGAGCAGGTCGCGCAGCCCCGGTTGCGGACGGCGGCTCACCGCGGTGTCCGCGTCCTCGGCGTCCTCGGCGTCCTCGCGGAGCACGCCGAGGAGGCGGCGCATCTCGGTGAGCGCGGTGCGGGCCGTCTCGCCGATGGCGACCAGGTGCTTGACGCCGTCGGGCGGCATGCCGGGCACGGCCAGCCGGGCGGTGTCGGCCTGCACGGAGATCATCGAGATGTGGTGCGCGACGACGTCGTGCAGCTCGCGGGCGATGCGGGCACGTTCGCCCCGCGCGGTGAGCTCGACGAGGGACGCCTCGAAGGCCCGCCGGTCGGCGTCGCGGGCGGCGGCCACCGCGCGGTTCGTGCTCCTGTGCCGCTGGATCACCGGCAGCCAGGCCGCCGCGGTGGCCAGCGCTCCCGCGACGCTCGGCGACCGGTAGGCGGCCGACAGCAGCACGGCCGCGACCGTCACGGTCAGGGCGGTGCGCCAGCCGCCGTGCAGGAAGAGCGGGACGGTCGTCGCGGCGGCGAGGAGCAGCACCAGGGCCAGTGACCCGTCCGACCGGATCACCGCCTCGGTCACGGCGGCGGCCACCAGTGCGGCCGCGGCCCACCGGTCCGCACGTCTCATACGGGACATTCTCGCCCCAGTCGCCCGCCGGGGCGTCCCTCGCGGCCGGGTACCCGGTGTCCCCCTGCGGAGGGACCCCGCCCGGCCGGTCCCCCGGTCCGGGGACGGCGAAGACGGCTCCGGCGCGGGACGCCCGGACCGGGCCCCGCCTCGTAGCGTCCGGTGCCATGGAGACGACCATCGAAGTACGGGGCCTGCGCAAGACCTACGGCTCCGCCGTCGCCGTCGACGACCTGACGTTCACCGTCGCCCCCGGGCGGGTCACCGGCTTCGTCGGGCCCAACGGCGCCGGCAAGACCACCACGCTGCGCCTCGTCCTCGGGCTGGACCGGCCCGACGCCGGAACCGCCCTGGTCGGCGGCCATCCCTACCGGAGCCTGCGCGACCCGCTGCGGCACCTCGGCGCGATGCTGGACGCCTCCGCCGTCCACCCGGCCCGGAAGGCCCGCGACCACCTGCTGTGGATGGCGCACGCGGCCGGGCTGCCCGCCGGCCGGGTGGACGAGGTGCTCGACCGCGTCGGCCTGGCGTCGGTGGCGCGCAAGGCCGTGGGCGGCTACTCGCTCGGCATGCGCCAGCGGCTCGGCATCGCGGGGGCGCTGCTCGGCGACCCGCCGATGCTCATCTTCGACGAGCCGGTGAACGGCCTGGACCCCGACGGGGTGCGCTGGATCCGCGAGCTGCTGCGCTCGCTGGCCGCCGGGGGACGGGCCGTGCTGATCTCCAGCCATCTGATGAGCGAGCTCGAGGACACCGCCGACCACCTCCTGGTCATCGGCCGCGGCCGGCTCATCGCCGACACCGACGTCAAGGCGCTGCTCGCGGGCGCCTCCGACGACCGGGTGGAGGTGCGGACGGACCGGCGCGGCGAGGCGATGGCGGCGTTGTCGAGAGCCGGGGCGACCGTCGCGAGCGGGGACTCCGACCAGGTGACCGTGTCGGGGCTGGCCGCCGACCGGATCGCGGCGGTCCTGGCCGCGGAGGGCGTCCCGTTCTCCGGCCTCGCCGGGCACCGGGCCTCGCTGGAGGAGGCGTACATGGAGCTCACCCGTCACGCCGTGGACTTCAAGGAGGGGAGCGCGTGAACGGGTTCGGACGGCTGGTCCGCTCGGAGTGGACCAAGCTGCGGTCGGTGCCGCGCTGGATGATCACCCTGGGGGCCGCGATCGGGCTGACCGCCGTGGTCGCGCTGCTGACCACCGCGGGGTCGCAGAGCGTGGGCGACGGCGGAGGGGGAGGGGGAGGGGCCGGCGCCAAGCCGCCGCGCGGGCATCAGGACGGTGGCACGTTCGCCTACCGGGAGCTGACCGGCGACGGGAGCCTGGTCACCCGCATCGCCTCCCAGAAGGCCGACGAATCCTGGGCCAAGGCCGGGCTGATGATCCGCGCCGGTTCGGAGCCCGGAGCCCGGTACGCGGCCGTCATGCTCACTCCCGGGCACGGCGTGCGGATGCAGGCCGACTTCGACGACAAGGCGAGCGGCGACGGCACGTGGCTGAAGCTGACGCGCACCGGGACGACGGTCACCGGGTACTCCTCCACGGACGGGGCGGACTGGCGCAGGCTCGGCACCTACCGGCTCGGCGGGACCGCGCACCTCGGGCTGTTCGTGGCCACGCCCGCGACGACGAAGGTGGTCCGGCAGTTCGGCGGCGAGAGCATCGACTCTTTGCCGTCCCGGACCCAGGCCGTCTTCGACCGGGTCGAGCCGCGGCCGGAGGGCTGGCGGGTGCGCGGCGGCGTGCCCGCCCCGCCCGGCGAACCGCCCGGCGACGAGGCGTTCACCTGGGACGGCGCGCGGGCCACCCTGACCGGCTCGGGGGACGTCGGGCCCGACCTCTACGACGACGACCTCACCAGGATGACGCTCACCGGGATCCTGCTCGGGCTGATCTGCGTCGTCGGCGTCACCGTCCTGTTCGTCACCTCCGAGTACCGGCGCGGCATGGCGGGGACGACCTTCACGGTCACGCCGCACCGGGGACGGGTGCTGGCCGCCCGGACGCTGGTGCTCGGCGGGGTGACCTTCCTGGCCGGGGCGATGGCCGCGGTGCTCTCCCTCGTCCTGGCGCGGCCGTTCGTGCGGGAGAGCCAGCGCGGCGACCTCGCGCTCACCGATCCGGTCGTGCTGCGGGCCGTGCTCGGCACCGCGTTGCTGGCGGGCCTGGTCGCGGTGTTCAGCATGGCCGTGGCGACGCTGTTCCGGAACACCGCGGCCGCGGTCACCGTGGTGCTCGTGGCGCTGCTCGTCCCCAGGATCGTCGCCACCGGCCTGCCGCTGGAGGCGTCGCGCTGGCTGACGCGGCTGACGCCCGCGGCCGGGTTCGAGGTGCAGCAGACCTTCCAGCGCTACGACTCGGCGATGGGGCCCTGGGCGGGGCTGGCCGTGCTCACCCTGTACGCGGTCGTCGGCCTGGCCCTGGCGGCGCGGTTCCTGACGAGGCGGGACGCATGAGGCACGCGCTGCACGCGGAGTGGACCAAGCTCCGCACGCTGCGCAGCACCGGCCTCCTGCTGGCCGGCGTGGTCGTGCTCACCGTCGTGGTGAGCGCGACCGCCACCGGCTCGGTCGACATCACGCGCTGCCCGACCCCCGCCGAGTGCCACGAGGACACCTCGAAGCTGGCGCTCACCGGGATCCGGCTGGGGCAGGTCCTCGTGGTGATCCTGGCGGTGCTGACGGTCGCCGCCGAGTACGGGACCGGCACGATCCTGCCGACGCTGACGGCGATCCCGCGGCGGACGGCCGTCCTGGCGGCCAAGGCCGTCGTCGTGACCGCGCTCGTGGTCGCGGCCGGGCTGGTCACCGTCCTGCTCTGCCTGGCCGTCGGCCGTTTCCTGCTGCCGGGCGGCGGCTTCACCGCGGCGCACGGCTATCCGCCGCTGTCGCCGCTGGACGGCACGACGGCGCGCGCCTTCCTCGGCACCGTCCTGTACCTGGTGCTGATCGGGCTGCTGGCGCTGGGCGTCGCGACCGCCGTGCGGGAGACGGCCGCCGCCCTCACCGCCGTCTTCGCGCTGCTGTTCGTCTCGCCGGTCGTCGCCGTGTTCGTCACCGACCCGCACTGGCAGGAACGGATCGAGAAGTGGGCCCCGATGACCGCGGGTCTCAGCATCCAGGCCACCGCCGGTCTCGACCGCCAGCCGATCGGGCCCTGGGCCGGCCTGGGCGTGCTGGCCCTCTACGCCGGCGCCGCTCTGCTGCTCGGCGCTCTCGTCCTCACCCGCAGGGACTTCTAGACAGGCCGGCTGCTGGACACGGCCGAGGGCCGTCCCGCCGGGCGGGACGGCCCTCGGCCACGCCGGTGCAGGGCGGACGCTCAGTTCCAGGCGAGCATGCGCAGCGGGTCCTCGAGCATGTCGCCGATGTCGCGCAGCACCTTCGAGCCGAGCTCGCCGTCGATGACGCGGTGGTCGAACGACAGCGCGAGCGTGGTGACCTTGCGGATCGCCAGCTCGCCCTCGTGTACCCAGGGCATGTCCCTGACCTGCCCGAACGCGAGGATGGCGGCCTCGCCCGGGGTGAGGATCGGGGTCCCGGTGTCGACGCCGAAGACGCCGACGTTGGAGATGGTGAACGTGCCGCCGGACAGGTCGGCGGGCGACGCCTTGCCCGCCCGCGCCGTCTCGGTCAGCGCGGCCAGCGCCGTGGCCAGGCCGGGCAGCGACAGGGCGTGGGCGTCCTTGACGTTGGGCACCAGGAGCCCGCGCGGTGTCGCGGCCGCGATGCCGAGGTTGACGTAGTGCTTGACCACGATCTCGGCGCCGCCGGTGCCGTCGCCGTCGGACCAGGACGCGTTGGCGCCCGGGTTGCGGCGCAGCGCGGTCAGCACGGCCTTGGCCACGAGCAGCAGCGGGGAGACCTTTACCTCGGCGAACTCGGGAAGATCGCGGAGGCGGCGTACGGTCTCCATCGTGCGGGTCACGTCGACCTGGAGGAACTCGGTGACGTGCGGCGCGGTGAACGCCGAGCCGACCATCGCCGCCGCGGTGCTCTTGCGCACGCCCTTGACCGGGACGCGCTCCTCGCGCTCGCCGGAGGCCGCGGTGGTGGCCGGGGGAGCGGTGGCGGGCATCGGCGGAGCGGCGGGGGCCGCCGGGGCCGTGGCGGTGCCGTCGCGGGCCGCCTGGACGTCCTCACGGGTGATGGAGCCGTTGGGCCCCGAGCCGGTGAGCGAGGTCAGGTCGACCCCGAGGTCCTTGGCCATCTTGCGGACCGGCGGCTTGGCGAGCGTGCGCTTGTCCACAGGCTGTGGATGACGCGCCGCCTCCTCGCGTCCACCTTCCACAGGGCTGGGGACGGCGGCCTGGGCCGGAACGGCGGGAGCCTGCGCCGGTGCGGCCGCGGCCGAGGCGGCCGCGGGCTGCGGCCCCTTGCGCGCACGGCGCTTGGTGGCCCCGGGCTTCACCCCGTAGCCCACCAGCACCGGCTGCCGTTTGGGCTCCTCGGGAGCGACCATGCCCGGCTCGTTCACCGCCGGGACCATGTCCTCCTTGAGCGCGGCGGCCTGCGCCGGCGGCTCGGAGACGGGGGTGGCGGCGGCCGACGACGGGGGTTCATCGCCCTCGGCGGCCACGTCCACCGAGATGATCGGCACGCCCACGTCCACCGTGTCGCCCTCGGTGGCCAGGAGCTCGGCCACCACGCCCTCGAACGGGCAGGGCAGCTCGACGATCGCCTTGGCGGTCTCGATCTCGACGATGGTCTGGTTGACCTCGACCTGGTCGCCCGGCTGCACGTGCCACTTGACGATCTCGGCCTCGGTCAGGCCCTCGCCCACGTCGGGCAGCTTGAACTGCTTGCGGTCCGTCATCGGCGTCACCAGGCGAAGGTCCGGTCGACCGCGTTCAGCGGCACAGCGGTCGGATCGACTTCCAGAGTCATGATCACCATCCGAAAGTTCTGTCGACGGCGTCCAGGATGCGGTCGAGATCGGGCAGGTAGGCGTCCTCGAGGCGGGACGGCGGGTAGGGGGTGGAAAACCCGCCGACCCGCAACACCGGCGCCTCCAGGCGGTAGAAGCACCGCTCGGTGATGCGCGCCGCCAGCTCGGCGCCGTAGCCGGAGAAGACCGGCGCCTCGTGCACGACCACGCAGCGGCCGGTGCGGTCGACCGACTCGGTGACGGCGGCGATGTCGAGCGGGTTGAGCGAACGCAGGTCGATGACCTCCAGCGAACGCCCCTCCTCGGCGGCCGCTCCGGCGGCCTCCAGGCAGGTCTTCACCGCCGGGCCGTAGGCCAGGACGGTCACGTGCTCGCCGGGCTGCACCACGTGCGCGTCGTGCAGCGGGCGCCAGTCGGCGGAGGAGGCCTCGGTGTCGACGGGCGCCTTGTCCCAGTAGCGGCGCTTGGGCTCGAAGAAGATCACCGGGTCCGGGGAGCTGATCGACTGCTGGATCATCGTGTACGCGTCGGCCGGGTTGGAGCAGGCCACCACGCGCAGCCCGGCGGTGTGGGTGAAGTAGTTCTCCGGCGACTCCGAGTGGTGCTCGACCGCGCCGATGCCGCCGCCGCACGGGATGCGGATGACGACGGGCAGTTGGAGCGCGCCCAGCGACCGCATGTGCATCTTGGCGAGCTGGGTGATGATCTGGTCGGCGGCCGGGAACACGAAGCCGTCGAACTGGATCTCCACGACCGGACGGTAGCCGCGCAGGGCGAGGCCGATCGCGGTGCCGACGATGCCCGACTCGGCCAGCGGGGTGTCGATGACCCGCTCCTCGCCGAAGTCCTTCTGCAGGCCGTCGGTCACCCGGAACACCCCGCCGAGCTTGCCGACGTCCTCGCCCATGACCAGGACCTTGGGGTCGTTCTCCATGGCCTTGCGCATGCCCTCGTTGAGGGCCTTGGCCATCGTCAGCGTCGAGGCCTTCGCGGCCGCGGTCTCCGTCGACTCGGTCACGAGGACACCTCCTCAAAGGACGCCAGGTAGGCGGCGAACTGCTCTTGCTCTTCGGTCATCAGCGGGTGCTTCTCGGCGTACACGTGCTCGAAGATCGCCAGTGGCTGCGGGTCGGGCAGCGCCAGGCAGGCCTTGCGCAGCCGCGTGGCGTACTCCTTGGCCTCGGCGTCGATCTCGTCGAAGTAGGCGGTGTCGGCCATGTCGCCGCGGACGAGGTACGCCTTGACGCGCTCGATCGGGTCCTTGAGCTTCCAGGCCTCCTCTTCGGCCTTGAGGCGGTAGCGCGTCGGGTCGTCGGTGGTGGTGTGGGCGCCCATCCGGTACGTGTAGGCCTCGACGAGCGTCGGGCCCTGACCGGTGCGGGCGGCCTCCAGCGCCTTGCGGGTGACCGCCAGGCAGGCGAACACGTCGTTGCCGTCCACCCGGAGCCCGGGGAAGCCGTAGCCCTGCGCGCGCTTGTAGAGCGGGATGCGGGACTGCTTCTCCAGGGGCTCGGAGATGGCCCACTGGTTGTTCTGGCAGAAGAACACGACCGGGGCGTTGAACACCGAGGCGAAGACGAACGACTCGTTCACGTCGCCCTGGGAGGTCGCGCCGTCGCCGAAGTAGGCGATGGTGGCGCCGGCGTTCTCGCTGCCGAGGACGCCGTCGCGCTGGATGCCCATCGCGTAGCCGGTGGCGTGCAGCGTCTGGCTGCCGATCACGATGGTGTAGAGGTGGAAACCGTGCTCGGCGGGGTCCCAGCCGCCGTGGTTGACCCCGCGGAAGAGGCCCAGCAGGTTGAGGGGCTCCACGTCACGGCACCAGGCGACGCCGTGCTCGCGGTAGGTGGGGAAGACCATGTCGTTGCGGCCGAGCGCCCGGCCGGAGCCGATCTGCGCGGCCTCCTGGCCCAGCAGCGAGGCCCAGATGCCCAGCTCGCCCTGGCGGGTGAGCGCCACCGCCTCCAGGTCGATCTTCCGTGTGATCACCAGATCGCGGTAGAGGCCGCGGACCTCGTCCGGGGTGAGGTCCAGGGGGTAGTCCGGATGTTCGACGCGCTCGCCCTCGGGGGTGAGCAGCTGGATGAGCTCGGTCGTCTCTCGCTCGGACGGGGCGGGCTGGTGGGTGTCGGGCTCGCCGCGCACGGAGTCGATCGTCATCGATGACACTCCTCGTTCGGGGCCGGCACGCGGGATCGCCGCGGTCCGACCGGCGTCAGTGACACCCGCCCCTGGGTAAAGGGACGAATGCCGCTAATGCCATCGTGGCAGACATCACACCCAGGGACGCAAGTCCCCGAATACGGGATCTCTACCCCGCCTGAGCGGCCTATCCACCGCATCCGCCGCGCGGTTTGGGCCCTCGGGCGCCAGATCCGGCCGCGCGGAGGCCCCTGAACGGCCGAATCAGCTCTTCGCGAACGCGGCGACCGGCGAGCGCGGTCACCGAGCGCGCGGCGGCGGCTCCAGGAGGGCTCCGATCACTCTCGAGAGGATCACTCTCGGGAGAGGGCCCGGGTGGCGCCCGCCGCCACGGTCAGGCCGAGGATGAAGCCCGAGACCACCAGGAAGTTGGCGATCCACTGGTAGACGCCCTCGGGCGAGAAAACCCGCTCCTGGCCCAGGTCGCCGATCGGCAGCATCAGGTCGAGCGTGTAGAAGAACGGGTTGAAGTGCGGGGTGTCGTCGGCGTTGAGGATCGCCGGCTTGTGGAACGAGAAGACGATCGTGCCGAACGCCAGCAGCCCGCCCAGCCAGCTCGCGGCGCGGAACGGCCGGTAGCCGTAACCGACCAGGACGTCCTGCGCGAACCCGACCACCTTGCGTGACGGACTCTGTGTCTTGCGCCGGTCGCGGGCCTTGGCCAGCAGGACGTAGCGGCCGTCGGCGTCCAGGCCGAGGGTGCGGTAGGCGTGCGCCAGCCGCTCGTACGGCTGCGGCGCGTAACCGTCGGTGTCGCGGCGGATCCAGTCGAGCCGTTCGCGCGCGGTCATCGGCGGGTCGAGCGCCTCGTACTGGAGCCCGTCCAGCTGGAGCCGGGACGGCCAGGTCATCTTGTCGTCGCGGAGCAGGCCGATCTTGGCGTACGACAGGTCGGCGACGCCGTCGATCGGCTCGGCCGGGGTCAGCAGCACCTCCTCGGCCTGCAGGCGCTGCAGGCTGAGCGCGGTGCCCTCGGAATGCTTGAGCCGTGCGCCGCGCAGGCTGAGCTGGCCGGAGATGTGCGCCCCGGCGAAGCTCACGGCGCCGTCGGAGGAGAACGAGTCGGAGCAGTAGACGTCGGTCTCCACCGTGAGGTCGTCGGCGTTGAGCGCCGTGCGTCCAGGGTGGGAGAGGTCGGCGCCGACGAACGACAGGTAGCCGCCGACCCGCGCGCCGCGCAGCCGGATCTCGCCCTGGGCGGAGAAGCCGCCGTCGCAGAACACGTTGGCGGCCACGTCCAGCCGGCTCGCGTACAGCGCGGCGCCGGAGGGGTTGTGCAGCCGGGCCTGCCGGAAGATCAGCTGGCCGCCGACGTGCGCGCCCGGCAGCCGCACCTCGCCGTTGGCCACGAAGTCGCGGTCGCAGTAGACGTTGGCGTCGACGGTGAGCCGGTCGGCCAGCAGCGCGTCCCCGCCGGGGTTGATCAGATGGACCCCGGACATGTTGAGGATGCCGGTGATGTGCGCCCCGTCCAGCCAGAGGCCGCCGGAGATGCGGCTGCCCTCCAGCCACAGGTGACCGCCGACGCGGGTGCCGGAGGCGACCAGCCCCGGCAGGCGGCAGCGCATCATGTGGACGCTGTTCATGTTGGCCCAGTAGAGGTGCGGCGCCTCGTCGAACGAGCAGCCGGTCAGCGCCAGCGGCACCGTCACCTCGGCGTGCCCCAGGTTGAGCCCCCCGGTGATCCGAGCCCCGGTCAGCCGCAGCGCCGCGACCTGGCCCGGCTCGGGGGCGACGGCCCCGGCCAGCAGCGCGACCAGGACCTCGGCGCGCACCACCCGGTCCTGTCCCCAGCGTTCGGCGAACGCCGGGTCGTTCTGCGTCTGGTCGCTGCTGGACAGGTCGACGGACTCACCGCGCGGGAACGCCTCCCAGAGGCGGCGTTCCGGCGGTGAGAGATCCTCGATGTTCATCGGGCCGAACTCCGTGGGGGAAGGGGAGGTAAGAGCGTAGACGGCGGGGCGTGCGGCGGGGAGTGCGGCGGTGCGTCGGGCCGGGGCGATGGGCTGTCAGAGGCCATGGTGCCGTACGCTTCAAGCCGTACGGAAAAGCGCAGATCAGTGAGGGGGCGGTCGTGGCGCGCGTCGTCGTCGACGTCATGCTCAAGCCGGAAATCCTCGACCCCCAGGGGCAGGCGATCGCCAGGAAGCTCCCGCAGATGGGGTTCGACGGCGTGGTCGGCGTCCGGCAGGGCAAGCGGTTCGAACTGGAGCTCGACGGGCCCGCGGACGAGGCCGCGCTGGAGCAGGCCAACAAGATCGCTGAAACGCTGCTGGCCAATCCGGTCATCGAGAGCTACGAGGTCCGGGTTCTCTGAAGGTCCGTCAAGAATTCGGCGCGATGTGGTCACTGTGACGATTACCACATGCTTGGTTCGTTCCAAAAGGTCTAGACCTTAAGCGGTTAACCTGCAACTTGCAAAAGACCCTGCAGTGTAACGATTACGGAAGTTTCTACGGGGGAAGTCTTAGCTGCGTCGAGTCGGCGAGAACGGCCCGTCCGGGGCCGGCCCATGGGGAGTCTGAAAATGACACGAGGTGGCCGGTGGACATGAGGTTCTCGCTCGCGCTACCCCGCGAGACGCTCAGCATCCCGGTGATCCGGCGCGTGCTCGGCGACGCGCTCCGCGGGCTCGGCGTCAACGAAGACTGCATCGGGGATATCCTCGTCGCCACTTCCGAAGCGTGCACGAATGTGATCCAGCACTCGCGCTCCAACGGCAATTACGAAGTGGTCGGCCGTGTCGATGAAGACGCCTGCGATCTGAAGATCATGGATTGGGGCCGGGGGCTCCGAAACGCCACGTCAGGCGCCGATCGCGGGATTTTGAGCGAATCGGGTCGCGGCATTAAGATCATGCGGGCGCTGGTGGACGAAATCAGCATCGAGTCGGTTCCCGACGCGGGTACGGTCGTTCATCTGCAAAAGCGCCTGACCTGGCGCGATGAGGCGCTCATCCGCCGCCTCGAGAGCCGGCTCATCCACAGCGCCGGGTAGATTGGTACGCGCGCGGGGGGATCCAGACGCGCATCGCGTGGCGGGGCGAGGCTCCGCCAGGGGGCCGGAGCCGGCGGAGAGTGCACGCCCGCCTGTCCTGGCCGCCCTTCTTTCGGAGGAACAGTAGAGATGGACGCTGCCCGGGTAGGGGTCATCACCTTCCCTGGTTCGCTTGACGACCGGGACGCCGCACGGGCCGTACGACTCGCCGGAGCCGAGCCCGTCGCGCTCTGGCACGCCGACCACGACCTCAAGGGCGTCGACGCCGTCGTCCTCCCCGGGGGGTTCTCGTACGGGGACTACCTGCGGGCCGGGGCGATCTCGCGGTTCGCGCCGATCATGACCGAGCTGGTCGCCGCCGCCGGTGACGGGCTGCCGGTGCTGGGCATCTGCAACGGCTTCCAGGTGCTGTGCGAGTCGCACCTGCTGCCCGGCGCGCTGCTGCCCAACGCGGGCCTGCACTTCGTCTGCCGAGACCAGCGCCTGCGCGTGGAGAACGCCGACACCTCCTGGACCTCCGAATACCGCGAGGGCCAGGAGCTGGTCATCCCGATCAAGAACGCCGACGGCCGCTTCACCGCCGACCCGGCCACCATCACCGAGCTGGAGGAGAGCGGCCGGATCGTGGCCCGCTACCTCGACCTCAACCCCAACGGCTCGCTCGGTGACATCGCCGGCATCGCCAACGAGGCCGGCAACGTGGTCGGCCTCATGCCCCACCCCGAGCACGCCGTCGAGTCCCTGACCGGCCCGTCCACCGACGGGCTCGGATTCTTCACCTCGATCGTCAAGAGGCTGGTCAGCGCGTGAGTGAGGGGCAGCGGCACGGCGTCGCCCGGACGGGGGAACGCCGGGAGCGAAGCGACCGGAGTGACGAGGGAAGGCGGCGCCGCGAGGCGCCGCGGACGCGGACGGGAAGTACCGAATGAGCGAGCAGCCGCCCAACACGCCTGGCGCCCCGGGGCGGGCGCGGTCCCGCGAGGACGAGCCGAGCCTGGAGTGGCTGGCCGACCTCAAGTCGGACGCGGACGACCCGGAGCTACAGCCCGTCGACCCGTCGGTCGGCCAGGCCTACGAGGCCGTCGCCGAGGAGGCCGAGGCGGAGGCCAAGGCGGGCACCGGCCCCCTCCCGGCCGTCCCGCCCGCTCCGCCGGCCGGGCCGCCCGCCGGGCAGGCCGAGGGCATTCCGATCCCGGCGGTGACGCCCACCGTGGCGCCGACCGACGAGGCCGCCGCCACGTTCTCGCGCGCCTTCGCCGAGGAGAGCCGCAGCGACGCGCCGGGCGGGCCCGCGCCCGCCCCGGCCGCCACGGCGGGCGCTCAGGGGCCGGAGAAGGCCGCTGAGCCCGCCGAGGACCCCCGTGGCACGGCTCCGGCCGTGCCCGGCCCCACGTCCGGTGACGAGGCGCTCGCGGCGCTGACCGGGCTGGCCAACTCCGAGCAGCCCATGCTCGCCGAGCCGCCGGTGGCGGGCGTGCAGCCCACGCTCGGCGAGCCGCCCGTGCCCACCGAGCCGCGCACGCTCGCCGAGCCTGCCGCGACCGGCCCGGCGATCTCCCAGGAGGTGCCGACCGGCACCGGCCCGCAGCCGGTCACGCCCACGGGCACAGGCCCGCAGCCGGTCACTCCCACGGGCACCGGTCCGCAGCCGGTCACGCCCACGGGCACGGGCCCGCAGCCGGTCACGCCCACGGGCACGGGCCCGCAGCCGGTCACGCCCACGGGCACGGGCCCGCAGCCGGTCATGCCTTCCGGCACCGGCCCGCAGCCGGCGGTGTCCAGGGGTACCGGCCCGCAGGCCGTCGTGCCCGCCGGCACCGGCCCTCAGCCGGTCGTTCCGGTCGCGCCGTCCGCGATGACCCCGCCGGTCGTCTACGAGACCGACACCGTCGCCACGGCCCGGGTCACCCCCGACCGGCCCCAGCCGTTCGCCGAGCTGGGGATGAACGACGAGGAGTACCAGCGGGTCCGGCAGATCCTGGGGCGCCGTCCCACGTCCGCCGAGCTGGCGATCTACTCGGTGATGTGGAGCGAGCACTGCTCCTACAAGAGCTCCAAGGTGCACCTGCGCCAGTTCGGCGACAAGGCGCCCAAGACCGACGCGCTGCTGGTCGGCATGGGCGAGAACGCCGGCGTGGTCGACGTCGGCCAGGGCTGGGCGGTCACCTTCAAGGTCGAGTCGCACAACCACCCGTCGTACGTGGAGCCCTACCAGGGCGCGGCCACGGGCGTCGGCGGGATCGTCCGCGACATCATGTCGATGGGCGCCCGGCCGGTCGCGGTGATGGACTCGCTGCGGTTCGGCCCGGCCGACGCCGCCGACACCCAGCGCGTGCTGCCCGGGGTCGTGGCGGGCGTGGGCGGCTACGGCAACTCGCTCGGCCTGCCCAACATCGGCGGCGAGACCGTCTTCGACGCCTGCTACGCGCAGAACCCGCTGGTCAACGCGCTCTGCGTGGGCGTGCTCAAGCACGACGAGATCAAGCGTGCGATCGCGCCCGGCCCGGGCAACCGGGTGATCCTTTTCGGTGCCGGCACCGGCCCGGACGGCATCGGCGGCGCCTCGGTCCTCGCCTCCGCGACGTTCGACGAGGAGTCACAGGCCAAGCGGCCCTCGGTGCAGGTCGGCGACCCGTTCATGGAGAAGCTGCTGATCGAGTGCTGCCTGGAGCTGTTCCGCGAGGACCTCGTGGTCGGCATCCAGGACCTCGGCGCGGCGGGCGTCTCCTGCGCGACCACCGAGCTGGCCGCGGCCGGCACCGGCGGCATGCACGTCGAGCTCGACTCGGTTCCGCTGCGCGACGCGACGCTGCGCCCTGAGGAGATCCTCATGAGCGAGTCGCAGGAGCGCATGATGGCGGTCGTGTCGCCCGGCAAGGTCGACCGGTTCATGGAGATCTGCGCCCGCTGGGAGATCCCGGCCACCGTCATCGGTTCGGTCACCGACACCGGCCGCCTGGTGATGACCTGGAACGGCGAGACCATCGTCGACATCCCGCCGGGCACCGCCGCCGACGAGGGCCCGGTCTACGAGCGGCCCTACGCGCCGCCCGCCGACCTCGGCTCGCTCCAGGCCGACACCCCGGGCCGCCTGGTCCGCCCGGCCAACGCCGACGACCTGCGCAACACGGTCCTGTGGCTCACCGGCTCGCCCAACCTGGCCAGCAAGACGTGGGTCACCTCGCAGTACGACCGCTACGTGCTCGGCAACACCGTCCTGGCCATGCCCGAGGACGCCGGAGTGGTCCGCATCGACGAGGAGAGCGGCCTGGGCATCGCGCTGTCCCTCGACGGCAACGGCCGCTACACCCGCCTCGACCCGTACGCCGGCGCCCAGCTGGCGCTGTCGGAGGCCTACCGCAACGTGGCCTCCACCGGCGCCCGCCCGCTGGCGGTGACCAACTGCCTCAACTTCGGCTCCCCGGAGGACCCGGGGGTCATGTGGCAGTTCGCCCGCGCGGTCGAGGGCCTGGCCGACGCCTGCCAGTACCTCGGCATCCCGGTCACCGGCGGCAACGTCTCGTTCTACAACCAGACCGGCACCACGCCGATCAACCCGACGCCGGTCATCGGCGTGCTGGGCGTGCACGACGACGTCCGGCGCCGGGCCAACATGTCGTTCACCTCCGAGGGCGCGACCATCGCCCTGCTCGGCGAGACCCGCGAGGAGTTCGGCGGCTCGGAATGGGCGCACGTGGTCTACGGCCACCTGGGCGGCCTCCCGCCGCTGGTCGACCTGGCCGCCGAGGCCGCGCTGGCCTCCGTCCTGGTCACCGCCGCCCGCGAGGGCCTGCTGACCGCCTCGCACGACGTCTCCGACGGCGGGCTGTCCCAGACCCTCGTCGAGTCGTGCCTGCGCGGCGGCCTGGGCGCCCAGATCACGCTGCCCGGCGACGCGTTCGTGTCCCTGTTCAGCGAGTCCGTCGCCCGCGCCGTGGTCGCGATCCGGCCCGGCGGCGAGGCCCGCCTGGCCGCCCTGTGCGAGCAGGCCGGCGTCCCGGTCGCCCAGATCGGCGTCACCGGCGGCGACGCCCTCACGGTCTCCAGCCGCGAGGAGGAGCTCTTCTCGATCCCGCTCGCCGAGCTGGGCGAGGCCCACGAGCGGACCCTGCCCAGCTACGCCGACTGAGCCACGACCGCGAACGCCCGGCCACCCCGCGAGGGTGACCGGGCGTTCGCGCGTCAACGGCCGTCGTGGAGCCCGCCAGGCCCAACGACAGCCGGGCGGGTCCTAGAAGACCGAGACGTGGACGTGGTCGTAGTGGTTGGCGGTCACGCCGCCGCGGTTGCTCATGGACGACCAGCCGGGGCTGCGCATGTCGTAGATGCGCTGCCGCCAGATCACGTACTTGACGCCCAGCCTGTCGGCGTTGGCGATCGCGTAGGCGGCGGCGCGGTCGCCCTGCTGCTGCGCGCTGCCCGTCGCCATCTGGCCGCCGGTGGTGACCATGAAGTCGCAGGCCTGGCCGGTGGCGTGGTCCTGCGGGTCGCCGCCGGAACGTACGCACCCGATGGTCGGGAACGGGCCGAACTCGGTGTCCAGGACGTCGTGGACCTTCTTCATGCGGGGCGTGACCCCGGCCATGCCGACGCTCGGGGACTCCGGCTTGTACTTCTTGAGCAGCACCTTGACCCGGGCCTTCTGCTTGACCAGGTCCTTGATCTGCTTCTCGAGCTGCTTGATCTTGTTCTGCGCCTCGGCGCGGGCCTTCTCCTGCTGGGCGACCAGCTGCTGGATCTGCTGGACCTTGCCGGCCTGGTTCTGGGCCACATGGCTGACCAGCGACGCGTTGTTGAGGTACGTGGAGGGGTCGTCGTTCGCCAGCACGGCCACGGAGGGGTCGGTGCCGCCCGTCATGTACTGCGAGGCCGCGATCTGGGCCACCAGCCCGCGGGCCTGGGCCAGGTCCTCCTTGAGGTCCTGAGCGCGCTGCAGGGCCTGCTTGACGTCGTGCTGCGAGTCGCGCAACCTCGCGAGGTCGCCGCCGTACGCCTTGTCGAGCCTCTCGATCTGGGCGTTCAGCTTGCTGACCCGCCCGGCGTCACCCGGGTCGGCCTGGGCGGCCGGGCCGGTGACGGTCGCGCTCGCCACCAACGGCACGAGGCCGGCGACGGCGACGACGGCGCGCCGGGCACGACGCCAGCGAGTGGAGGTGGGGGTCTCCACGCTTCTCCTCTCCTCATTCGCCTACCGGGTTAGCTGACGGGTTCGGGCCGGGAGTCAGCCCTATCGGATCCGCTGGTTGCGGTCCCGAATTCACCCCGGCCGGAAGCGCGGTGACGCTCCGGCATGTGGGTCCCCGGTTCCCGCGCGGCATGGCGCGGGACTCGGCAGGTTCGGCCAGACTGCCCGGTGGGCCGTGGCGAGTCACCGACCGAATGCCAATGAACTGCAAGGAAACGTTCGTTACTTCGCCAAGATTAAACCCCTGGGGCGGGTGTGCCGCCAGCGAGTCCCGGAACCAGGGGCGCCGCCTGGAAACCGGGCCATCCTATGTGACTGGTTTCACAGCTTGGCCTTGTAGAGCAGCTTGTTGGGCGTGCCACTGGGCAGACCCTTCAGCCGGCCGGACGTGGCGTTGGCCTTGAGCCACTTCTCGACCTCCGCGAAGCCCGCCCTGCGGTGCGTGGTCAGGTAGAGCGCCGCGACGCCCGCCACATGGGGGCTCGCCATCGAGGTGCCGTCGAGGACCTCACGGCCCTTTCCGGGCCAGGTGGAGGTCACTCCGACGCCCGGGGCGTGGATGTCGACGCACGTGCCCCAGTTGGAGAAGCCGGCCCTGCGGTCGCGCGAGTCGCTCGCGCCGACGGTCACCGCGCCGGCGGCGCCGGCGGGCGAGGTGTTGCAGGCGTTCTTGCCGTCGTTGCCGGCCGCCACCGCGACGACGACGCCGGACTTGGAGAGATTGGCCACAGCCGTGTTGAGGGCGGCCGACTTGGGGCCGCCGATCGAGATGTTGGCCACGGCGGGCTTGGCCGCGTTCTTGCGCAGCCAGTTGACCGCGGCGACGACGTTCGACATCGGGCCGGTGCCGTCGCAGCCCAGCACGCGGAGCGCACGGATCCTGACCTGCTTGGCGACGCCGTAGCGCTGGGAGCCGATGGTGCCGGCGACATGGGTGCCGTGGCCGTTGCAGTCGGCGCCGCTGGAGAAGCCGGGCGCCTTCCATGCGATCGACGCGCGCCCCTGGAACTGCGGGTGCTTCACGTCCAGGCCCGTGTCGACGACGTAGGCGTTCACGCCGCGGCCGGTCGCCCGGTAGGTGTACGACCTGCTCAGCGGCAGCGCGCGCTCGTCGACGCGGTCGAGACCCCAGGGCAGCCCGAGGCGCTGCGTTCCGCTGATCGAGACGAGCTGGTCGTGCTCGATCGCGGCGACGTTGCGGTCGCGGCGCAGCCGGTCGAGCTGGCCGGCGTCGAGCCTGGCGGCGAAGCCGTTGAGGACGCCGTCGAACCGCTCCGCCGCGGCGGCCCTCGCGTTCCGCACGGCGGACGCGGTGGAGGCGCCGTCCTTGAGGGTGACGATGTACTTGCCCGGGATCGGCGTGCCTTCGGCGGCCGTCACCTGGACCAGTGCGGGGTCGGAGCCGCCGGCCAGGACGGGGAACGCGGCCGCACCGGCGACACACGCCGCGGCGGTGCCGGTGATCAGCAGCCTTCGGGGGACAGCCCGCACGGGGAGGACTCCTTCAGTCGCGGCCACGCCGGGGGTCTCGGGCGCGGCGACCATGATCAGGTGAACCGACAGAGCGGTACCTTATTGGATTCCTCCCGAAATCTGCAGCGAGAACGGGCAAACGGTGCGAGTCGGCCGCTCAGCTCTTGCTGAGTTTTCCCTGGTAGCCGGGGGTGGCGCCGGGCTGGTGCATCCACGCGTATTGCAGGGTGCCGTCCTGCTGGCGGACCACCCGCACGTTGCCGCTCGTGCACGGCTTGGCGACCTGGAGGGACATCTCGAGACGCTGGGTGGTGCCGCTGGTCAGCGCGAGGGTGCCGACGCAGTTGCGGTTGAAGCGGGCCTGCGCGGTCTTGTCGCCCGCCTTGAAGGTGACCTCGATGGGGAACGAGGCCGCGCTCCTGGCGTTGACCGCGGTGCCCTTCCAGGTGCCGGCGAACGTCTCCGGGATCGTCGAGACGGGACGGTCCTCGTTGGCCGGGCCGGTCTGCGGCGGGTCGTCGTCGGAGCCGCCCTTCAGCTGGGGCCACAACACCAGCGCGATGATCGCGATGCCGACGAGGACGCCGATGGTCAGCGAGGCCGCGACGCCGAGGACGTGGTTGCCGGGACGGCGGAACTGCGGCATCCGCGGCTTGCGGGAGGGCGTGGGGGCCGCCAGCACGGCGGTGTGGTGCTGCGGCGCCTCCTCCTCCGGCCGGTACCGCTGCTCGTCGCGGATCTGCTGCGCGCCGGTGTCCATGCCCGGGATGAGGTGCAGGGGCCGGGCCAGGGGGTCGCCGGGCGCGGGAAGGTCCGGGTCGATCGCGGGCATCGCCTCGGTGGCCTGGTCGGTCGACTCCACGCGGGTCGGCTCGGCGCGCACCGGCGCGGGCATCGGCGCGGACGCCGCCTGCGGCGGCATCGCCGGGCTGCGTTCGGGCCTGGTCGGCTCCAGCTCGCTCAGCTCGTTGCGCACGGACGGCGGAACGGAGATGGGCGGCCGGACCGCGATGGCGGGCACGGGAGGCGCACCGGCCGGCGCGATGCCGGCCACGGGGGCCGACCCGTCGGCCAGGGCGCGGCCCTCGGCGATCAGGCTCTCCGGCAGCCGTTCGGCCAGGGAGCCGCCGGCGCCGAGCAGCCGGTCGAGGACGTCGCGCGCGGCGGGCCTGCCGGACGGCTCCTTGGCCAGAGCGTCGGCGACCACCTCGCGGAGCGACTCGGGCAGCGCGGACAGGTCGGGCTCGTCGTAGACGATGCGCTGCATCACCTCCGACTGCGAGCCGTCCCCGAAGGGGGCCGTGCCGTTCACCGCGAACAGCAGGGTGGCGCCCCACGCGAAGACGTCTGTGGCGGGCCCGATGCCCGAGCCGCGGAGCTGCTCGGGCGCCTTGTAGGACGGGTCGTCGGCGACGCGGCCGGTCGGGGTCGCGGTCACCGCCTCCAGGGCGCGGGCGACGCCGAGGTCGGTGACCCGGGGCCCGTCCCGGCCCAGCAGCACGTTGCCGGGCTTGAAGTCGTGGTGCACGGCACCGGCGCGGTGCGCCGCCGCCAGGGCGATCGCGGTGCCGGCCGCGAGCCGTTCGGCCACCGCGCTGCCGCGCGGGCCCTCCTCGGCGACCAGCTGGAGCAGGGACGGCCCGGCGACGAACTCGCTCACCACGTACGGGCGGTCGCTCTCCACGTCCGCGTCGATGATCGCGGCCGTGCAGAAGCCGCTGACCCGCCGCGCCGCCGCGAACGCGCCGGCGAACCGTGAACGGGCGGCGGGTTCGCCGCTCAGCCGCAGGTGCAGCAGCTTCACCGCGACGGTGCCGCCGGCCGGGCTGCGGCCGAGAAAGACGGCGCCCTGTTCTCCCACGCCGAGCCGGCCGGTGATCTCGTAGTCGCCGAGCTGCTGCGGATCACCGGGCTGCAGGGGCAGAGCCTCGGCCATCTATTCGAACCTCCGTGTCGTCCCGCCGGGCCGTGGACCCGGCCGGCCCCCCGATTCCTTCTGCGTCGTTCGCCCCCGTCCGGCGCCGGTCCCTTTTTACCGGGTGGAGCACGATCGTGGCGGGTCAGGTGGTCGGGCGACCACCGAAAGTCACGCGATAGCCTCGGTCCCGATGTCGCGTACCCGTCTCACCCGAGCCGTGCTGGACGAGCAGCGCGCCGCACTCGGCCTCGAACCCCACGACGGTGACGACGAGCCCGGCACCCTTCGCCGGGCCGCGTTCGACACCGTCCTGGCGGCCGCCGGGCCCGACCAGGTCGCCAGACCCGTCGTGAAGGGCGCCGTGCGGTTCCTGCTCGACCGGCTCGCCGAGATCGCGCCGGGCCGGTCGGTGGAGGTCCGGGTCCCGCCACACGCCGCCGTGCAGTGTGTCGACGGCCCGCACCATACCCGGGGAACACCGCCCAATGTGGTGGAGATGGACGCGATCACCTGGATTTCCCTCGCGACCGGACGTCTCACCTGGGACGACGCCATGCAAGATCATCGTGTTCGGGCCAGCGGATCGCGCGCGGACCTCTCGGCCTACCTGCCGCTGCCGCTCGGCTGATTTCGGGCCTTGTCTCTCCCTCGCGGTACTGAAAGCGTTGAGGGATCACACCGGGCTCGGGGCACGGCATGGAGGTGCCGCCATGCTCATCGCGCACTGGACGTTCGACGTCGAGAACGTCGACGGCCACCGGGTCGCCGACGCCACGGGCGGGGGACTGACGGCCACCCTCGACGAGGGCGCCGAGATCGTTCCGGGCCGCGACGGAGAGGCGCTGTCCCTGGGCGGAGCCGGCCAGGCCGTCGTCCCGGCCGCCCCCCAGCTCGTCCTGAGCCAGGTCTTCGGCTTCAGCCTGGCCTTCTTCGTCAACGTCACCGGAGACCCGACCGGCGAGTGGCGGGGCCTGCTCTACAAGCCGGTCACCGACGAGGACGCACGTTCGCTCGGGCTGTGGCTCTACCCGGACGCGCTGCGGGTGCGCGTGCAGCTCTTCACGGTCAAGGGCCCGGAGTACGCGGACAGCAGGGCGGTCCTCACCCTCGGCGAATGGGCGCACGTCGCCTTCGTCGTCGACACCGAGGGCATGTTCCTCTACATCAACGGCAAGCTCGATGTGGCCGTCCCGCTGGAGCACGCCGTGGTGACCCCGGCCGGCCCCCTGCACCTCGGCAGCGAGCCGGGCAAGCCCGGTCTCACCGGGCTGATGGAGGACGTCCGCGTCTACGCCTCGGCCCTCGACCAGGAGGCCGTCCGGGCCCTCGCCGAGTGACCGGGACGTCGGACGGGGGCGGCGGGCGTCAGGGGGTCTCGGCGTTCTGCGCGAACGGGAACTCCCGCTCGACGCACAACCGCCGCGCGGTCTCGTCCGGGTACCGCGCGGTGTCCGCGCACTCGGCGGCCTTGCTCAGCAGGAAGAAGATCCCGATCCCGCCGATCACGAGGGTCACGGCCGACGCCACGATGCCGGCGACCGCCAGCGACCGCCCGGCCCCGCGCACCGCCGCGATGACGCCCAGCACGAGCCCCGCGACGGCCAGCACCAGCCCGAGGCCGCACAGCAGCAGGGCGGGCAGGCCGGCGAGCCCGAGCACCAGGGAGGTCACCGCCAGCCCCTTGCGCTCGGGGGGAGCCGGCGGCGAGTAGGTCTGGTAGCCCGGCATCGTCATGGAATCCCTCCCCGGTGTCCTCCCTCACACTCCCGCGCCGACCCTTCCGCCCGCCGTCCGGCGAAGTAAAGGTCGCCCAAAGCCGGGCCGGGATTCCGCCGGGAGCACGCCGCGCGGGCGGGGCGGTGGGGGCGGGTAAAGGGCGGTTCAGGAGATCCGCTGATCGGACCAGGTGAGGAGGGCATCTACACTGACGGATGTGCCTCTCCGTGACGGACGTCTGAGCCACGACATCGACCCCTCCGACCGCCCCCCGCAGGACGCCTGCGGGGTCTTCGGCGTCTGGGTGCCGCCGGGCGAAGCGAGCAGGGCCGAGGTGAGCAAGCTCGCCTACTACGGCCTCTACGCGCTTCAGCACCGCGGGCAGGAATCGGCCGGCATCGCGGTGAGCGACGGCTCCCGCATCGTCGTGTTCAAGGACATGGGCCTGGTCGCCCAGGTCTTCGACGAGTCGATCCTCAACACCCTGCGCGGCCACATCGCCGTGGGCCACTGCCGCTACTCGACCACCGGCTCGCCGACGTGGGAGAACGCCCAGCCCACGTTCAGGTCGACGGGCGCGGGCGGCCTGGCGCTCACGCACAACGGCAACCTGATCAACACGCCCGAGCTGGCGGCCAAGCTCCCGCCGGGGGTGCTCACGGCCACCAGCGACACCGAGGTCCTGACGGCGCTGCTGGCGACCCGCGAGGGCGGGCCGCTGTCGGCCGCGCGCGAGATCCTCCCGGTCACCCGCGGCGCCTACTCGCTGGTCTTCATGAACGAGAGCACGCTCTACGCGGCGCGCGACCCCGAGGGGATCCGCCCGCTGGTGCTCGGCAAGCTCGGCGAACGCGGCTGGGTGGTCGCCTCGGAGAGCGCCGGGCTCGACATCGTCGGCGCCGTCCTCGTCCGGGAGATCGAGCCGGGCGAGCTGATCGCGATCGACGCCGACGGCGTGCGGTCCGAGCGGTTCGCCGAGCCCCGGCCCAAGGGCTGCCTGTTCGAGTACGTCTACCTGGCGCGGCCCGACACCGCGATCGCCGGGCGCAGCGTCCAGGCCACGCGGGTCGAGGTCGGGCGGCGGCTCGCCCGCGAGCACCCGGTCGAGGCCGACCTGGTCATCCCGACGCCCGAGTCGGGGACGCCGGCGGCCATCGGCTACGCCGAGTCCTCCGGCATCCCGTACGGGCAGGGCCTGGTCAAGAACTCCTACGTCGGCCGGACGTTCATCCAGCCGTCGCAGACCATCCGGCAGCTGGGCATCCGGCTCAAGCTCAACCCGCTGCGCGAGGCGATCGAGGGCAAGCGCCTGGTCGTCGTGGACGACTCGATCGTCCGCGGCAACACCCAGCGGGCCATCGTCGGCATGTTGCGGGACGCGGGCGCCGCAGCGGTGCACGTGCGGATCTCCAGCCCGCCGGTGGCGTGGCCCTGCTTCTACGGGATCGACTTCGCCAGCCGGGCCGAGCTGATCGCCGGCAACCTCTCGGTGGAGGAGATCCGCGACTCGATCGGCGCCGACTCGCTGGGCTACATCTCGCTGGACGAGCTGATCGCCGCCTCCCAGATCGCCAAGGACCGGCTGTGCCGCGCCTGCTTCGACGGGGTCTACCCGATCCCGGTCGAGGAGGACTCCCGGGGCAAGCACCTGCTGGAAGGCGTCGCGAAGTGACCGGGCCCGGCGAGCACGTCACCCCGGGCACGGGGCCGACCGAGGAGACCGCATGACCTCGTACGAGGCCGCGGGCGTCGACATCGCCGCCGGCGAGCGCGCCGTCGAGCTGATGAAGTCGCGGGTGGCGCGGTCCCGGCGCCCCGAGGTCGTCGACGACGTGAGCGGGTTCGCCGGGCTCTTCGACGCCTCGGCGTTCCTCAAGTACCGGCGGCCCCTGCTTGCGACGTCCACCGACGGCGTGGGCACCAAGGTCGACCTGGCCCGGCGCCTGGGGATCTACGACACCGTCGGGCACGACCTCGTCGGCATGGTCATCGACGACCTGGCCGTGTGCGGCGCCGAGCCGCTCTTCATGACCGACTACATCGCGTGCGGCAAGGTCGTCCCCGAACGCGTCGCCGACATCGTGGGCGGCATCGCCGACGCGTGCGCGCTGGCCGGCTGCGCCCTGATCGGGGGCGAGACCGCCGAGCACCCCGGGCTGCTGGAGCCCGACGAGTTCGACATCGCCGGCGCCGGGACGGGCGTCGTCGAGGCCGACGAGATCCTCGGCCCCGACCGGGTGCGTCCTGGCGACGTGGTGATCGGCATGGCGTCCTCGGGCGTGCACTCCAACGGCTACTCGCTCGTCCGGCACATCCTGGCCACGACCGACCTCACGCTGGAGACCCAGCTCGCCGACCTGAAGCGCCCGCTGGGCGAGGAGCTGCTCACCCCCACCCGCATCTACGCCAAGGACTGCCTCGCCCTGCGGGACGCGGGCGGCGTCCGTGCGTTCGCCCACATCACCGGCGGCGGCCTGGCGGCCAACCTGGCGCGCTCGTTGCCGCCCACCGCGGACGCGCTGTTGCAGCGGTCGTCCTGGGACGTCCCGCAGCTCTTCAAGGCGCTGGCGGCGTACGGGCGGGTGCCGCAGGCCGAGATGGACAGGACGTTCAACCTCGGCGTGGGCATGGCCGCCATCGTGGCCCCGGAGGCCGCCGACGCCGCGGTCCGCCTGCTGTGCGAGCGCGACGTCCCCGCCTGGATCCTGGGCGAGATCATCGAGGGTGCCGGGCAGGCGAACCTCGCATAAGACTCACGCGTCACAGTAATCGTGATCGCGATCGTGACTCGAACGTTAAGCAGTTGGCGGAGCGGGCTGTCGGGGCTGGGCGGCTCGTGGCGGCGCAGGCTGCGAAGGCTGGCGCCGGCGCTGACGGGGCTGGTGTGCCTGGGCGGATACCTGCTGGTGGCGCCGCTGGGCGGGGCGTACGCCAACACCGCCCCCTACCGGTCCGGCCCGGCGGACGTGCCGGCCACGCCGGTGGCCCTGGTGCTGGGCGCCGGGATCTGGAGCGACAACTCCCCGTCCACCCTGCTGGCCCGCCGCCTGGACCTCGCCGCCGACCTCTACCGGCGCGGCAAGGTGAAGGTGCTGCTGGTCTCGGGGGACAACCGCATCAAGGGGTACGACGAGCCCACCGCGATGCGCGACTACCTCGTGGCGCACGGCGTCCCGGCACGCAAGATCGTCCGCGACTTCGCCGGGCTCGACACCTGGGACTCCTGCGCCCGTGCCAAGCGGGTCTTCCAGGTCGACCGGCTGACGGTCGTCACCCAGAAGTTCCACCTGCCCCGGGCCGTCGCGCTCTGCCGCGCGGCGGGCCTGGACGCGTACGGCGTCGGCGACGACAGCATGGGCGTCAGGATCGGGGTCACGGTCAAGGGCTATGTCCGCGAGCCGGTGGCGATGCTCAAGGCCATGACGGATGTCGTGGTTAAGCCCGACCCGACTCACCTGGGCCCGGTGGAGCCCAGCGTGCGCCGGGCCCTCGCCGGACCGTGATCGGACCGCGCCGTTGAGACGGTCGTGCCCCGGGACGGTCGGTGACCCTCAGACAAGAGAAGGCCCGCAGACGAGGTCTGCGGGCGTCATTCTCCTCGAGCGTCAGCCGGACGTTCCGTCTTTTCGGTCGTCCTCGGAGGAGCCGTACTCCTCGGCGTAGTCGGCGTACTTGTCGGCGAGCTCGTCGTACGGGTCTGTCTCCGTCGAGTCGGGGACACCCAGCTCACTCTTCAGGCGGTCGAGGTCCGTGCCGCCGCTGTTGTATTTGAGCTGGCGGGCAACCTTCACCTGCTTGGCCTTGGCTCGGCCGCGACCCATTGGCTCGACCCCCTCGATGGTCAGGGCTTTCGTGGGCCCATCAACGCGCGCGTCGTCCACACGAACCGGTGCCTGATGAGCCATGGTTCAGTCACGGATACAACCGTACCCGTTTTGCGCCCGGCTCGGTACATCGTCAGTACGGTGATGGCGCGTTCGTTGCGGAGAACCCCAGTGTATCGGGTGATTGTGAGTTCACCGACCTGGGGCGACACGCGCCGGGCGGCCCGATTCCGGACGTACGGCCGAGGGCCGCCGGGCAGGGGTTCCGAGCCCGGCGGCCCTCGACGGGAGAAGGCCTCAGAGCCAGATGCTCCGGAGCCGGCCCACTTCGGACATGCGCTGCTCGGCGAGGCGGTCGGCGGCCACGGCGGGCGGGACGCCCTCGTCGTCCGCCAGCGCGAAGATCTTCAGGGTGGTGTCGAAGATCTTGGTGGCCCGGGCCTTGGCGCGCTCGAAGTCGAATCCCTCGATCTCGTCCGCGACCTGGATCACTCCGCCGGAGTTGACCACGTAGTCGGGGGCGTAGAGCACGCCGCGGTCGGCCAGCTGCTTCTCGATGCCGGGGTGGGCCAGCTGGTTGTTGGCCGCGCCACAGACGATCTTGGAGGTCAGGGCGGGGACGGTGTCGTCGTCGAGGGAGCCGCCCAGCGCGCAGGGCGCGTAGACGTCCAGCTCGGTGCGGATCAGCGCGGCGTTGTCGGCGACGACCTCCACGCCCGGGTGCCGTTCGGCGACACGTTCGACGGCGGCCTCGCTGACGTCGCAGATCACGACCTCCGCGCCGTCCTCGCGCAGCAGCTCGACCAGCCGGTGGCCCACCTTGCCGACGCCCTCGACGCCGACCCGGCGGCCGCGCAGCGAGGGGCCGCCCCAGACGTGCTCGGCGGCGGCGCGCATGCCCTGGTAGACGCCGAACGACGTCAGGATGGACGAGTCGCCGGCACCGCCGTGGGCGACCGTCCGGCCGGTCACGAAGCGGCACTCGCGGGCGACGACGTCCATGTCCTCGCTGAACGTGCCGACGTCGCAGGCGGTGTAGTAGCGGCCGTTGAGGGACTGGACGAAGCGCCCGTACGCGCGCAGCAGCGCCTCGGACTTGTCGGTGGCCGGATCACCGATGATCACGGCCTTGCCGCCGCCCAGGTCCAGCCCGGCGAGGGCGTTCTTGTACGCCATGCCGCGGGACAGGTTCAGGACGTCGGTGAGCGCCTCTTCCTCGGACCCGTAGGGGTAGAAACGGGTGCCGCCCAGCCCGGGGCCGAGCGCGGTCGAGTAGAGCGCGATGATCGCTCGCAGGCCGCTCGCCTCGTCCTGGCAGAAGACGACCTGCTCGTGTCGGGGTTCTGTGCCCTTGTGGGGCGACCCGAAGACGTTAGGCACGGTAGTGCCCTCCTCTCAGTCTTAAGGATCAGACTAGAACCGGTCTGGGCGGCACGGGCGGGTCTGCAGGTAACACGGGGATCTCGGTGGGGTCGTCACCACGTTGTCCCGGCCTGTCCCATGTCACGATGCGGTGGTGCTTCCGTACGCGGCGTACCTGCGGGTCTACGAACCGGTGACCGCCTTTCCGGAACCGGCACGCACCCTGTGGACGGCCTACGCCGACTCCCGGCGGCGCCCCCGGCGGATCCACGCGCTCGGCGCCGAGCAGCGGGAGGCCACGAGGCGGCTCGCGGAGTCGCCGCCGCGGCCGGTGCCCGAGCACGAGAGCCGGGACGCCTACGTCCGGCGCTCCGCGGACATGATCTACGTGTGCCCGTGGGAGACGCGGCTGCGGTCGTGGCTGGCGTTCGACCGGTTCCAGGCCACGCTGCCGGCCGGCGTGGCGGACGCGTTCATGCCGGCGTCGGTCGCCGACCGGGTCGAGGACGACTTCGGGCGCTGGAAGGCCACCGGGCGCACGTTGCGGCCGCACATCCTGTCGAGCACCTGGCACGTGCCGCTGGCGTGGTTCGTGGCGTTCGGCCCGGCGGAGCGATGCCTGCTGCTGGGCCGGCCGGCGACGGCGGAACGTAAATCCACCCCCTGTATCGGGGAAAACCCAGGTCGGGTGCCTGCGACGGCGGCGGTGACGCGTACCCTCATCTACGTCACGGCGATGGCCGAGGCGCGGCGCAGGGTCGCCGCGGCCCTCCGCGTCGTCCGCGACAACCTCGGCGAGGGCACCGGTGAGACGACCGTGCTCTCGGCCGGGCGGGTGGAGTCGCTCGGGCTCTGGCTCGGCGAGTTCCATCCCCGGGCGCTGGTCGAGCTCGACTACGGCGGGCTGGTTCATCTGCTGGACGACCGGACGCTGCGGGCCGACGAGTCGGTGAAAGAGGTCGGCGTCGCCCTGGCCGCGATGGAACGCGGTGAAGCCGAGCTCGCGGTCGCGATGTACAAGCGTCTCCTCGCCCGCTGGCGGCCCGTACGGGCCCTTGAATCGGCGAACTGAACAAATTTCCCGAATCCGCGCGCGATACGACTATACGTGTCGCTAGAATCACGCAGCGTGACCCAGTCACCACTGAACACGCAACTACGCTCAGGGACTTGCTTGTTGCGTTGAGTGGTGGCAAGGTTACACGTTGTGATGTCATAGTGGCTCTTTCGGGCCATAGGGGACATCAGTGACCGCGCGAGGATCAATCGCAGGATCGCTGTCATCGGTCCACGGAGGAGAGGCCGCACAAATGTCAGCACGTACGCCAGAGGCTGAGCCCCTGCTGACGCCGGCAGAGGTGGCGACGATGTTCCGCGTCGACCCCAAGACCGTCACGCGGTGGGCGAAGGCCGGAAAGCTCACGTCCATCCGCACCCTGGGGGGTCACCGGCGCTACCGCGAGGCTGAGGTCCGTGCGCTGCTGGCGGGTATCCCGCAGCAGCGCTCGGAGTAGCAGACTCCGGCCGGCGGGCAGGTAAGGGAGCTCGCCGGACGCACATAGCGAAATATAGGGGGGCGACCAGGAGGCCGCTGAACAACCTCGCACCCGGCAGTGGGTGGAAGTCCTGTTCAGAGGTCCCCTGGACGAAGGTCCAGGGCTGTGATCATCCGAGAATCACCGCCCTGGGCCGAGCACCGTGCAACGGATGTCCCGCTCGCGAACCGGCGAGCGGGACATTGTGCTCTTTCAGGCCTCGGGAGGCAGCTCCTCCTGGGCCAGCCGGTCGAACAGCGCCGCGATGGCGGGCTCGTGCTGGCCCGCCACGTGCAGCAGCACGACCAGGTGATCCACCAGCAGGCGTTCCAGCTCCTCGCGGGTGACGTCGCGATTCTCCAGCCAGTCCAGACCGGCCGTCTCGACCGACGCCATCCACGAGCGCAACGTGATGCGCAGCACCGGCGTCGGCGTCTCGACGTCCATCGCGTGCAGGATCCGGCCCAGCAGCAGCTGCCGGATGCCGTCGACGATCTCGCCGACCTCGCCCGAACGGTCCGCGGGCCCGCCCCTCAGCAGCGCCGTGAACCCGGGCGCGTGGCTCTCCACGAAGTCGAAGTAACGCTCGAGCGAGATCCTCAGGCGTTCGATCGGCGAACCCTCGGTGGGCGGTTCGAGCAGGACCGACAGCTGCTTGGCCGCGCTGCCCAGCGCCGCGATGTAGAGCTCGTACTTCCCGCCGAAGTAGTGATAGACGAGCGCGCGAGAGGCACCGGCCGCCGCCGCCACGTCATCGATCGACACGTCCTCGGGTGACCTGGTGCTGAACAGCTCCAGCGCGGCCTCGATCAGTTCGTCCCGGCGCTCGTCGACGCTCAGCCGGCGCCGGCCGCGCTGGCCTCGCCCGCCGGGTCCCGCCGGGGCGCTCCGCGCCTTGCCGCCTGCCACTGCACGATCTCCCACGTGGGCAGCGTATCCGAGCCCGCGCGCCGGATCGGCGCGGGCGGTGTCCCGGGAGCGGCGTTTTATGCCGTGATCGACCCTGTGATCCAGGACACCACAGGCCCGAACTGGCATTGGCGGCTGCCCGTTACTCACTGTTGCGACGATATGGGGTGAAGGCGAGGCATCATGGCATCTCCCCCCGAGTGGGGAAGGCGTTCCATCCCGTACCAGACGGTTTCGGAACGCCCTGGCGGCAAGTCCCGAAGGCCCCTCGGACGGAGTGCCATGTCAGCTGGTGACGTAAGGCCCCCCAAGCCCACGATCCGCAATGTCGCCGAACGTGCGGGGGTGTCCAAATCCCTGGTCTCGCTCGTCATGCGCGGGTCGCCGCACGTCAGCGAACGCCGCCGGCAGGCGGTGCTCCAGGCGGCTCGCGAGCTGGGCTACCGCCCCAACGCGGTGGCGCGCAGCCTCGTCGAGGGCCGCACCAGACTCATCGGCGCGATCGTCGCCGACCTGCACAACCCCTTCTTCGCCGAGTTCCTGGACGGCCTCCAGGAGAGCCTGCACGGCGAGGGCCTCCGCATGCTGGTCGGCAGCGGCCGCTGGGACCCCCTCTTCGAGGCCGAGGCGGTCGAGGCCTTCCTGGAGATGCGCGTGGACGGCCTCGTCCTCCTGAGCGTCGTCCCCGACTCCCTCAAGGAGGCGGCGGCCAGCGTCCCGGTGGTCGTGGTCGGCGAACGCGACGTCTCCGGCGTCGACATCGTGGTGGACGACGACGAGCTCGGCGCCAGCCTGGCCGTCGACCACCTGGTCGAGCTGGGCCACCGCCGCATCGCCCACATCGAGGGCGCACCCTCCACCACCGCCCGCTACCGCCGCGCCGGCTACGAGAAGGCCATGGAACGCCACGGCCTGGCCGACGAGGTCGTCTGCGAGCCCGGCGACTTCACCGAGGAGGGCGGCTACCGCGCCGCCCGCGCCCTCCTCAACCGCGGCCGCCGTCCCACCGCGATCTTCGCGCCCAACGACCTGGTCGCCACCGGTGCCCTGTCCGCCGCAGACGAGCTGGAGCTCTCCGTTCCCGAGAGCCTGTCGATCGTCGGCTACGACAACACCCACCTGGCCGCGATCCGCCACATCTCCCTGACCAGCGTCGACCAGCCCCGCCGCGACATGGGCCGGGTGGCCGCCGAGCTCCTCACCGCGCGCATCGACGACCCCGCCCGCGCCGCCCGCCAGAACCTGGTCGTCCCCCACCTGGTCGTCCGCTCCACCACCGGCCCGGCCCCCAAGCCCTGACCCGCGCCCCGCCGCGCCTCCGCCGCGTCCCCCCGCCACTCGAGTCAGGCACGTCGCACCGAGCCTCCCGGTGCGCCCCACGCTTCCAGCGCGCCTCCACGCCTCCGCACGCGCGTCTCCGCACGCGCGCCCGCAGTCCCACGCCTCCCGCGCTCGCGCCCGCCTCCTGCGCGTCTTTGCGTCCTGCCGCTCCGCGCGGCGGTCGGTGGGGCTCGCGGTGGTGGTTGGTCGATCTCCGGGTCGAGACGAGGTCGATCAATGCCCTGGAGAGGTGGGGCTCGGGTAAGGGGCTGGCCAAGCCTGCCGCAATTGGCGGGCCCCGGGGCGTGCGCGGGGCGTTAATGGTTCCACCGTTCGGCGGGTCGGGGGAACCGCATGATCGGGCCGGTCTCGGGGGAGACGGCCCGGCTGGGGACTCCGCCGAGTGGACACGGAGAAGGATCATGTTCACCCAGGGGGGTTTCATTCCGTGCGTGATCCGGAATTGGTGTCGTGCGCACAGCGCGCGGCTAGTGAGTTGGAGCGTGCGTGGACCGAATGGCGTCACGCACGCGGACTGGCCGAACAGGTCTCGGAGTCCGTCGCCAGCTACGTGGCCCACTCGATCGATCATCCGTGGGGGCGACCCCGCGTGGTGCTGGGCCTCGACGCGGACGAGGCGCGCGCTCTCGCCGCGCTCCTCGGCAAGGAGGACCCGTTCCGCTGACCGTTTTCCAGGGGACGTAGCCGCGGCCGTGTGACCTCACAGGGGAGGGCACGGCCGCGGCTGCATTTTGGTGACATCGTTTGACGAACTCCAGCCGGTGTGCAGACTGGCAGGGTCGGTAACGAAGTCATCACAGGGGGACGGATCTTGCGATTCCACCGAAGCGGCACGACGGCCGTGGGCCTTGCCCTCTGCCTCGGCGGTCTCTCGGCTTGCGACGGGGATTCGTCCGGTAAGACGGCGGGTGGGGAGAACGCCCCGCCGCCCGTCGCGGTGTCCTCGTCGGCCGCCGCGGCGCCGCAGCGGGTCGAGGGGTCACTGCGGGGCAAGGTGATCCTGATCGATCCGGGGCACAACGGGGGCAACGCCAGGCATCCGGAGATCATCAACCGGCAGGTCGACATCGGCAACGGGCGCAAGGAGTGCGACACGACCGGGACCGCGACGAACGCCGGCTACTCCGAGGCCGCGTTCACGTGGGACGTGTCGGAGCGCCTGACCAAGCTGCTGCGGGCCAAGGGCGCCAAGGTGGTCCTCACGCGCACCGGCAACTCGGGCGTCGGGCCCTGCATCACCGAGCGTGCCGCGATCGGCAACAAGGCGAAGGCCGACGCGGCGATCTCGGTGCACGCGGACGGCGCGCCGTCGAGCGGGCACGGGTTCCACATCATCGAGCCGCTGCCGGTGAAGGGGCAGAACTCCACGATGGTGCCGGCCTCGCGGAAGCTCGGGCGGGCCATCCGGGACGCCTACAGGAGCGGCACCGGGATGCCGTACTCCAACTACATCGGCAAGAACGCCCTGGACGCGCGTGACGATCTGGGCGGGCTCAACCTCTCGACGGTGCCGAAGATCTTCGTGGAGACCGGCAACATGCGCCATCGGGGTGACGCCGCCAAGCTGTCCAGCGGGGCCTTCCGGCAGCGCATCGCCGAGTCGTTCGTGGCGGGGCTGACCACCTACTTCGGCTGATCGGGCAGGATGGGCGGGTGAATCCGTTCGATCGGGCCGGCTACACCGTCGCGGCGGTGCGGGAACTGCTCGGCCCGGTGGCCGGCGGGGCGCTGGCGCGCGACGAGATCGTCCCCGCGCTGCGGGCGACGGGCGGCGGGTCGCCGCTGGAGGCGCTGACCCGGCTGTTCTGGTTGCAGGTGCCCGTGGACGAGGCGGGCCTGCGCGACTGCGCCGATGATCTCGTCGCCAGGGGCCTGGCCGAACGTTCCGCCGGCGAGCTCCGGGCTTTGCTGCACGTCGAGCCGCTGGAGGCGGCCGGGCACGCCGGGTACGCGGTGTCCGATCTCAAGGCGCGGCCGGGGGCCGGGGTGACGCTGCGGCCCGACCATGTGGTGGGCGCGGGCGGCGCGTCGGCGAACCTGGCCCAGCTGGTCGTCCACCGGGACGTGGGCGACGCGCTCGACCTCGGCACCGGGTGCGGGGTGCAGGCGCTGCACCTGGCCGGACGGGCCCGCAGGATCACGGTGACGGACGTCAACCCGCGGGCGCTGCGCCTGGCGAGGATGAGCTTCGAGCTCTCGGGCCTCGAGGGCGTCGAGTCGCTCGAAGGGTCGCTGCTGGAGCCGGTGCGGGACCGGCGGTTCGATCTCATCGTCTCCAACCCGCCGTTCGTGATCGCGCCGCCCCGGGGCGGCCTGGTCTACCGGGAGTCGGGGCTGCACGGGGACGAGTTCTGCCGCCGGCTGGTGACCGGGGCGCCCGCGCGGCTCAACGAGGGCGGCACCTGCCAGCTGCTGGCGAACTGGCTGCACGTCGACGGCGTGCCGTGGGAGGACCGCGTCGGCGCCTGGATCCGCGAGGCGGGGTGTGACGCCTGGGTGGTGCAGCGCGACGTCCAGGATCCGGCCGAGTACGCCGAGTTGTGGCTGCGCGACTCGGTGGAGGCCGGCACGCCCGAGTACGCGGCGCGGTACGACGCGTGGCTGGCCTACTTCGAGCAGCAGCGGGTGACCGGGATCGGGTTCGGCTGGATCACCCTGCGGCGTGGTGACGCCCGGCCCGCGGTCCGGATCGAGGAGCTCCGGCATGCCGTCGACCAGCCCGTCGGGGCCTACGTCGACGAGATCCTGACCGGGGCCGTCCAGGCCGAGGACTTCTCGACGGCCTGCGCCAAGGACGGCGCGCCGGCCGGCCTCCGCGTCCGGGCCGCCGCCGGGCTCGTCCAGGAGCAGATCGGGCCGCCCGGAGCCGAGGACCCGGAGCGCATCCTGCTGCGGCAGTCGACGGGCCTGCGCCGGGCGGCCGGCGTCGGCACGGTCGAGGCGGGCCTGGCGGGAGTCTGCGACGGAACGTTGCCATTGGGCCCCCTGCTGGACGCGATCGCGCAGCTCACCGGGATGGATCCCGCCCAGGTGCGCGCGCACGCGGAGGCCGTCCTGCCCGAACTGATCGCGGACGGTTTCTTCGCGCTCGCCTGATCCGGCCGAAAGTCGGGATTCGACCGTGGGTGATCGTGGGAATCCTCCCCGTAGCGGTGACGATCGGTCGCCGCCGACGAATCAGGGGGGATCCATGGACGGCAGCTCCGGAGGCTGAGGCAGCTCCAACCCGTCACCGGGTGGTGGTCGCGACGTCCGGTCGAGGTCCGGCGGCCATCACCCGATCCCGTCTGCCCGAACGAGCGGGTGCGATGAGGCTTCTCTGCCGTGATACCGCGATCGACCTGGGCGGTCGCACCGTCCGCATGCATGTGCGCGGGCGTGGCGTCGTGGCCAGCGAACCGGCCGTCCTGGCCAGGTCCGTCGGCAACGACCGCGTCCTGGCGTTCGGGGTGCGCGCGCTGGAGCTCGCCGCGCGCCGCGGGGACGTCGCCCTCGTCCGTCCGATCAGCGACGGCGTGCCCGCCGAGGCCGTGGAGGCCGAGATCCTGCTGCGGCGCATGATCCACGCCCACCATCGGCTTCGCGTGATGGCCAAGCCGAGGATCGCGGTCGTGGTGCCGAGCTCCCTCACCCAGGTGCAGAGCCGGGCCGTGCGCGAGGTGGCGTTCCAGGCGGGGGCCAGGCGCGTCGACCTGGTGCCCAAGCCGTTCGCCGCCGCGGTCGGGGCCGGGGTCCTGCCGAGCCGGGCCGAGGGCCTCGCGCTTGTGGCCGACATCGGCGCGCGGCTGACCGACGTCGGCGTGACCGGCCGCGGCACCGTGGTGAGCGCGCGGGTGGTCCGCGTCGGCGGGATCCGGCTGGACGAGGCGATCGCGGCGTACGCGCTGCGCCGCTACGACGTCGCGCTCTCGCCCGCCGCCGCCGAGCGGGCCCGCCGTACGGTCGGCGTGGTGCCGCCCGGCGACGCGGGCCGCGCGACCCGCGTCCGGGTGCCCTGCCTGCGGCCCGAGGCGCGGCCGGGGCCGGGCCGGACGCAGGAGGTGCTGCTGACCTCCGGCGACGTCCGGCGGGCGGTCGCCGCTCCGCTGACGGCCGTGGTGGACACGATCGTCGACGTTCTCGCGACGTGCCCGCCCGACCTGGCCGGCGGCCTGCTCGCGTCCGGGCTCACGCTCACCGGCGGCGCCGCCAGGATGCCGGGCCTCGCCGAGTTCGTCGCGGCGGAGACCGGGATGCCGGTCCGGGTGGCGGCCGACCCGGTGTACGCCGCGGTGCGGGGCGCCGCGCGGCTGGCGTTCAGCCGCGGTGCGGCCGCGGGATGACGACCATGGCCATGGCCCGGCCGAGGTCGCGGTAGCGCGCGATCAGCACCGAGAAGCCGATCGCCAGGTAGACGCCCGACAACCACAACCTGGCCGTCTCGTCCGGCAGCACGAACTGCACCGCGAACAGGCAGAACAGCAGCGCCGCCTCCCACCGCCTGAAGTACAGGTCGATCAGGAACGCCAGGCCCAGGACGGTCTGGGCGGCGGTCAGCAGCACCTCTTCGGCCTGGCGGGAGTCGAGCGGGAGCGACCAGCCGCCGCCGCCCGCCTTGTACGCCAGCGGCAGGGTGCCGACCAGCAGCGTCCACTGGTTGACCTTGCTGGACAGCAGCGCCCCGATCGCGTCGTTGTCGCGCAGCCGCCAGGCGAAGACCACGGCCACGATCAGTTCCGGCGCCTCCGAGGCGAGCGGCGCCAGCCACTGCACGAGGAGGAACTCGTCGATGCCCAGGCTGGATCCGGCCTCGACCAGCGATTCGGCGAACGGCTCGGCCGAGACGAAGACGATCACGGCGCCCAGTGCGAAGCCGCCCCAGGTGGCCACCCGGCGCGGCACCGTGGGCAGCTCGGCCAGCACCGCCGGGACGCCGACCAGCTGCTCGACGTCGTCGCCGCCGATGCGGGCGATCCGCACGATGTAGGCGATGTAGATCGCGATGAGCACGATCGACATGTACCAGCCGATCTCGCCGACCAGCGCGGGGATGAAGGCGACGACCGCGGCGAGCGCCAGGAAGCCCAGCTCGATCCGGTGGTGCACGCTCAGGTGCACGTCGCGCCGGTCCGGCACCGGCTCGCCGCGCCTGGCCCGCTGCCGCACCCCGAGCGTGAACGCCAGCACCACCAGCGCCCAGCCGACGCCGACCAGCAGCCGGTTGGCACCGGTCATGTTGGCCGCGGCGTAGGCGGTGTACTCCGGCTTCGACCCGGCGCGGTAGGCGTAGTAGAGGTCGACCGCGTACTCGGGCAGGACGGCGATCAGAGCCAGCAGGGCCAGCGCGAGGGCGCCGGAGATGTCCCGGCGCGCCGTCTCGGCCGCCCACATCAGCAGCACGGCGGCGGCCAGCACCCCGGCCCCGAAGATGATCATGCCCGCGACCGGTGCCGGATGCGTGCCCGTCAGCCGCAGGACGACCGCGGGCAGGGCGAGGGCCAGCGTGACGGCGACCCGGGTGGCCAGGGTCCCGCGTGAGATCGACTGCTCGGGCATACCTGCACCGTGCCGCCGTCCGGGTCTGCCGACTCCATAATCGCCGTCGCCGGTGGGCAAAGAAACGCGGCGGCCTCCCGTTTCCGCACGGGCTTGCATGAATTTCGGAAAATTGGCCGGTTTGGCGAGGACTGGTAGAAGTTCCTTCGTTCGGCCGGAACTCCGGAACGGGGGAAAGCGTGATCGAAGTACTGATCGTCGACGGCGAGGAAGCCGCTCGCAGCGGGCTGGCCACCGCCCTGGAAGGGGATCCGGGGATCCAGGTGACCGGCGCGGCGCGGGACGCGCGGACCGCGAAATCCATGATGAGGGAGCTCTCGCCGGACATGATGCTGGTCGACGTCCGCCTGCCGGGGGCCGCCGATCTCCTCGGCCGGGGCCCGCGCGTGCTCGTCCTCACCTCGCCCGCCGCGGCGGGCCGCGTCTGCGGATCGTTGCGCCGGGGCGCCTCCGGATTCCTTTTCAAGGGTTCGCCGCCGGACGTTCTGAACGGGGCGATCCATTCCATTGTCGATGGCGGTGTCGTGCTGGCCCCGATGGCCGCGCGCGAACTCGCGGACGCCTATATCCGCCAGGCCGGCGGAATTCTGGACGAGGTCCATTCGGAACGGCTCCAGCGGCTGAACGACAAGGAGCGCGCCGTCCTGGACCTCCTCGCCGCGGGCAGGTCGAACGCCGAGATCGGCGGTGAGCTCTACATGAGCGAAGGCACCGTCAAGGGGTACGTCAGCGGCCTCATCTCGACGTTCAAGGCCAGCAACCGCGTCCAGGTGGCCGTGATCGGCTACCAGGCCCGGCTGGCCGGCTGACCGCCCGATCCGTCACGCGTGCCGGGCCGGGGGCTCACGGGGGCCACGCGTGACGGACCCGGCGTCAGGGGGAGGCGTCGGGGCCGGGGGCGAGGTCGCCGAGGGTGCGGTAGGCGCTGCCGCGGAGGCGGCGGGAGAGGTCCCGGTGGATCGTGCGGGGCCAGAACGGGCCGCCGTAGATCAGGCCGGTGTAGCCCTGGACGAGGGTGGCGCCGGCGCGGAGGCGTTCCCAGACGTCGTCGGCGGTCTCGATGCCGCCCACGGAGATGAGCACCAGCCGGTCGCCGGCGCGGGACCTGAGGCGGCGCAGAACCTCCAGTGACCGTTCCTTCAGCGGCGCTCCCGAGAGGCCGCCGGTCTCCTTGGTGAGGTCCGGGTCGCTGGCCAGGCCCTCGCGGCCGATGGTGGTGTTGGTCGCGATGATGCCGTCCAGGCCCAGCTCCAGGGCCAGGTCGGCGACCGCGTCGACGTCGGCGTCGGCCAGGTCGGGGGCGATCTTGACCAGGAGCGGGACCCGCCGGGCGGTGACCCGGTCGGCGGCCTCGCGCACCGCGGTCAGGAGGGGCCGCAGGTGCTCGACGGCCTGGAGGTCGCGCAGGCCCGGGGTGTTGGGGGAGCTCACGTTCACGACGAGGTAGTCGGCGAACGGGGCGAGGCGTTCGGTGCTGGTCACGTAGTCGGCGGCGGCCTCGGCCTCGGGCACCACCTTGGTCTTGCCGATGTTGACGCCCACGACCATGCCGGGGCGGCGCCGCCGGAGCCGGGCCGCGGCGGCGGCCGAGCCCTCGTTGTTGAAGCCCATCCGGTTGATCACGGCGCGGTCCGGCATCAGCCGCCAGGAACGGGGCTTGGGGTTGCCCGGCTGTGCCTGCCCGGTCACCGTGCCGATCTCGACGTGGCCGAAGCCGAACGCGCCCAGCGCCTCGTACGCCACCGCGTCCTTGTCGAAGCCCGCGGCCAGCCCCAGCGGCCCGGGGAACTCCAGGCCGAGGGCGTGCACCGTGAGCGCGGGATCACGCGGGGCCAGGAGCCGGCGCAGCAGCCGGGCCGCGCCGGGAACGGCCTGGATCGTGCGGAGACCGCGCATGGTCGAGTGGTGCGCCGTCTCGGCGTCCATGAAGCGGGCGATGACCTGGGTGAACAGCAGCTTGTACATCGCCGCCGATTCTCTCAATAAATGAGTTGAGCCCGTCCGCCGGGGTTTGTGAGCATGGTGAACATGCTGATCAATGCCTACGCCACCGCATGGTGGCCCACCCCGTTGCGCGTGGTTCGTGAGCGGGGCGCGGCCGTGTCCGGCCGTGCCGCGATCCGGTAGACGATCGCTCCCGCGCGGCTCGGACAAGGGTTCCCGTACACCTGTGAGACAGGAGCACCCATGTCCAAGAACCGCAATGGCCTGCTGGGCGTAGGCGGGCAGCGCAAGAAGGTCTCGCGCGAGACCTTGCGCGGCAAGCCGGGGTCGAGCCTCCCCGAAGGGACCGACCCGGTCGCCCAGAAGAAGGACCTGCTGCGCAGGTTCCAGGAGCGCACGCAGCAGAGCGACGCGCAGAACGCCGACAGCCCGGACAGCCCGAACGGCTCGGACAACCCGAACGGCTCGGACGGTTCCGAGAGCTCGGAGAGCTAGGCGACTCGGCGGCGAACGAGTGATCCACCCGACCGGGGCCGTACCCGTACGGCCCCGGTCTTTCGTTGCCCGGTCTCCTCACCGCCCGGTCGTTCGCCGCCCGGTCGTTCGCGACGCGCGCTCAGCCGCGGCGGAACGCCTGCCGGAGTTGGAGCCGGACGTCGCGCCCGGTCGCGCGGACGGGGGCGATGACGCTCGCGTTGACCCAGCGCAGCGGGTCGCGGACCGTGACCCGCCACACCCCGCGGATGGCCCGGCCCGTCGGGATGAGCAGGACGTCGCGCACGAGACGGGCCGGCGCGACCACGAGGGTGCGCCAGAGCCAGCGCAGCACGCGGCCCGCCATGCGGGCGCCCTCGGCGATGCCGTGGCAGATCGGCGCCAGGACGTACCGCCAGAGCGCCACCGCGGGGATCACGAAGAGCACGCGGCCCAGCCGGCGCAGGATGCGGCCCGACCACCGCCAGGACCAGGACACCGCGCCCGCGAAGGCACGCCAGCCGGCCAGCAGCCCGGTGCCGATGCCGCGCCCCACGTACATCAACCCGAAGCCGATCCACCGGCCCACCCACAGGAGACCGGCCAGCGGCGGGCGCAGCAGGTACCGCCAGAGCAGGACGAGCGGCAGGACGACCAGCGTGGCGACCAGCCAGGCGATGCCGGTGCCGATGGCCCCGGCGATGGCCGCGACGATCCGGCCGGATCCGGACAGCAGCCACCACAGACCACGGCCCACGACGGTCGCGGGCACCACGACGAGCACGTTCAGCAGCCAGATGAGACCGTTCCACACCGCGAGCAGCCCGGCGCCGATCGGGGCCAGCACACGGCGGTGGAACCAGCGGCCGAGCTTGCCGCTGCCGCGGCCGAACATCCGCAGGAAGCCCCAGACCACGACGACGGCCAGCCATCTGATCGGCCGGACGACGAGGACGTCGGCCAGCCAGGCGATCCCGTGGCCGATCGGGCGCAGGACGTGGCGGTACAGCCGCGCGAACGGCCAGAGCAGCACCGCGCCCAGCAGGGCCATGCCCGCCGTGAGGCCGCGGCCGGTCCACCTGAGCAGGTCGTACAGCAGCCGGAACGGCAGCACGAAGACGAGCGCGATGATCCGGGCCGGAACGACGATCCAGGCCGGTCCGGCGGGGGCCGCGGGACGTTCGGCCGGCGCGGCGACCTTCTCGAACAGGGGACCTTGAGAGCCGTGCCCTTGAGAGCCGGGCCCCTGAGAGCCGGCCCGCTGGGAGGAAGGCCGCCGGGAGGCGGGCCGCTGAGCAGGGGGCTGCGGGGCGGCGTGCGGCAGGGGGACGAGGGGAGGGGGCGCCTCCGCGACGGGCTTGGTCAGATCGACGCTCGTCTCGTCCGGCCTGTTCGGCGTCGTCACCTCGGCCCAACCTCGCTTCCGCAGGTCTCGTCGTCCCCGGTCGTCCCTCTGACGCATTGAACCCGCAGGCCGTTCACTCCCGTACTGCCGTTCGATCCGGGGAGAAGCGGTGCGGTGGGCTCCGCATCGCGCAGGGAACGCGATCGACTGGAGGACACGACATGGAATTCCCACGCTGGGCGATCCCCGTGGCGGCCGCCCTGACAGCGTCCGGAGTACTCCTCACCGCCTGTGGCAAGGAGAGCGTGGGGAATCAGAAGAACACCTCGGCGGGATCCGCGCAACAGCAGCAACCTGCCAAGGAGCCCGCGGCCGCGCCCCAGGCCACGGCGCTGGAGGTCGCCAGCGTGACCAAGATCGGCAAGGTGGTCACCGACGCCGAGGGGCGCACGCTCTACCGCTTCGACAAGGACACCGCCCGCCCGCCCGCGTCCACCTGCCTGGACGCGTGCGCGACGACGTGGCCGCCGGTCATGGCCGGCCAGGAGAACGTGCAGGTCAACGGTGTCGACGAGACCTTGGTGGGCAAGGTCAGGCGGCCCGACGGCAAGTGGCAGGTCACGCTCGGCGGCTGGCCGCTCTACCGGTACGCCAAGGACCAGAGCGCCGGCGACGCCAAGGGCCAGGGCGTGGGCGGCACCTGGTACGCCAGCGCGCCCGACGGCAAGAAGGCCGGGGCGAAGGCCGCGCAGCCGCCGCGGCAGAACCCGTCGGCCGGCGGCGGCCGCTGGGCCGGCTGGACGACCATCAAGGTCCGGCAGGACCCCACGCTCGGCACGATCGTGACCGACGGCAAGGGCCGCACGATGTACCGCTTCGACAAGGACCGGCCGCGGGTCAGCAACTGCTCCGGCGACTGCCGCGCCAAGTGGCCGATCGTGCGCTTCAACGGCTTCAAGAAGCTCAAGGTCGAGGGCGTGAGCCGCAAGCTCATCAGCTTCATCGAGCGCAAGGACGGCAAGCCCGGCGAGTGCCAGCTCCTCATCAACGGCTGGCCCATGTACTACTTCGCGCAGGACCAGGAGGCCGGCGACGTCAAGGGCCAGGCCGTGCAGAACGTCTGGTGGGCCGTCTCGCCCCAGGGCAAGAAGATCACCGCCGGCGCGAACGGCGGCGACGACGGCTACGGCGGTTACTGATCACGGCGATACCGAATCGACGCTCGACAGGCCCGGTCTCCGATGTTTGAGTGAGATTCACTCCGCCCGCGCATGCGGCCCCGAAGAAGAGCCCGCACGTGGGGGGCTTCGGGAGGCCTGATGGGCGAGGTCGAGCGAGCACGGATCAGGCGGGCACGGGTCAGACGGTCCCGCCGGGGCGCACCGCTACGGGGGGTGGTGGCGCTGGGGCTGCTCGCGGGCGGCCTCACCGCGTGCGGAGGAGACGGCGGCGCCCCGACGCTCAGGTGGTACATCAACCCCGACAACGGCGGGCAGAACACGCTGGCCGCCGCCTGCACCCAGGCCTCCGGCGGCCGCTACCGCATCGAGACCTCGCTGCTGCCCGACGACGCGACCCAGCAGCGCGAGCAGCTGATCAGGCGGCTGGCGGCCAAGGACTCCGGGCTCGACATCATGAGCCTCGACCCGCCGTTCCTGGCCGAGGCGGCCAACGCCGGGTTCCTGCGGCCGTTCAGCGCCGCGGAGGCGACGCAGTTCACGCAGGGCGTGTTCCCGCCCGCGGTGCAGAACTCGACCTGGGACGGCCGGTTGTACGCCGCCCCGTTCTGGGCCAACACGCAGCTGCTCTGGTACCGCAAGTCCGCCGTCCAGAAGACCGGCGTCGACCCGAACGCGCCCGACTTCACCTGGGACAAGATGATCGACACCGCCGTGCGGAACGGGATCACGGTCGGCGCGCAGGGCAACCGGTACGAGGGCTACACGGTGTGGATCAACGCCCTGGTCGCCTCGGCCGGCGGGCAGATCGTCGGCAACACCCAGGCCGGCTCCGACGCCTCGATCGACATCGACTCCCCGGCCGGCCGGCGGGCCGCCGCGATCATCGCCAAGCTGGCCCGGTCGAGCGCGGCCAGCCCGACCCTGTCCACCGACATCGAGGAGCAGGCCCGGTCGCTGTTCAACGGCCCGCGCGGCGGGTTCATGGTCAACTGGGGCTACATCTGGCGGGCCGAGAACGCCGACGCCAAGGACGGCGTCATCGACAAGAACATCCCCGCCGACCTGGCCTGGGCCCGCTACCCGCGGGTCGCCGCGGGGCAGGACAGCAAACCGCCGTTCGGCGGCATCGTGCTGGGCATCGGCGCGTACGGCGAGTACAAGGACACCCACGCCGTCGAGGCGGTCAGGTGCATCACCTCCACCGCGAACATGAAGCGGTACATGCTCGACTCCGGAAACCCGGCGGCGCGGGCGGAGATCTTCGACGATCCCGACGTCGTCCGCGAGTTCCCGATGGCCCCGCTGATCCGTGACTCGATCAACGCCGCGGCGCCCCGGCCGATCACCCCGTACTACGGCGACGTGTCCGGCGCGCTGCAGAGCAGATGGCACCCGCCGGCCTCGGTGAACCCGATCGTCACCCCGCGCAGGTCCGACGACTTCATCGGCCAGGTGCTCCGCGACGAGGCGCTGCTGTGACCGCCGCCGCTGTGACAAGGGAGGTGCTCGGATGACCATCACGGAATCGGCGCCGGCCACCGGCCGCCGCCGGAACGGGCGGGCGGAACTCTCCGACCGCAGCCGGGCCGAACGCCGCCTCGGGCTGCTGCTGTCGGCCCCGGCGGTCCTCGTCATGCTGATCGTGACCGCGTACCCGCTGGCCAACGCGGTGTGGTTGTCGCTGTTCAGCTACCGGCTCACCGCGCCGGACGACCGGCGCTTCGTCGGCCTCGGCAACTACGTGACCGCGTTGAGCGACCCGCTGTTCTGGCAGGACGTGTTCACCACGTTCATCATCACCGCCATCACCGTCGGGGTGGAGCTCGTGCTCGGCTTCGGGCTCGCCATGGTCATGCACCAGGCGATCTTCGGGCGGCGCACGGTGCGCACCTCGATCCTGCTGCCGTACGGCATCGTCACGGTGATCTCGGCCTTCGCCTGGCGGTACGCCTTCGACCTCCAGTCGGGCTTCGTGAACTCCTGGTTCGGGCTCGGTGACTTCGCCTGGTTCTCGCACCGCTGGTCGTCGCTGGCGGTGATCATCATGTCCGAGATCTGGAAGACCACGCCGTTCGTGTCGTTGCTGCTGCTCGCCGGGCTGGCGCAGGTGCCGCGCGACCTGGGCGAGGCGGCGACGGTGGACGGCGCCACCGCCTGGCAGCGGCTCTGGCGGGTGACGATCCCCAACATGAAGGCCGCCATCCTCGTCGCGGTGCTGTTCCGCACGCTCGACGCCTGGCGGATCTTCGACAACGTCTTCGTCATGACCGCCGGCCAGAACAAGACCGAGACGTTGTCGTTCCTGACCTACCGGCAGACCATCACGCGGACCGCGATCGGGCTCGGTGACGCGGTCGGGGTGCTGCTGTTCCTCTCCGTGGTGCTGATCGCGGTGGTGTTCATCCGCGGCTTCCGGGTGGACCTCTCCCAGGTGCGAGGTGATCGCTGATGGAAACGACCCGCTCCAGGGTGATGTGGATCGTCGCCTCGGTGCTGATCCTGGTGTGGACGATCTTCCCGATCCTGTGGATCGTGATGTTGTCGTTCAAGCAGCCGGGCGAGGTCGGCAACGTCCAGTCGTTCTTCCCCCAGGACTGGACCTGGGAGAACTACGAGACGGTCTTCAACACCGACCTGTTCACCTCGGCGCTGATCAACTCGATCGGCATCTCGCTGATCGCCACGTTCGTCGGCGTGGTGTTCGCGACGCTGGTGGCGTACGCGATCGCCCGGCTGGAGTTCCCCGGCAAGCGGCTGATCCTGTCGTTCGCGCTGGCCATCGCGATGTTCCCGGTGGTCTCGCTGGTCGGGCCGCTGTTCAACCTGTGGCGCGACCTCGGCCTGTACGACACCTGGCCGGGGCTGATCATCCCGTACATCTCGTTCGCGCTGCCGCTGGCGATCTGGACCCTGTCGGCGTTCTTCCGCGAGATCCCCTGGGAGATGGAGCAGGCGGCGCAGGTGGACGGCGCCACCACCTGGCAGGCGTTCCGCAAGGTGATCGTGCCGCTGGCCGCGCCGGGCGTCTTCACCGCGGCGATCCTCACGTTCTTCTTCTGCTGGAACGACTTCGTGTTCGGGATCTCGCTGACCTCGACCGAGAGCGCCCGGCCCGTCCCGGCGGCGCTGGCGTTCTTCACCGGGGCCTCGCAGTTCGAGCGGCCCACGACGGCGATCTGCGCCGCGGCCGTCGTGGTGACCGTCCCGGTCGTGGTCGTCGTCCTGCTGTTCCAGCGCCGCATCGTGGCCGGGCTGACGTCCGGCGCAGTGAAGGGGTAGCCATGGCCGCCATCACCATGAAGAACATCGTCAAGTTGTACGGCGACGGCTTCCCGGCCGTGAACGACATCTCGCTGGACGTGCGGGACGGCGAGTTCATGATCCTCGTGGGCCCGTCCGGCTGCGGGAAGTCCACGCTGCTGCGGATGATCGTGGGGCTCGAGGACATCACGTCCGGCGAGATGAAGATCGCCGACCGGGTGGTCAACAGGATCGCGCCCCGGCAGCGCAACCTGTCGATGGTCTTCCAGAACTACGCGCTCTACCCGCACCTCACCGTCTTCGAGAACATCGCGTTCCCGCTGCGCCTGGCCAAGAAGCCGGACGAGGAGGTGCGCCGCCGGGTGAACGACACGGCGGAGCTGCTGGAGCTGACCGAGCACCTGGAACGTAAGCCGGCCAACCTGTCCGGCGGGCAGCGGCAGCGGGTGGCGATGGGGCGCGCGATCGTCCGGCAGGCGGACGCGTTCCTGTTCGACGAGCCGCTGTCCAACCTGGACGCCAAGCTGCGCGGCCAGATGCGCGCCGAGATCTCCCGGTTGCAGCGGCGGCTCGGCGTGACCACGGTGTACGTGACGCACGACCAGACCGAGGCCATGACGCTCGGCGACCGGGTGGCGGTGCTGCGCAAGGGCGTGCTCCAGCAGGTCGGCAGCCCCCGCGAGCTGTACGAGGAGCCGGTGAACCTGTTCGTGGCCGGGTTCATCGGGTCGCCGTCGATGAACTTCCTGCCCGCCACGCTCGACGCGTCGGCCGGGGGCACGTCCCTGTCGACCCCGCTCGGCCGGTTCGAGCTGCCCGACGAGGGCAAGGCCGCCGCGGTCGGCGAGCGCGGCGTGGTGCTGGTCGGCCTGCGTCCCGAGTACTTCGAGGACGCGTCGCTGGTCAGCGACGACAAGCGGGCCCGCGGCGCGGTGATCGACGTGCAGGTCGACGTCACCGAGTGGCTGGGCAACGAGCTGTACGCCTACGTCCCGTACGAGGCGCCCGCGGACCTGGCCGCGCAGCTGCGCGAGCTGTCCCGGGAGCTCGACAGCGACCAGCTGCGCACCCAGGCGGTCGTCGCCCTCGATCCGGGGAGCCTGATCACCGAGGGGGAGTCGGCGGAGTTGTGGGTCGACACCCGCCGGATGCACATCTTCGATCCGGCGACCGGCGAGAACCTCACCCGCGACGAGGACCGCGTCGCGGTCCTCGGGCGCAAGGCCGAGGAGGCGCGCCTGCGGCAGCGCGAGTCGAAGCCCGGCTAGCGGATGCGCTTCGTCTTCAGGCCGCCGGGCGAGGCCGCCGCGGGACTGCTCACCCTCCCGTGGCGCCTGCCGCTGGAGCACTGGACCGACGAGCGGCTGGTGGAGATCCGGCAGCGCGGGTTGTCGCGGCACGTGGTGCGGTTCGCCGCCGAGGCCGGGACCCTCTACGCCCTGAAGGAGCTGCACGAACGCCTCGCCCGCCGCGAGTACGCCCTGCTGCGGAGGCTGCGCGAGCTGGGCCTGCCGGCGGTCGAGGTCACCGGGGTCGTGGTCGACCGCGGCGACGGCCTCGACGCGATCCTGGTCACCGGCTACCTGGACCACGCCTGCTCGTACCGGTCGTTGTTCGCCAACCCGCGCGGCGGGCACCATCCCGCCGACCGGCTGCTGGACGCCCTGGTCGAGCTGCTCGTCCGGCTGCACCTGGCGGGCTTCATGTGGGGCGACTGCTCGCTGTCCAACACGCTCTTCCGCTTCGACGCCGGCGCGTTCGCCGCGTACCTGGTCGACGCGGAGACCGCCGAGCTGCACCCGGCGGGGCTGAGCGAGGGCCAGCGGCGGTACGACGTGGAGCTCGCCCGCGAACGGATCGGCGGCGAGCTGCTCGACCTCGCCGCGGCGGGACTGCTGCCGCCCGAGGCCGATCCGGTCGAGATCGCCGACGACGTGGTCCGCCGGTACGAGGGCCTGTGGAACGAGCTCACCCGCGAGGAGATCCTGGGCCCGGACGACCGGCACTACCTCATCGCCGAGCGGCTGCGCCGCGTCAACGGGCTCGGCTTCGACGTCGACGAGGTGGAGCTGGTCGACGCGGCCGACGGCAAGGGCGTCCTCATGCGGATCCGCACCAGGGTCGCCGAGCCGGGGCACCACCGTCGCGTCCTCTACTCCCGCACCGGCGTCGACGCCCAGGAGAACCAGGCCCGCCGCCTGCTCAACGACATCGCCGGCTTCCGCGCGCACCTCGAACGGGAGGCGGGCCACCCGATCCCCGAGGTGGTCGCGTCGAACCGCTGGCTGGCCGAGATCTACGAGCCGGTCGTCCAGGGCGTCCCGGGCGACCTGCGCGGCCGGCTGGACGAGGTGGAGGTCTTCCTCGAGGTCCTGGAGCACCGCTGGTTCATGTCCCAGCGGTCCGGCCGGGACGTCGGCACCATGGCGGCCGCCCTCGACTACTTCGAGAACGTGCTCTCGCGGGTACCCGACGATCTCACCGGCCCACCGTGAGCGGCGTTCTTTACGGGGTTTTGGCAGGCCTTGCCGGTTGCGGCCGGAACGTCCGGGCGATCTTGTGATGGGGAGGAAAGCCATGGCCACGGTCGCCGAGCAGTTCGTCCAGGTGTTGCGCCAGGCCGGCGTGCAGCGGATCTACGGGGTGGTGGGGGACAGCCTCAACCCGATCGTGGACGCGATCCGCCGCGCCGAGGGCATCGAGTGGGTGCACGTGCGCAACGAGGAGGCCGGGGCGTTCGCCGCCGCGGCGGAGGCCCAGCTCACCGGGCGCCTGGCGGTCTGCGCGGGCAGTTGCGGGCCGGGCAACACGCACCTGATCCAGGGCCTGTACGACGCGCACCGTTCCGGTGCCCCCGTCCTCGCGCTCGCCTCCCAGATCCCCAGCCAGCAGATCGGGACGGGCTTCTTCCAGGAGACCCACCCCGAAAGGCTCTTCGTCGACTGCAGCGACTTCTGTGAGCTGATCACCTCCACCGCGCAGATGCCCCGGGTGTTGCGCACCGCCGTCCAGTCGGCGCTCGGCCGCCGCGGCGTCTCCGTCGTGGTGATGCCCGGCGACGTCGCGCACCTGGACGTCGAGAACCCCGCAGGCGACCACGACTTCCTCGTCCAGCAGGGCGGCGTCCACCCGCCCGCCGACCAGGTGGACCAGCTCGCCCGCGCGCTGAACGCCGCCGAGAGGGTCATGCTCTTCTGCGGCGCCGGGGTCCGGGACGCGCACGGCGAGGTGATCGAGCTGGCCGGCCGGGTCCTGTCGCCGATCGGCCACGCGCTGCGCGGCAAGGAGTGGATCCAGTACGACAACCCGTTCGACGTGGGCATGAGCGGGCTGCTCGGCTACGGCGCCTGTTACGAGGCCATGCAGGAGGCCGACCTGGTGCTCCTGCTCGGCACCGACTTCCCGTACGAGCAGTTCCTGCCGGGCAAGCGCACGATCCAGGTCGACCACGACGCCGCCCGCCTGGGCCGCCGCACACCCCTCGAACTGGCCGTCCACGGCGAGGTGGACGTGACGCTGCGCGCGGTGCTCGCCAAGGTGAGGCAGAAGACCGACCGCACGTACCTCGACACGATGCTCCGCCGGCACGCCAAGCTGCTGGAGAACGTGGTCGACGCGTACACCCGGAAGATCGAGAAGCATGTGCCGATCCACCCGGAGTACGCGGCCGACGTCCTCGACGACCTGGCCGCCGACGACGCCGTCTTCACCGTCGACACCGGCATGTGCAACGTGTGGGCCGCCCGCTACATCTCGCCCAACGGCCGCCGCCGCGTGATCGGGTCGTTCCTGCACGGCTCGATGGCCAACGCGCTGCCGCACGCCATCGGCGCGCAGTTCGCCCACCCGGACCGGCAGATCATCTCGATGTCCGGCGACGGCGGCCTCGGCATGCTCATGGGCGAACTGCTCACGGTCAAGCTGCACGACCTGCCGGTGAAGATCGTCGTCTTCAACAACTCCTCCCTTGGCATGGTCAAGCTGGAGATGCTCGTCGACGGCCTCCCCGACTTCCAGACCGACCACGAGCAGGTCGACTTCGCGGCCATCGCCGCCGCGGCGGGCATCGACTCGGTCCGCGTGACCGACCCGGCGAAGATCCGCGACGCGTTCACCACCGCGCTCTCCTCGCCGGGCCCCTACCTGGTCGACCTGGTCACCGACCCCAACGCCCTGTCCATCCCGCCCCACATCACGGCCCAGCAGGTCAGAGGCTTCGCCCTGGCCGCCAGCCGCACCGTCATGACCGGCGGCGTCGGCAAGATGATCAACCTGGCCCGCAGCAACCTCCGCAACATCCCCCGCCCCTGACCCCGCGAGGGTTAAGCACCCAGCGGCACCGCCACGTGGTCTTCCCACCGGTAGAGCCGCCCCACACGCACTTGCTCGACCAGATGTACCTCTTCGACTCGCAGCTCGCGAGGTGCCGGTGGAGGCGCGAACGCATCGAGAACCGGCGCTGCCGGGCCCTCGGCGTGGCTGTAGGCCACGGACACATGCGGCGTCCACTCCGGCTCGTCGTCGAGCTGGTGAACGCGGACGGACTCCGCCACCGCCTCCCGGATCGCCACGCGGATCGGGTCGAGTGCGCGGGGCGGGCGGATACCGAGCATGACGGCCTCGCTGTGGAACCACGGCTTGCCCAGCTCCACCTCGATCGGAACGAGGTCGGTCAGCCGCCCTGTGGCGGCGTCGAGCATGGCGTCGACCTCGGTCTTCCCGATCTCATCGGCGAACCCGACGATCTGCGTGGTCATGTGCAGCCAGTCGGCCGGGACGAGGTCCAGCCCGGGCACGTCGGCGAGCCTGTCCTGACAGTGGCGGACGAGCTCACGAGCGTGCGGCTGGTCGCGCAGCAGGATGTGCCAGACGAGCAGGCGCCGGCCGGGCCGCACGCCTGGACGCCACCACCAATGATTGGACATGCGGACCGGGTACGGGCTCACGAGGGCTCCGAGCAGGTGATGGCCTGGTGCTGCAACGATCCGGACTGGAACGCCCGTATCCGCTTCACGAGGGCTCCGGCACGCGGATCACCTTCGTAGCGGCTGTGGCCCAAGCGCTGTGCGACTTCGCCCGTGCGGCCGGTGATGGTGACGACGCGGTACTCCAGGCCGAGGTTGAAGACGGGAGCAAGCTGCTCGGCCGCACCCTCGGTCTCGCCCATCATGACGTGCGCCAGTGCTGCGCCGATGCGTACCTGAGCCCACGTGCCGTACACACGGGCGTCTCCGTCCGCCCACGCGTCATCGGCGGCCTGAACGGAGCGGAGCATCGCGGCGGTGTCGCGAGCTCCGAGCCCAACCTGGAGCGCGTAGGTCGCCAGGCGGGCACGCGGACAGCTCCACGCGTCGGTGGCTTCGTCCACGGCTTGGACGCCGTTACGGGCTTCTCTGGCTCGGCCGAGGGCCCCGTAGGCTGCCTCGACGGCGCCACTGGATTGCAGGGCGGTGGCTTCCGACACCGCGAGCAGGACACGCCCCCTGGCGCCCGCTGGAACCAGATCAAAGCCCCGCCGGGCCAACTCGGCGGCAGCGGTGTACTGGCCCTTCCAGCGTGCGGTCTTGGATTGTGCGCATAGGACGAGTGCACGAGCCGAGTCCGAGTCGGCTTCGTTGGCGCACGTCCACGCTGCGTACCCGTAAGCGTCTGCGAGCGAGTATCGGCCGACGTCTCCTGCAAGGAGGCTGATCAGCGCGAATATCTCGGCCGAGGTAGTGAGCAGAGCCTGCGTCTGCCCGAGACGCTGGCGCCTATTCCGCAGAGTGTGCGTCAGACGGAGTTGGAGCCGCCGGGCCTCGTCGAGGACTTCCAGCGGAGGACGCCGTGGGTAGTCAAAGGCCAGACGCCGGGAGGCGGTCTCCAGATAGTTGATCGCGCCGTCGCCGATCTCGGACTGTTCGAGCCAGTCCGCGAGCGCGACGGCATCGTCGGCCGAGCCTCCCGGCACCGGTGTAGGCGGCGACGGGCGGAGGGCGACGAGTTCGCCGTCGGCGTCGAGCAGCTGATCGAGGCGCTCAGCGAGATCGGCGGACGGCGCCCGGAGTCCCCGGGCGACCTTCGAGAGATAACCGTTGTCGCACGGCACCGCGTTGGCCAACTGTCGCTGGCTGAACCCTCGCTTGGCCATGAGCTGCTTCAGTTTCGCACCGAAGGTGGTCATCGCCTCACCCGTTTCGCCCGGGTTGCCCCTGCTGCCTGCGCTGCCCGCGCTGTCGGGCAGCACGGCAACGGTTCCACGGTAACGGCGGTGGCCGGAAGCGTGGCAGGTGACACACAAGTCGGCCCCCGGTGGTGGGCGAACGCCGTACTCCGAGGGCCTGACCGGAAGCGAGTCCGGCTGATGACGACCGTAGTGGAGACCAAGGGCGCGCTACAGCGCGACTTTCCAGAGTGGAACATCGTCCGAGGCGACAAGGGGCGGTGGTACGCGTTCCGCGGTCCGCAGCCCGGCCAGTTCGCGCAACCCGGAAGGTCCTGCGTCGAGGCAGGCGACTCCGAGAGCTTGCGCGAGCAGCTCAGTGCGGTCGTCCGTGAGGAGGCTGGGCTGTGAAGGGCCTCGCGATCTCGCCTACCGCGCAGCGGTTGCACTGGACTCGGGTGGAGCGGCCGGAGCCGTACGACGTGCTCGACGCGCGGTGTGTGCCCGACTGGCACGTCACCTACGAGCTCGGCACGCGACGCGGCGTCTGCTTCGTGCGTCGCGCGGTCCGCCTCGGCGTCCACGAGACGAACGTGTTCGAGACTCCACCGGGACCCGAGCCGGCCGTCTTCCTGATGTGGCAGGCCGTGGTGGACGGGCGGGCGGTGTGAGCCCCGCGATGCCCGGCCCGAACACCTCGACCTGTACGCCCGCACCGTCGCGACCGCCTGGCTCCACGCCTTCTGGACCTCCACCCACCCGTGGGCCAAAGCCCTCGTACGCGCGGCACAGACCTGGTCTCTTCACCGCCGTGAACGCCTCTGAGCGGCGAGCCGGGCCGGCGTGGCCGGGGGAGCCGCGAGGTGATCAACCTCGCGGCGACCTGGGCGACATCCCCCGGCCCCGAGGTCAGGGGGTCCAGGCGGGGTTGCGGCCGGTGTAGCGGAGGAGGGCCTCCACGGGGTCGTCGCCGGTGGTCTCCAGGGGGGCCGCGTAGACGCCGTACTGGCGGAGCATGTCGGTGATGGTCGCTTTCGCGGCGGGCATCAGGGCTCGGGCCATGTCGGCGGTGAGCGGGCTGGGCTGGCCGGTGGCGACGGCGATGTCCCAGGCGTGGACGGCGGCGTCGAGGGCGCAGGCGCCCGCGCCGATCTCGGCGCTCATCTTGTGCGGCGGGATGGGGACGCCCACTTCCTGCGCGTCGGCCGGGACGGTGGCCCAGGCTTCGGCGGCGGCCCGGGTCGCGTGGTCGACGGTGGCCTCCGGGGTGTCGCCGAGCGTGCCGGAGGGGCTGAACGAGTCCTCCTCGGGGCCGGGGCCGCCGGTGATGAAGGCGGCGTAGCCGAGCTGGTCACCGGCGGCGTGCTGGAGTACCTGGGTGACGTTCCACTCCGAGCACGGGGTCGGGTTGGTCCAGGCGTCGGCGGGGACGCCGCGGACGGTGCTGCGCAACATCTCGTGCGCCTCGTTCAGGACGGTCCACTCGGTCTTCTGGTTCATGTCGTCCAGCCTCTCAGCGGTGGTGCGTGATGTCTTCAGTATAGCAGAACGGAATGCTCTATTCCAGTTGAGGGAACGCGACGTGCGGGAGAACACATGTAAGTAGTGACCCCTGCTAAAGGAGTTCCACCTGGGGCCGAGACGGTCAAGGCGTAGCCTCGCTTAGGAATCGTCCGGATGGATGGTGTGGTGCTGTACGGCAGACAGACCGAGGTCGCGACGATGGAGCGACTGCTGGCCGCCGCCCGGGAAGGGCGCAGCGGCGCTCTCTGCGTGCACGGAGAGGCGGGCATCGGCAAGACAGCCCTCCTCGACCATGTCGCGGACGCCGCCGGCGCCGCCGGGATGCGGGTGCTGCGCGCGCTGGGCACCGAGACCGAGGCCGAGCTTCCGTTCGCCGGCCTGCACCTTCTGCTGAACGCCTACGGCGGGGGCCTCGACGACCGCCTCGACGAGCTCGCGGCGCCGCAGGCCGCCGCGCTGCGCGGCGCTCTCGGCGGCACGCTCAGCGGGGTCGCCGCCCCCGGCGAGGACCGGTTCCTGATCGGGCTCGCCACCCTGACCCTGCTCTCCGACCTGGCCGAGGACCGGCCGCTGGTGTGCCTGGTGGACGACGCGCAGTGGGTCGACCGGGCCTCGGTGGAGTCCCTGGTGTTCGCCGCGCGGCGGCTGCGCTGCGAGGGCGTCGTGCTCGTCTTCGCGGTCCGCGACGACCCCGAGGTACTGCCGATCCGCGGCATCCCGGAGATCCGGCTCGGCGGCCTCACGGCCGACGACGCGGCCGCGCTGCTCGCCGAGCTGTCGCCCGAGCTCACGGCACAGGTCCGGGCGCGGGTGCTCGAGGAGGCGAACGGCAACCCGCTGGCCCTGATCGAGCTGCCCCGGTCGGTCGGCGACGAGGACTGGTCGCCGGTCAGCCCGCTGCCGATCGGCCATCTGGTGCAGCGCGCGTTCGTCGACCAGATCGAACGGCTCCCGGCGCGCACGCGGAGCCTGCTCACCGTCGCCGCGGCCGACGACTCCGGCGAGGTCGCGGTGGTGCTGCGGGCCGCCAGGACGCTCGCGATCCCGGTCGGCGCGATCGAGCCCGCCGAACGGGCCGGGCTGCTGACCGTGGTCGGCGGCGTCCTGCGCTTCCGCCATCCGCTGGTGCGTTCGGCGGCCTACCAGCGCGCGGTGCTCGGCGAGCGCAGCGCCGCGCACAAGGCCCTCGCCCGCGCCTGGGACGAGGACCAGGACGCCGACCGGCGGGCGTGGCAGCTCGCCGCCGCCGCGACCGGGGCGGACGACGAGGTCGCCGACCTGCTCGAACGCACCGCGCAGCGGGCCGCGGAACGTAACGGGCTCGCCGCCGTGGTCGCCGCCTACGAGCGGGCCTCCCAGCTGACCACGTGCCCGCGCGGCGTGGTCCGCCGGGCCGCCGCCGCGGCCTTCGCGGCGGCCGGGGCGGGCCAGCTCGACCGCGCCGCCGCGTTGTGCGAGCGGGCCGGCAAGGTCGCCGAGGACCCGTCCGACCTCTCCCTGCTGGCCATCGTGCGCGGCATGGTGGAGTTCGAGCTCGGCTCGCCCCGCGAGTCGGGACGCGCGCTCATCAGCGGCGCGAGCTCGGTGGCCGAGGTCCTCCCGAACGAGTCGGGCAAGATCCTGGTGATCGGGGTGCACAACGCCTGGCACGGCGCCGCCGCCGAGCTGGTCGTCGACGGCGTCGCCCGGCTGCGCGAGCTGCGCTTCGACCCGGCCGACCCGATCGTGCCGTTCGTCGACGCCTGCGAGGCGCTCAGCCGGCTCATCAGCGGCGACGTCCCGGGCGCCTTCGCGCTGCTGCGCGCGTTCGCCTGCCAGGCGCGCGACGTCGCGGCGGCGACCAACTGGCTGCGGCAGTTCACCGCCCAGCTGCTGCTCATCGGCGCCCACGATCCCGCGCTGGTGCACGAGCTCGCCGCCGCGATGGTCGCCGACTGGCGCGGCAGCGGGCAGATCGGGCACCTGACCGGCGGGCTCCACCACCTGGCGTACGCGCAGATCCTGCTCGGCCGGCACAAGGTCGCCATGGCCACCGCCACCGAGGGGCTCGAACTCGCCGGCGACACCGGGCAGCGCCCGATCGCGGCGCACTTCAGCAGCTGGCTCGGCTGGCTCGCCGCGCTCGAGGGCGACGAGGAGCGCTGCCGCGCGTTCGCCACCGAGGGCATCCGGTACGGCGAGGACCACCACAGCCCGCACAGCGTGTTCAGCGGGCAGTGGGCGCTGGCGCTGCTCGACCTCGGGCTGGGCCGTCACCGGGCCGCGTTCGACCGGATGGCCGAACACTGGCGGGGCTGGTCGTTCGTCGCCAACCGGAGCATCGCCGACCTGGTCGACGCGGCGGTGCACATCGACCGGCCCGAGGCCGCCGAGGGTGCGCTGGCCGACGTCGAGGAGTGGACGGCGGGCTCGGAGGAGGAGTGGGCCGTCGCGATCCTGCTGCGGTGCCGCGCGATGCTCGGCCCGCCCGAGGTCGCCGAGGGGCTGTTCGCCGACGCGCTCGAACTGCACCAGAAGAGCGACCAGCCGTACGAGCACGCGCGCACCTGGCTGGCGTACGGCGAGTGGCTGCGGCGGCGGCGCCGCAAGCGCGAGGCCCGCACGCCGCTGCGCAACGCGCTGGAGATCTTCGAACGGCTGGGCGCCCGGCTGTGGGTCGAACGTGCCCGCACCGAGCTGCGTGCCGCGGGTGACCGCACGGCGGCGCGGCGGCCCGAGACCGACGCGGCGTCGGGGCTCACCCCGCAGGAATCGCAGGTCGCCCGGCTCGCCGCGACCGGTGCCACCAACCGCGAGATCGCCGCGCAGCTGCTGATCAGCCCGCGCACGGTCGGGCAGCACCTCTACAACGCGTTCCCCAAGCTCGGCGTCACGACCCGGGCCGAGCTCGCCCGGCTCGACCTCGACGCGGCGCTCTGAGTCCAGCGGCTTCCCGGGGTCTGGGGCACGCCCGAGACACGTCCTAAGTCGGTTGACGCATGCGTCGCCGGCGGCGCCGCGCCTAGCCTCCTTCCCGGATCACGCGGCGCACCGGGCGCTGACGGCCACTGACGGTCGCCGTCAGCCGGTGGTACGCCGCTGGTCAGCGGGGTCGGCGAATCTCTCGTCATCGAACGAGGGACCCGATGAAGGAGCACCGCCATGAAGAACACCGACATCCTGATCTCGGGTGCGAGCGTCGCCGGGCCGGCCCTGGCGTACTGGCTGGTCCGTCACGGCTTCAACGTCACCCTGGTCGAGCTGACCCCTTCGCTGCGGGTGGGCGGCCAGGCGATCGACGTGCGCGGGCCCGCGCTGGAGGTCGCCGAGCGGATGGGCGTGCTCGGCAGGCTGCGCGACGAGGGCGTGCACATGCGCGGCATGTCGATGGTGGACGCCGACGGCACCGAGCTGTTCAGCACCACCGAGCGAACGATCACCGGCGGCGACGTCGGCAGCCCCGACATCGAGATCCTGCGGGACGACCTGTCGTTCATCCTCGCCGAGGCCGCCGAGGCGATCGAGGGCGCGGCGACGTCCGGCACCGTGGAGTACCTGTTCAGCGACTCCATCGCCACGATCGAGCAGGACGCGGACGGCGTCGACGTCACCTTCCGCAACAGCGAGCCGCGGCGGTTCGACCTGGTGGTGGGCGCGGACGGGCTGCACTCCACCACCCGCCGCCTGGCGTTCGGGCCGGAGTCGGACTACATCGAGCACATGGGCACCTACCTGGGGGTGTGGACCCTTCCCAACTACCTGGGCCTCGACCGGTGGCAGGTCTTCCACCAGGTCCCGGGCGGCTCGTGGGGCGGCGGCGTGATGAGCGTGCGCGGCAACGCCGAGGCCCGCGTCTACCTGGGCTTCGAGTCCGCCGAGCCGCTGGCCTACGACCACCGCGACGTCGAGGCGCAGAAGCGCATCCTCGCGGAGCGGCTGGGCGACGCCGGCTGGGAGATCCCGAAGATGCTGGAGTACATGCGCGACGCCGAGGACTTCCACTTCGACGCCATGGCGCAGATCCACATGGACTCCTGGTCGAACGGCCGGGTCGTGCTGCTCGGCGACGCGGCCCACTGCGGGTCGCCGCTGTCGGGGCAGGGCACCACGATGGCGATGGCCGGCGCGTACGTGCTCGCCGGTGAGCTCAAGGCCGCGGACGGCGACCACGCGGAGGCGTTCGCCGCGTACGAGCGGGAGCTGCGCGACTACGTGCGGCTCAACCAGGAGCTCGCCTACACCAACAAGGCCCGGGTCGAGGCGCAGGCCGCCGCGGAGATCGGGCAGGACGTGCGGCTGGACGAGGCGGTGCCCGACTTCCAGGAGGCCGGCGACGCCGTCAACGACCTCGAGCTCAAGGACTACTGACCCACCGAGACCTTCCTCCCCACAAGATCGCACCCGGCCGCGCCTCCTCCCTCCCAGCGGCCGGGTGCGATCGTTCTCTTGACCTTGTTTCATGTATTCCATACTTTAAAAGTAGGTTTGGTGGGCGTCGAAGTGATGGGAGCCGATCCTTGGCACCGGTAAAGCAGGTACATCTGGCGGGAGCACAAGGGCGCGATCCACGACCTGGACGTGGTGGGCAGGCCGGAGTCGCTCACCGTGCTGAGCGCGCTCGCGGCGGTCACCACGCACCTCGGGCTGGCCGCGACGGTCAGCTCCACGTTCAACGAACCGTACGAGGTGGCCCGGCGGCTGGCGACGCTCGACCACCTGAGCGGCGGCCGGGCCGCGTGGAACGTCGTCACCAGCTACGACGCGTTCACGGGGGAGAACTTCCGGCGCGGCGGCTTCCTCGCCGAGGCCGACCGCTACACGCGCGCCGCCGAGTTCCTCGAGGTCGCCCGCGAGCTGTGGGACTCCTGGGGTGGAACGTTCGAACACCAGGGGCGGCACTTCGACATCCGGGGCCGCTTCAACACCCCGCCCGGACCGCAGGGGCATCCGGTCATCCTCCAGGCCGGCGACTCGGACGAGGGACGCGAGTTCGCCGCGAAGGACGCCGACGTCATCTTCAGCAGGCACAGCAAGCTGGAGGACGGCCGGGCGTTCTTTAAGGACGTCAAGGACCGCCTGGCCAAGTACGGGCGGAGCCGGGACGACCTGAAGATCTTCCCCGCGGTGACGTACGTGCTGGGCGACACCGCGGCGGAGGCGGCCGAACGTGCCGCCGAGATCCGCCGCGCCCAGGTGAGCCCGCAGACAGCGATCACGTTCGTGGAGGCGATCTGGGGACGCGACCTCTCCTCGTACGACCCGGACGGGCCGCTGCCCGACGTCGACCCGTCGCCGGACGACCTCATCTCCAAGGGGCGGGCGCAGTTGCGGGGCGACCGCGGCGCGACCGCGCGGCAGTGGCGCGAGCTGGCCGCGGCGCGCGGGCTCAGCATCCGCGAGCTGGTCGTCGAGGTGACCGGGCGGCAGACGTTCGTCGGCACCGCGGCGACCGTCGCCGACCAGATCAACGAGTTCGTCCAGTCGGACGCCGCGGACGGCTTCATCTTCGTGCCGCACCTCACTCCCGGCGGGCTCGACGACCTCGTCGACCAGGTCGTGCCGCTGCTCCAGGAGAAGGGCGTCTACCGCGAGGAGTACACCGGCACCACCCTCCGCGACCACCTCGGCCTCGGCCCGGCGCGCACGGCGGGCACGGCGGGCACGGCGGGCACGGCAGAATCGGAAAGGCAGGCCTCATGACCCGGTTCCACCTGGCGGTCGCGCTGGACGGCGCGCGTGACCGGGGCGGACGAGCTCCTCGTCACCACCATCACGCACGACCACGCCGACCGGGTGCGCTCGTTCGAACTGCTCGCCGAGGCCTGGCGGGCCGCCTGACCGGCCGAGCCGCTGATCGGCCGGGTGCTCAGCGCCAGGTGAGCTCGGCCCACATGGTCTGCCCGTCCGCGCGCACGTCGTGGCCGACCTTGTCGGCGCAGACCTCGACGATGAGCAGGCCGCGGCCGTACTCCTCGTCGTCGCCGGGCCGGCCCGCCGGATGGTGCCAGTCGCCGGAGCCCGCGTCGGTGACGGCGATGCGGGTCCAGTCGCGGCGGACGGCGACGGCGATGGTGAACGTGCCGCCGCTGAGGCCGCTCGGGGTGTGGCGGAGCGAGTTGGCCACGAGCTCGGACGCGACCAGCGCCGCGTCGTCGAGCCGGGGGGTCTCGTCGAGCATGGCCCTGACGAACGCGCGTGCGGCGGGCACCATGGCGGGAAGGCCAGGGTAGGTCTGGGTCCACTCCACAGGACGGCCACCTTCGAGTGATCGCGCTATAACGTTCGGTAAGCTGAGTACACAGCTTGAACCTGGGTACTCAGATTGTCAAGCTGGGACGGAACCGTCCGCGACCTCGGAGTCACCCTTGTCTCAGCCCGTCTATCTGCGCATCGCCGATGATCTCCGCCGGCAGATCGTCGACGGTCGGCTTGCGCCGGGCGACCGGGTGCCCTCGCGCCACGAGCTGGCGCGCGAGTACGAGGTGTCCGACCGCGTCGCGGTGGAGGCCGTCCGCCTGCTCTCGGCCGAGGGCTACCTGGAGTCACGGCCGGGCGCGGGCACGTTCGTGCGCACCAGACCCACGGTCAGGAGGCTCACGCGCAGCTGGTACCGGGAGGACCGCGCCGGTTCGCCGTTCGCCGCCGACATGGAGGCGCAGGGCCGGGCCGGCAGCTGGCGCTCGTCGTCGGAGACCACGACGGCCACCCCGGCGATCGCCGGACGGCTGGAGATCGCCGAGGGCGACCCGGTCATGCGGACCCGGTACGTCTACCTGGCCGACGACGAGCCGCTGATGGTGTCCACGTCCTGGGAGCCCCTGGCGGTCACGCGCGGCACGCCGGTCATGTTCCCGGAGGAGGGGCCGCACGCCGGCACGGGCGTCGTCGCCCGGATGCGGGCGATCGGGCTCCAGCCGACCCAGGCCACGGAGGTCGTGACGGCGCGGGCGATCCTGGCCGGCGAGGCCGAGTCGCTGAGCTCGCGGATCGGCGCCGTGGTCATGGTGATCCAGCGCACCTACCGCAGCGGAGGGCGGCCGGTCGAGACCGCCGACATCGTGGTCCCGGTCGACCGGCTGGAGCTGGCCTACGAGATCCCGGTCTCCTGACCGGCGGACCTCGCGCGGTCTCGTGCCGCGCGTGGTGCCGAAGGCGGACCGAAACCGCCTGAAACCGAGGTGAAGCCGGGGGGCCGCAGGCTCTGCGGCATGAACACGTCAACTCCCGCGCGGTCGGCGATCCACGTGGCCGGCCTGCGCAAGTCGTTCGGCGACAAGGTCGTCCTCGACGGCATCGACCTCGACGTGCCGCGCGGCTCGGTCCTCTCGCTGCTCGGCCCCAACGGCGCCGGCAAGACCACCATGGTCCAGATCCTGTCCACGCTGATCGGCGCCGACGGCGGCGACGTGTCGATCGGCGGCCGCGACCTGGCCACCGACCCGGACGGCGTCCGCGGCATGATCGGCGTCACCGGGCAGTACTCGGCGACCGACTTCCTGCTGACCGGCGAGGAGAACCTCCGCCTGATGGGCGACCTCCACCACCTCGGCAGGCGGCGGAGCCGGCGGCGCGCCGCCGAGCTGCTGGAACGCTTCGACCTCGTCGAGGCGGCCGGAAAGTCGCCCATCACCTACTCGGGCGGCATGCGGCGGCGGCTCGACCTGGCGATGACGCTCATCGGCGAGCCGCAGATCATCTTCCTGGACGAGCCGACGACGGGGCTCGACCCGCGCAGCCGCCGGACCATGTGGGACGTCATCCGGCGGCTCGTCGCGGACGGTGTGACGATCTTCCTGACCACGCAGTACCTGGAGGAGGCCGACCAGCTCGCCGACCGGATCGCGCTGCTCGACGGCGGCAGGCTGGTCGCCGAGGGCACCGCGGCGGAGCTCAAGCGCATGGTGCCCGGCGGCCACGTCCGGCTGAAGTTCGCGGACGAACGCGGGCTCCGGGCGGCGGTGCGCGTCCTGGGCGGGGTGCCGCGCGCCGAGGACGACCTCACCCTCCAGGTGCCCGGCGACGGCGGCGTCGCGTCGCTGCGGGTGCTGCTCGGCGCGCTCGACGCCGAGCGGATCGAGGTCGTGGACCTGTCGATCCACACGCCCGACCTCGACGACGTCTTCCTGTCCCTCACCGGCCGCACCGAGGAGACCGTGCGATGAGCGCCACCCTGGCCTACGCCGTGTCCGACACCACGACGATGTTGCGGCGCAGCATCAGGCGCATGATGCGCTACCCGTCCATGACGCTGGTGCTCATCGGCCTGCCGATCATCTTCCTGCTGCTGTTCGTGTACGTCTTCGGCGGCACGCTCGGCGACGGGCTCGGCGGCGCCGCGGGGGGCACCACGGAGGGCGGGGGACGCCAGGCGTACATCAACTACGTGACCCCGGGCGTGCTGCTCCTGGCCGTGGTCGGCACCGCGACCGCGACGGCCGTCATGGTCTCGACGGACATGACCGAGGGGATCGTGGCGCGGTTCCGCACGATGCGGATCTTCCGGCCGTCGATCCTGACCGCGCACGTCATCGGCAGCATGATCCAGACTCTGCTCGGCATGGCGATCGTGCTCGGGGTGGCGTTCCTCATCGGGTTCCGGTCGAACGCGACGCCGGTCGAGTGGCTGGCCGCGACGGGCGTCCTCGCCCTCCTCGTCCTCGCGATCACCTGGCTGGCCGTCGGGATGGGCCTGGTCGCGAGCACCCCGGAGTCGGCGAGCAACATGCCGATGCCGCTGATGCTCCTGCCGTTCCTGGGCAGCGGGTTCGTGCCGACCGACTCGATGCCGGCCTGGCTCGGCACGTTCGCCGAGTACCAGCCGTTCACGCCGGTCAACGAGACCGTCCGCGGCCTCCTGCTGGGGACGCCGATCGGCCACAGCGCCTGGATCGCCGTCGCCTGGTGCACCGGGATCACGGTCGTCTGCTTCCTCTGGTCGCTGAGCCTGTTCGACCGCGAGCCGAGGCCGGCGCGTTAACGGGCGGGCCGCTCCCGCAACGCCGCCAGCGCCACGACCCGCAGATCGCCCGGATCGAGACCGGCGTACTCCGAGACCGCCTCGGCGTACGCCGGTCCGTCGGCCTTCTCCGCCGCCGCGCGGGCCCGCTCGGTCTTCATGGTCGGCTGGGTGCGCCGCAGGTAGGCGAAGCGCTCCGCCAGCGCGACGAGCCGGGCCCCCGAACGCGCGGCGGCCCGGTCGCCGGTGCGCGCGGCCCGGTCGATGTCGACCATCCCCACCGCGAGCAGCCCGGTCCCGCAGATCGGCATCTCGACCAGGTAGGCCGGCGGATGGGGCATCGGGTGCAGCAGCAGCGGGGGAAGCCTGGCCAGCAGGTCGTCGACGAGGTCTCCGGCGAGGTCGAGCCGGCCGCGCTGGGCGTGCGCGACCACGGCGGCGGCCAGGGTCTCCATGCTCCACGGCTCCGGGCCCGGCGGCCCGCTCCGGTAGATCTCGTCGGTGCCGTCGTCCCACGACGCGGCGGCCGTGCGCCACACCGCCAGGCCCTCCTCGTCCCGCCCGCGGCTGAGGAGGATCTCCGCCCGCGAGCCGAGGACCGCCGGGAGGTAACCGAAGTTCTCGTCCGCGGAGTGGGTCCGGGTCGCCAGGTCCAGCCAGCGTTCCGCCTCGTCGGCGTTCCCGCGCGCCAGGTTGCCCAGGACCATGCCGAAGCTGATGCTCTCCCGCAGGTGCCTCGGCGTGATCTCCTCCGCGAGCCGCATCGCCGCCTCGACCTGCCGGACGGCGTCCTCGCCACGTTCGAGCTGGACGGACATCTCGGCGAGCCGGGAGTGGACGTTGTAGCGCATCCAGGGTTGCCGGGCCCGCTCGAACTCGCGCAGCGCCCGTTCCGTCGCCTCCATCGCCCGTTCCATGTCGGGCAGGTGCTCGTAGACGTAGCTGATCCACAGGTTGGCGGTGCCGGCCAGCAACGGCTCGCCGGATTCGGCCAGCGGCAGCAGCTCCTCCAGGCCGGAGCGGGGCGCGTCGGGCGCGGCGACCAGAACGGTCGCCAGGGCCTGGGCCAGTGTCGCCGGCGGCGCCGGGGGCAGCTCGCGCAGCGCGTCGATCGAGTGCCGCTCGTACGGGCCCTGCATGAACGAGCTCAGGGCGCAGATGGCCAGGGCGCCCCGGGTGACCTCGACGAGCTCCGGCTCGGGACGGAAACGCGACAACGCCGCGGCCGTCTCCCCGGCCAGTTCCGCCAGCCGCGCGAAGCTGCCCGAGACGAACCACAGGCTGCTGAGAAGGGTGAACGCGCCGGCGACCGTGGCCCGGTCGGACCGGTCGAACCCGTGCCGCAACGCCTGCAGCAGGTTGTCCTGCTCTTCCCTGACACGCTCGATGGCGGCGGCCGAGCCCGAGGCGCCGAAGGCCGCCCCGTGGTGCGCGACGGCGAAGTCACGCGCCCAGCCGAGGAACGCCGCCATGGCCTGTTCGGCCTCGCCCGCCGCGTCCCGCTCGGCCGCGCTGAACTCCCGTACGGTCTCCAGCATCCGGAACCGGGTGCCGCCGCCCGCCGTCTCGGAGACCTTGAGCAGCGACTGGTCGACCAGGTGCTCGAGCGCCTCGAACGGATCCGCGGCGCTCGTGGCGCCCGCGCCGCCGGCGCCGCCGAGCAGCCGCGCCGCGGTGTCCGCGGTGAAGCCGTCGGGGAGGACCGACAACATCCGCATCGCGGCCCGTTCGCCCGGGGCGAGCAGGTTCCAGCTCCAGTCCACGACGGCGTGCAGGGTCCGGTGCCGTTCGGGGGCGTCGCGCGGGCCGCCGCGCAGCACGGCGAAGCGGTCGCGGAGGCGGCGGGAGATCTCGGCGACCGACATGACCTTGACCCGCGCCGCCGCCAGCTCGACCGCGAGCGGCAGGCCGTCCAGGTGACCGCACAACGCGCGGACGTCGGCGGCGGGCAGCGGGACGCCGGGCCGCACCGCGCGGGCACGCTGCTCGAACAGCTCGACGGCCGTCTCCAGGCTCAGCTCGGGGAGCGGGTACACCGACTCCGACGTCAGGCCCAGCGGGGCCCGGCTGGTGGTGAGCACCCGCACGCCCTTGCTCATGGAGACCAGCGCCCGGACGAGCTCGGCGGCGCCGTCGATCACCTGCTCGCAGTTGTCGAGCACCAGCAGCACCGGACCGGAGCCGAGGGCGTGCAGGATGCCCGGCAGGACCTCCGCCGACGTCGGCCTGCGGGCGGGGCCGGGGCCGCCCCACGCCTCGGCGACGTCCAGCGCGGAGGCGACCTCGCCCGCCACGTCGGCGTCGTTCCGGACGCCCGCCAGCGGTACGAAATGCACCACGCGCTGCTCGGCGCGGCGGCTCACCGCGTGCGCCAGCCGGGTCTTGCCCAGCCCGCCGGGCCCGACGACAGAGGTGACCCGCGAGGTGCGCAGCAGGCCGGTCACGGCGGCGATGTCGGCGCCCCGGCCGAGGAAGGCGTTGGGCTCGTGCCGGACGCCGTGGCGGACGGGCGGCGCCTCGTCCTCCAGAAGCCCGCGCTGGACCGCCCGGAGCTCGGCGCCCGGGTCGGTGCCCAGCTCGTCGCGCAGCCCGCGCCGGTACGCCTCGTACCGTTCCAGCGCCGCGGAGGGCCCGGCCGCCGCGGCCTCGCACCGCAGCAGCTCGGCCAGGATCTCCTCGTCGCGCGGGGCGTCGCGGAGGAGGCCGGTCAGCGGCTCCACGGCCTCGGCCGCGCGACCCGTGCCCCGGAGGGACAGCGCCCTGACGCGGGCCAGCGAACGGTGGGCGGCCATACGTTCGGCCCGCAGCGCCGCCACCGGGTCGCCGGGCGGCGCGTCGCCACCGGGGCCGGGGCCGGGGCCGTCGAAGAGCGCCAGGCCCTCCTCCGCCCGCGCGAGCGCGCCGGCGTGGTCGCCCGCGGCCCGCAGCCGCACCGCCTCCGCCGCGCGGAGCAGGACCACCGAGGCGTCGACCTGCTCCTCGTCCAGCGTCAGCCGGTAGCCGGTGGGGGTGCTGTCGATGAGATCGGCGCCGAGCCGCGACCTGGTACGGGACACGATCACCTGGAGGGCCTTGGCCGGGTGCTCCGGCCGCTCCTCCGGCCAGAGCTCCGCCACGAGCCGCGCCGTGCCGCACCCGGCGCGGAGCTCTCCGGCCAGCAGGGCCAGCAGACCGCGCGACCGGGCCCCGGAGACCTCGCGCCCCCGGCAGACCACCCGCGTCAGCAGCGTCAGCTCGATGGTCACCGGCTCAGGCTAACCAGAACGGACGGCGATGGCCCGATCAGGCCGAGTCGATCAGTGGAACAAAGTATTCCGTTCTGATACTGTCAAGGCATCACGGAAGAGAAGGAGATCCACGATGTTCCTGGTCATCGGAGCTACCGCGCACTTCGGCCGGCAGACCGTCGAGGCCCTGCACGAGGAGGGCCGCCCGGTGCGGGCGCTCACTCGCAGCCCCGAGAAGGCCGGGCTCCCCGAGGGCGTCGAGGTGGTCCAGGGCGACCTGGCCGTGCCCGAGACGTTCGCCGCCGCGCTCGACGGCGTGACGGCCGTCCTCCTCGTGCTGCCGTACGGGCTGGACGCGACGGCGTTCCTGGAGGCCGCGGCCAAGTCGGGCGTGGGCCGGATCGTCTTCCTGTCGTCGGGTGCCGTGGCCGACGGGGTGGACGAGCAGGCGGACGTGATCGCGGCCTACCACGCGGGGGTCGAGCGGGCGATCACGGCGACCGGCGTTCCCGCCACCATGCTGCGGATCATGTTCCCGGCGATCAACTCGCTGGCGTTCGGCATGCAGCTCCAGGGCGGCGACGTGATCCGCGGCGCCTACGCGGACGCCGCGTTCTCGATGATCCACGAGCGGGACGTCGCCGACGTCGCGGCCCGGGTGCTGACCGGCGACGGTCACGAGGGCCGGGTGTACGAGCTCGCCGGCGCGGCGTCCCTCACTCAAGCCGAGCAGGTGCGCGTCCTCGGTGAGGCGCTCGGCCGCCCGCTCCGCTTCGAGGAGGTCCCCGACCGCCCGCTGCGCGAGCAGATGGGCGAATTCATGGACCCGGACTTCGTCAACGCGCTGTTCGACCTGATGGCCGCGACCGTGGGGAGGCCCGCGCCGGTCAACTCCGTGGTCGAGGACATCACCGGTCACGAGCCGCGCACGTACGCCCAGTGGGCGTCCGAGCACGCGGGCGACTTCGCCTGAGGCCGCTCGTGCTGACGACGGGCCCGTGCGCGTGTGCGCGGGCCCGTCGCCGTGGCCCCGGAGTGAGAGTGGTCCGGGGCGCGGAGGCGGCCGGTGGTCAGCCCGCCGAGGCGGCCTCGCGGCGGGCGCTGATGGTGTCGAAGCCGGGGATGCGGGACGAGGTCTGCTAAGCGAGCGGGGCCGTGGTGACCGGCTGCTTCAGGACGCCGCCCTGCGCCCACTTGTCGAAGGACATCTGCCAGTAGCCCCAGCCGTTCCACCACTCCAGGTCGCGCTTGGTGCCGGTGATGGTGACGATGTCGCCGCGGTGGGCCCAGTTGTAGAGCCATTTGGCGTCGTCGCCCGGCGAGCGCACGCAGCCGTGGCTGCAGTTGGCGCGGCCCAGGCAGCTCGGGTCGGACATGTTCTGGTGGATGTACTCGCCGCTGTTGGAGATGCGGGTCGCCCACGGGATCTGCTCGTCGTAGTAGCCCGGGTCGCCCTTCTTCTTGCCCGGCGAGATCATGCGCTCCATCCGGCTGCGGTCCATGGTCAGGTGCACGCCGCTGGTGGTGAGCAGCCGGTCGACGCCGTCCTTGACCTCGCCGCCGGAGCCGAGGCTGACGCCCCAGCTGCGGACCGTGCGGCCGTTCTTCCTGGCCACCAGCCGGTGGGTCTTGGCGTTGATGGTGATGGTGTGCGAGTCGCCGACCGAGAAGGTGCGGGTGACGTCCTTGTCGCCGAACACGCTGTCGCCGATCTTGAGGCCCGCGTAGTGCACGGTGACCGACACCTTCTGGCGCGGCTTCCACGGCTCGCGCGGCCGGAAGACCAGCGACGGCAGCCCGTTGAACGACTCGCCCGCGGCGAGCCAGCGCCAGGCGCCCTCGGTGGGCGTGCTCGACTTGATCTCGACGGCCTTCTCCACCAGCGGGCGGGCCTTCTCCGGCACCGCCTTGGTGAACTGGATGAACACCGGCATGCCGGTGCCGACGGTCTCGCCCTGGCTCGGCACCACGTTGTTGATCTTCGTGGCGGCGGTGTCGGTGACCGTGCGGAACGCGCTGGTGGCCGTGGTGGTCTTGCCCTTGGACGAGGTCGCCGTGGCCGACACCTGGTAACGCCCGCCGGGCACCAGCGTCCACGCGGACTTCCAGCTGGTCTTGTCCTGCGACAACGTCCCGGGCACGTCGGCGCCCCCGAGCTTCACCGCGACCTGGCTGAGCGTGCCGCCCGCGGCGCTGATCGCGACGCCCGCGTCGGGCCGCGCCGAACCGCTGCCGTTGGCCGGCGTGATGGTCAGCTTGGGCGAGCCGTCCTCACCGCCCGTGCTGGTGGACCCGCCCCCGCCGCCTCCGCCGGAGCAGGCCGCCGTCGCCATTCCGACGACGAGTGCCATCACCAAGGCCTTACCGCGCACCCGATATCCCCCTCATAGCTCCGCATCGAGTCTGGATCATCTGATGCCCGCCTGAGGGGGAAGGTTCATCACCGTTGGGTCACAGTTGTGGACCTGGCGTTTGGGGCTCCTGTTCGGCCTGCGCCCGTTCCTGCTCGGCGGGCGTCTCCTCGTCCCCCGCCGCCACCGTGGGCGGGCGCAGGGCGGCCGGTGCGTGCGCGGGAACGGCGGGCTTCCGAGGCCGGACGGGGTCGAGCCGCCGGTACGCCTCGCCGGGCGCCGGACGGGCGTCCTCGTCGCCGCGGTTGGGCCAGAACGCCAGGGCGCGCTCGGCCTGGGCCGTGATCGTGAGCGAGGGGTTGACGCCGAGGTTGGCGGTGATCGCCGAGCCGTCCACGATGTGCAGCCCGGGGTGCCCGTAGACGCGGTGGTACGGGTCGATGACCCCGGTCTCCGGGGAGTCGCCGATCACGCAACCGCCGATGAAGTGCGCGGTCGTCGGGATGTTGAACAGGTCGAACCACGTGCCGCCCGGGGTCGCGTCCAGCTCCTCGCCCAGCATCCGGACGGCGTCGTGCGCGACCGGGATCCAGGTCGGGTTGGGCTCGCCGAGGCCGTGCCGCGCGGTGAGCCGGCGGCGGCGCAGCAGGCCGCGCCGCTTCTCGGTGACGGTCACCGAGTTGTCGGCCGTCTGCATGACCAGCGCGATGATCGTCCGCTTGGACCAGTCCTTGACCGAGAGCCCGCGCAGGATGATGCCGGGCTTGCGCACCGACTCGACCAGGAACTTCGCCCATCGCGGCGCCCGCCCGCCACCGTCGATGAGCAGCGTCCTGATCAGCCCCATCAGGTTGTCGCCCGGCCCGTAGCGGGTGGGCTCGATGTGGGTGTTGGCGTCCGGGTGGAAGGACGAGGTGATCGCCAGGCCGGTGCTGTGGTCGACGTCGCCCTTGCGGTGCCAGCCGGTCATGCGCTCCACGCCGAGCAGCGCCTCGGAGTTGGTGCGGGTGAGCTCGCCGAGCCGGTCCGAGATGCCGGGCAGCTTTCCGCCCGCGCGCATGCGGTGCAGGAGCCGCTGCGTGCCGTACGTCCCGGCCGCCAGGACGACCTGCTCGGCGGTCAGCGTGCGCCGCCGGGCCGGGAGGGCCCGCGTCCGGCCGACCTCGACCCGGTAACCGCCGTCCGCGCCGGGGGAGAGCGCGGTGACCGTGGTGTCGGGGAGCACCTTCACCCCGGCCTGCTCGGCCAGGTACAGGTAGTTCTTCACGAGGGTGTTCTTGGCGCCGACCTTGCAGCCGACCATGCACCCGCCGCACGCGGTGCACACGCTGCGCCGGGGGCCCGCGCCGCCGAAGTAGGGGTCGTCGGTCTCCTCACCGGGCTCGGTCGTGTCGTCGCCGAAGTAGACGCCCACCGGGGTCGGATGCCAGGTGTCGCCCACGCCCATGCGCTTGGCGACCGTCTGCATCGCCACGTCCGCCGGGGTGACGAGGGGGTTGAGCGTCACGCCCAGCATGCGCTTGGCCTGGTCGTAGAACGGCGACAGCTCGGCCTGCCAGTCGGTGATGTGGCCCCACTGGCGGTCGGTGAAGAACGGCCGGGGCGGCTCGTACAGGGTGTTGGCGTACACCAGCGAACCGCCGCCGACGCCGGCGCCGGCGAGCACCAGCACGCCCGCCTTGCCCCCGACGAGATGCATGCGCTGGATCCCGCGGAGCCCGAGACGCGGCGCCCAGACGTACCGGGACAGCCGCCACGAGGTCTTGGGCAGGGTGCGTTCGTCGAACCGCCGCCCGGCCTCCAGGACCGCGACGCGGTAGCCCTTCTCGGCCAGGCGCAGCGCGGCCACACTGCCGCCGAAGCCGGATCCGACCACGATCACGTCGAAGTCGTACGGGCGCGTCTCGGGCTCTTCTGTCACACGACACCTCCACGCAGGGTCCCCGGGGAGTAAGGCACCCTACGATCGGCCGCGCCGCGGCGTCGCGCAATCGACGGTGTCTTCATAGTTTTCGCCAGGATTGTCAGCGGAGTGACAATCCTGGGAATCGCGTCCTCCGCGGTCTCGCCCCCGGGCGAGCGCCCGGGTCAGCGGAGCGTCATGCGGCAGACGGCGTAGGCGGTCGCGGTGAGATCGGCGGCGGCGTCGCGCAGCGCGGCGTCGAGGTCGCGGGGACCCTGGCTGATCGACAGGACGGCGGTGGCGCCGCGGTCGTACAGGCGCCGCGCGTCCGGTGTCAGGGTGCCGCCGAGCACCACGCACGGCACGCCCGCCGCCGCGCACGCGTCGACCACCGCGCGGATGGTCTTGCCCGCGTCGGTGCTGGCGTCGACCTTGCCCTCGGCGGTCAGGCAGAGCGCGGCACCGGCGAGCACGTCGTCGAAGCGGGTGAGCTCGCGGATCAGCCCGGCGCCCGGCACCATCTCGGCGCCGAGCGCGAGCAGCGCCGCGCCCAGTCCGCCCGCCGCGCCGCCGCCCGCCGCCGCGTCGGTCCCGTCCCCCTGGCCGGACCCGACGCCCAGCAGCGGGGCGAGGCGGCGCAGCCCGTCGTCGAGAAGCTCGACCATGCCGGGGTCGGCGCCCTTCTGCGGGCCGAAGACCCGCGCCGCGCCGGCCGGCCCGTACAGCGGGCTCACCACGTCGGCGGCCACGACCAGCTCGACCCCGTCCAGCCGTTCGCGGGCGGGGGACAGGTCGACCGAGCGCACGTGCGCCAGGTCGGCGCCGCCGCCGTCGAGACGGCGCCCCCCGGCGTCCAGGATCTCGGCGCCGAGCGCGGCGAGCAGGCCGGTGCCGCCGTCCATGGTCGCGGTGCCGCCGAGGAAGACGACGATGCGCCGCGCACCGTCCTGGGCGGCGGCCAGGATCGGCGCGGCCAGCCCGGCGCTGGAGGCGCGCAGCGGGTCACGTTCGCCCTCGGCCAGCGCGGACCAGCCGACCGCCTCGGCCGCCTCGACGATCGCGGTGCCGTCGTCGAGGCGGCCGACCTTCGCCTGCCAGGGCCGTCCGAACGCGTCCGCGCCCGGGACCTCCAGGACCCGGCCGCCGCGCGCCTCCTGGACGGTGCCGCGCGAACCCTCGCCGCCGTCGGCGAGGGGGTGCTCCACGGGCTCGCCGCCGGCCGCGCGCACTCCCGCGGCCAGGGCGGCGGCGGTCTCCGCCGCGTCGAGGGAGCCGCGCAGCTTGTCGGGGGCGCAGATGACGCGCACGGTCATCGTTCCTTCCGGGTCGGGCGTCCGGGTCAGACGGTCATCCAGCCCAGGACCGGCGTGGACTGCAGGTAGATGAACAGCGCGAACGCGGCGGTGAGCCCGATGCTCCAGCCGATGACCCGGCGGAAGATCGTGCTCTCGCTGCCGGCCATGCCGATCGCCGCCGCCGCGACCGCGAGGTTCTGCGGTGAGATCATCTTGCCCAGGACGCCGCCCGTCGAGTTCGCCGCGGCGAGCAGCACCGGATCGAGCCCGGTCTCCTTGGCCGCGGTCACCTGGAGCACCCCGAACAGCGAGTTGGCCGAGGTGTCCGAGCCGGTCACCGCGACGCCCAGCCAGCCGACGATCGGCGACAGCAGGGCGAACGCCTCGCCGGACTGGGCCAGGGCCGTGCCGAGGGTGGCGGTCTGGCCGGAGAGGTTCATGACCCAGGCGAGCGCGAGCACCGACATCACGGTGATCACCGTCCAGCGCAGCTGGTGCAGCGTGGCGCCGTACGCGCGCAGCGCGCGGCCCGGCGCGACCTTGTAGAGCGCCATCGTGAGCAGGCCCGCGACGAGCAGGATCGTCCCGGCGGCCTTGAGGTGCTCGAACTTGAACGTCATCGCGGCGGCCGGCTTGCCGTCCGGCCCGACCACGTCCAGGCCGGGCCAGGTGAACACGTGGACGCCGTTGGTCGCCAGCCAGTCCTTGACCGGGCCGAGCTGGGTGAACGCGAACAGCACCACGATGATGAGGTACGGGGCGAACGCCATGAGCGCGCTGCCCTCGCCGGACTCGCGGCGCCGCATCTCGGCGTCGAAGTCCTTGCTCCCGGCCTCGCTGTCGACCGAGCCGCCCGCCACGGCGGGCGCCTCGACGCCCTGCCGGGTCTCCGCCGGGGACCACAGGCGCAGGAAGCCGAGCACCACGACGACCGCGAAGACGCCGGCGATGATGTCGGTGACCTCGACGCTCACGTAGTTGGCCGCGAAGAACTGGCCGACGGCGAAGGCGAGCCCGGCCACGACCGCGACCGGCCACGTCTGCCGGACGCCGCGCCTGCCGTCCACCAGGAAGACCAGCACCAGCGGGATGAACGCGGCGATGACCGGGGTCTGCCGGCCCGCCATCGCGCCGAGGTCCTCCAGGGGCAGGCCGGTGACGCCGGCCAGCGTGGTCAGCGGCACGCCCATGCTGCCGAACGCGACCGGCGCGGTGTTGGCGACCAGTGCCACCGTCGCCGCCTTGATCGGCGCGATGCCGACCGCGATCAGCATCACCGCGGTGATCGCGACCGGGGTGCCGAAGCCCGCCAGCGCCTCGATCAGCGCGCCGAAGCAGAACGCGATCAGGATCGCCTGGATGCGCTGGTCCGGCGAGACCGTGCGGATCGACCGGCGCAGCACGCCGAACCAGCCGGTGATCTCGGTGAGCCGGTAGATCCACAGTGCGTTCACCAGGATCCACAGGATGGGGAAGAGGCCGTAGAAGCCACCCTCGGCCGCGCCGGACAGGCCCTGCGACAGCGGCATCTCCCACACGGCGACGGCCAGTGCGATCGACAACACCAGCGCGGTGATCGCCGCGATGTGCGCCTTGACGCGGAACACGCCGAGCAGCACGAACAGGGTGAGCAGGGGGATGGCCGCGCACAGGGCGGAGAGACCGAGCGATCCGCCGAGCGGATCGAGAACCTGGCGGTACACGAGACCTCCTGGGGGTGGGAGCCGTGCTTTGGGAGCGTTCCAGAACGAGGTTCGTATACTTGTAAGACAAGTACTCCCGACAGTCAAGTACTCGTATGGGATAATCCCGCCGAAGGGGGCAGGCATGGCGGGGCGGTTGCAGGCGAGATCACTGGTGGACGCGCTGGTCGCGGAGCTGCGCGAGCGCATCCTCGACGGCCGCCTGACCGGCGGCACGGTGCTCACCGAGAGCTCGGTCGCGGGCGAGTACGAGGTCGCCAGGCCGACCGCCAAGGCCGCCATCGAGCGGCTCGTCAGCGAGGGGCTGCTCCGCCGCGGCGCGCACAAGAGCGCCCGCGTCCCGGTCTTCGACGCCGCCGACGTGGCCGACCTCTACTTCAGCCGGACGGTCCTCGAACGCCAGGTCATGCGCGAGCTGGCGCAGCAGCGCCTGCTCCCGCCCGCCGCGTTGCAGGCCCAGGCCGAGATCCGCGCGCTCGGCGCGCACGGCGGGTCGAGCACCGCGATCGTGGAGCCCGACGTGCGCTTCCACCGCGCCCTCGTGGACGCCCTCGGCAGTCCCCGGCTCAGCCGGGTGCACACGTCGATCATGGCCGAGATGCGGCTCTGCATGGCCCAGGTGCAGGCGTACGAGCTGCTGCGCATCGCCGAGATCGCCGACGAGCACCAGGCCATCCTCGACGCCATCGCCGACGGCGCCCCCGACCGCGCCGACGAGGCCCTCGCCTTCCACCTCACCCGGGCCCGCCACCAGCTCCTCACCAAACTCACCTGACGCGTCGCCCCGGCGCCCGGAAGCGACCGGCACCCCGGCCAACCACCACCGGGCCGTGCCACTGCCCCTGCCGGAGACACGCCCTAGTGGTGCCAGGGGAGACGGACGGGCTCGGCGGGCAGGCGCCCGGTCAGCAGCCGCTCCATCAGCGGGACGAGATCGAACGGGTAGACCGTCTCGCTCGTCGCGGCCAGGTCGTCGAGCCGCCACCAGCGGTGCTCGGCGATGTGGTCGTTCTCGTACGGCTCCAGCCCGGCGGTGTCGACGTCGAACGCCGCCGTGCGGAGCAGGAAGAAGTCGTCGCGGAAAATGCCCTGGGCCCAGTCGAACGCGGCGTGGCCCGAGGTGACCGCGACCACCGGGCCGAGGTCGCCGGGCGCGACGACCAGGCCCGTCTCCTCGCGCAGCTCCCGGCTCGCGGCCTCGGGCAACGTCTCGCCGTCGTCGACGCCGCCGCCCGGCGTGATCCAGCAGTCGGTCCACCGGAACATCAGGAGCCGGCCGGTCTCGTCCACCAGGAGCACGCGGGCCGAACGGCGCCGGTACTCCTCCATCAGGCGAGTTCGGTCTCCAGCTTGGCGAGCTGGCCCTCGTAGATGCGGCGCAGCCCGGACGGGGCGAAGCGGCGTTCGAAGAACCCGCCGACGCCGCCCGCGCCGTCCCAGGTGGACTCGACCTTGACGCGCGCGCCGCTGCCCTCGGGGGCCACCGTCCAGGTGGTCACCAGGGAGGAGTTGGCGTCGCGCTCGACGAGGGTGCGCTCGCCCGGCACGCTGACCGAGACGAGGCAGTCGCGCACCCGCTTGCTGGTGGCGGCCAGTTTCCAGTGCACGACGGTGCCCTCGTCCTGCCCGCCCTCGCGCACCTCGTACTCGCTGAAGTGCTCGGTGAGGATCTTGCGGCGGGCGCCGTCGTAGTCGCCGAGCGCGGTGAACACCTGGTCCGGGCTCGCGGCGAACGTCTTCTCTGCGGTGGCGGTGACCTGTCCCATGGCCGCCATCCTTCCGTAGATCGGCGGGGGCGCCGAACCCGCGTCCTCAGCGGCCGCGCAGGATCAGCCGCAACCGCCGTCGCGGCCGTTTGGCCTGCCAGGCCGCACGGTCGTTGGCCTGCGGGAACGGCTCGTCCGGAACGGGCACGCCGAGGAAGGCGCACAGCGGCTCCCAGCCGTCCCCGGCCTCGAAGACCAGGAGCCGTCCGGGCGGGAGGGCGGCCTCGACCTCGGCGGTGTGGCGTTCGAAGACCTTGATGACGTGCTCGCGGTCGTCGATCCGGCCGTCGAAGATCCGGTCCATGATGGTCGCCCGCGCCATGCGCGGGTAGAGCGCGAAGTCGGGAGAACGCCGGGCGACGAGCCACCGGACCGCGCGGCGGCGCCACGGCTGCTCGCGCCGTTCGGCCAGGGCACTGGCGAAGATGGTCTCGCTGACGCTCGCGTACCACTTCTCCGGGTCGCGCACGGTCAGGATGACCTTCGCGTCCGGATAGTGCTCGGCCAGCTCGCGCCAGTAGGACGCGGCCGGCCAGTCGAGCGCGGACCCGTAGCCGGCGAAGACCTCGTCCCAGCCGGGCCCGCGTCCCTCGCCGACCTCGAGCCACTGGCGCACCCGGTACGGCTCCGCGATGACCTCGGACATGTGGTAGCAGGGGCCGAACCCCAGGAGTTCCAGGGCCGCCTTCAACGAGCGGGTGCCCGTCCGGCCGAAGCCCGCACCGATCACCTTCACGGTCTGATCCGTTTCTGATGTGCGCTGTCTATCTTCGCGGGGGCGACAAGCCGGTTGTATGACGGTATCGCCGATCTGGCAACGCCCTCTGGAGTGGACGATGAGTGGTTCCGCCGTGCCGTTGTTCCCGTGCGCCGTGCTCGACCTGCTGCGGAGCTCGCCGGAGGGCGTCGCGTTCGAGCAGGGTGAGCGGCGTGTCTCGCGGGGCGAGCTGCTGGAGATGATCGGTCGGCTGGCGGGTGCGCTGCGCGCCGCCGGGCTGGGGCCCGGGAGCGGGCTCGCCATCCGGACGGCGGTGTCGCCCGAGGCGTTCGCCGCGCACATCGCGGCGCACGTGCTGGGCTGCCGGGTCGTGGGCGTCCGGCCGGGCTATCCGGCCGCGCAGCTCGTCCACGTGCTCGGCATGGGGGTCGACGCGATCCTCGCCGACGGGTCGGCGGACCTGATGGGACGCCGGGTGCTGCGGCTGGAACGGCTGCTCGACTCCGGCGCGCCGCCGGTGCTCGACGTGGCCTCGCGGCCCGGCGACGTGGCGATGCTGACGTTCACCAGCGGGAGCACCGGCCGTCCCAAGGGGTGCGCGATCACCTACCGGGCGCTGAGCGAGCACTGGTCGTGGCAGCCGGCGCTCTGGTCCCCGCCGGCGCGCGAGATGGCGGCGGGGTTCGGGCGTTACCTGCTGTTCGGGACGCTGGCCAGCATGGTCGTCCTGGAGTTCCTGGCGTTGTGCCTGCTCGGCGGCGGCACCGCGGTGATCCCCGAGGAGGACGGCGACCGGCCGCTGTTCCCGTACGGGATCGAGCGGCATCGCATCACCGGTTCGATCATCACCGTGCCCAGGCTGACGCGGATGCTGGACGTGCTGCGGGACGAGCCCGTCGACGTCGGACGCCTGCGCGCGCTGATGGTCTCCGGCTCCCCGCTCAGCCCGGACCGGCTGGCGGCGGCGGTGGAACGGCTCGGACCGGTCGTCTACCACGGGTACGGGCAGACCGAGGCGGGGTCGATCTCGATCCTCACCCCGGGCGAGATCGCGCGGGGGCCCGCGCACGTGCTGGAATCGGTCGGCCGCCCGCATCCGCGCGTCGAGATCGGCATCCGGGACGGCGAGATCCGCGTGCGCAGCCCGTACCAGATGTCCGGCTACTGGGGCGACGACGAGGAGACCCGCGCGACGTTGCGGGACGGCTGGCTGCTGACCCGCGACCTCGGCCGGGTCGACGAGGACGGCCTGCTCTACCTGTCGGGACGGGCCCGCGACGTGGTCATGGTCAACGCGATGGTGGTGTACGCCGGGCCGATCGAGCGGGTGCTGGCGTCCCATCCCGGCGTCGTCGAGGCGTACGTGGCGGGCGCGCCGGACGAGGAGACGGGCGAGGCCGTCCACGCGTTCGTGGTGCCGGCGGACGGCGGGCTCCCGGACGCCGGCGAGCTGCGCGACCTGGTGCGCGCCGAGCTCGGCGGTGACAGCGTGCCCCGGACGGTCACCGCCGTGTCCGGGGTCCCGATGGCCGCCACCGGCAAGCCCGACAAGGCCGCCCTGCTTTCTGATCGTTCTCTGAGGATTCGTCGCGAGCATTGAGGTTGTCCGTTCAACCACATCGCTCCCACGGAGGCGGCTGTGTCGAACGAAACCCGAGCGCCGAACGCACCCCGAGCCTCGAACGACACCCTGGACTACCTGGTCATCGGCGCCGGACCCGCCGGGCTCCAGCTGGGGTACTTCCTCTCCCGGACGGGCCGCAGCCATCTGATCCTGGAGGCGGGTCCGGGGCCCGGAACGTTCTTCCGGACCTTCCCGCGGCATCGCATGCTCATCTCCATCAACAAGAAGCACACCGGGTGGGACGACCCGGAGCTCAATCTCCGGATGGACTGGAACTCGCTGCTGTCAGACGCCCCCGGCCTGCTCTTCACCCGCTACAGCGACCGCTACTTCCCGGTCGCGGACGACATGGTGCGCTACCTCGCCGACTTCGCGGACGCCTGCGACCTGCCGATCCTCTACGAGACCCGGGTCACCCGGGTCGCGCGCGACGGCGACGGCGACGGCCCGTTCCAGGTGACCGACGAGCGCGGCCGGACGTACACGGCCCGGCGGCTCGTCGTCGCGACCGGGGTGACCCGCCCGAACATCCCGCCGATCCCCGGCATCGAGACGGCCGACCTGTACGGCACCCACCCGACCGACCCGCGTGCCTACGTCGACCAGCGGGTGCTCATCATCGGCAAGGGCAACTCGGCCTTCGAGACCGCCGACAACCTCGTCGAGACGGCGGCGGTGATCCACGTGGCCGGGCCCAACTCGGTCCGGATGGCCTGGCGCACCCACTACGTCGGGCACCTGCGGGCGATCAACAACGGCCTGCTCGACACCTACCAGCTCAAGTCCCAGAACGCGCTGCTGGACGGCGACGTCAAGCGCGTCGACCGGCAGGCGGACGGGTCGTACCTGGTGACGGTGAGCTTCGCGCGGGCCGACGAGGTCACCAAGGACATCCCGTACGACAGCGTCATCGTCTGCACGGGGTTCCGGTTCGACGCGGAGATCTTCGAGGCCGGCTGCCGGCCGGAACTGACGATCGCCGGCCGGTTCCCGGCGCTGACGCCCGCGTACGAGTCGGTCGACGTGCCGGACCTCTACTTCGCCGGGACGATCACCCAGTCGCGCGACTTCAAGCGCGGGACGAGCGGCTTCATCCACGGGTTCCGGTACGGGGTGCGGGCGCTGCACCGCGTCCTGGAACACCGGTACCACGACACCGCGTGGCCGAGCCGGGAGATCCCGGCCGACCCGGACGCGATGGCGGCGGCGGTGATCGAACGGGTCAACCGTTCGTCGGCGTTGTGGCAGCAGTTCGGCCTGCTGGGCGACGCCCTCGTGCTGGACGGCCGGGGCGGTGCCCGCTACCTGGAGGAGGTGCCGGTCGACCTGGAACCCGCGATCGAGCACGACGCGGCGGCCGGGATCTTCCGCGTCACGCTGGAGTACGGCCCGGAGCACGACAAGGTCGACCCGTTCGACGTCGCGGTGGGCCGCATCAGGCAGAGCGACGCCGCGCGCGCGGCCGAGGGCCACTACCTGCACCCGGTGGTCCGCTTCCACCCGGCGGACGGCGGGCCGCCGGTCGCCCACCACGTGACCGAGAACCTCGAGAACGAGTGGACGTCGCGCGAGGTCCACGTCGAACCGCTGCGCGCGTTCTTCGCCGGCCACGTGCCGGACCGGGTCCCGGGCCATGTCCAGTCTCCGTGAGTTCGAGGAGCGCGCCCGCGAACGGCTCGGCCGGGTCCACTACGACTACTTCGCGGGCGGCGCCGGCGACGAGGTCACGCTGCGGGCCAACGAGTCGGCGTTCGGACGGCTGGCGCTGGTGCCGCGCGTGCTGCGCGGCGCCGCGAAGGTCCGCCTGGACGTGACGCTGCTGGGCTGCCGCGCCTCCATGCCGGTGCTGGTCGCGCCGACCGCGTTCCACCGGCTGGCCGACCCCGAGGGCGAGCGCGCGACGGCGCGGGCGGCGGCCGCCGCCGAGACGATCATGATTGTCAGCATGGCGTCCACCGTCGCCGTCGAGGAGGTCGCCGCGGCGGCGCCCGAGGCCGTCCTGTGGTTCCAGCTCTACGTCCAGCCGGACCTGGCGTTCACCGAACGCGTCGTCCGGCGCGCGGAGGACGCCGGGTGCCGGGCACTCGTGGTCACCGTGGACTCGCCCGCGCGCGGCCGTCGCGAACGCGAGGTCCGGCACGGCTTCGACGACCTGCCCGAGGGGTTGTGCTGCGAGAACCTGCGCGATGAGGACGGCGGCGTCCGCCCGATCGTGATGTCGCCAGGCGTCTCGTGGGAGCACCTCGACCTGATCCGGGAGTTCACCGCGCTGCCGATCGTGCTCAAGGGCGTCCTGCACCCCGAGGACGCCCGGCTGGCCGTCGAACGCGGCGTCGCGGCGCTGATCGTGTCCAACCACGGCGGGCGCCAGCTGGACGCCGTGCCCGCCACCGCCGACCTGCTGCCGGAGATCGTGGCCGCCGTCGGGGGCGCCGTCCCGGTGCTGCTCGACGGCGGGGTCCGGCGCGGCACGGACGTCCTCAAGGCGCTGGCGCTGGGGGCCGGCGCCGTGGCCATCGGCCGCCCGGTGATCTGGGGACTCGCGGCCGACGGCGAACGGGGCGCCGGGCGCGTGCTGGAGACGTTGCGCGCGGAGACCGAGCACGCCCTGGTCCTCTGCGGTTGCGCGTCCCCCGACGACCTCGGGCCGGACATGGTGCGGCGCACCGGCGCCGCGGACGTGGTGGGGCCGGCATGGTGACCGCGCTGCTGGTGACCACCGCGACGGCGGCGTTCGTGGCGGTCCTGCCGTGGTGGCTGCCCGGCCGGATCGTCGCGCTGCGCGTCCGCGTCTTCGCCCGGGTCAACGGCGGTACGGCGATCTCCGTGCCGGGCGACCTGGTCGGGGTGGACCACTTCATGGAGCTGTACTCGCACCCGGCGGCGGGCGGCCGGAGCAGGGGCGCGGCGCTGTCGGACCTCTTCTGGTACTGGCTCGCGCCCGGCCCCGAGGTGCACCAGGAGCATCTGGAGGCGGGCCGCAGGTACGACGCGGTCGCCCGCGCCACGCGCGGTTTCCTCGCCGTGCCCCGCGCGGACGCCGAGGAGATGATCCGCAGGTGCGTCGCCCGTGAGCTGCCGGTGGTCGCGGCAGGGACGACGCGGGTCCGGCTGCGCGACCTGATGATGCCGGTCTGGGCGGCGTTCTACTACGAGCTGGTCTTCGGACGGCCGTGCCCGCCGGAGGCGCGGGATCTCATCGTCGGCAACGCCGACGACGTCGTCACCTCGCTGAAGTGCTGCGGCCTGCGGCACATGGACCGGCGCCTCCGGCTGACCCGGTACCTGGCCGAACGGCTGGACGAGGTGCGCTGCCCGCTGCCCGACGGGTTGTCGAGGGACGAGCGGGCGTTCTATCTCCAGGGCACGTTCTTCAACACCGCCGTCGTCCAGACGTCGGAGGCGATGGCCCACCTGCTGATGGTCTTCGCCCGGGACCAGGACGTGCAGGCGAAGGTCCTGTCCGCCCAGGACACGGGCGGGGACGGGGAGGACGGCCACTACCTCGATCACGTGATGGCCGAGACGTTCCGGCTCTACCCGCTCTTCGGCATCGCGCACCGCATCACCACCGGCGACATCGAGGTCGGCGACGGTGACGACGCCACGCTGCTCCCGGCGGGCTCGGTCGTCTGCTTCAACTACCCGGAGTTCCACCGCGCCGGATACGCCGAGCCCGGCCGTTTCGACCCGGACCGCTGGGCGGACCGGGCGGCGGCCAGGAACGCCTGCCACATCCCGTTCGGCGTCGCCGCCAACAGGCCCTGCCCGGCCTGGCGGCTGGCGCCCATCATCATGCGGGGCGCGGCGCGCGAGGTGCTGCGCCGCCACGCGCTCACCTCGTCCGCCTCGCACACGCGGTCCCTGCCCAACCGGGGACCGTGCCTGCTCACGCCACGCGCCCTCGCCGGGCGTCCCGGGCGCGCCCGGCTGGCCGCCATGCGCCTCCAGGACCGCTGGGAGGACGTCTGGCGCAGCCTCGTGCAGCTCGTGCTCGGCACCTACATGGTCTGGGACGCGCGTCGGGCGCGTCTCTGCGAACGCCACTTCTCCGGAACGGAGGCCAGTCGTGCCCTCACTCGCCCAGGTCGCGGCCACCGGCAGTGATGCCAACCTGCAACTGATGCTGAAGGTCTTCCCCGCGCTCGTGCTCATCCTTTTGGTCGCGGGGATCTGTGGCCGGATCGCGCAGATGGTCATGCAGCCGCGCGTGCTCGGCGAGATGGTCGCCGGCGTCCTGCTCGGCCCGACGTTGTTCGGCGCGCTGTTCCCCGACGCGCAGGCGACGATCTTCCCGCCCGAGGTCCGGCCCGTCCTGTACGTGCTGAGCACGATCGGCCTGACCCTCTACATGTTCCTCGTCGGGGCCGGGATCGACCACGGCTCGCGCGTCCCGGGCGAGGAACGCCGCGCGGGCGTGCTGGCGGCCGCGGGCATCGCGCCCTCGATGTTCCTCGGCTGCGTCACCGGGCTGATCCTGTGGAGCACCCTGTCGCGGCCGGACGTCAGCCGCTGGGAGTTCGCGTTCTTCGTCGGCGGCGCGTTGTCGCTGACCGCGTTCCCGATGCTGGCGCGGATCCTGTACGAGCGCGGGCTGGAGAACAGCCCGATCGGGCGGCTCTCGATCATGGCGGCCGCGGTCGACGACGCGCTGGCCTGGTGCCTGCTCGCGCTGCTGACGGCGGTGCACCTCGGGGCGGGGCTGGCCGACGCGTTGCGCACGATCGTCCTGACCGCGCTGTTCGCGGTGTTCATGCTGGTCGTGGTCCGCCGGATGTTGCGGCCGCTGGGGCGCGAGCTCGCCCGGACCGGGGACTTCGGCCCGACGGTCATGTACGCGGTCATCCTCATCCCGCTCACCGCGGGCTGGCTGACCGACTGGATCGGCGTGTACTCGGTGTTCGGCGGCTTCCTCGCCGGGCTCGCCATGCCGCGCGACGCCATGTTCCGGGAGGCCCTGCACACCAGGATGATGGGCGTCGTCTCCACGTTGCTGCTGCCGGTCTTCTTCACCTTCTCCGGCCTCAACACCGAGCTCGGCGGCATCACCGGCGGCACCATGGTGCTGGCGTTCCTGTTGATCATGGCGGCCGGCTTCAGCGGGAAGTACTTCGGGTGCTCGCTGTCGATGCGGGCGTTCGGCTTCTCGTGGCGCGAGGCGTACGCGGTGGGCGCGCTCATGAACGCGCGGGGCCTGATGATCCTGATCTTCATCAACATCGGCCTGGCCCAGGGGATGATCACACGGGAACTGTTCGCGATGCTCGTGCTCGTCGCCGTGATCACGACCGCGGGCGCGATGCCGCTCTACAAGCTGGCCCTCCCGGACCGGCTCGAGGCGGCCCGGCGGTCGTCCGACGACCCCGAGCCGCCTCCGGACGTTGAGGACGTGTCGTTGACCAGGTCGGTTCAATGAGTTGGCGAATTGTCCACAATTGCCCTACCTCTGGTATCGCCGGGGGCCGGGTGCGACCGTGGCGGTGTGGCCGAGACATCGGGATCAGCCGGGCGGCCCGCCCGCCGGCTGTTGATCGTCGAGGACGATCGCGAGCTCGGGCAGATGCTGGTCGGCCTCTTCGCCGAGCACGGGTACACGGTCGATCTCGCGCTCGACGGTCAGCGTGGCCTGCACCTCGGCCTGACCCGGGGCTACGACGCGATGGTGATCGACCGTGGCCTGCCGGTGGTCGACGGCATCGACCTGATCCGCCGGCTGCGCGCCCGGGCGGTCACCACGCCGATGCTCGTCCTCACCGCGTTCGGCGACGTGACCGACCGGGTCACGGGCCTGGACGCGGGCGCCGAGGACTACCTGGTGAAGCCGTTCTCCATCGACGAGCTGCTGGCCAGGGTGCGCGCGCTGCTCCGCCGCAACCTCGACCAGGCCGTCCTGCTGCGGCTGGGCGCGGGCTGGTTCGAGCCCGATTCGCAGGTCGTCCGGCTGCCGAACGGGGAGCACGTGACCTTGTCGGGCCAGGAGTGCAGGCTGCTCCGCGCCCTGGCGAGCCGCCCGCGCCAGGTCCACACGCGGGCCGCGTTGCGGAACGGGGTCTTCGAGGGTTCCCGCGCCGAGTCCATCGTCGACACCTACGTTTATTACCTGCGCAACAAGCTGGGACCCGGCGTGGTGCACACCGTGCGCGGCGTCGGGTACCGCGTGGGTGAACTTTGAGGGTCGTGGGGGCGGCCGTGCGGACGCGAACGCGTCACCCTGATCCGGACCGGCGGTTGCTGATCCGGATCCGGCGCACGATCACGTTACAGCTCGCGGTCGTGATCTCCCTGGTCGTGACGCTCGCCGGCGGGCTGGCGTACGGCGTCACGGTCAGCGGCCAGGACGCGGCAGCGCGCCGCGAGCTGGCCGTGGTGACGCGGAGCACGCCGGTGGCGCACCCGCCGCCCTCCACCTGGTTGTTCGAGCTGAGGAACGGCGTCATCGCGCGTTCCCCCGGCGCCCCGGCGGGCCTGCCCGTCCACGGGGCGATGGTCAGGGTCGCCGAGGACGGCGTCGGCGCGGTCGACAGCCGGGCCGTGTTCACCACGGGCGGCGGCGGGGCGCTGGTCGGCCGTGCCGAGGTCGGCGGCACCGCCTACCTCGTCCACACCGAGCGGCGCGGGGACACGGTGGTGCAGGCGGCGATGGACCTGCGGCACCAGGCCGCGGACCGGCGGCGGCTGGTGCGCGCGCTGGCCGGGGCCGAGGTCGCGGGGCTGCTCGGCGCGCTGCTGATCGGTCAGGTCCTGGCACGGCGGGCGATCGCGCCGCTGGGCGAGGCGCTCGTCCTGCGGCGCCGGTTCGTCGCCGACGCCAGCCACGAGTTGCGGTCGCCGCTGGCCCGCCTGCACACCCGCGCGCAACTCGTCGCGCGGCGGCTCCGGCAGGGCTCCGACGTGACCGACGAGGTGGACCGGCTGGTCGCGGGGACGGGCCAGTTCGCCGAGGTCGTCGACGACCTGCTGGTGTCGGCGCAGTTCGAGGCGCGGTGCCGGGGATGGGGCCCGGTCGACCTCGGCGTGCTCGCCGAGGAGCTGGCGGTGGCCGAGGGGGCGCGCGCCGACGCGCTCGGGGTGACGATCGAGGTGGACCGCCGGGGCCCGGGGGCGCCCGTCGTCCGGGGCGCCGAGTCGGCGCTGCGCCGGGTGTTGTCAGCCCTGCTCGACAACGCGCTCGGCCACACGGGGGTGGGCGGTCACGTCTGGCTGACGCTCACCGGCGGCCCGGTGGTGGCGCTGACCGTGGTGGACGACGGGACGGGCCTCGACCCGCGGGACGCCGAACGGCTCTTCGTCAGGTTCGTCGCCGGTCCCCGCGGCACCGGGCTCGGCCTGGCGCTGGTCCGTGAGGTCGTCCGGGCGCACGGCGGCACGATCACCGCGGGCGGGCGGCCCGGCGTCGGCGCCGTCTTCACCGTCCGCCTGCCCGGCACGGACGCCGAAACCCTCTGACCGCCGACCACCCGGCCCAACCACCGGCCGCCGGCCAGGCCTCCCGATCGTGTGATGACCCGGCCGCCTAACGGCCGCGGGCCGTGGCCTCGCGGTGGGAGAGCAGATCGCCGGGGGAGCCCGGCTGCCACTTGAGCGGGATCTCGAAGCGAATGATCGCGCCCTGGTGATCGCGGTTGGCGATCTGCAGGTTCTCCGCGATCGCGTTGATGATGAGCAGCCCCCGCCCGTGCTCGGCCGTCGCGGTCGAGTCGGCCAGCGCCCGCCGCAGCGACACCGCGTCGAAGCCGCGGCCGGTGTCGATGACCTCGACCTGGCAGCGCGCGTCGGTCGTGCGCACCCGGACCTCGTACTGGTCGCTGGAGTCGGCGTGCTGGATCACGTTCGCGCACGCCTCCCCGAGGGCCAGGTTGACGTCGTCGCGGATCTGGGGGTCGACGCCCAGCACCTTGAGCGACGCGTCGAGCACCTCGCGGGTGAGGTGGGCGGTCTCGGCGTCACGGGGCAGACACAACACCAGCTGGAGTTCCACGACTACGTCCTCCGATTCCATGGTTGCCCTAATCCAGTCCCCGCCGAATCAGCGGGTAATCATCGAGCGGGGCCCGGCCGGTGCGCGGCGTGGTCCACGCCGAGGTCCGGGCCGGTGCGCGCGCCGCACCGGATCCCGGCCGGGCGCCCCCTGGCGGACGGGCCGCCGGCGAGGTTCGCGGCGCGCACTTATGTACTCCCTCGAATTCGAGCGGCGGAAATCACGCGAAAGGGCTTGGAAAACCATCTTCCGCGCGCTCGTTGAATCCCGGAAAAATCATGGAGGGCTCCCGGGGTGACTTCCGTCGCACCCGCACATGCCCAGTTTGAAGGGCCATGGCCGACCTCGGAGGAGTGCATGACCACCGCCTTTGCGTGACGGTGGAAAAGGTGTGGCGTACGCCATGATGCAGGATGTTAGCGCCCCTCCGGATCGGGTACGTCCGGCATTGACGGAAGAAAAGAATTCTTTGCCGCACGGCAACTTTTGACCGACCGTGATGGCCTTGGATGTGCACATGCGTGTGACATCGCGTCTCGCTCTCGACACTTCCCGCTGCGCGCCGTCCGGTGTGGACCAGTGCGGATGCCGGGAGCGGCGCCTCCGCTGGGCGTCACTCAGGGTTCCGGCGTACCGGGGCCGAAACTGCCGATATATTTGCCGCGCGACAACTACACGATGATCAGACGTGCCGGGGGTGGGAAGATGAGCCGTACCTCAGGCCGGCAGCGAGAACGGATCGCCGGCGGAGTCGGGGCCGGTCTCGGTCTTCGCGTCGGACTCGGCCTGCGCCGCGTCGCGAAACTGGCTGAGACCCCAGATGAGGGCCTCCCGCGCGGGCGACGACATGCCCTCCAGCACGCGGCCCAGATCGTCCCGCCGCCGGACCCTCAGCCGGTCGAGCAGGGCCTGGCCGTCGCCGCTCAGCCGCACGCTCACCTGGCGGCGGTCCTGGCCGTGGTCGCGCAGCAGGAGCCCCGCGGCCTCGAGCCTGTCGCACAGCCGGCTGGCCGACGAGACCAGCGCGTCGAGCTCCGCGGCGAGGTTGCTGACGTTCACCGGGCCACGCTCGAGGATGAACAGGACCCGCAACTGGGTGGCGGGCACGGGGACGTCGGCCGCGTTGTGCGCCAGCGACCACAGCGCCACGAGGCTCTCGGCCATCTGGTCGAGGGCAGCGGCGGATTCGGCGGTCTCCTCCTCCGGTGTGACGCCCATGCGTCCCACTGTTACATACCGCGTTCGCTCCGGCATCCAAGCCCCCTGGTTCGCCCGCGTCCTTCCGGGCGCCGTACACAACTGAAGAGGTCCCGTGCACGCTGACCCCCTGCTGGAGCTCGAGCATGCCATTTGGAGAGCTCAGCCGCACGAACTGATCTCCACCACGACCGACCGGGTCAAGGCGGCCCTGGGCGTGACCGACGCCGAGGTGCTGCTCGCCGACTACCGGATGACCGCGCTGGTCCCGGTGCGCCCCGACGTCGAGCCCGTCCGGATCGACAACACCCCGGCCGGTCACTCGTTCGCCGCGCAGCAGGTCGTGGACGAACGGCCGGGCAACGGATCCGCGGCCGACCAGGCCTATCTCGTCCATCTGCCGCTCACCGTGCACGGCGACCGCCTGGGCGTGCTGACCGTCCAGATACCCGCCGATCCGCCCTCGCCCGAGATCCGCGCCGACCTCGAACGGGTCGCCGGCGTGCTGGCTTCGGCGATCAAGGTCGCCGACCAGCACGTCGACGTCTTCCGCAGGGCCCGGCGCCGCTCGCGGCTGACCCTCGCCGCCGAGATGCAGTGGGAGCTGCTGCCCGGCCGCTCGTGCACGACCGACGAGTTCCACCTGGCCGGCCAGCTCGAACCCGCCTACTCGGTGTGGGGCGACAACTTCGACTGGTCGGTCGCGCCCGACCGGCTGACGCTGACCGTCACCAACGGGATGGGGTCGGGCACCGAGGCCGCCGCCCTCACCCACCTGGCGGTGAGCGCGCTGCGCAACGCGCGGCGCTCGGGCGCCGACATCACCGAGCAGGCCTCGCTCGCCGACCAGACGGTGTACGCGCAGCACCGCGGCGCCAAGCACGTCGCCACGCTGCTGCTCGACTTCGAGCTCGCGACCGGCCGGGCGCGGATCGTCGACGCCGGGTCTCCGCAGCTCTACCGGATGCGCGGCACCGCCACCGAGCTGGTGGAGCTGGAGGCCCAGCTGCCGCTGGGGATGTTCGGCGACGCCGACTACGTCGCCCAGGACTTCCAGGTCGAGCCCGGGGACCGGTTCGTGATCGTCAGCGACGGCGTGCACGGCGCCAAGTCCCCGGCGGGCGACCTCTACGGCACCCTGGCCCTGAAGCAGACCATGCGCGACACCCGCCTCCAGGACCCGTCCGAGGCGGTCCGCACCTTCATCCGGTCCTACCTCGACTACCACGAGGGCGGCGAGCCGCTGGACGACGCGGTCGTGGTCTGCCTCGACTGGACCGGCAAGACCTCTAACGGGGCAGCTTCACCACGGTGACGAAGAAGTCGTCGATCTGACGGACGACCCGGATGAACTGGTCGAAGTCGACGGGCTTGGTGACGTAGGCGTTCGCGTGCAGCTGGTAGCTGCGCAGGATGTCCTCGTCGGCCTCGGACGTGGTGAGCACGACGACCGGCACCCGCCGCAGCTCCTCGTCGTGCTTGATCTCCTCCAGGACCTGCCGGCCGTCCTTGCGCGGCAGGTTGAGGTCGAGCAGCACCAGGTCGGGGCGCGGCTTGCCGACGTACGGCTCCTCGCGCCGCAGGAAGGCCATCGCCTGCTCGCCGTCGTTGACGACGTGCAGGTTGTTCTTGACCTTGTTGTGCTCGAAGGCCTCGGTGGTGAGCAGCACGTCGCCCGGGTCGTCCTCGACGAGCAGCACCTCGATGGGGCGCGCCTGGTCAGTCATCGTCGTCATCATCTCCAGCGGGAAAGGTCCATCGTATGGTCGTGCCCGTGATCACCGGCGCGGCTTCGGTGTCCGGGGAGCTGTCGTCGTCCGGAACGTCCTCGGCATCCGGAACATCCTCATCGTCCGGGGCGGTCTCGGTGCCCGGCGTGCCGTCGGCGTCCGGGGCGTCCGGAGGGGGCTCCTCGCCGGGACGGGGCCTGCCCGTGTCGAGCCAGATGCGCCCGCCGTGGTGCTCGACGATCTTCTTGCACAACGCCAGGCCGATCCCGGTGCCGTCGTACTCGTCGCGCGGGTGCAGCCGCTGGAAGATCAGGAAGACCCGGTCGGCGTGGTGGGCCTCGATGCCGATCCCGTTGTCGGAGCAGGAGAACTCCCACTCGTCGCCGACCCGCCGTACGCCGATGTGCACGCGCGGCGCCTCGTCGCCGCGGAACTTGATCGCGTTGCCGACGAGGTTCTGGAAGAGCTGGGTGAGCTGCGTGCGGTCGCCCGCCACCGTCGGCAGCTCGTCGGAGGTCACCTCCGCCGCCGTCTCCTCGCGGAGCGTGGACAGGTTGTCCAGCGCCTGGCTCATCACACCGCCCAGGTCGACCGCCTCCTCGGGCCGCGACAGGCGCCCGACCCGGGAGAAGCTGAGCAGGTCGTTGATCAGAGCCTGCATGCGCTTGGCGCCGTCGACCGCGAAGTCGATGTACTGCTTGCCGCGGTCGTCGAGCTGGTCGCCGTACCTGCGTTCGATCATCTGGCAGAAGCTCGCGACCTTGCGCAGCGGCTCCTGGAGGTCGTGGCTGGCGACGTAGGCGAACTGCTCCAGTTCGGCGTTCGAACGGCGCAGCTCGGCGGCCTGCTCGTCGAGCCGCCGGGTGGTCTCGGCGGTGGTGTGCCACTCGTCCAGGATGCGCTGCCGCATCGCGTCGATGATCGTCGCCAGTTCGACGATCTCGGCCGCCCCCTTGACGTCCAGCGAGTGGTCGAAATCACCCTGCGAGACGGCCCGGACCCGGTCGTGCAGCACCGACAGCGGGGTGAGCAGGGTCCGGCGCAGGATCAGCGCCGCGACGAGCGCGGCGAGCGCGACCGCGCCGAGCGCCAGGCCCACCGACCAGTACGCGACCGTGGCCCGCTCGTCGAGGTCGTCGGCGGCCGCCGCGTGCAGGGTGATCAGGCCCGCGCGCTGCCGCGCCGCCTGCGCGAACGCCTCGGCGACCAGCCTGTTGCCCGTCTCGGCGTCGGGCTCGCCGCCCGCCGCGAGCGGGTCGGCGTAGGCCGTGCGCCACGCCTGGGTCGCCGCGGTGAAACGATCGACCTCGGCCAGCGTCGACCGGGCCGCGGGCAGGTCCGCGAGCATGCTGCGCAGCTCGGCGACCGCGAGCGTCTCCTTCTGGACCGCGGCGCGGTAGGCCGGCACGTCCATCGGCCGGGTGCGCAGGGCGGTGTCCTGGGAACGCAGCGCGGTGCCGACCTCGAAGTGCTGGAGGATCGCCGGATCGACCCTGTCCACCAGCGTGTGCCGTGCCTGGGCGTTGCCCCGCAGGCCCAGCGCGGCCTGCACCGAGGCGCCCACCACCAGCAGGACCAGGAAGGCCGCGGCGGCCCGGTAGACGTGGGAGAGGCGGATCCGGAACCGCCCGGTCGCGTGCTGGAGCTCCTCTTCCCTGACCAGTGCCCGCGGGCGTTCGGTCGTGGCCGTCATCCCCAGTCCCCCCGGCTCAGCAGCAGTACCGCGAGGTCGTCGGCGAGCACGCCGCCGTTGAGCCGCTCGGCCTCGGCGATCAGCCCGTCGATCAGCCTGCTGCCGCGCTCGCCGCGCCCGTGGGCGTCCTCGGCGAGCCGCAGGAGCCCCTCCAGGTCGAGCCGCTCGTCGCCGTCGCCGACGTACCCCTCGATGAGCCCGTCGGTGTAGAGCATCAGGCCCCAGGTCCGGCCGAGCTCGAGCCGCTCGGACGGCCAGTCGGTGCACGGCAGCAGCCCCAGCGCGGGCCCGTTGGGCTCGTCCGGGAACGCCTTCACGCCCGTCTCGTCGAAGAACAGCGGGCGCGGATGGCCCGCCCGGTGGACGTCGACGGTCTCCCGGCCGGCGTCGATCGTGAGCATGCACAGGGTCGTGAAGATCTCGTCTGACCACCTCTCGTGCTGAAGGACGGCGTCCAGTGTCGTGAGCAGCGGCCCGCCGCGCAGGCCGGCCAGGACCAGCGCCCGCCAGGCCATGCGCAGCCGGACGCCGAGCGACGCCTCGTCGGCGCCGTGCCCGCAGACGTCCCCGATCATGATGTGCACCGCGCCGTCTTCGGTCTGCACGGTGTCGTAGAAGTCGCCGCCCAGCAGCGCTCGCGCGCGTCCGGGCCGGTAGCGGGCGTCATGCCGCAGCGAAGGGTCGTTGAGGATGGGCACCGGCAGCAGCCCGCGTTCGAGCCGTGCGTTCTCGCGGCTGACCGCCCGCGCCTCGACGAGCTGCCGTTCGGTCTCGTCCGCGCGTTTGCGCTCGATCGCGTAGCGGATGGCCCGCATCAGCAGCGCGCCGTCCACGTCCTGCTTGACCAGGTAGTCCTGCGCGCCGGCGCCGACCGCCGCGACGCCCACGTGCGCGTCGGCGAGGCCGGTGAGCACCAGGACGGCGGTGCCGGGCGCCTTGACCAGCACCTGCTGCAGGGTGTCGAGCCCCTGCGCGTCCGGCAGCGCCAGGTCGACGAGCACGCACTGCACGCTCGCGTCGAGGAGCGAGAGGGCCTCACGCAGAGTGCGGGCCAGCGTGATGTCCACGTCCGGCTCGACCTCGCGGAGTAGTTCCTCCACCAGGAAGGCGTCACCGGGGTCGTCCTCGATCAGGAGCAGCCGCAACCGCTCCAGGACCCCGGATCCACGACTGTTGGCCGTGGTCACGGCATCGTCACCGTCATCCGTGCGGCCACCCATTGCTTGTCATGTGGCAAATGTTAGGCCACGGCGGCCATTACGGGCAGTGATGCCGACAACATCGGCCCCTCACGCTACACCCGTGCCGACATAACGGGGCGTAGTCACACAAAGTGATTCTCTGTTGACTCGACCAGTTTAGTAGGGAATGCTGGGTGTCCCACGTCACGAGAGGTTCCCGGATGAGTGTCACCGACGAGTTGCTGGCCAACGCCGAACGCTACGCCGCGTCGTTCGACAAGGGCGACCTGCCCCTGCCGCCCGCCAAGGGCGTGGCCGTGCTCGCCTGCATGGACGCGCGGCTCAACCCCTACGGCATCCTCGGCCTGTCCGAGGGCGACGCGCACGTGATCCGCAACGCGGGCGGGGTGGTCACCGCCGACGAGCGCCGCAGTCTGGCCATCAGCCAGCGGCTGCTCGGCACCCGCGAGGTCATCCTGATCCACCACACCGACTGCGGCATGCTCACGTTCACCGACGACGACTTCAAGGGCCGGATCCAGCGGGAGACCGGCCTGAAGCCCGACTGGTCCGCCGAGGCGTTCGCCGACCTCGACGAGGACGTCAGGCAGTCGATCGCCCGCATCAAGGCCGACCCCTTCATCCCGCACACCGACCAGGTGCGCGGCTTCGTCTACGAGGTCGAGACCGGCCGCCTCCGCGAGGTGAAGCCCTAACCCTCCGGCGCCCGCTCCCGTGCGCGGGCCGGGACCAGGGCCGCGGCGGCATGGGCGTCGCGGGTGGCGGCCCGGCTGAGCTTGCCGCTCGTCGTCCGCGGCAGCGTGCCGTGCTCGATGAGGACGAACTCGTGCAGGGCCACGTTGTGGTGCCGGTGCAGCGCGGCGCGGACCGCCTGGACGACCTCGCCGACGCTCAGCCGCGCGATCGGCAGCCGGCGGTTGCGTTCGGCCACCACCACGAGGGCCTCGGCATCGCCGTCCGGCACCGAGAACGCGGCCACGTAGCCGTCACGGACCGCCGGGTGCGCGGCCGCGGCCGTGTACTCCAGGTCCTGCGGGTAGTGGTTGCGGCCGTCGACGATCACGAGGTCCTTGATACGTCCCGTCACGTAGACCTCGCCGTCGTGGCGGAAACCGAGGTCGCCCGTCCGCAACCAGGGACCCGCGGGCAGGTCGCCGGGCTCGGACAACGTGGCGCGGAACGTCTCGGCGGAGTCGTCCGGGCGTCCCCAGTAGCCCGGGGCGACGTTCGGCCCGTGCACCCACAACTCTCCTATGGAGCCGTCGGCGAGGGGCCTGGCGGTCCGCTCGTCGACCACGGCGACCCGCTGGCCGTGCGGCGTGCCGCAGGACACCAGGGCCGTGGCCGCCGTCCCCCCGGTCCCGCCGGCGGCGGCGCGGGCCCGCCCCCGGGCGAGGGCGTCCCGGTCGAACGAGGTCGTGGTCGGCGCCCGGCGAGGGGACGAGGCGAGGACGTAGACGGTCGCCTCGGCCAGCCCGTACCCCGGCGACAGGGCCTCGGGGCGCAGGCCGCGGCCCGCGAACGCGTCGCGGAAACCGTCGAGCGTGGACGGGCGGATCGGCTCGGCGCCGTTGAGGAGCATCCGCACGCCGCTCAGGTCCAGGCGCTCCTTCTCCTCCCGCGTGACGTTCGCGGTCAGGTACTCGAACGCGAAGTTGGGGCCCGCCGAATAGACGTCCGGGCTCCGCGACAGCAGTTCGAGCCAGCGCAGCGGGCGCATGATGAACGCCACCGGGTCCATCAGCACGCAGGGATTGGCGTGCGCGAGCGGCAGCGCCGCGGTGAAGACCAGGCCCATGTCGTGGAAGAGGGGCAGCCAGCTGACGCCGCTCGAAACCTGCGGCGTGCCCTCCCCTGCCTCGTGCAGCTGCTCGGCGTTCGCCGTCAGGTTGCCATGAGTGATCATCACGCCGGTCGGCGTCCTGGTGGAGCCCGACGTGTACTGGAGGTAGGCGACGTCGTCGGGATCGAGGAGCTCGTTCGTCCAGGTGGAGGAGAGGTCGAGCCCGTCGGCCAGCAGGATCTCCTTCGGCTGGGCCAGGTCGCTGGTCGCGAAGAACGTCTCGACGGACGCCGCCGCGGCGGAGGTGGTGATGACGGTCTGCGGGCGGGCGTCCTGGTGCACCGCCATCAGGCGTCCCGAGTGGCCGGGCAGATCGGGGGAGAAGAGCGGTACGCCCACGACGCGGGCGTACAGGCAGCCGAAGAACGCCACCAGGTATTCGAGTGACTGCGGCGCCAGGATCGCCGCCCGCTCGCCGGGCTCGGTGGTGCGGCGCAGCGCCGCGGCCATCGCCCGCGACCGGGCGTCCAGCTCGGCCCAGGTGAGATCGGTCGCGACGCCGTCCGGGTCGGTGGCGTAGTCGACGAACGTGTACGCGGTGCCGTCCGGGTACAGGCGGGCCCATTCGCCGAGCCGGTCGATCAGGAGGCGGTCTCTGACGTCCGTCATGCCGGTGTTCCCTTCGCGTCGATCGCCTTCATCATCAGCGGCCACGCCTTGCCGAGCTCGGGGATCCACTCCGGCCAGGCGTGCCATCCGTTGCCGTAGATGTGGGTGGTGACGGGGATCCCGAGCGCCTTCAGCCGGGCGACGAACGAGTGGTTCATCTGGCCGATGAGGATCTCGCTGAGCTGGGTGAGCCGCCACTGCCCGCCCGGCGGCGTGTACGGGCCGTTCAGGCCGGTGGTGCCGCTGGACACGTACAGGCCGACGCCGCGCAACCTCGGCGCGAGGTGGTACGGGTCGTGCGCGCGCCAGTTCGCGTCGTCCCGCCCGGGCAGGCCGAAGATGCGGAACGCGTCCGTGCCGAAGCCGAGCAGGTTGACGGTGACGAGGAACGCCTGCATCCCGTCCTTGGTGAGATGCGTCGAGCCGCTGAACGAGGCCGCGTAGCGGAACATCCCGGGATGGCGTCCGGCGTACGACATCGCGCCCTGGCCGCCGGACGACGCGCCGATCACGGCCCGCTTCGTGCCCGCGTGGTAGCGCTGCTTCAGCAGGTTCATCAGCTCGACCGTGTGGAACGTCTCCCAGCGCGGGGTGCCGCCCTCGCCGTCGTTCCACCAGTCGGTGTAGCTGCCGTTCACGCCGCCGGTCGGCATCACCACCATGACGTCCCACCGGGCCGCGAGCCCCTCGATGTCGGTCTCCCGCGTCCAGGACGTGTAGTCGTCGCGGCCGCCCTGGAGGGCGAAGACGGCCGGCCAGGTCCTGGTCGTGGAGCGTTTCCAGCTCTTGGGGAGCAGCAGGCGCACCTGCACCGTGGTCCCGACGTTCGCCGAGTACCAGGTCAGGTCGAGCAGGCGCGGGCCCACCCACGTCTCGGTGACCTGAGGTGTCGTCGCCGTCGCCGTCGCCGTCGCCGTCGCCGCCGTCGTCGTGGGCCGAGCGGTCGCGACGGTCGTGGCGGTCACGGCGCTCGCGGGCGGCGCCGCGAGCAGGCCCGCGAGCAGCGCCGGCACGAGAAGGAGGAACGGGGTGGAGGGGAGTCTCATCCGAGGTTCTTTCTGGCCAGGACCCGGTAGGCGTTGCTGTTCCTCCGGGCGATCGGAACGGTGAGCAGGTCCAGCAGGACGGCGGCCCCCATCAGCGGGGCGGCCAGCGCGAGGGTGCCGAGCACGCCCACGTACTCGCGGCGGCCCGGCACGCGCGGCCACCAGGGCCGGTCGACGTCGAGCCCGAGCCGGTTGACGACGGCCGCGGCCGACGCGACGAAGTCGGGCCCCTGGTCGGCCTCCCGGCGTTCCTCGGCGACGACGTCCAGGCCCCGGTGCTCCAGGGCCGCCCGCAGGTTCGCGATCGGGATCATGTGCAGGTGCTGCGGGGCGAGCCACGGCACCCAGAAGCCGCGCAGCACCTTCCCGAACCACGACTCCGGGTCGGGCAGCTCGATCAGCAGGTGCCCGCCCGGCGGCAGCACCTTGGCGGCGGCGTCGAGCTCGGCCAGCGGGTCGGAGGTGTGCTCCAGGTAGTGGTGCATGCTGATCACGTCGTACCGGCCCGCCAGGTCGGGGGCGAGGGTCAGGAACTCGTCCCGGTAGGCCCGGTCGACCCAGCCGCGCTGCGCCCCCTCATCGACCGCGGCGCCGAAGTCCAGCCCGTCGAACCGCGTCTCCGGCAGGACGGTGCGCGCGGCGCGGCAGAAGTGGCCCTTGCCCGTCCCGACGTCCAGCCACGACCCGGGCTCCGTCGCCCGCCGCACCATCGCGACGCGCGCCAGGTACCAGGACGTGTTCGAGCTGAAGATCCGCTCGGCGAGCACGTCGCCGAGGCCGTCGTAGACGTCCTTGTAATAGAAGGCCAGGCCCTCCGGGCTGACGCGCGGGTTCTGGAAGACATGCCCGCAGCCGCCGCAGCGTTCCATGGTGAAGCGCCCGGGCTTGCCTTGCAGGATGTCCCGCGCGACGACATGCCTGCTCAACGACGCCGAGCCGCACCACGGGCACTCCTGGGCGCGCGGGCCGACGAACCTGCCGACCCCGCGGTCGATCTGCTCCCGGTACCAGGACCTGGCCTCCTCGCGCCGCGCCAGGAGCGCCCGCTCCCAGCGCGTCCGGGGCGCGGTGAGCGTACGGACGATCGAGACCGGCACGTAGAGGGGCCGCAGCAGGCACACCCTGGCGAGGTCGCGCGGTCGTACCGGCGTGCCGGCGAAGACCAGCGCCGGCACCGCGCAGTACCAGAGCGCCAGCAGCAGCCCCGGCACCGGAGCCAGCAGCACGCCCGCCACCACCAGCAGGTATCCCGCGGCCATGGCCAGCAACGTCTGCGGCAGGGCGAGCGTCTGCGGGATCACCAGCGCCATCGCCCGCATCCGCGCGCGCCGGAACGCGGTCTGGTCATGCCCGCCGATCGGCGCCACCACCACGTCCGCGGAACCGGTGTAGAGCTTCAGCCGCGCCGTGGCCTCGGCGAGCTCGTCCGGATCGAGGTCGCCGACCTCGCCCACACCGGCGGCGACCACGGCCCGCCGCGGCGCCAGCACCGCGTGGCAGGCGCCCCGGCCCATGCCGAACACGTCCTCGCGATAAGCCCCGAACCGGGTGTGGCGGGTGAGGTCGAGGGCCCCGTCCACGGGCAGATCGCGCGGCAGCAGGTCCAGGAGCCCGATCCCGTTGTCACGCGCGTACCGTTCCGCCGCCTGCGCCACGTCCGCGGGAACGTCGACATTCCGGGCGGTGAGCAGAACGTGGTCCCCGCCCTCCGGCGAGCGCCCCATGCCCGGAGAAGGCTCCGGACCGACCGGCAGAACGCGCAGCGCGCGAAGCCTGCGCCGCAGCCGCCACGCGTTCACGCCCATGAACGCGACGACGATCGCGACCAGTGCGGTACCCATGTCAGCCCTCCTTCCGGGCAGCCCTCACCACCTTTTGGGCAGCCCTGACAACGCACCCGCGAAGGTGCGCTCAATTGACAAACGTGGTGAGTTTTTCCCTGAATCGTTCAGCGGTGTCTTAGATCAGCGGCGACCATAATTTGGCGGCATGGGAATTGAGGTCCTCGATGAGGAGAAGGCCGGCGACCGGCTCAGGAAGCTGACCGTCCGGGCGGGCGGCGTGTCCGCGGACGAGATGGCGATCCACGTCCTCCTGCCTCGCGACTGGTCGCCGCGCACGACGTGGCCGTTGCTCACGCTGCACCACGGCGGCCTCGACGACTCGTCCTCGTGGATCCGCCACACCGACGTCGAACGGCTCAGCCGGAACGACGACGTGCTGATCGTCATGCCGGACGGCGGCCGGTTCGGCGGTTACGCCGACTGGCGCAGCGGCCCCCAGTGGCAGACGTTCCACGTCCACCAGGTGCACGCCGTCATGCGAGATCGCTACAACGCCGGCGACCGGCGTGCCGTCGCCGGCGTCTCCGGCGGCGGCTACGGCGCGCTCCAGGGCGCCGCCGCCAACCCGGGCACCTTCCGCTACGCCGCCGCCCTCAGCGGCCCCTGCACCATCCGTTCCGCCATCTCCTCCATCACGTTGCTGGCGGCGACCGGCATCGCGGGCCGCGTGAACCCGTTCGCGATGTGGGGCGTGCCGTTCGTCCACGACCGCCACTGGCGCGCCGCCGACCCGCTGCACCTGGCCGCCGGCCTGCGCGGCACCGGCCTCTACGTCTCCTGCGGCATGACCGGCCGCCCCGGCCCGCTCGACCCGGCGGCCCCGTGGAGCGCCGCCAACCTCGCCGAGCCCCTCGTCCGCTCGACGATCCGGCCGTTCCTGCGCCGCCTGCGCGCGCTCGGCATCCCGGTGACCACCCACCTCTACCGTGACGGCACCCACAGCTGGCCGTACTGGCGGCGCGAGCTCCACCGCGTCTGGCCGAGCCTCATGGAATCCCTGCGCTGACGGCACCGACTCTCCTCCCACGTCGAGCGTGTACGTGAGTCTGTGTCACGCGCGGAGCCGCACATAGCGGTGATCGTCATAAGGTTGCGGCCGGTAACACTCACATAAGTGAGGCAAGTCACCGCAAAAGTACCGAGCTGTCCCGCTCCGGGGTGACAGTCGCCGGCCGCCCTGTGCGACGGAAGGACAAAGGTCCCTACCGCGGCCGGATGCGGTGCACGCGCTGTGGGCCAAGTTGTACGGTGGCGGCCGGGACAGCGGCCGGCGACGACTACCAGATACGGGGACTGCGGTGCCACTCGATCGGAACGCGGCGCAGCTCCTGCAATTCCTTTCCGCGACCTTTCCCGACCTCGGCGGCGCGGTGACCGACGCCCAGGAGGCGCGGGCCGTCCTGGCCGGCTTCGGCTTCCCGCGCGGCCCGGAGGTCGCCGCCATCGAGTACCGCCAGATCCCCGGAGACCCGCCGATCCCCGTCCGGATCTACTGGCCGCGCTGCGACGTCTCCCCGCCCTATCCGATCGTCGTCTACTTCCACGGCGGCGGCTTCGTGCTCTGCGACCTCGACTCCCACGACGGCGTCTGCCGTTCCCTCGCGAACGAGGCCGCGGTGATCGTCGTCTCGGTCGACTTCCGCCTCGCACCCGAGCACAAGTACCCGGCGGCCGTCGACGACGCCTACGCCGCCACCGTCTGGGCCGCCGCCGAGGCCGCGTCGCTGGGCGGCGACCCCGCCCGCGTCGCCGTCGCCGGCGACAGCTCCGGCGGCACCCTCGCCGCGGTCACCTGCCTGCGCGCCCGCGACGAGCAGGGCCCCGACCTGGCCTGGCAGTTGCTGCTCTACCCCGCCATCGACTGGCACGCCGACGACCTGCCCTCCCGCAAGGAGAACGCCGAGGGCTACTTCATGACCATGAAGCACATGGAGTGGTACGCCGAGCAGTACCTCGACGACCTGTCCCAGGCCAGGGAGCCCTACGCCGCCCCCGGCCGCGCCGACAACCTGGCCGGTCTCCCGCCCGGCCTGGTCATGACCGCCGAATACTGCCCGCTCCGCGACGAGGGCGAGGCCTACGCCGCCCGCCTGGCCGCCGACGGCGTCGCCGCCACGTGCCACCGCGTCCGCGGCCTCTTCCACGGCTTCTTCGGCCTGGGCCCCTACATCCCCGCCGCCCGCGACGCCGAGAAACTCGCCGGCACCCGCCTCCGCGCGGCCCTCAACCCCCGCTGACCAGCCCCTCCCACGACCACCGAGGAATGCTCAACCCGTCCGGCACCTCATCGGCCGAATCCTGGTACCGCGCCATCGTCGTCGTGACCGCCCACGCGAAGTAGTCGTGCAACGCCCGCCGAACGGGCCCTTCCAACCCCACATCGTCGAGCGCCTGGTCGAAGCACACGATCGCCCGCTCGTCTATGTCCTCATGCACCCCGTTCCCACTGTGCCTCCGCACGACCGACGTCTCGTCCCCGTACCGCTCCGAGTACGTCGCGGGCCCGCCCAGCGCCTCACCCCAGTAAGCGGCCAGCCGTTCGGTGTGCTGAGGATGAACGCCATGCTGGAACGGATGCCCCGCCACCTCGTCCTTCGCCACCAGAGCATGCCAAGCCTCGGCAAGCCGCAAAATCCCCGCAGCCCCGCCCGCCGCCTCAAAAACACTCCCCATACCCCCAGCATCCTCCAGCAGCCCACCTCCGCCTAGCCGTTCCGAAACATTCACCGAACGAGCACGGAAGCCGAGTGCGGCCCCTCCGAAATCCACCTCTGCCGCGCTGTCGAGGGCCTTGGCCGACTGTGGCAACCAGTTTGCGCTTTTGGGCGGCTGATGTCTGTTCGTCCGTATCAACCTGTGGGTGTCCGTAGCACTTCGATCAAGAGAGCCCGGTGAGACGTTGACGATCGGCTCGACTTTGCGTTACCTCTGGCGCAAGAGATCGTTCTCTTCCCGTTCGCGCCAGGGGTCGAGCGGGTGCCTGCGGCCCGGTGGGATGAGGACCGTAGTGAACGAGCCGCGGGGGTTCGAGTGAGCCGGGCGGAGCGGGCAGCATCCGAACTCGTGCGGGTCAAGGGACTGGCCGAGGTTCACGGGGATGTGCTGCGTAAGGCTTATCAGCTGCTTTATGACGGTGCGCTCGTCGGTCCGGCGGCGGACCAGTTGTTCGCGCGGCTGACGGGCTCCCATGACTCCGCCCGGTCTGGTTTCTATGAGGCGTTCGACCAGATCCAGCGTTTGGCTGCTGAGGCGGAGGGGGGTCCGCCACGGGTTGGGGAACCGTACGTGCCGGGTCCGCCGCGTGGTGGTCTGCGCGCTTCGGGTGACGTGCGCAGTGGCTCGCCGGACCTGCTGAATCTCCTGGCCATCGAACTCGGACGAGCAGGGCGGTCATGGGGTCATGCCGGGGATGATCTCACGCGCGTCCTGGCGGGATTGGGATTGGGCACTGGTCCTGCGCGGGCGATCGCCCGCGCGGGGAGCGGCGTCGCCGCACACCAGGGCGAGGTCCGTCGGCGTCGGGATGAGTTGCTGAAGGCCGACCAGCAGGCGGCGATTCAGGCCGCGTTGAACGCGGTCCGTGGTACGGCGCAGGCGATCGGGTCCGCCGACAATGAGCGACCGGGCCTGCTCAAGACAGCCTGGAACGCCGGGTGGGACATGTATGTGAAGCGCTACCTGGGCGGGGTGTGGGACGGGACGAAAGAGATCGGCCTGACCGCTCTGGCGAGCAACGCCGCGACGTCGCCGTTCTACAACATGATCGACCATGAAGGATGGGTGCAGCATGGTCCGGTCGGCATGACCACGGGCCTGTGGAATGGGGTCCAGCATCCGGTGGAGTTCGGCAAAGCGATCGTCAACTGGGATCAGTGGAAGAAGGACCCGATTCGGGCTTACGGAGAGATGGTCCCTGGGGCCATCCTCGCTGTAACGACAGGAGGCGCCGGGACCGCAGGCAGTGCCGGTTCCAAACTGGGAACGGTGGCCGGCAAGTTTGGCAAGGTCGAACGGATCCCACCGCGTGGCCGGACCGAGGGAATTGAGAAGCCTGGGCCAGGGAAGCTTCCGGACGAGCCCAAGGCACGACCGGGAACTGTTCCCGGCGACGGGTCATCGCCACCTCAGCAGCCGCGATCACCTGAGGGTGGCTCGTCGGCCGGTGGTTCGCCTGGCGACGTTCGGGTCGGTGGTAGGCCTGCACCGGGACGTTCAACTGCTCCCAAGCCCGAGGCGCCGAAGTTCGTCAACCCGCAATACTCGGCCGAGCGGCTGGAAGCGCTGACCAAGGCCGCAGGCGGGCTCCGGGGTGTCTACGAGAAGCATGGCGCGAGCCTCGCCGGAACAGTGATCGGACATGAGGCCAAGGGTCTCGGCTCGGGGCAGAAAGCTCACATCGTCCGACGGGTCGAAGAATTGGGATTGTCGCAAGCCGAGTCGGCGGACGCGGCGATGGCCGCCGCTCAGCGTGCCTGGGGGCAGGCCGGCCAGATGAAGCTTCCCAACGGTGATACCGCCGTCGTCCCGGGACATCCGCAGGTCCCCGACACCTTCGTCGTGGGAAAGGACGGCAAGATCTCCGTACGGAAGTCAAGGCGCTGGTTTGATAGGGAAGACAACGAGTTCAAGATCGAATTTCTCGACTGATGGGCGATGCTATGTCTGATGCCGAACCGCTGAGCTCACGCGACTATGAGCTTTTCATCCTCCACACGATGGTCGATGCACCTGATGATCTTGTGGAGGAAACACTTCGCCGTGTGGAAGCCGGCAGAGAGGACATGGAGGCGTCTCGTCGGCGAATCGAAGAACAGAACTACATCATGCGCCCTGCCTTCGACGAGCTGAGTGCACTGTTCGCGCCCTCGCTGCGTGAAGAGCATCGTGAGGCCGATGGGCAGCCGTTGTTGGTGCGAACCTTCCCACTGCAGATCTGGAGCGACTTCTTCCTGGAGATTCATGGGACCCCGGGAGGGCTGATCTGGGATGAGCGTTTCGTGCGTGCAGACGGCACCCCGTCACCGCGAATCGACGCACCCTCTCAGCTGCGGGCGTGGCTGATGACAAAGGACGAGGTGGAGGAACGGTTCGGAGCTCTTGAGGAGGTCGAGTTGTGGTCGCCGTACGCGGCCTACTCGTTCAACCATCCCGCTCCGGATGGCCAAGGTGAACAGACGCACATCGTCACGTTCTCCAGATCACTCCTTCAAAGCGCCAAGCCGGTCAGATCGTGAATCATCACGACCCGGCGGCAGGTCCCCTGAGCTCGGGCGCGCTCAGGGTGACCGAGGTCTGGATCCCGGTTCAGGAGAACGGTCTGCCGCTCGTGCTCGGGTTGGGGGAGCACGCCGCCGTTCTTGCAATGACGTCGAAGCGGAGCCTTCCTGGCGAATTGCCTCCGGGATGCGTGGTGTGGCAGCGGATATCGCTCAACCAGTTGGCCGCGATCCTCTCCGGGGATGTGCTCGTCTGCCTCCACCCGGACGGCGACGTTCTCGGCGCAGAGGTACTTGAACAGCTCAGTGGCCGACGGCTGGTTCGCGCGGCCGAACACGTGCGAAAAGGCCAGACGACGTTGCCCGAGCTGTGGACGGAGTTCCTCGAATCGACGGTCTACTGCCTGGCCGCCGACGAACCAGGGACCGTGGCGTACGAGTCCGACGGCCGGTGCACTGTCCCGGTGTTCAGCTCCCTGCTCTATATGGCTCGAACGGTCGGCGACGTGGCCTGGCTGTCGACCACTGGACGAGACTTGGTGGCGCAGATGTCCGGTAATTACGAACTACGACTAGACCCAGGCGCCTCTTACTCGGTCACTTTGGAAACGGATGGGGAGTACAGCCAGGGGTAGGGAGGGGGCCTTTGTAAGGGGTGGGCGGGAGGCCTTGGGAGCGGGTCGGGATGAGGTGGAGGCCGGTCTTCGTGGTCACGGCGAGGGTGGTCAGGTCGGGGCCGGCGAAGGTGCATGAGGTGGTGTGCGTCGCGGGGACGTCGAGGCTCTCCACCAGGCGGCCTTCGGGGGTGAAACGGCGGATCTGGGCGGCGTCCCAGGTGGCCACCCACAGGCAGCCCTCGGAGTCGACGGTCAGGCCGTCGGGCTTGCCGTGGGTGAACGTGATGAGATGGCGGGGAACGGTGGGGGTGCCGGTGGCGAGGTCGTAGTCGTACGCGGTGATGACGCGGGGGCCGGTGTCCGTGACGTACATGGTGCGGCCGTCAGGACTCCAGCCGAGCCCGTTCGGCACCGACAGGCCAGTGATCATGCGGGTGGCTCCTTCGGGTGTGACCCGAAACAACGAGCCGGCCCCCGGCGTGACGTCCAAGGCCATGCTCCCCACCCAGAGCCGGCCGAGCGGGTCGCAGCCACCATCGTTCAATCGAAGGCCGCCCCCTTCCAAGTGCCCGCCCCCTTCCAAGTGCCCGCCCCCTTCCAAGTACCCGCCCGCTTCCGAGAGTCCCAGGCGCCCGCCCGCTTCCAAGTGCCCCAGACGCCTGCTCTCTTCCGAGCGCCCCAGGCGCCCGGCCTCCTCCAAGCGTCCGTCCCCTTCCGACAGCCCGCTCTCTTCCGAGCGCCCGCTCTCTTCCGAGCGTCCGCGCCCTGCCAAGTGAAGGAGTGGCGAGACCGCTTCCTTCGGGAGGAGGGGTGGTGGGGTGGTCCCGGTGATCGTCGCCAGGCCTGTGCCGAGGGCGGCGATCAGGCCGTCCTCGGAGGGGACCACCAGGCTGAGGGTGGGTGCGTGGGAGGAGAGGTCGCGCGTCCGGACGAGGGAGTGGGAGGAGAGGTCGCGCGTTCGGGCGAGGGATTGGGAGGGGAGGTCGCGGGTCCGGACGGAGGTGTCGGAGGGGAGGCCTTGGGGTGGGAGCCGGTCGGTCCAGGGGACGGTGTGCAGGAGGGCGCGTTTGAGGTCAACCCAGTGGAGTTGGTCGGTGGCGGGGTCCCAGCAGGGGCTTTCGTACAGGGTCATCGGGTGGCGGCGGCGGTGAGCAGGGCGTGGGCGGCGGCGCGGTCGGGGAGGCCTTGGGTGTCTCCGGGGGCGGCTATGACGGCGGCGGCGAGCTGGGTGCCGAGCCAGGCGGCGGCCGAAGGGGGAAGGCCGCGAAGGCGGCCGGCCAGGTAGCCGCCCAGCATCGCGTCCCCGGCTCCGACCGGGTCGACGACCGTGTCGGCCGCGCTCTCCAGGTGGCCGTCGGCGTGCCACACGCCGTCCGGGCCCGCCTTGAGGAGGACCTCCCTCACGCCCAGCTTCGACGCGGTCGCGAAGACCTCGGAGGGGTCGGTCACGCCGAGGAGTTCGTGGGACTCGTCCTGCCCCAGGGCCAGGAGGTCGACGGAGGGGAGGAACGAGCGGAGGGTCTCCAGCACGAGGTCGTACGAGCCCAGGGACGGGCGCAGGTTGGGATCGAGGACGACTTTGACGCCGCTCGCGTGGGCCTTGGCGACGAGGTCGCGGACGAGGGCGGCCGGGCCCTCGCTCAAGGCGGCGGGGTCTTCGCCGAGGGCGACGGTGATGCCGGTGAGGACGATCGCCCGGGGGCGCGAGGCGAGGATGCGGAGCGCGTCGGACGGGCCCATGGCGGAGGCGGCCGATCCGCGCCGGTAGTAGTGGACGCGGCGTCGCCCGTCCGGCCGGACGTCCTTGAAGAAGACGCCGGTGGGCCGGTCGGGGTCGGCGGCGACGAGGGTCGTGTCCACCTCCAGGGCGTCCGCGGCGGCGAGGACGCGGTCGCCGAGCGGGTCGGCGCCGACGCGGGAGGCGAACGCGGCGCGCAGGCCCAGGCGGGCGACGGACGCGCAGGTGTTGAGCTCCGCCCCCGCGACGTGGACGTCCAGGTGCGGGGCGGCGGCGAGCGAGGTGGCCGGGGGCGGCTGGAGGAGCACCATCGCCTCGCCCACGCCGACCACGTCGAGGCGGGTCACAGGAAGCGCTCCCGCAGATCCGGGCGCAGGAAGGCGGCGGGGGAGGCGATGCTCAGCCCGCCGTCGACCGGCAGGACCGCGCCGGTGACGAAGCTCGCCTGCGGGGACGCGAGGAACGCGACGGCCTCGGCGACCTCGTCGGGGCGGCCGGTGCGTCCCAGCGGGTAGCCCTCGGTCGCGCGTTCCAGGTGTTCGCCGCCGATCAGGCCGGGCGCCACCGCGTTCACCCGGACGCCCCTGGGCCCGCACTCCAGGGCGAGCTGCCGGACCAGAGCGTCCAGCCCGCCCTTCGCCGCCGCGTACGCGGGCAGCCAGGGGGCGGCGAGGAAGGAGTTGACGGAGCTGACGGCGACGATGGCCGCACCCGCCGGCAGGTGCGGGAGTGCGGCTCGGACCAGGTAGAACGCGGTGTCGAGCACGGACGAGAGGCCCGTGCGCCACTGCTCGTCGGTGGTGTCGAGCACCGAGGCGACGGGCATCACCGCGGCGGCGGGGACCACGACGTCCAGCCGTCCCAGCGACGCGACGGCGGAAAGAACGGCGTCGGCGGCGACGGCCGAGTCCGTGCAGTCGGCCACCAGGAAATCGGTGAAGACGGGGTCGTCGCAGGGGTCGAGGCCGATGCCGACGACGCGGTCGCCGCGCGCGGTGAAGGCGGCGGCGATGGCCCGGCCGATCGGGGAGTTGCCGCCCGCCAGCAGGACGCCCCGGGGCTCCGGAGGTGCGGTGGCCTCGGCGCTTCCGCTGGCCCTGGCGCTTCCGCTGGGCCCGGCGGTTCCGCTGGTCACGGCGCTTCCGGTCGTCATGGCGCTTCCGCTGGTCGCGGCGTTCGCGGCGTTCGCGGCGTTCTCGGTGGTCATGGTGCTTCCGGCAGGTCCAGGGTCGCGAGGACGGCGTCGAGGCCGGCGAGCGTCCCGGCGTCCAGTGGGCGGGCGGGAGAGCGGACGGCGGCGGACGCGATCAGGCCGCGGCGCACGAGGACCTCCTTGTGGACGGCCCAGGCGAGGCCCGGCTGCATGCCGAAGCGGATCAGCGGGAGGAGCCGGTTGAACGCCTCGTGCGCCTCCCGGTGGCGGCCCGCCGACCAGTCGCGGAGGACGGGGGCGAGGAGGTCGGTGAACTCGCAGGCGGGCATCGTGCCGACCGCGCCCGCCGCGTACTCCTCCAGGACGAAGAGGGCGTTCTGCCCGCCGAAGACGGCGAACGCGGGGTCGACGCCGCGCACGACGCCGCCGACCTTGGGCGCGGTCGGTGGCGCCTCGACCTTGACCGAGGTGACGCCGTCGAGCTTGCTCAGCTCCACGATCAGGCCCTCGGGCATGGCGACGCCGGTGGCGCCGGGGGCGTCCTGCACCATCACCTCGGCGCCCACCGCGCCGACGGCGCCGTAGAAGTCGGCGAGCTGCGCGGCCGACGGCTTCACCATGAACGGCGGGAGCACCATGAGCGCGCCCGCGCCGCCGTCGGTGGCGGTGCGCGCCTGCTCGACGGCGGTGACCGTGCTGGTCGCGGCGACGCCGGCGACGATCGGCACCGCGCCCGCCACGGTCTCCCGTACGGCGGCCAGCACCTCGGCGCGGTCGCCCGCGGTGAGCGCGAAGCCCTCGCTGGCCATGCCGAACAGCGCGACCCCGTCCGCGCCGGCGGCGAGCTGGAACTCGACGAGCCGGCGCAGGCCCGGCAGGTCGAGCCCGCCGTCGGGGGTGAAGGGGGTGGCGAGGACGGGGACGAGCCCGGAGAGGGTCACTCAGGCCTCCGAAGAGTTGGTCGGCGGGGAGATGGTCGACAGGGAGATGGTGGACGGGGCGGTGGCGTACGCGGCGACCGCGTCGGCGTCGACCTCGACGCCGAGGCCGGGGCCGGTGGGGAGGGGGAAGCCCTCCGGGCCGCCCGCGAGGGGGCTTGCCAGGATCTTTCCGGCCACCTCGCAGGTGGTGGGCTGGTATTCGAAGAACGCCAGGTCGGAGACGGCGGCGCTGACCTGGATCCCGGCGGCGAGGACGATGCCGAGGCCGGTGGAGTGGTGCGGCGCGACGGGGACGTGCCTGGCGGCGGCGAGCTCGGCCATGGCCATCAGCTCGGTGATGCCGGTGCGGCCGACGTCGGGCTGGGCCAGGCCGACCGCTCTGCGGTCCAGCCAGTGGCCGAGCTCGTAGCGGTTGCGCATCGTCTCGCCGACGGCGATGGGGAGGTCGACGCGGCGGGCGAGCTCGCGGTGGCCCTCCACGTCCTCGGGCGCGAGCGGGGCCTCCAGGAACAGCGCGCCGCGTTCGGCGAGCCCGCGTCCCAGGCGGACCGCGTCGGTCACCGAATAGCGCCAGTGAGCGTCGACCGCTGTGTGCAACCCAGTTGCAGAAACCGTGTCGAAGGTCGCGAGGTCCTGCTCCACGCCGTATCCCAGGTGGAGTTTGACCCGGTCAGCGCCTCGGCTCACCCACTCCTCCGCGAGCTTCGCACGTTCGGCGTCGGTCGGCCGGGGCAGCCCGCTGACGTACACCGGCACGTGGGATCGGAACGCTCCACCGAGCAGCTCCGCGACAGAACGCCCGGTCAGACGGCCTGCGAGGTCCCAGAGCGCGATGTCGACGGCGGCCAGCGCGTCCGCCTGGTGTCCGGTCAGGTGGCCGCGTTCGCGCATGAGGTCGCGGAGCTTGTGCCACAGCGGGCGCACGGCGGTCGGATCCGCGCCGAGGAGTACCGGGGCCAGCAGCCGCTCGACGATCGCGGCGGGCACCTCGGGTGCCACCGGCGCGAGCGCCTCACCCCACCCCGACGTTCCGTCCTCGCAGGTCACGCGAACGACCAGGGTCTCGAAGCGGCCCGAGTAGAGGCTGCGCCACGGCGGCCGGAGGAAGTAGCCGTCGCCCTTCTCCGGCGGCGTGCCCAGGTAGGCGTCGTCGTGCCGGAGCTTGAGGGGATAGACGTCTACCCGGTTCACAAGGGGTTGACTTCCGTGCAACATGTGGGCAACCTTCCCACATCCTGCAAATCGAATTCAATGGAGACAGGGTGGCTTCCGATCAGAGCAACAACCAGAGCGTGGAACGGGCCGCTTCGGTCCTGAACGCGTTCCTGGCCGGACGGCCGGAGCTGCGGGTGTCGGACGTCGCCAAGGCCACCGGCCTCGGCACCTCGACCGCCTCCCGGCTGCTGGCGACCCTGGAGTCCCTCGACTTCGTCGAGCGCGACCCGATCAGCGGGCTCTACCGGCTCGGCACCGCGCCCATCACGCTCGGCGGAGTCGCCCTCAACCAGCACCCCGTGCACCGCGAGGCCCGCCAGATCGCCCAGGACCTCGCCGCGGTGCTCGGCCTCGGCGCCAACGTCGCGGTGCGGCGCGGCGACACGATGTTCTACCTGCTCAACTTCGAGGGCCGGAACGCGCCGCGCTCGTTCGTCCTCACCGGCCAGCGCAAGCCGCTGCACGCCACCGGCATCGGCAAGTGCCTGCTGCTGGCGCTCGACCCGGCCGAACGCCGCGCGATGATCCCGCGGCCGACCGGGTTCACGCCGTACACCATCACCGAGCACGAACGCCTCGACGAGGAGCTCGCGGTCGCCGCGCACCGCGGCTACGCCACCGAGATCGAGGAGCTGGCGCTCAGCCGCGCCTGCGTCGCCGCCCCGATCCGCGACGCCTCCGGCACGATCGTCGCGGCGATCTCCATCTCCGGCCCGCTGTCGGTGATCGACCTGCCCGCCCGCCAGGACGAGCTGGCCCGCGTGGTCATCGAGTCCGCCGACTCGATCAGCGTCGGGCTCGGGTACGTCGGCCCGGTCGGTCCGCACGGTTCGCTCGGCTCGTCCGTGCCGCCGCAGGCGCAGGGCCCGGCCGCGCCGGTCGGGCAGGGCCGGGGATGAGCACGCTCGGGACCCGCCGCGGCGGGCGCGGATCCGCCGGACGGGGGCCTGGCGCGGGCGGCGGCCGTCCGGAGGCGGGCACCCGGCTGTCCAACCGCACGTTCGCCTGGCTGCTGCTGGCGCCCGGCCTGGCGATGTTCGCCGCGATCATCGTCTATCCGCTGGTGTCGGCGCTGGCCACCGGGTTCTTCGAGCAGAGCCTGGTCCGGCCCGGACGCCGCTTCGTCGGGCTGGCGAACTTCACCGCCGTCCTCTCCGACGAGTTCGTCCCGATCCTGTGGCGCACCCTCCAGTTCACGATCGGCGCGACCGTGCTGCCGTTCCTCCTGGGCCTGGCGCTCGCGCTCGCCCTCAACTCGGGCGTGCGCGGCAGCGGCGTGCTGCGCGGCCTCTTCCTCTTCCCGTGGGTGATCCCGGGCGTCGTCGTCTCGTTCCTCTGGCTCTGGATCTTCAACGCCAACTACGGCGTCCTGAACGGGGTCCTGCTCAAGGTGGGGCTCATCGACGCCGGGGTGAGCTGGCTCGGCCAGACCACCACCGCGATGATCGCCGTCGTCATCACCAAGACCTGGGCCAGCTTCCCCTGGATGATGGTCATGCTCCTGGCCGGGCTGCAGACCATCCCGAAGGAGCTGTACGAGGCCGCGTCGGTCGACGGGGCCGGGGCGATCCGCCGCTTCCGCGCGGTGACCTGGCCGCACCTGCGCGGCATCGCCGGGATCGTCTTCCTGCTCGAGTTCATCTGGAACTTCCAGCACTTCGACACGATCTACGTGCTGACCGGCGGCGGCCCCGCCGGCAGCACCAAGACCTTCGCCGTCGCCGTCTACGAGACCGCCTTCAAGGGCTTCGACCTCGGCCGCGCGACCGCACTCGGCGCGTTGTGGATGGTGCTCCTCCTCGCGGTCGTGGCGATCTACCTGCGCGCCGAACGGAAGGGCAGCGAATGAGCATCGACCTCGCGACCGAGCGCGACTCCGGTACGTCCGCCCGTTCCGCCGAGCGGGCCGAGGCCGGGGCGCGTCCGAAGCGCCGCCCCGCGCTCCGGCGTGCGCGCCCCGAGCAGCGGCGGTCACGGCTGGTCGCCTGGCTGGCGATCCTGGTCATCGGCGCGTTCGGCGTCCTGCCGATCTACTGGCTGGTCATCACCGCGCTCACGCCGACCGAGCAGGCGTTCAAGATCGAGCCCTCGCTGTTCCCGAGCACGATCACGTTCGAGCACTTCACCAAGCTGGCCGAGAACGAGCACCTGTTCCGCTACCTGGTCAACAGCGTCATCGTGTCGGTGATCACCGCGGTGCTGAGCGTGCTGGTCTCGGCCTACATGGCCTACTCGTTCAGCAAGTTCCGCTACCGGGGCCGCCGGTCGCTGATGAACCTCGTGCTGGCCTCGCAGATGTTCCCGCAGGCGCTGCTGCTGGTCACGCTGTACGCGGTGTTCAGCTCGATGGGGCTGCTCAACACCTACCTCGCCCTGGTCCTGTCGTTCACCACGTTCACGCTGCCGCTGTGCGTCTGGATGCTCAAGGGCATCTTCGACACGATCCCGGACGCGCTCATCGAGGCCGCCGCGATCGACGGCGCGTCCCGCTGGCGCACCCTGCACCAGGTGGTGCTGCCGCTGGCCACGCCGGGGCTCATCGCCGCCGGGCTGTTCGCGTTCGTCCGCGGCTGGAACGACTTCATCTTCGCCCTCACCCTCACCGGGTCCGACAAGCAGACGCTGCCGCCGGGCCTGGTGCACACCTACATCGGGGAGTTCCAAACCGCCTGGCCCGAACTCATGGCCGCGTCCTTCGTCGTCTCCATCCCCGTGGTGGCCGCCTTCATGGTGTTGCAGCGCTACCTCGTCGGCGGGCTGGCGGCGGGCGCGGTCAAGGGCTGACCGACCCGAACCCGGGGTCACCCCCTCAAGGAGAACCCATGCACAACCACCCCACGCCGGACCCCACCCTCACCCGGCGTTCCGCACTCCGCCTGTTCGGCGTCGGCGCCCTCGGGATCGCCGGTGCCTCCGCCCTGGCGGGGTGCGCCCCCTCGGGCGGCGGCTCGGCCGGCGGCGACAAGAACGCCGACCACTTCACCTTCACCGGCTGGGCGATGAACGAGGCCTCGACGAAGGACGCGGTCGGGGCGATCGTCAGCGCCCACGCGGCCGCGAGCAAGGTCAAGATCGACACGGCGTCCTATCCGTACAACGACTTCCTCAACCAGCTCATCCTGAAGCTGCGCGGCGGCGAGGTCACCGGCGCGATCCAGCTGGACGTGGCCTGGCTGGGCGCGATCGCGTCCATGGGCAAGCTCATGGACCTGAGCACGCAGGCGGCGGCCGGCGGCTACACCGACGTCGCGCTGTCCGGCGGCAAGTACGAGGGCAAGCAGTACGGCCTGCCGTGGGCGACCGGCTCCATCGGCCTCATCGCCAACACCGAACTGCTCGAGAAGGCCGGCGTCGACGAGATGCCCACCACCATCGAGGAGTTCGAGGCGGCGCTGCGCGCGGTGAAGAAGCTCGGCAACGGCGTGGTGCCCTACGCGGGATCGACCAAGCCCGCCCAGCTCAAGGACATCATCCCGTGGATCCAGACGTTCGGCGGGAAGCTCCTCGACGGCGGCCAGGTGACGATCGGCGACGACGCGTCGGTCGCCGCGGTCGACTGGTACAAGAAGTTGTACGACGAGAAGCTGATCGCGCCCGACGTGGACCGGTTCGACGCGCGGGCGCTGTTCTCCCAGGGCAAGGCGGCGTTCTACGACGACGCGCCGCTCGGCAAGGGCGTCGTCGCCAAGCAGGCGGCCGACAAGTCGCTCGGCACCAAGATCGAGCCGCTGGCCCGGCCGGTGCTGAAGAAGGGCGACTCGCCCCGCGCGATGCTCTGGGGCGGACTGATCGCGGTCGTCGACGGCGAGGGCGCCACCAAGGCCGCCGAGTTCGCGGCGCGCACCACCTCCGACACCGCCACCACGGTCGGCTACTTCACCAAGACCGCCTACCCGCCCAGCACCACCCAGGCGCTGGCCGACAAGGCGGTGACGGGCGACCAGTGGAACGTGCGGTTCGGCGAGCGGGTCACCAAGACCGCGACGCCCAACCCGTTCTGGCAGTACGCCGCGGCGCCGCAGATGGACACGGCGCTGGCCCAGCAGGTCCAGGCCGCGCTCGTCGGCCAGGCCAAGACCAAGGACGCGCTCGGCAAGGCCGCCGAGACCATCAAGCCGCTGGTCAAGTAGGAGGACCCGCCATGCCACGCTCGTTCCGGGGCATGCGGGTCCTGGCGGGCGGGGCGGCGGCGATCACCGCCGCCGCCCTGGCCCTCGCCCCCGCCGCGGTCGCCGCCCCCGCCGCGCCCGCACTGGTCCCGTACACGATGGACTCGTCCAACCAGGCGGGCTGGTGGAGCCCGCTCGACACCTACGAGGGCGCCGGGCAGTACGCCTACCTCGCCTACAACGAGCCGGGCTCGACCGCGGGCACCCACCGCGTCGCCATCGCGCGCCGGGACGGCTCCGGCGCCTGGTCCAGGCTCCAGCTCACCACCAACGGCACCCCGGCCGAATACACCGACGACCTGGGCCACAACCAGCCGTCCCTCGCCCGCGACGGCAGCGGCCGGTTCCACGTCTTCGCGTCGATGCACAACAACGCCTGGCGCTACTTCCGTTCCGACACCGTCGGCGGCGCGCCGACCGGCCACTCGGCCGACCTGCCCGACCAGGGCAAGCTGTTCACCTACCCCGTCGTCGCGACCGCCCCCAACGGCGACCTGTACGCCATCGCCCGCATGGACGGCCCGTCCTCGCGCGCCGGCCGGCTCTACCACTGGGACGACTCGGCGGCCCGCTGGAGCGCGGTGGCCACGTTCGCCGACACCCCCAACCGCTCGGTCTATCCCGACGACATCCAGGTCGACGCCTCGGGCAACGTCCACATCCTCTTCGAGTGGGCCCTCTTCCCGGCCCAGACCGTCCGGCACGAGCTGACCTACCTGAAGTACGCCCCGGCGACCGGGACGTTCAGCCGCCACGACGGCACCCCGGTCGGCGTCCCGGTCACGACCGCCACCGCCGACGTCGTCCAGCCCCTCGAAACCGGCGAGGCCTACCGCGACAGCACCGACACCGGCCCGACGGTGCAGAGCGCCAAGGTCACCCTCAACGGCACCTCGCCCCGCATCGCCTACCGCTACCGCACACCCTCCAGCGGGACGTACTTCAACGTCCGCTACGCCTACCCGAGCGGCGCCTCCTGGGCCCGGCAGACCGTCTACTCCGCCGGCCAGACCCGCGCCGCCCTCGACATCACCTGGGACCCGGCCCTCGGCAAGCGCGTCTACTACGTCCTCGAATCGGGCACCGACCGGGTCTTCTCGGCGACCGAGTCCGGCGGCGCCTGGACCCGCACCTCCGTCGCGCCCGGCCTCCCCATCCAGCGCATCGCCGTGAAACGCGACACCGACGGCGACGACGTCCTCTACCTCGCCGACCCCACCGGCCAGAAGCTCTACTACGGCCGCAGCTGAGAAGGGTTCGCCATGCTCCGTTCCCGCCTCCTCACCCTCGCCACCGCCGCCCTCGCCGTCACCGCCCTGACGACCCCCGCGCACGCCGACCCCACCGGCACCGGCTGGACGCTCGCCTTCTCCGACGACTTCGACGGCGCCGCGGGCAGCCCCCCGTCCGCCGCCAGGTGGAACTTCCGCACCGACGTCAAGGCCCTCAGCGCCCAGCTCGCGCGCAACGTGACCCTCTCCGGCGACGGCCGCCTCCGGATCCACCTCAAGAAGGAGGACGTCTCCGGCAAGCAGTTCACCGGCGGCGGCGTCGTCAGCAAGCAGGCCCTCCGGTACGGCTACTACGAGACCCGCGCCCGGCTCAACGACGGCCCCGGCTGGCACACCGCGTTCTGGCTGATGGCGGGCAACGGCTCCACCACGTTCAACCCCGAGCACCGCACCGAGATCGACGTCCTGGAGACCGACTCCGCGGGCCCGACCACCACCCAGCACAACGTGCACACCTGGAAGGACGCCACCACCAAGACCCCCGTCCACTACGGCACGGGCGTCTACGACACCGGCGCCGACCTCCGCCAGTGGCACACCTTCGGCGTCGACTGGCGGGAGACCTCCGTCCGCTACTACATCGACGGCGTCCTGAGGTTCACCGCGCCCTACAAGCCGTCCGAATGGACGCACGACTACCTCAACATCTGGCTGACCTCCATCGCGTACGGCGTGACGCCCGACCCCGCCAAGCTCCCCGCCACGGTCGAGTTCGACTACATCCGCTACTGGCAGCGCGACTACTACGTCGACAACGACGGCCCCGCCGCGTACGGCTACGGCGAGTCGGGCACCTGGCAGACCAGCGCCCTCACCGGCTGGACCCACGGCTCCCCGGTCCGCTACGCCTGCACCGCCGGCGCCACCGCCACCTACCGCCCGAACATCCGCTCCGCGGGCAGCTACGACGCCTACGTCTACAACCCGTCCGGCAGCGGCGGCGACCCCCGCGCCCGCGCCACGCTCAACGGAACCACGACCACCATCGACCAGAGCACCGGCACCCCCGGCTGGGTCCCCCTGGGCACCCACACCCTCCCCGCCGGCACCTCCACCACCGTCACCCTGACCGCCAGCGGGTCCAGCTGTGCCCGCGCCGACGCCGTGAAATTCATACGCCGATGACCTATCGCCACGACCTGACCGCCCAGATCACCGCCGACCGCGTCATCGGCATCATCCGAGCCCCCGACGCGGAGACCGCGATCGCCCAGACCCGCCGCCTCACCACCGCGGGCCTCTCCACCATCGAGATCTCCCTGACCACCCCGGGCGCCCTCGACGCCGTCCGGGAACTCGCGGGCACCCTCATCGGAGTCGGCACCGTCCTCGACGAGCACCAGGCCGCCTCGGCCCTCGAAGCCGGCGCCGCCTTCCTCGTCTGCCCCACCCTCTCGCCCCAGGTCATCCGCGCCGCCCACCGACACGGCGCCCCCGTCGTCGCCGGGGCCGCCACCCCCACCGAGATCGTCCAAGCCCTCGAAGCAGGTGCCGACCTGGTCAAGCTCTTCCCGGCCACCACCTACGGCCCCGACGGCCTCCGCGCCATCCGCCAGGCCCTCCCGCAAGCCCCCCTCGTCCCCACCGGAGGAGTCTCCCCGTCCACCGCCCCTGCCTGGCTGGCCGCGGGCGCCGTGGCCGTGGGCATGGGCGGCGACCTCACCCGCGCCACCACCCCCGAAATAGCCACCCTCCTCAAAACCCTCCAAACCCCCTGACCGTGGTCCCGCTGCGACCGGGACAACCCGCTGATGTTCGTGGGGACCAAAGCCCCTTCTGTGGATCTGTTCGTCCAAATAGCTTGAGCTGCCTCACCACGACGGGGGAGTCATGCGATGAGGCGAATTTCGATCACGGGAATGGCGATCGGCTGTCTGCTCGCACTGAGCGCGTGCGAGCAGACGGCGAAACCCGAGGCGGCCGCGATCGAGCCGACCACACCGGCGACCACCTCATCGACCACCACGGCCCCGGCGAAACGCGTCGTGACCGAGACGCGGCCGATCCCGTACCGGACCACGAAGGTGAACGATCCGGCCCTCCCCGCCGGCACCACCAAGGTGAGCCGCCGCGGGGCCCGAGGCGTCATGACCTTCACCTACGAGGTGGCCCTCGCCAACGGCGCGGAGACGGGCAGGAGACTGCTCCGCAGAACCGTCACCAAAGCGCCGGTCACCCGCGTCATCTCCATCGGCACCAAGCAGGCCCGGCAGTGCGACCCGAACTACACCGGCGCCTGCGTGCCGATCGCCGGCGACGTCGACTGTGACGGCGGCAGCGGCAACGGCCCCGCCTACGTGCAGGGCCCGGTCCGCATCGTCGGCTCCGACATCTACGACCTGGACCGCGACGGAGACGGCATAGCCTGCGACACCTGACCGCGTCGGCCGTACCGGGGGAGCCGGAATGTCGTTCCCCAACCATCAGGACCGTGATCCTCCATGACCGACGCAGCGGACTTCATGGAACTCCTGCGGCAGGGATCTGCCGAACTGTTCGCCGACCACCCCGAACGGATGGACTCGGGCGACCTCATCCCGTCCCCGAACGTGATCGCTCCGCAAGATGTCGAGCTCTTCTTCGAGGGTGCCAAGGCCGGGCTCATCACCCTGCACCGGGGCGCGCGCTTCAACACGTGCGACCGGCCCACCGCCGCCGGCCATTGGGGCCTGCTGTCGCGCAGCAGGGAGGGCGGCTGGTACAACGCCGAATACCTGCCCCAGATCGCGGCGTACGTGAAGGCGGTGCTCGTGTACGGCCATCCGCGCGGGCGGGTGTTCTTCGAACTTCCCGCGAAGGCGCTTCAGCTGGACCTCGCGATCGTCGACGACCGGTCCCAGGTGATCGTCGCGGGGGAGGCGAAACGTTCGGTGACGGCCCTCGGCGTTCTCCGGGAGCGGGTGCTCGAACGGTACGGCGACCGTCCTCCCGGTGCGGAGAGCAAGAAGCGCGGCGACGAGGCGCGCCAGCTGGCCTGGCGCCTGTGGACGGTCGCTCCGAAGATCACATGGCTGGTGGGGCCCGGCCACAGGGAGGCCTTCGACACGGGCCTGTGGCCGCTGCGGCTCAGTACGCGTCCGCGCCTGCCGCACGCTCACGAACTCGGACTGGCGCACGAACCGGACGACCCCATCACCGTGCCGGATCTGGCGGGCGGGGCCAGGTGAGCGGGAAGGAGCAGGCTGCTGTGACGGAACGGGGTCAAGGGCGTTCGTTGGAGCGGATCGAGGAGGGGGATCTTGCTCGGCTGGCTGAGCTTGCGTCGCTTGCCGAGCGGGGGTTGTTCGAACGGAACCCCGCAGGGGCGGGGCGGTACGAGGGGCGGCTTCTCTGCCGGGCCCTGTGTCAGGGGGCGGCGCTCCACTTCGTGGACGGGACTTCCGGTGTGAAGGATTTCGATGTCTGGTCCTTCTACACCGTGCGTGAGGACGGACTGCCGTTCCCCTATCGGTGGCGGGGGACGGAGGACTACGGGCCGTCCAAGTTCGGGAGGTATCCGGAGGATCCGGAGTCGTTCATTGGGCGGCGGGTCGATCTGCTCGGGCGGTCGCTCCCGGTCGGGCCTTCGGCCGATCCCGTCGCCGCCGTGCGCGAGTACCTGACGGCGGCGGGGTCGGTGACGGCGAGGTTCCTGGCGTCCAAGGCGGTGGTGCTCGTCGAGCCCGTCGAACGCCGGGGACAGGTCATCTGGCCGGTCGACGCTTAGGGCTTTAATTGACGGCGATGGCTTCTACTTCTATGAGGTAGTCGGGGTTGGAGAGCCGTTCTATGCCGATGAGGGCGTCGGCCGGTTTGTGGTCGCCGAAGAGGGACACGCGGGCTTCCTCGATCAGGGGGAGGTACTCGCGGCGGTGGGCGACGACGTAGATGGTGAGCTTGGTGACCTGGTCGGGACGGGCGCCGGCGGCGGTGAGGGCGCGGCCGAGGTTGGCGAACACCTGGTGGGCCTGGGCGCTCAGGTCGCCGCGGCCGACCAGGGTGCCGTGCACGTCCTCGGGTTCCTGGCCCGAGACGAACACCAGGCGGGTGCCGGTCGCGACGACGACCTGGGTGTACGTGGACGGGACCGGCAGGTCCGCGGGGTTGACGCATTCCAGCGACATCGAAGGGCCTCTCGGGGATCGGTGGCCGCGCGGGGCACCGGGAGCGTAACGACCAGGGGCGTGCGCCGGTCAAAGGGTTTTCGGGTGCCCGACGGGCGTTCCGGAAGAGGCGCTGGGCGTCGCTTATGGCCGTTCCTCTAGTGGCGGGAGAACTCGGCTCTGACCTTGCTCGACCAGATGAAGGGTTGGGCGCCCAGCCACAGGAGGCCGAAAAGCAGGAGGGGAGCGATGAGGGGGGTGCTGTGGGACGTGTCCAGTTGCAGTTCTGCGCCTGCGAACGCGTAGATGGGCACGACCCAGAGGAGGGCCACCAGGCACTCGGCGAGCACGGCCATGGCGAGCAGGGCGAGGCGGGCGGGCGGGTCGGTCACCCGTTCGGCGAGGGACGGGTTCACCGCGGCGAAGATGAACATGAGCGCGAGCGTGCTCAGCACCCAGGAGATCTCGAAGCCGACGTTGGGCTCGACGCGCGGAAGACCGCCGTGCCTGTACGCGAACACACCGAGAATTTCCGTGTGGACGCCGACGAGGGTCGCGAACACGAGAGCGAGGACGAGCGTCGGCCGGTGTGGCAGGAACCACAGCCCGCACAGGACGATGAACGCTCCGACCAAGGGCAGTAGCAGCAGGAGCGCGGCCTGTCCCGCCGTCAACATCTCGATGGGGGGCATTCCGCTGGTACCCCGCCATGGACCGGCCAGGAAGGTCAGGACGGCGAGTGCGGTGCAGAGGAGGGAGGCCCTGACGAGGATCGTCTGGCCACGGCGGGGCGGGGTGCGGTCAGGCGGGCGGAGGAACGCGGTGCGGGGCGGCGGGGGTGTGGCGGGGGGCCTGGGCTCGGCCGTGGTCGGGGCCGCGGGGCCTGGGGCGGGGGTCGGGTTGAGCGCGGTGTTGAGCAGGTCGCGGACCTGGGCGGGGGAGAGCCGTTCGCCGGGGTCCTTGCGGAGGAGGCCGTTCAGAACCTGTGCGAGCGGCCCGCCGCACTGGGGCGGGGGCGGCTGCCGGGTGGCGATGGCGACGAACACCGCGCCGTGGCTGGGGCCGTCGAACGGGCGGTGGCCCTCGACCGCCGCGTACAGGGTCGCGGCCAGGGACCACAGGTCGGAGGCCGGGGTGATGGCCTTGCCTTCGACCTGTTCGGGGGACATGTAGGCGGGCGTGCCCAGCACGGTGCCGGAGCGGGTGATGGTGATGTCGCCCTCGACCGCGGCGATGCCGAAGTCGGTGAGGACGACCCGGTCGTCTTCGAGGAGCACGTTGGCGGGTTTGACGTCGCGGTGCACGACGCCCTGCGCGTGGGCGGCGGAGAGGGCGTCCAGCATCGCGAGGCCGATCGCGGCGACCTGCGCCTGGGGGAGCGATCCCTGCTCGTCCAGCAGGTTCTCGAGGGAGCGGCCGCGGACCAGCTCCATGACGATCCACGGACGGCCGTCGCCGCCCATCACCCGGTCGTAGACGGTGACGATGCCGGTGTGCCTGAGGCGGGCGGCGGCGCGGGCCTCCCGTTCCATCCGCGCGTACCAGACGCGCCGTTCCTGCTCGGTGACCTGTTCGGGCACCCGCAGCTCCTTGACGGCGACCTCGCGGTCGAGGTCGGTGTCGTGGGCGCGCCACACCGAGCCCATGCCGCCCTGGCCGATCCGGCCCAGGTTCCGGTACCGGCCCGCCAGCACCCCGTCGCCGTCCCAGCTCATGATCGGAATCTATCGTCGGCGGGCGAACGGACGGAAGCGATCTCCGCAACTGTCAGACATCTATGTCTATGTGGCCGCATCGTGACCCGGCCAGCGTGCGGCACCCCCACGGCCCGGCCCCGGGCTTCAACGAGCACTACGAGCTCGGGGCGATCGTCTGGCGTTGAACGAGCCGTCAGAGGGTCTCGACGAGGGCGGCGGTGAATTCGTCAGTGGTGGCGGAGCCGCCCAGGTCGGGTGTGCGGACGGTGCTCTTGGCGAGCACCGCGGTGATCGCGTCGGTGATGTCGGCCGCGGCGCGGGCGTGGCCGAGGTGGTCGAGCATCAGGGCGGCGGACCAGATGGTGCCGAGCGGGTTGGCGACACCGCGGCCCGCGATGTCGGGGGCCGAGCCGTGGACGGGCTCGAACATCGACGGGAAGTCGCGTTCGGGATTGAGGTTGGCCGAGGGCGCGATGCCGATGCTGCCCGCGACCGCCGCGGCCAGGTCGCTGAGGATGTCGCCGAAGAGGTTGGACCCGACGACCACGTCGAAGCGGGCCGGTTGAAGGACGAACTTCGCGGCCAGCGCGTCGATGTGCTCCTGGTCCCAGGAGACGCCGGGGTGGACGGCGGCGCGTTCGGCGACGAGCTCGTCCCAGAACGGCATGGTGTGCACGATGCCGTTGGACTTGGTGGCCGACGTGAGGTACCCGCCGCGCCGGGCCGCGAGGCCGAAGGCGTAGTCGAGGATGCGCGTCACGCCGGCCCGGGTGAAGACCGCCTCCTGGACGGCGATCTCCTCGGGGAACCCCTGGTGGAGGCGGCCGCCGATCTGGCTGTACTCGCCCTCGACGTTCTCCCGGACGATCACGAAGTCGACCTCGCCGGGCGCGGCGTCGCGCAGCGGGCTCGGCACGCCCTCGAAGACGCGGATCGGGCGCAGGTTGACGTACTGGCGGAAGTGCCGGCGGATGGGGATCAGCAGGCCCCAGAGGGAGACGTGGTCGGGCACGCCGGGATAGCCGACGGCGCCGAGCAGGATGGCGTCGTGCTCGCCGAGTCGCTCCAGGCCGTCGTCCGGCATCATCGCGCCCTCGTTCAGGTAGCGCTCGCAGGACCAGTCCAGCTCGGTGTAGGTGAGGCCGATGCCGTGCCGTTCGCTCACGGCGTCCAGGACGCGGCGCGCGGCCGGGACGACCTCGGCGCCGATGCCGTCACCGGGGATCAGGGCGATGCGATGGTGCTGCTCGGTCATGGGCCGATTGGAACAACCGCGCTCGGTGCCCGTCCAAGACCGATCGTCGATCGGTCTCATAGGCGGCGCCTATCGGTGAACGTCCGCCCGAACGCTCAGCGGTAGCTCCTGGCGGCCGGGTCGACGGCCAGCGCCGTCGCCAGGAACTCCCCCGCGGCCGGGCTCAGCCAGCCCTTCCGGCTCACCATGCACAGGCGTATCGACGCGGGCGGGTCCAGGTCGAGGACCACCGCGCCCGCGCGCAGGGCCAGCGGGCGCCACGCCTCGGCGAGGACGCCGACCCCGACGCCCTTGAGGACGAGCGGCAGGATCGCCTCGCGGTGCTCGGTCTGCACCGCGATCGACAGGTCGACGCCCGACGCCCGGATCTCCTCGACCAGCCGGCGGATGGCGGTGCCCCGCTCGCCGACGATCAGGCGTTGCCCGGCGAGGCGTTCGCGCGGCAGCGGCGGACCGGCGCTGAACGGCCCGTCCGGCGGGGAGATCAGCACGAGCCGCTGCTCCTCGACCAGGTGGACGTCGACCTCCGAGGTGGCGGGCGGATCCGTCGCCGACAGCAGCCCGAGCTCGGTCACGCCCTGGCGGACGGCGTCGACGACGGCCTCGGGCACCGGCGCGTCCTTCAGGACGACCTCCACCCCGGGGTGCCGCCCGGCGAAGGCGTGGATCATGCTGCTGAGCGGCTCGACCGCCGGTGAGGGCATCGACGCGATCGTGACGCGGCCGGTCCGCATGCCCCGCGCGGCGCTCACGCTCTCGCGGGCGACCTCCAGGCTGCGGACGGCCTGCCGGGCGGGCCCGATCAGCGCGTTCCCCGCCTCCGTCAGGACGACCCGGCGGCCGATGCGGTGGAAGAGCGGGTTGCCGAGGTCCTTCTCCAGCTGGCGGATGGCCTGCGACAACGACGGCTGCGCGATGAACAGGGCGGCGGCCGCCCGGTTGAAGCCCCCGTGGTCGACGACGGCGAGGAAGTACTCCAGCTGCCGGACGTCCACGGGGCGGCTCCTTCCGTCCTGCCTGCGGGCGGGCCTCCGGGCCGGCCCACGGACGGACCTATAGGCAGAGCCTCTTACCCAAGTAGTGAACCCGTCTTGATTCAGGGGATGACGGGGGCGCTGGTGTGACGGACATTACAGGAACGACCCAATGAGTCGACGTGCCGAGGAGTGGTCCGGTGACCTCCGACGAGACCGTACCCGCCAACAAGACGGACGTTTCCAAGGCCCTGCTGACCCACGCGACCTACCGCAGCCTCGGTGAACAACGGCTCTCGCCGGCCGAGGAACGTTTCGAACGGGGACGCCGGACGACCGGGCTGTGGCTGGCGCCGCTGGTGTCGGCCGTCTTCCTGATCCTGCCCCTGGACATGCCCCCGACCCAGCAGACGCTCGCCGGGATCCTGCTCGGCGTGATCGTCCTGTGGGTGACCGAGCCGGTGCCGATCCCGGTCGGCGGCCTCATCGGCGTCAGCGCGATCGTGCTCTTCGGCGTGGTGCCGGCGGCGGACGCGCTCGAACCGTTCGGCTCGACGACGATCTTCACGTTCATCGGCGCGTTCATCCTCGCCCAGGCGATGCTCAAACACGGCGTCGCGCGGCGGTTCGCGTTCTTCATCCTGTCGCTGCCCGGCGTCGGCCGTTCCACGTTCCGGACGATCGTCGCGTTCGGCCTGGTCACCTGCCTGCTGTCGGCGTTCGTGTCCAACACCGCGACGGTCGCGATGTTGCTGCCGACCGCGCTCGGCATCCTCACGGTCATCGCCAAGCTGCTCCAGGACCGCGAGCTAGTCGCCCCGGACTTCGACCCGGCCCGGCTGCGGGTCGGCGCGGCCCTCGTGCTGATGCTCGCGTACGGGGCCAGCGTCGGCGGGCTCCTCACCCCGGTCGGCAGCCCGCCCAACCTCATCGGCCGCGGGCTGATCGAGGAGGCCACCGGCGAGAAGATCTCGTTCGCCCAGTGGATGGTGACCGCCCTGCCGCTCTGCGCCGCGATGTTCGTCGTCCTCGTGGTGGTCCTGCTGCTGCTCAACAAGCCCGAGATCCGGCACATCGAGGGCGTGGAGGAGTACGTACGGGAGGAACGCGCCGCGCTCGGCCCGCTGTCCCGCGCCGAGATCAACACTCTGATCGCGTTCGGCGTGACCGTCGCCCTCTGGATCTTCCCGGGCGTCGTCGCGCTCGTCGCCGGCACCGACTCGTCGGTCTACGACACGATCAGCGGCCGGCTCAACGAGGGCATCGTCGCCGTGCTCGGCGCGTCGCTGCTCTTCCTGCTCCCGACCAACTGGGGACGCCGCGAGGCCACCCTCAACTGGAGCGACGCCGCCCGCATCGACTGGGGCACCATCCTGCTGTTCGGCACCGGCATCATCTTCGGCGCGCTGCTGGAGGACACCGGCCTGGCCAAGACCATCGGCAACGAGGCCTCCGACGCCCTCGGCCTGTCGAGCCTGTTCGCCATCACGGCCTTCGCCGCGGTGCTCGCGATCGTCATCTCGGAGACCACCAGCAACACCGCGTCGGCGGCCGTCGTCGTCCCGATCATCATCCCGATCGCGACGGCGGCGGGCGTCGATCCCTTCGTCCCCGCGCTGGCGGCCACGTTCGCGGCCTCGTTCGGCTTCATGCTGCCGGTCTCGACCCCGCAGAACGCCATCGCGTACGGGTCCGGCGTGGTGCCGATCACCACCATGGTCCGGTCCGGGTTCGTCTTCGACATCCTCGGCGCCATCCTGATCATCCTCGGCCTGCCGTTGATGGTCGCCCTCACCGGCATCGGCCCGTAGAACGCGGGCGGGCGGCCGCCTCCCCGTGAGGGAGGCGGCCGCCGTTCGCGAGCCGGCGTGCCGGGGCGGCCGCCGTTCACCCGCGGTGGCTAACCGCGGAGCACGGTCTCCCAGACGACCTGGATCCCGACCCAGATCACGAAGCGGGCGAACTCCAGGATCGTGCGGATCCGCCAGTACCGGTCGGCCGCCGGGCTCTGGTCGTCCATGGGGCTCTGGTCGGCCATGGGACTCTGGCCGTTCGCCGGGCTCCGGCCGTTCGCGGGGCCGGTCCCGGTCTCCTGGCGCCTGGCGATGGGACGCGTGTTCATGAGCGCTTACCTGTCCTTCCCGCCGCGGCAGGGGGTCGTCCCGGTCGCGGCAGGGACAACGGAACAGGGGCCGCGCGGGTGGCCGGAAGGCCGCCGGACAAGGTCGCTCCGGACCGGGCCGAGGCCCGGCTGGAACGGGACACACGCCCTCCGGATCGGGCCGATCAGCCGCCGGTCGGCGGCCACTCCCCGTACGCTGGCGGACATTGTCGGACATCGTCAGCCGGGGGCCGTGTGATCGACGAGGGGGATGCTCCGCGTACCGACGACCTCGTGCCGTCCCTGGGCTCGGTGTCGTGCCGGGAGGACCTCGCCGAGGTCCTCAACCACCTGTTCGCCCGCGCGGACGTCTCGATCCGCGGCCTGGAGGCGCGCACGTGCGAGGCGCGGACGCCCCTGACCAGGTCCACGATCTCGGACATGCTCCTGGGCCGCAGGTTCCCGCGGAAGGTCGTCTTCACCGCGTTCCTCCGGGAGTGCGGTGTTCCGGAGGCGCAGCTCGGTCCCTGGACGCTGGCCTGGCAGAACATCGCCGGCGCGGAGAAGCGGCGGCCGCAGGGCGAGGGCATCGACCTCGACAGGCTGCGCGAACGGGTGCTCGGCGAGATGCGGGAGCACGCCGCGGAGATCCTCGACCAGGCCCGCGAGCAGGCCCGCGAGGAGGCGGCCGCCATCATCGCCGAGGCCCGCGAGCAGGCCGTCACCGCGGCGCGCGCGGCGGCGGTCGCCGCGGCCAGGGAACAGACGGCCACGATCATCGACGAGGCCCGCCGGATGGCGAGCTCCATCATCACCGAGGCCGAGCACAACGCCCGGCGGATGATGTCGGCCGCGGCCGTCCACGCCCCGCCGGCCTCCGTCCCGCCGGCGATCGTGCCGGGCCAGGGCATCGCCGGCTCGCCGCCCGTGCTCAGCTTCCCGCCCGGCGCCGGCGCGGGCGCCCAGCCGCCGGGGCCGCCCGTCCAGCCGGCCTGGTCGGCCGAACGTGACCGGCTGCGCGCCGAGAACGCGGCGCTGAGGGCCGACTTCGACGCCGCCATGCGCAAGCAGATCCTGGCGGGCGAACCCGTGACCCTCACCCGCCTGCTCGGCATCGACGACCCGCACGCCATCGATCCCGCCGCGCTCTGGCGCCCGCGGTCGGGCGCCGACCTCCTCCGGGTGCCGGTCGGCGTGGACGCCGAGGGCGAGGTGGTCGCCCTCGACATCAAGGAGTCGGCGCAGGACGGCATGGGGCCGCACGGCCTCTGCATCGGCGCCACCGGCTCCGGCAAGTCCGAGCTGCTGCGCACGCTGGTGCTCGGCCTGGCGCTGACGCACTCGTCCGAGCAGCTCAACCTCGTGCTCGTCGACTTCAAGGGCGGCGCGACGTTCGCGGGCATGGAGCGCCTCTCGCATGTCGCCGCCGTCATCACCAACCTCCAGGACGACCTCCCCCTGGTCGACCGCATGTACGCGGCGCTGGAGGGCGAGCTGGTCCGGCGCCAGGAGCACCTGCGCTCCAGCGGCAACTTCGCCTCCCTGCGCGACTACGACAAGGCGCGCAGGCACAAGCACGACCTGCCGCCGATGCCGACCCTGTTCATCGTGCTGGACGAGTTCACCGAGCTGCTCACGTCCAAGCCCGAGTTCGCCGACCTGTTCGTGATGATCGGCAGGATCGGCCGGTCCCTGGGCGTGCATCTCCTGCTGGCCTCGCAGCGCCTGGAGGAGGGCAAGCTGCGCGGCCTGGAGACCCATCTCTCCTACCGCATCGGGCTGCGGACCTTCTCCGCGATGGAGTCCCGCGTCGTCCTGGGAGCGCCGGACGCCTACGAGCTGCCGTCGGCGCCGGGCCACGGCTACATGAAGGTCGGCACCGAGCCGATGGCGTGGTTCCGCGCGGCCTTCGTCTCGAGCCCGGTGAGCCCTGCCGCGAACTCCACAGCGCACCCGGCGGCGGCTTCTTCCGGGGAGACACGCGCGGCCTCCGGCGTGGAGACGCTGTTCGACGTCATCATCCGGCGGCTGGAGGGGCACGGCCCGCCGGCCCGCCAGATCTGGCTGCCCCCGCTGGACGAGCCGCCGACCCTCGACCGGCTGCTCCCCGACCTGGCGGTGACCCCGGAGCACGGGCTCATCGCGGCACATCCGGACCTGCGCGGCAGGCTGACCGCTCTCGCCGGCGTCGTGGACCTCCCGTTCGAACAGAAGCGCGTCCCGTACCTGCTGGACCTGTCCGGCGCGGCGGGGAACGCCGGTCTCGTGGGCGGGCCGCAGAGCGGCAAGTCGACCCTCGTCCGCACCCTGATCTCCTCGCTGGCGCTCACGCACACGCCGGCCGAGGTCCAGTTCTACTGCCTGGACTTCGGCGGCGGCACGCTCCGGTCGTTCCGGGACCTGCCCCATGTCGGCGGCGTCGCCAACCGCCTGGAGGCCGACCGGGTGCGCCGGACGGTCGCCGAGGTCGTCGCGCTGCTGGAGCGCCGCGAGCGGGAGTTCGCCGAGCGCGGCATCGAGTCGATCCGCGCCTACCGGGACCTGCCCGACGGTGACGGCCGTGGTGACGTGTTCCTGGTGGTGGACGGGTGGGGGACGCTCCGCCAGGACTACGAGGGCCTCGAACCGGTCATCACCGACCTGGCCGCGCGCGGCCTCGGCTACGGCGTCCACGTGATCGCCTCGGCGCTCAAGTGGTCGGAGTTCCGCCTCGGCATCCGCGACCTGTTCGGGACGAGGGTCGAGCTCAAGCTGGGCGACCCGTTCGAGTCGGAGATCGACCGCAGGGTGGCCGCCGCGGTCCCCGCGAACAGGCCGGGCCGCGGCCTGACCCGGGACAGGGCGCACTTCCTCGCGGCCCTGCCCCGGATCGACGGCGGCGACCACCCGCTCGGGACGGGCCCCACCGGCATGATCAATGCGGTCAGGGACGCCTGGAAGGGGCGGCCGGAGGCCCTGCGGGTGCGCATGTTGCCGGCCGTTCTCCCCGGCTCCGAGCTTCCCGGCCCGGACGGGACCGGGACGCGGATCTCGATCGGGATCGACGAGGACGCCCTTCAGCCCGTCCACCTCGACTTCTCCACGGACCCGCACTTCCTGGTCGTCGGCGACAACGAGTGCGGCAAGTCCAACCTGCTCAAGCTGATCACCCAGGGCGTCATCGACCGCCACACCCCGCAGGAGGCCCGGATGGTCTTCCTCGACTACCGGCGCTCGTTGCTGGACCACGCCGACACCGATCACCGCATCGGCTACGCCGCCTCCGCCTCCGCCGCCGCGTCCCTGGTCAAGGACGTGGCGGGAGCGCTCAAGGACCGGCTCCCGCCGGCCGATCTCACCCCCGGCCAGCTGCGCGACAGGTCGTGGTGGAGCGGCGCCGACCTCTACCTGGTGATCGACGACTACGACCTGGTGGCCACGTCCAGCAACCCCGTGACCCAGCTCGCCGAGCTGCTGCCGCAGGCGCGCGACATCGGCCTGCACGTGATCGTGTCCCGGTCCTCCGGCGGTGCCGGCCGCGGCATGTACGACCCGGTCCTGCAGCGCATCAAGGAGATGGGCTCGCCCGGCCTGCTGATGTCCGGCAACAAGGACGAGGGCGTTCTGCTGGGAGACCTCAAGGGCCGCCCGCTACCGGCCGGCCGCGGCACGCTGTGGGAACGGCGGCGCGGGGCGCGCCTCATCCAGACCGCGCTGGTCGGCTGACGTTACGATCGTGGACCACTCTCACCTCTGGGGAAGGGAATCATGTCGGATCAGTACGAAGTGGTGTTCGCCCGCTACGACACCGATGGGGACGGCCGGCTCACCGTGGACGAGGTGACCGCGGCGATCGCCGGGATGTTCCCGGAAGCCGAGGTGGACGACCTGTCCGGGCTCGTCAAGGCGCTGTTCGCCGAGTACGACACCGACGGCGACGGGTTGTTGTCGGTGACCGAGTTCGTGCCGCTGGCGGAGAACCTTCCGGAGCTCGACTCCACGGACTGATCCGCGCCCGTCGAACTGCGACACGTGTGGTAACAACGGTGGTGCGCGGCACCGTCGCCGTCGCCGATCGATCGGGAACCGGACGTCCGCCGCCCGGGGGCACGGAGGTGAGGGCGTGAGCCGCAGGTCGCTGGGGCAGCTGGAGGCCGAGGTGCTCGCCGCGCTCGCCGCGTGCGGCGGCAGCGCGGGCACCTCGGACCTGCTGGGACGGCTGTCGGGCGATCCCGCGTACACCACGGTCAACACCATCCTGTTCCGGCTGCTCGACAAGGGCCTGGTCACCCGGACCCGCGAGGGCCGGCACTTCCGCTACGAGCTCATCGTCGACGAGTCGGAGCTGGTGGCCGACCGCATGCACGACCACCTGCGCCGGGCCAACGACCCCGGCAGCGTCCTCAGCCGGTTCGTCGAGACGCTGAGCGCGGACGAGGTGCGCAGCCTCCGCGAGATCCTGCGTCCGCCGGGGGAGCGCGCGTGAACTGGTTCACGTTCCTGCCGCTCGCGCTCATGCCGGCGATCAGCGGGGCGCTCGGGCGGTCGCCCGCACGATCGCCAAGGTCGCGCTCGCGCAACCTTCCGGGCCCGCCCCCCGTTTCGCCGGTTCCGGCGTCGTCGAGCGGGTCAGCGCGCTGCTCGGCGGCCCGCCCGCCAAGAACGCGGTCAGCGGCCCCCTGCTCCTGGTCGGCAACGGCTTCGTCACCACGTCGCTGACCGGGATCACGCTCCAGCTCGACCACGCCGCGTCGTCGATCATCCTCCCGATCCTCATGCTTCAGTGACGTCTCAGGCCCACGGGCGCGGGAAGTCCTCGCCGTCGAGCCGGCTTCCCGGCGTGAGGCCGAGACCGTCGGTCACGGGATGGGCGGCGCCGCTGTAGGCGGTGTCCGCGTCGATGTAGATGGTGACGTGCGCCAGCCGGGCCGTTCCGGTCCGGTTCGGCAGCGCCATGTGCCCGGTGTACCCGCTGTGGAACGTGCAGTCGCCGGCCCGCAGCGGGAGGGTGACGCGAGGCGCCCAGCGCAGCGACGGGTCGGCCGCGAACAGGTCCTCCGCGTCGTGCAGGTCCTGCGAACGCAGGCCGGTCCGGTGCTGGGTGCCGGGGAGGAAGGTCATGCACCCCCGTTCCGGCGGCACGTCGACCAGCGCGATCCAGGCGGAGAGGGGCAGCCGGTCGCCGGCGTGCGGCCAGTACGGGCGGTCCTGGTGGAACTCCGTGGCGGTGTCGCTGTGCGGTTCCTTGACCAGCATCTGGTCGTGCCAGAGCCGCAGCGGGAACCCGGCGAGCCGTTCGGCGATCCGTCCCAGCCGCCGGTCCAGCGTGAGGTCGCGCAGCGTCGGGTCCCGCCGCCAGACGTTCACCAGCTGGCTGAAGGTCGCGCCGGTCTCCAGGCTCTCCGCGCGATGGGTCTCCAGGTAGTCCTCGGCCGCGGCCCTGAACCGCTCGATCTCGCCCTGGTCCAGGACACCGCGGACTCGGACGAAGCCGTCCTGGCGGTACGCGTCGACGAGCTGCTGCGAGACCCGGCCATCGGCGTCGAGGTCGGTGTCCGCTGGGGCGTTCATCATGGGATCTCCATCCGTGGGGATGAGCCCAGCCTCAAGGGGAGGGGCCGCGGCGGGCTAGGCCGATCCCGGCGAAGACTCGTACGATCCCGACATGGTCGTCACCCTGCACGAGCACGAGCTGTTCACCGACGGCCCGGTCTGGGGCGGCCTCCACCATCTGTCCACCGGCATCGAGCCGCACACCCACGACTTCCTCGAGATCGCGATCATCGGGCCGGGCGGCGGAACGCACGTGACCAGCGTCGGCGAACGCCCGTTGCGGCACGGCGACGCGATCGTGGTGCGCCCCGGCGCGTGGCACGCGTTCACCGGCTGCGCGGGGCTCACCGTGGCCAACTGCTGCCTGTCCGCGCACGCTCTCCGGGCCGAGCTCTACCGGCTGCCCCTGCTGCGCCGCCTGTTGTGGACCGACCCCGTGTCCAACGGCGCCCGCGGCGTGGCGGTCCGGTCCCTCGATCCGCCGGACGCGGACGAGGCCATCGAGCAGATCGCGCGGCTCCAGCGGGACCTGCGCGCCGGCCGGCGGCGGCCCGGCCGGATGCTCGGCCACCTGATCACCGTGCTGGGCATCATGGCCGACAGCGAGGAGCCCGAGGCCGACGCCCTCGAATCCACCGTGCACCCCGCGGTCGCCGAGACCATCGAACGCCTCGAAGCGGCACCCTCCGACCAGTGGCGGCTGGACGACCTCGCCCGGGCCGTCAACCTCGACCCCGCCTATCTCGGACGGCTGTTCGGGCAGTACACCGGCCTCACCCCGCTCGGCTTCCTGGCCCGCGTGAGAGCCGAGCGGGCGGCGGCGCTGCTGGTGAACTCCACCCTGCCGGTCGCCCGGGTCGGCGCCGCCGTCGGCTGGCCCGACCCGACCTACTTCGCCCGCCGCTTCAAGCACCTGGTGGGCCTGACCCCCACCGAATACCGGCACCGCAACAGACCCATCACGCGGACCTGACCACGGCCTCAGAGCCAGGTGGTGCCGAGCCACGCCGCCGCCGCGGCGGCCACCAGCAGGGCGATGTTCAGCCCGATCACCTTGGTCTCCCCGCGGGACACGTGCACCACGATGCCCCCGACCTGGATCAGGACGAGCCCGATCGCCGCGGCGATGGCCAGCCAGGCCGCGATGCCGGTCAGCGGCGGCAGGACCAGCCCGATCGCGCCGAGGACCTCCAGCGTCCCGATGAGCCTGACGGCGGGCATGGGGACACGGTCGACCCATCCCATCATCGGCTGGAGCTGCTCCTGGCTCTGCAGGACCTTCTTGCCGCCGGCGTAGAGGTAGAACACCGCCAGCAGCACGGCGACGATCCAGTAGGCGACGTCCATTGAGGCTCCTTGCAGGATGGTTACCAGGAGTAAGTTGCCCCATCATGGGTCACGGTCGGGGGACGTACAAAAGGCACACGCGTGTGCCCGAGGCAGTGGGAGCGGTATGTCGGAGTACGAGCACACCTGCATGATCAGGGGAGACGGCGGGCGCACGATCCGCGCCGTGCTGGACCGGATCTGCGACAAGTGGACCCTGCTGATCGTCACGACCCTCGACCAGGGCCGCCTGCGCTTCACCGACCTGCAACGGCAGATCCCCGGCATCTCGCAGCGCATGCTGACCCTGACCCTCCGGAACCTGGAGCGTGACGGCCTGGTGTCCCGGACCGCGTACGCGGAGGTCCCGCCGCGGGTCGAGTACGCGCTGACCACCACCGGAAAGAGCCTCATCCAGCCGGCGCTCGCCCTCGCCGGCTGGGCGATCGAGCACATCGCCGAGATCGAGGCCAGCCGAGCCGCCTACACGGCCCGCCCCGACCGCGCCACCGGCCGCCCCGGCCGCGCCGCCTCCGGCGGCCAGGACGGCTGAACCCTGCCGTCGGCCGTGAATCGCCGCATTTCACGCCGCCGGGCCCCGGTCATGACGAGATCGACAGCGCGGACAACTGATCGTCGGATTCCCGGGCCACAGGCGGACCCGAAGGCGTAAGTGCTGATCACTTGGGTAGCCGTTCGGGTGTGACCTCACTGTGGAAGGGCCTGGTGCGCGGCGCCGTGGCCGGTGCCGCCGGGACGACGGCGTTGAACGCGACGACCGAGGCGGACATGGCGGTACGGGGCCGTCCGGCGAGCAGCGTCCCGGCCATCGTGGCGGACCGGCTGGCCGGACGGGCCGGGCTGAACGTGCCGGGGGCGGGCGTCCAGCGCGACAACCGGCTGGAAGGGCTGGGGGCGCTGAGCGGCGGTTTCACCGGGGTCGCCGTGGGAGCGCTGGCGGGGGGCCTGCGCGCCGCCGGGATCCGGCTGCCGACCGTCATCGGCGGGCCGCTGCTCGGTGCCGCGGCGATGGCGGCGACCGACCTGGCGATCAGCCGGCTCAAGGTCTCCGATCCGCGGACGTGGGGCGCCGCGGACTGGGCGTCCGACGCGATCCCTCACCTGGTCTACGGGCTGGCCACGCACGCGACGCTCACCGCGCTCTTCCGCGCGGACGAGGACCTGGACTCAGGAGGCCCGACCGTCGAACGCCCCGCGCGTTCGGAGCTGGTGCGCGCCGCCGCCCTCGGAGCGGCGACGGGATGTCGTTCCTCGGCGGGATTCACCGCACTCGCGCTGCGTTCCGACCGCACCGATCCGGGTGTGGCGGGACGCCTCGCTCATCCCGCGGGCAAAACGCTGACCGGGCTGATGTCGGCGACCGAGCTCGGCGTGGACAAACACCCCGCCACGCCTGCTCGTGTCAGCCCGCAGGGGCTGGTGCCCCGGCTGGCGTTCGCGGCGGCGGCCGGCAAAGCCGTCGCCCGCCGCGACGGCGTCAGGGGCGGGACGTCCGCGCTGCTGGCGGCGACGGCCGCGGCCGGGTCGGCGACGGCGGGATTCCGGCTGCGAGGCGTCGCGGCCCGCCGGTTCGGCTCCGACCTGCCCGGGGCCTTCATCGAGGACGCGGCCACCGCGTTCCTCGGCTGGTTCGGCACCCGCCGACCTCGCAGGACCGCATAACGTCCGGAGGTCGCGGGAGCCTTGTGACTAGGGGACGATGACCAGCTTGCCGCGGGTGTGGCCGGTGCGGCTGGCGTCGAAGGCCTCGCCGACCCGTTCGAGCGGGTAGGTCTCGGCCACCTCCACCGTGAGGGCGCCGCGGTCGGCGAGCGCGCCCAGCTCGGCGAGCCTGGCGCCGTCGGGACGCACCCAGATCCAGTGGCCGCCGTGGCGCTCCACCGTGTCGTCGGCGACCGACACGTGCCGGCCGCCCTCGGCGAGCACCGCCAGGGTGGTGTCGAGGGCGCCTCCCGCGAAGTCGGCCACGGCCGTGACCCCGTCCGGGGCGGCGTCGCGGATCCGGTCGATCTCACCGTCCCCGTAGGCGACGGGTTCGGCGCCCAGCCGCCGCAGGTAGTCGTGGTTGCGCTCGGAGGCGGTGCCGATGACGCGGGCGCCCCGTTCGCGGCCGATCTGCACGGCGAAACCGCCGACGCCCCCGGAGGCCCCGTGCACGAGCAGCACGTCGCCCGCGCCCACGTCGAGCCGGTCCAGGCTGCGCTGCGCGGTCATGCCCGCCAGCGGAAGGGCGGCGGCCTGCTCCCAGCCGAGGGCCGCGGGCCGGTGCGCGACCGAGGTCGCCGCCACCGCGACGTACTGGGCGAACGTCCCGCCGTGCACGACGTCCTTGCGCGCGTAGGCCATGACCTCGTCGCCGGGCGCGAACTCCGGGGTGTCGGGGCCGAGCGCCCGGACGACGCCCGCGACGTCCCAGCCGGGGATGACCGGGAACACCGCGTCCATCATCCCGTCGAGGCCGCCCGCCATGACCTTCCAGTCGACCGGATTGACGCCGGCCGCGCGCACCTCGATCAGCACCTGCCCGGGCCCGACCTTGGGATCGGGCGCCTCACCGGCCGTCAGGCGCGAGTTGTCCTTGGCATACGAGTCGTAGGTGACAGCACGCATGACCACCACGATAGGGCGTCGGAATGTCACGCTCCGCCCCGGGTCCGCGACCGTCCGGCGTCGACCGTGGCAGTAAATCCCTACTATGCCTATACAAAAAGTAGGTTTTAGGTGATACTTGCGGCCGTTTGTTGCGTTTCACTAGAGGAGACCCCCCATGCGCCGCATCATCGCGTTCTTCGGCGTGCTCGCCCTTGCCGGCAGCCTCGCGGCCTGCGGGGGAGGTGAGAAGAAGGCCGACAAGGACCGGCTGCGCGTCGGCTACCAGCGCTTCGGCGGGCTCAGCCTGGTCAAGGCCAAGGGGGCGGCCCCGAAGGCCACCTGGTCGCTGTTCGAGAGCGGCCCGGCGCTGACCGAGGCGCTCAAGGCCGGCGCCATCGACATCGGCCAGGTGGGCGAGGCCCCACCGATCTTCGCCGCGGCCGGCGGCACCAAGTTCAAGATCATCGCCACCTCGGCGCCGGTGCCCAAGGGCGAGGCCGTCCTGGTCAAGGAGAAGAGCGGGTTCACCTCGTTCAAGGACCTCAAGGGCAAGAAGGTCGCGCTCAACAAGGGCTCGAACGTCAACTGGCTGCTGGTCAAGCTGCTCGAGGCCAACGGCATGAAGATCAGCGACATCGAGGTCCGGTACCTCAAGCCGGCCGAGGCCCGGCCCGCGTTCGACAACGACCAGGTCGACGCCTGGATCATCTGGGACCCGTACTTCGCGCTCGCCGAGAAGCCGGGCGTGAAGGTCCTCGCCGACGCCAGCGGCCTCGCCCACAACCGCGAGTACCTGCTGGTGTCGCCCGACGCCCTGAAGGAGAAGCCCGACCTGATCCGCGAGTACCTGAAGGTCTACCGCGAGGTCACCGACTGGGGCATCGCCAACCCCGACGACCGGGTCACGCTGCTCGCCCCCGAGCTGAAGATCCCCGAGGACGTCGCCCGCCGCGCCCTCGCCCGCAGCGCGCAGCCGCTCGCGCCGGTGGACGCCACGATCGGCGGCGAGATCCAGCAGATCGCGGACGGGTTCACCGACCTCGAGCTCATCCCCCGGAAGGTCGACGTCAAGAGCCTGATCGACCCGAGCTACTCGGACCTGCTGAAGTGAGGTTCAGGCCACGGAGGCTGATCACTCCGATCGTGCTCGTCGCCGCCTGGGAGGGCGCGGCCCGGGCGGGCGTCATCCCGCCCGACAAGCTCCCCGCGCCGAGCCTGGTCGCGGAGGCGGCCTGGCAGCTGTCCCTGGACGGATCGCTCGGCCGGCACCTGCTGGAGTCGGTGGAACGGGCCGTCATCGGGCTCCTCATCGGCGGCTCGCTCGCCCTCGTCCTCGGCTCGGTCGCCGGGTTGCTGCGGATCGGGGACGACCTCGTCGACCCGCCCGTGCAGGCCGCCCGGATGTTGCCGCACCTCGGGCTCGTCCCGCTGCTGATCATCTGGGTGGGCATCGGCGAGTCGCTGAAGATCTCGCTCGTGGCGCTGGGCGCGTTCTTCCCGATCTACCTCAACACCTACGCCGGCATCCGCGACATCGACGAGAGGCTGGTCGAGGCCGCCCGGACCTGCGGCCTCACCCAGCTCGAACGTATCCGGCACGTCGTGCTCCCGGGCGCGATGCCGTCCCTGTTCCTCGGCCTGCGGCTGGCGTTCGCCGCGGGCTGGCTCAGCCTCGTCGTCGGCGAGCAGGTCAACGGGCAGAGCGGGCTGGGCTTCATGATGATGGAGGCCCGCGACTTCAGCCAGACGGAGGTCGTCGTCCTCGGCCTGCTCGTGTACGCCTCCCTCGGCCTGCTGTCCGACCTGGCGTTGCGCACCGCCGAAAGGAGAGTGTTGTCATGGCGTCGCGGCCTCCAGGCGTCGTAGCCGCCACCGGGATCCGCCGGGCCTTCGGCGAGGCGACGGTCCTGGACGGTGTCGACCTGCGGATCGGGCAGGGCGAGGTCGTCGCCCTGCTCGGCGCCAGCGGGTCGGGCAAGAGCACGCTCCTGCGGATCCTGGCGGGGATCGACGAGGAGGCGTCGGGCGAGTTCACGACCGCCGGGTCGAAGGCCGTGGTGTTCCAGGAGCACCGGCTGCTGCCGTGGAAACGGGTGGCCGACAACGTGGCGCTGGGCGTCCGCGGGCAGGACACCCGGGAACGCGCGGCGACCGCGCTCGAAGAGGTGGGCCTGGCCGACCGCGGCCGCGCGTGGCCCTCGGAGCTGTCCGGCGGGCAGTCCCAGCGGGTCGCGTTCGCCCGTGCCCTGGTCCGCGAGCCGGACCTGCTGCTGCTGGACGAGCCGTTCGGCGCGCTCGACGCGCTGACCAGGCTGAAGATGCAGGCCCTGTTCGGCAGGCTGCGCGCCAAGCACGGCTTCGCCGCCCTGCTGGTCACCCACGACGTCGAGGAGGCGCTGCTGCTCTCCGACCGGCTCCTCGTCCTGGACGGCGGCCGCATCGCCGAGGAGATCGAGGTCGATCTCGGCCATCCGCGCTCCGTCGACTCCCCGGGCTTCAGCGACCTCCGCCGCAAGCTGCTCGCCCTCCTCCACGTCCCGGCCGGCCCCGAGGAGCCCTGACCGCCGCCAAGGCCGCCGCCAGTGCCGCCGCCGCTGCGGGTGCCGTATGTCGGTGGAGGCCTCTACGGTTGCCGCCATGGCGAACCGTTCCTACCTCTACGCGGCCGACTCCCTGCCCACGGACGAGGCGAGCCCCCGGCCCGTGCGATGCGTCTCCGAGCACAACTGGAGCGTCCCGCTGGCGCACCACCTGCTGGCAGGGCGCGCACCGGCCGTCGTCCCGTCCATGATCTGGAACGGGCCGCTGGGCGTGGCCGCCGACTTCGCCGGCGGAGCCGAGCTGCTCACCGGCCTGCTGCGGGTGGTCGGCGAAGGGGAGGTGCCCGACCGGGGCGAGTTCGACGCGATGGTGACGAAGACCGTCGCGCACCTGGAGGAGCAGAAGAGCAGCCACTTCCTGCTGGAGACGGGCGAGATCGTCTCGCTGGGCGGGGACGAGCCGCAGGCGGCGGTCGAGGATCTGGTGCGGTACGACATCCCGTCGTCGGTGGCCCGGGCCGAGGCGGCGATCAGGGGCGAGGAGCCGGACTGGCTGAGCTCGCTGCGCCGGGACTGGCCCGAGCACTTCGGCTCGTTCTACGCCACGTCCTTGTACTTCTCTTTCCCGGACGAATAGGGGGAGCACCCACCCCTCTCCACTCTCAACGTATAGCGCACCGGGGGCCTTGCCACAAGGCCCCGGTCGTGCCGCAGAATCATCGGCCGGAGCCAGAACCTGCGGAAACGGGGTATGTGGAATGCGAACGGCGTACGGATCGCGCGGGGGGAACGGGGATGCGGGAGTGCGCTTGACCACCGGTGCGTTCGACCTGCCCGAAAACCTCGCCGCCAAGGCCGACCCGGCGCTGGTCGCCGGCGACGAGAAACACTTCGCGGCGATCGCGGAGAGCCTCGAGCAGGCGATCGCGGACGTGTCCGGGCGTCTCGACGCCGAGCGCAGGGCGCCCGGTGGCAGCGGCCAGGCGGCGCTGGAGCGGGACCTGGAGATCTACCGGCTGGCCGCCCGCCTGCGCACCCTGCGCAGGTTCGGCATGGACCTCTGCCTCGGGCGCATCGTCGCCGCGGACGACTCCGAGCCCGTGTACGTCGGGCGCCTCGGCCTCACCGACAACACCGGCCGACGGCTGCTGCTCGACTGGCGTTCTCCCGCGGCGGAGCCGTTCTTCGGCGCGACCCACGCCAGGCCGATGGGGCTGGTGAGCCGCCGCCGGTACCGCTGGACGGGCGGCCGGATCAGCGACTACTGGGACGAGGTGTTCACCCCGGACGGGCTCGAAGGGCACGCCGCGCTCGACGACCAGTCCGCCTTCATCGCCAGCCTCGGCGGCCACAGGTCGAGCCGGATGCGCGACGTGCTCGGCACCATCCAGGCCGACCAGGACGCCATCATCCGGGCCGGATCGCGCGGCGCCCTCGTCGTCGACGGAGGCCCGGGAACCGGCAAGACGGTCGTCGCCCTGCACCGTTCCGCCTACCTGCTCTACTCGGACCCGCGCCTCGGTCATCGCCGGGGCGGGGTGTTGTTCGTCGGCCCGCATCAGCCCTACCTGGCCTACGTGTCCGACGTCCTCCCCAGCCTCGGCGAGGAGGGGGTGCAGACCTGCACCCTGCGGGACCTCCTGCCCGAAGGGGCCGCGGCGGCGCCCGAGCCCGACCCGGACGTGGCCCTGCTGAAGTCCTCGGCCGGCATGGTGAAGGCGATCGAGAAGGCCGTCAGGTTCTACGAGAACCCGCCCGCCAAGGGGATGACGGTCACGACGCCCTGGGCCGACATCTGGCTGAGCGCCGACGAATGGGCCGAGGCGTTCCGGGCGCCGGATCCCGGCACCCCGCACAACGAGGCGCGCGACCACGTCCTGGAGGAGCTGCTCACGATCCTCACCGACAAGCACGACGGTGAGGTCCCGCCCGACCTGCTCCGCAAGTCCCTGCTGCGCGACCGGGAGCTCCTCATGGCCCTCAACCGGGCCTGGCCGATGATCGAGCCGGCCGACCTCGTCGGAGATCTGTGGTCGGTCCCCGCCTACCTGCGGATGTGCGCGCCCTGGCTGAGCCCTGACGACGTCCGGAGACTCCAGCGTGCGGACGCCCGGGCCTGGACGGTCTCGGACCTGCCGCTGCTGGACGCGGCCCGGCAGCGGCTCGGCGACCCGGAGGCCTCACGCCGCAAGCGCCGGCAGGAGGCCTCCCTCGCCGCCCAGCGCGAACGCATGGCGCAGGTCGTCGACAACCTCGTCCAGGCGGCGGCCGACTCCGGCGCCGACGGTGACGACGGCGACGGCCTGGTGTCGATGTTGCGGGTCCAGGACGCCAAGAACACCCTGGTCGACGAGAGCGAGCTGCCCACCGCGCCGCCGGACCTGCTCGCCGGCCCGTTCGCGCACATCGTCGTGGACGAGGCGCAGGAGCTCACCGACGCCGAATGGCAGATGTTGCTGGTCCGCTGCCCGTCCCGGAGCTTCACCATCGTGGGCGACCGTGCCCAGGCCAGGCACGGGTTCACCGAGTCGTGGCGGGAACGGCTCGAACGTGTCGGGTTCGACCGCATCGACCTGGCCTCCCTGAGCATCAACTACCGGACGCCCGAGGAGGTCATGACGGAGGCCGAGCCGGTCATCAGGGCCGCGCTCCCGGACGCCAACGTGCCGACGTCCATCCGGAGCAGCGGCATCCCCGTGACCCGCGGATCCGTCGCGGAGCTGGGCCCGATCCTCGACGCCTGGCTCGCCGGGAACGCCGACGGGGTCGCCTGCGTCATCGGCGATCCCACGTTCGAGGAGAGGGCCCGGGTCCGGTCGCTGACCCCGGAGCTGGCCAAGGGCCTGGAGTTCGACCTGGTCGTCCTCGTCGATCCGGAGGCGTTCGGCGACGGCATCGAAGGGGCGGTCGACCGGTACGTCGCGATGACCAGGGCGACCCGGCGGCTCGTCATCCTCACGAGCTCCTGACGTCCTGCCGGTGGGCCTCGTTCTGGGCCCGCCGGCGGATGTCAGACGAAGGCGGCGACGCCCTCGTACTCGCCCTGGGACGCCGCGCCCGTCGTCTCGTACTCGAGGAGCAGCAGGCCGTTCGGCGTCGCCTCGTGGTGGACGAGGCGCAGGCCGGACGTGCTGCCCGGGCCGTTCAGCAGTCGCCGGCCGGTGCGCACCACGGTGGGCGCGACCACGAGGCGGAGGACGTCGACCAGGCCCGCCTCCAGCAGCGTGTCGCCGAGGCGGGCGCTGCCGTGGATCTGGAGCTCGCGGCCGGGGCGTTCCCTGAGCTCGGCGGCCGCCCGGACCGGGTCGCCGCCGAGCACGGTCGTGGGGTGCCAGGTCCCCTCGGTGAGGGTGCCGGACACGACGTACTTCGGCAGCGCGTTCATACGTTCGGCGAACGGGTCGGCCGGGTCGGTGATCTTCGGCCAGTCGCGCGCGAACGCCTCGTAGGTGCGCCGCCCGAGCAGCAGCCCGTCGGCGAGGTCGAGCCAGCCGGAGACGCGCTGGACGAACGCGCCCTCGATGTGCGGCACGAGCCAGCCGCCGCGGGTGAAGCCGTCGGTGGTGTCCTCGTCCGGCGAGCCGGGCCCCTGGCAGACCCCGTCGAGCGTGACGAACTCGGTGAGGGTGATCTTCATCGCGCGGCCTGGCTCTCGGCGAAGGCGGCCAGCTGGCCGGCGACCGAACCCCACCCCTCGGCGAAGCCGAGCTTCTCGTGGTGGGCGCGGGCCTCGGGGTCACCGTGCCGGACGACGATCCGGTAGTCGGTGCCGTCCGGGTGGTCGCCCAGCGTGATCGTGGCGGTCATCTGCACCGGGGCCGGGGCGGCGGGACGCCAGGTGCTGTCGATCGCGTTGGTGAACACGATCCGCTCCAGCTCGTCGACGGCGAGGAAGCACGCGTCCATGTGCGGGACGAACTCGGCCCCGTCGTCGCTCATCCGCGTCACGAACGCCCCGCCGGGCCGCAGCTCCAGCCGCTCCACCCGGCAGCGGGACGGGGCGGGGACCCACCACCGCTCGAATTTGGACGGGTCGGCCCAGGCGTTCCACACGGTCGGGCGCGGCGCGCGGATGATCCGCTCCAGGCCGAGGTCGAGGTCGGGGTTCATTGCCTGTTCTCCTCCGGGTCGGTGACGAACTGTTCGAGGCGGTCGGTGCGCTCGTCCCAGATGCGGCGCTGCTCGGCGAGCCAGCCGTCGACGAGGGTGAGCCGTTCGCGGTTGAGCACGCAGGTGCGCACCCGGCCGGTCTTGACCGTGCGGATGAGCCCGTTCGTCTCGAGCGTCCGCACGTGCTTCATGAACGAGGGGAGGGTCATCGGGAACTCGCGGGCGAGGTCGCCGACGCTCGTGGGCCCGTGGCCGAGGCGCCGGACGACGGCGCGCCGGGTCGGGTCGGCGAGGGCGACGAACACGCCGTCCAGTTGCGCCGAATACTGTGCCATGAGGCTAAGTATTGCCGAGCTCGATGGTTAGCGCAAGGGCTAAGTGTTGCGCCGTCCGGTGCCGGGGGAGGGCGCCGACGACGTGGACGTTTGGAATCCGTTCCTGCGGATAGTCCGCCTCCACCCGAAATAAGGAGTTCATGGATGGAACCCCCCAATGTCTTTGTCCTCGGGCTGGAAGAGGAGAATCTCGACGTCCTTCTGGACGTCCCGTACGCCGCGGAGTGCCGGTTCCATCCGCTGCTCGGCCACAAGGAGCTGCTGTACGGCGAGATCGACCTCGCCGCGCTGCTGGACAAGGCGCAGCGGCAGCTGGAGGACTTCGACGGGAGCATCGACGCCGTCGTCGGCTACTGGGACTTCCCGGTCAGCACCATGGTGCCGATCCTGGTCCGCCGTTTCGGGCTGCGCGGCCCGAGCCTGGAGGCGGTCCTCAAGTGCGAGCACAAGTACTGGAGCCGGCTGGAACAGCAGAAGGTGACCGACGCCCACCCCCGGTTCGCGCTGCTCGACCTCGACGGCGCCGAGCGGCGTCCCGAGGGCATGCGCTACCCGATGTGGCTGAAGCCGGTGAAGTCGGTCGACTCCGAGCTCGCCTTCCACGTGAAGGACGACGAGGAGTTCCGGGACGCCGTCGCGCAGATCCGCGAGGGCGTCGGCCGCATGGGCGAGCCGTTCGACCACGTGCTCCGCTCGCTCGACGACCTGCCGCCCGAGATCGCCGCGGCCGGCGGTGCGGCCTGCCTGGCGGAGGAGGCCATGTCGGGTCCCCGCGCCGCCGTCGAGGGCTACGTCCGTGACGGCGAGATCACGGTCTACGGCATCCTCGACTCCCTCACCTACCCCGGCCGGTCCAACTTCCTGCGCCACCAGTACCCGTCCCAGCTGCCGCCCGGGACGCGGCACCGGCTGGAGGACGTCTCGAAGCGGGTGATCGCGCAGATCGGCCTGAACGACGCGACGTTCAGCATCGAGTACTTCTGCGACCCGGAGACGGACGACGTCTGCCTGCTGGAGATCAACCCGCGCCACTCCCAGGCGCACGCCCGGCTCTTCGAGCAGGTCGACGGCGCCGCCAACCACCACTGCATGCTCAGCCTCGCGCTCGGCCGCGACCCGAGCCTGCCCTACCGCCAGGGCCCGTACGCCCTCGCCGCCAAGTGGTACCTGCGCCGCTTCGACGACGGCGTCGTGCGCGGCCGGGCGACCGAGGAGGAGATCACCCGGGCGGAGAGCGAGATCCCCGGCGTGAGCATCAACCCCCTGGTGGAGGTGGGGCAGCGGCTCTCGGAGTCCCCGCGCGCCGAGGACCCCTACAGCCACGAGCTCGCGCACATCTCGGTCGCCGCCGACGACGAGGCGGAGCTGTGCGAGAAGTACGAGCGCTGCGTCGAGGCGCTGGCCTTCACCTTCGACGACTGATGAGAACGGACGACCGAGAACGGACGACTGAGAACAGGAGACCCGCAACACGTCTGGGGGGACGACCATGCGTGAAGTCACCGCACTGCCCTACGCGGTCAAGGAAGACGAACATCTGTGGATCCCGATGTCGGACGGGACCCGGCTCGCGGCCAGGATCTGGCGCCCGGTGTCGTCCGACGACGAGCCGGTGCCCGCGGTCCTGGAGTACATCCCGTACCGCAAGCGCGACCTGACCGCGGTGCGCGACTCGATCCACCACCCGTACATGGCGGGCCACGGCTACGCCTGCGTGCGCGTCGACATCCGCGGCACGGGCGAGTCCGAGGGGGTGCTCACCGACGAGTACCTGGAGCTGGAGCACCGCGACGCCGAAGAGGTGCTGGCGTGGCTCGCCGACCAGCCCTGGTGCGACGGCCGCACCGGCATGATGGGCATCTCGTGGGGCGGCTTCAACTCGCTCCAGGTGGCCGCGCGCCGCCCGCCGAGCCTGCGCGCCATCGTGATCGCGTCCTTCACCGACGACCGGTACGTCGACGACATGCACTACATGGGCGGCTGCCTGCTGTCGGACAACCTGGCCGAGGCGTCCACGATGTTCGCCTACACCACCTGCCCGCCCGACCCGGCGCTGGTCGGCGACCGCTGGCGGGACATGTGGAGGGAACGGCTGGAGGGCAGCGGCCTGTGGCTGGAGAACTGGCTGGGCCATCAGCGCCGCGACGACTACTACCGCCGGGCCTCGGTCGGCGAGGACTACCAGGCCGTCCAGTGCCCGGTCTACGCCGTCTGCGGCTGGGCCGACGGCTACTCCAACGCCGTCTTCCGGCTGATGCAGCACCTCGACGTCCCCCGCAAGGGGCTCATCGGCCCGTGGTCGCACAAGTACCCGCACCTGGGGGAGCCGGGCCCGGCCATCGGCTTCCTCCAGGAGGTCGTGCGGTGGTGGGACCGGTGGCTGAAGGACGAGGACAACGACGTGATGGACGGCCCCATGCTGCGCACCTGGATGCAGGACAGCGTGCCGCCGTCCACCTCGTACGAGGAACGTCCCGGCCGCTGGGTCGGCGAGCCGTCCTGGCCCTCCCCGCACATCCGGCGCGACCACCTGCCGCTCGCCCCGCACCGGATCGCCCGCCTGGACGAGGAGGTGCCCGAGAAGGAGCTGACCGTCCAGTCGCCCCTCTCGGTCGGGCAGTTCGCCGGGAAGTGGTGCTCCTACAGCGCGCCGCCCGACCTGCCGTACGACCAGCGCGAGGAGGACGGCGGCTCCCTCGTCTTCGACAGCGACGTGCTCACCGAGACCTGCGAGATCCTCGGCGGTCCCGTCGCCGAACTCGAGGTCACGGCCACCGAGCCGGTGGCGATGATCGCCGCCAGGCTCTCCGACGTGGACCCCGACGGCAGGGCCACCCGCGTCACGTACGGCCTGCTCAACCTCACCCACCGGGACGGCGACGAGGAGCCCGCGCCGCTGGAGCCGGGCCGCCGTTACCGCGTGCGCGTCCGGCTCAACGGCGTCGCCCAGGCGTTCCCGCCGGGTCATCGCATCCGGCTCTCGCTGTCGACCTCGTACTGGCCGCTGGCCTGGCCGCCCCCGCGCCCGGCGCGGCTCACCGTGCACACCGGCGCGAGCCGGCTGATCCTGCCCGTACGGCCGGTGGCCGAGTCGGACGACGTCTCGCCCCGGCCGTTCGACGAGCCCGAGGGCGCGCCCCCGATGCCCACCGTCCAGGTGCTCCCCGGCGACCAGCAGTGGCGGGTCTCCCGGGACCTGGTGGGCTACGAGTCGGCGCTGGAGGTCGTCAAGGACGGCGGCGTCCAGCGCTTCGACGCCATCGACCTGGACGTCGGGCGCCGCGTCGAGCAGCGCTACAGCTGGGTGGCCGAGGACTTCACCTCCGCCCGCGGCGAGGTCGTCTCCACGATGACGTTCAGCCGCGGTGAGTGGGCCACGCGCACGGTCACCCGGACCGTGCTGACCTGCACCGAGGACGACTTCCACGTGCACGCCCAGCTCGACGGCTACGAGAACGACGACCGCGTCCATTCACAGAACTGGAACCTCAGCATCCCCCGGGACCACCTTTAGTCTCCCGGAGTCGCTACGCGGGCTCGTACCTGAGGAAGTCGATGACGGCCTTGTTCCACCAGTTCTCAGCGCGTTCGAGCGCGCCGGCGTCGATCGCCCGCAACTCGCGTTCGAGAACGTCGGCCCGTGCGGGACGGGTCGCCTGGCCGTCATCGGCTTCCACGAACTGCGCGAAACGGAAGAGGAACCGCACGAACGCCGCGAACGACGAGTTCACTTCCTCCAGGGCCTTGTCCGAGGAGCCGAAGAGGTGGACCACCCCGGTATCCGGGTCCAGCACGAAGAACGAGGTCTCCGGCCTGGGCGCCCTGCCGAGGACGACGAACGTCCGGGGACCGTTCTCCACCTCGTGCACCACCTCCGCGAACGGGGCGTACTCGCCGTCGAGATAGGCGGTGAAGGCCACCGGCAGGTCGATGGGAAGCAGATCCACCTCGGGCCATGACCCGGCCGGCGCGGACTGCCTCGACTTCCATTCGTCCAGCGGGAAGGAGACGGTGTTGTCCTCGCCCCAAAGCCGGAGGTATTCCTCGCGGGTCGGCATATGGCCTCAGCTCTCGTCGGGGTCCTCGAAGTACTTCTCGATGCGGCGGACAAGCTCTTTCCGCCTGCTCCTGGAGACGGGCTGCCCGCCGAAGAGGTCCGCGTGCATCTCCCGCAGCAGGAGGTACCAGGGGTCTCCGTATATGCCGGGGAACTCGAGGTCTTCCGAGTCCAGGACGGCGGTCAGCTCCACCCAGTTCTGGTAGTACAGCCGCCGGTAGTCGAGACCGAGGACGACGTCGTCGACGAAGGCGGCGAACGACTCCTTCACCAGGATGAAGTTGTCCCAGGGCCCCCAGTCCCAGGCGTCGGAGTCGTACAGCACCGTCTCCCCGGTGCGGGCGTGCAGCAGGACGGCCGTCGTGGTGGCCAGCTCGGACTCGCCGACGCAGATCCAGTCGTGCTCGCCCTCCCACTCCGTCTCCGAATCATCGACGAGCCGCTCGTACCGGTCCTTGGCGGCGTAGAAGTCCAGCTGCCCCATGTGACGGCCCGCGATGGAGCCGAGGAGGCGTTCGTCCGGCGTGAGGCGCTCGTCCGAGAGCGGCTCGCGAAGCCCTTCCGCGTCCCAGTCCGCGATCACGTTGGGGGGATGGACGACGTCGTCGCGGGAGAGCAGGTAGTCGATCTTCGCCGTGATCCGCCCGAGGTCCATGCGCATCCAGCCCCCTTCCGCCAAGCAAGATCAGCATTGTCCAGGATGCCCTGGCCCGCCCGCCACCCGCCGGGATGTGGCGTATTGCATGGTGTACGCAGTTGCGACTACCTTGCAATAAGGGCGCGGCAACGGTTAGCTTCCCCGCATGGGTGGGATTTGGGGTGGAACGTCCAGGTTCGGCGCCGCGCTCGGCGCGATGGGCCTCGTCGTGGGATTGGCGTCGTGCGCCGAGCCCACGAGCACGTCGAACGCCGACGGGCTGGTTCTGGCCGACCCGTACGAGGACGAGTCGCTCAGCCCGCTGATGGGGTTCGCCGAAGAGGGCATGAGCAAGATCTTCGACGGGCTGACGACGCACGACGCGCAGCGGCGGCCGCGGCCGGCGCTGGCGGCCGAGGCCCCGAAGCCGTCGGCGGACGGGAAGACGTGGACGGTCCGGCTGCGGAGCGGCGTGAGGTTCCACGACGGGTCCACGTTCGGCCCGGAGGACGTGGTCGCGACCTACAAGGCGCTGCTGGACCCGAAGGCGGCGTCGCCGGTGGCGTCCTCCTACCGGATGCTCGCCGACGTGCGGCAGAAGGGGACGGACTCGGTCGAGTTCCGCCTCGAGCACCCGTACGCGCCGTTCCCGCACAAGCTCATCCTGGGCATCGTGCCGTCCGAGGCGGTGACCGGCGGCAAGGCCGAGGCCGCACCGATCAACAGCCGCCCGGTCGGCACCGGCCCGTACCGGTTCGCCGAGTGGCGGCGCGGCGAGCGGCTCGTGCTGACGGCCAACCCGGCCTACTGGGGCGGGGCGCCGAAGATCCAGCGGCTGACGGTGCTGTTCGTGCCCGACGACAACACCCGGGCGCAGCGGATGACGCGCGGCGACTTCGACGGCACGGTGCTGCCGCCCGCGCTGGCGGGAACGTTCGCCGGCAGGTCCGGGACCACGACGTACCACCACGCCAGCGCCGACTACCGCGGCGTGATGTTGCCGCAGAAGAACCCGGTCACCGCCGACCTGGCGATCCGCAGGGCGCTGAACATGGCGGTCGACCGGGACGGGATGATCCGGGCGCTGCTGTCGGGCCGCGGCAAGCCCGCGTACGGGCCCGTCCCGCAGGTGCTGGGCGAGTTCGCCGAACCGTCGGCGACGTTCCGGCACGACCCGGCGGAGGCGGCGCGCGTGCTGGACGCCGCGGGCTGGCGGGCCGGGGCGGGCGGCGTACGTTCCAAGGACGGCAAGGCCGCACGCTTCACGCTGATGTACCCGGCGGGCGACTCGGTGCGCAAGGCGCTGGCGAACGGGTTCGCCTCGGACGTCGGCAAGGTCGGGATCAAGGTCGACCTGGTCGGGCTGGGCTGGGACGCGATCGAGCCGCGCATGAAGGACGACGCGCTGCTGATGGGCGGCGGAACGTCCCTGGACCCGGACCTGGTGGCGTACGGGCTGCTGCACTCCTCGCAGGCCGAGGACGGCTTCAACAACCCGGGCTCCTACAAGGACCCCCAGGTGGACGCCGCCCTCGACCGCGGGCGCCGCACGCTCGACGCCTCCGCGCGGGCGGACGCGTACAAGGCGGTGCAGCGGCGCCTCATGGAGAACCCGCCGTGGGTCTTCCTGGTGTTCCTCGACCACAGCTACGTGACGCGCGGCCAGTGGACCGGCTACCAGCAGGTGGTGGATCCGCACGTGCACGGCGTCCTGTCGTGGGGGCCGTGGTGGAACCTGGAGAAGTGGTCGCGCCCCGCATGAGCACGACCGACGACACGACCGGCGGCACGACCGGCGGCACGACCGGCGGCACGACCGGCGGCACGACCGGCGGCACGACCACCGTGGCCACCGCGGCGGACGGCACCACCGCCCCGCCCGTGCGCAAGGACGCCTCCCCGAGCCGCCTGCGGCTCGCCGTGCTGATGGCGGCGCGGCGGCTGGCGATCGCGATCCCGCTGCTGGGCGTGGTCTCCGGCCTGGTGTTCGTGCTGGGCGCGGCCTCGCCGTTCGACCCGGTGCACCAGTACTACGGGACGCGGATCTTCACCGCCGCCGAGGCGGACGTGGCCCGCACGCGCGCCGAGCTCGGCCTCGACGACCCGGTCTGGCAGCAGTACGGGCACTGGCTGGGCGGCGTGTTCGGCGGCGACTGGGGGACCAGCCGCAGCTTCGGCCAGCCGGTGGGGGAGGTGATCGCCGAACGGCTGCCCTGGACGATGTTGCTGGCCGGCACCGGCCTCACCCTCGCGGTCGTGATCGCCCTGAGCCTCGGCGTGTGGTCGGCGTGGCGGCAGGGCGGCTGGATCGACCGGTTCGTCGTCACGCTCGCGCACTCGCTGGAAGGGCTGCCGACCTTCCTGCTCGGGCTCGGCGCGATCGCGGTGTTCGCGGTCGCCCTGCCGCTGCTGCCCGCCGGCGGCGTCAGCGACGCGAGCGGTGAGGGCGGTCCGCTGTCCACCGTCCAGCACCTCGCGCTGCCGGCGCTCGTCCTGGCGATCTCCCAGCTGCCGTGGCTGATCCTGACCGTCCGGCAGCAGTTGCTGGTCGGGCTCGGCGACGACCATGTCGCGGCGGCACGGGCGCGCGGCCTGCCCGAGCGCACGATCGTGCTGCGGCACGGGCTGCCGACCGCGCTGCTCCCGTTCGTCACGACCGTCGGCACCCGCCTGCCCGAACTGGTCACCGGCGTGGTGCTGGTCGAGGAGGTGTTCTCCTGGCCGGGCGTCGCCGGCGCGATGGTCAAGGCCGGGCTGAACGTCGACTTCCCGCTGCTGGTCGCGCTGACGCTCCTCGCGACCGCCGCCGTGCTGATCGGCAACCTGTGCGCCGACGTCGCCGTCCTGCTGATCGACCCGAGGGTGACCGCCGATGGCTGAGGCCGCGCAGAAGACGCAGAAGACAACGCAGAAGACGACGGACGCCCACGACCGGTGGCGGCCGGGAGGCCGGCGCCGCCCCGGCGGAACGGCCCGGCCGGGCGCGGCGGTGTCCGCGCGCGTGCGCGTGCTGACGGCACTGGCCCTGCTCGTGCCGCTGATCGCCGTCATCGTCGTGCTGCCGTTCTTCACCGACGCCGCCACGACCACGGTCGACTACGACGCGGTACGGCAGGCGCCGAGCCCGGGCCACCCGTTCGGCACCGACGACTCCGGACGCGACGTGCTGGTGCGCGCCGCCGCCGGAGCGCGGGTGTCGCTGATGGTCGCCCTGGCCTGCGCGCTGATCGCCACCGTCCTCGGCACCCTGGTCGGCGCGGCGTCCGGCGCGGCCGGCGGGGTCGTCGACTCGGTCGTGATGCGGCTGGTCGACGGCTTCAACGCGGTCCCGCACCTGCTGCTGGGCATCCTCATCGTGGCGCTGTACCGGGGATCGCTGATCGCGGTCATCGCCTCGGTCGCGCTCACGCACTGGACGACCGTGGCCCGGATCGTCCGGGCCGAGGTGTTGTCGCTGCGCTCCCGCCCGTACATCGACGCCGCGATCTCGGGCGGCGCGTCCCGGCTGACCGTCCTCACCCGCCACCTGCTGCCCGCCGTCGCCCCGCAGTCGGCCCTCGCCGTCGTCCTGCTGCTGCCGCACGCGGTCTGGCACGAGACCGCGCTCAGCTTCCTCGGCCTCGGCCTGCCGCCGCACCTGCCCAGCCTCGGCACCATGGTCGCCGACAGCCGCGACGACGTGCTGCTCGGCGCCTGGTGGACGATCGCCGCACCGGCCGGCGTGCTGATCGCCGTCACGCTCGCGGTCGCGGGCCTGTCCGGATGGTGGCGCGACCGCCTCGTTCCCCGACGCCGATCGGAGCTGGCCCTGTGAACCCGGCGAACCCTGTGAACCCGGCGAACCCGGCCGGCGCGACGCCGCCCCCGCCTCTGCTGCGTGCCGAGCGGTTGTCGGTACGGTTCCGGCTGCGCGACTCCATCGTGCAGGCGGTCACCGACGCCTCGTTCGAGCTCCGTCCCGGCCGCCTCCTCACCCTGGTCGGCGAGAGCGGCTGCGGGAAGAGCGTCCTGGCCGCGGCACTCCTCGGGCTGCTGCCCGGCAACGCCGAGATCCGCGGCGCCGTCCGGCTCGACACGCCTGACGGTCCGCTGGAGCTGACCACCGCGCCCGAACGGACGCTCGCCCGCCGGGTCCGCGGACGCAAGGTCGCGCTGGTGCCGCAGTCCGCCGCCACCGCGCTCACCCCCGTCCGCACCGTGCGCGCCCAGCTCACCGAGACCCTGCGCGCCCTCCGGCCCGACGTGGACGACCGCGACCGGGAGGCCGACCGCCTCGCCGAGACCGTCGGGCTCGCCCCCGCCGCCCTGGACCGTTACCCGCACGAACTGTCCGGCGGCATGGCGCAGCGAGCCGTGCTCACGCTCGCCCTCGCCGGAGACCCCGACGTGATCCTCGCCGACGAACCCACGTCCGGCCTGGACCGCCCCCTGGTCGACCACACCATGGACGCGCTGCGCGCCCTCGCCGACGACGGCCGCGCGATCCTGCTCATCACCCACGACATCGCCGCCGCCGAACGCGCCGCCACCGATCTCGCGGTCATGTACGCGTCCCGGATCGTCGAGCAGGGCCCGGCCGGTGACATGTTCGCCGATCCGTTGCACCCGTACACCCGGGCCCTGCTCGATGCCACCCCCGGCCGCGGGTTCAGGCCGCTGCCCGGCCACCCGCCCAACCTGTCCGCGCTGCCGTCCGGCTGCGCCTTCCGCGCCCGCTGCCCCGAACGCGAGACCTGCACCGACGATCCCGCGCTGGCCCCGGTCACACCGCGGCGCAGCCTGGCCTGCGCCCGCCCCCGCGTCCCGGCCGCCCGCGCGGAAGAACCCGCGGAGGACGCATGCTGACCGCCACCGGCCTGGTCGCCGGGTACCGCCGCGGCCCCGACGTCCTGCCCGGGATCTCCATCAGCCTCGCTCCCGGACGCGTCATCGGCGTCCAGGGCCCCAGCGGGTGCGGCAAGTCGACGCTCATCCGCGTGCTGGCCCTCCTGCACCCGCCCCGCGCCGGACGCCTCGAACTGGACGGCGACCCCGTCCACCGCTTCCGGCACGCCGCCCCCGCCGCCCAGCGCCGCCGGGTCGGCGTCATCTTCCAGCACCCCCGCGCCGCCGCCGACCCCAGGCACACCCTGCGCCGCATCGTCGCCGCGCATTTGCCCGCCGACGCCCCCGCCGGCGAAGCCGACCGGCTCTCCGACCTCGTCGGCCTCACCCCCGACCTGCTCGACCGGCGTCCCCACGAGGTCAGCGACGGCCAGCTCCAACGTGCCTGCCTGGCCCGTACTCTCGGCTCCGACCCCCGCTACCTGCTCTGCGACGAGATGACCGCCATGCTCGACGCCTCCAGCGCCGCGACCCTCGTCCACCTGATCCGCACCCAGACCGACGAGGGCCGCCGCGGCGCCCTCCTCGTCAGCCACGACCCCGCCCTCCTCGACGCGACCTGCGACGACGTCATCCACTGGAACGACCTCACCGCCGCCGCGCCCCGAAGCCCCGGCACGCCGACGATCTGACGCCCCACGGCGTCCAGCCGGGCGGTCTCAGCAGGCGGTGTCAGCAGGTGGTGTGTGCAGCAGCGTGAGCAGGCGGTGTCAGCAGGCGGTGTGTGCAGCAGCGTGAGCAGGCGGTGTCAGCAGGCGGTGTGTGCAGCAGTGAGCAGGCAGTGTGAGCAGGTGACGTCAGCCGGTCTCGTCCCGGGGCGGCTGGTCGGGATGCCGGGTCACCGGTGGGAGGGGGAGGCCGAGAGCCGCGTCGACGGTGTCGATGGCCAGCTGCAGATCCCTGATCTGGGCCAGGTAGTCGCGGTTCATCCCGATGATGGCTTCACGGATGCGGCACATCTCCGTGACCACCGCGTTCGCGACGAGCCGGTAGCGTTGATGCGCGTCGAGGTCGTTGGCCCTGGCCTGCTCGGCCAGCGGTGTGAGCGCGGCCACCCGGCCCCGGTCGTCGCCGGCCCGCGCCTTTTCCAGCTCACGCTGGAACGCTTCCCGCTCATGGCGGACGGCCTGCCACTCCTCGAACGCGAATCGCAACCGGCTCCTCAGGCGTTTGAGCCACTGCTCGGCCACTTCGCGTTCGGCGGATCTGACCGCGTGGTCACGCCAGAGCGCCACCCGGACCGACTCCACCGCATCCCGCACGGATTCCGGAACGGCGTCTGTCGCGGACGCCCGGTCGCCCTGCTGTTCAGCGCACATGCCGTTCATCCCCTTGGGGTGGGCTACCGGCTCGGGCCCCCCACGCTATCCCGCTTCGACGATCGAGCAGGGCCGAAACCACGTCATTCGCCCGACGGCGGCGAACGCGGCGGCGGTCAGAAGTTCTCGATCGCCAGACCGGCGATGAGCTGCTCGATGACCGACCTGATGTCGCGCTCCTCCTGCGGCGAGTCGCCGAAGTTGGCGAGGTACTGCGCCGCCTCGTCGACGGCGCCCACGATGACGAGGGCGAGCGGCCGGATGGCCTGGTCACGGATGCGGCCCGCCTCGACGGCGGCGGCGAGGGTCGCCTCCACGAGGCCGATGGTGTGCCGGAGCTCGATCTCGCGCCAGCGGGCCCAGCCGAGCACCGCCGGGGCGTCGAGGAGCGCGATGCGCTGCACCTCGGGCTCCGACGAGGCGTCCAGCCAGGCGAGGCAGCCGACGATCAGGTGGTCGAGCGGGTCGGTCGACCCCGACGCGGCCACGGCGGAGCCGATGGTTTCGACCAGGCTGCGTTCGACGTCCTCGAAGACCGCCTCGAACAGGTCCCGCTTGTCGGTGAACTGGTGGTACATCGCGCCGCGGCTCACCCCGGCGGCGTCCGCTATCGCGACGGTGCTGACCTCGCCGTAACCGTCCTGGCCGAACAGCGTGCGACCGGCGGCGACCAGCACCTGCCGCGTCGCCGCGGAGCGCTCGGCTTGGGTACGGCGGTCGGCGCTCATTCGTCCTGGCTGGCTCACGGTGGAAGGGGCGAGTCAGTATACAGAGCGGCAGCTCAGCGGCCGGGCGGGGCGATGCCGTACAGGGAGTCGATGACGTCCCGGCGCATCGTGTGGACCACCGGGCGCGCGACCTCCAGGTTCGGGGTGAGCTCCCCGGTCTCGACCGAGAGGCCTCCCGGCAGGATCGCGAACCTCTTGATCTGCTCCGCGCGGCCGGCACCCGCGTTCACCCGGTCGACCTCCCTTCGTACGACCTCGCGGATCCCGGACGACGTGGTCACCGTCTCCGGTGAGAGGCCGTTCGCGGCGGCGTAACCCGCCGCCTCGTCCGGGTCGAGGGTGATGAGCGCGACGAGGTAGGGCCGGCGGTCGCCGACGAGAACGGCCTGCGAGATCCACCGGCTCTCCCTGAGGGCCTTCTCCGCCCTGGCCGGGGCGATGTTCCTGCCGCCCGAGGTGATGATGACGTCCTTGCGGCGCCCGGTGAGGTGGACGTAACCGCCGTCGTCGATCGAGGCGAGATCGCCGGTGTGGAACCAGCCGTCCTGAAGGGCCCGGCGGCTCGACGGCTCGTCCTTGTAGTAGCCGCCGAAGACGTTCGGGCCGCGGAGCAGCAGCTCGCCGCTCTCGCTCGTCGTCGCCTCGACGCCGGGCAGCGGCCTCCCGACCGAGCCGAGCCGGAACCCGCCGGCCGCGTTCGCCGTCGCGACCGTGGCGGTCTCGGTCAGCCCGTACGCCTCGAGAACGGGGACGCCGCAGGCGTGGAAGAAGTCGAGCATCTCCGGCGCGACGGGCGACGCCCCCGAGGTGCACTGGCGGATCCGGCCCCCGAACAGCGCGCGGACCTTGCGGTACAAGGTCTCCTCGGCCCGGTCGAAGGACCGCCGGAGGTCTTCGGGGATCTCGGTGCCCGCGTCCAGCAGGGCCCGCGCCCGCAGCCCGATCTCCACGTCCTCCCGCACCCGGGCCGGGTCGCCCGCCTGGGCCGTCGCCCGTACGTAGATCTTCTCGAGGATCCTCGGGACCGCGGGGAGGTAGGTGGGCCGGACCTCTCCGAGGTTGGAGATGATCTTCTGCGGGTCCTTCTCCCAGAGCGCGATCGAGCAGCCCAGGTCGATCGAGGCGAACTGGACCACGGCCGCGAAGGCCTGCGCCAGGGGCAGGAACAGGTAGACGCGGTCGCCGGGGACGACCGTGCCGCTGGCGGCGATCATCGTGACCGCCGCCCGGTAGTTGCCGTGCGAGAGCACGCACCCCTTCGGCGTCCCGGTCGTGCCGGGGGTGTAGATGATGACGCACGGCCGTCCGGGGCCGACCGCGGCGATCCGCGCCGTGAGCTCCGCCGGGCCCGCCGCCCTGCCCACGCGGCGCACCTCGTCCAGGGAGAGGACGCCGCCGGCGCCCGCGGGCGGGTCGAAGACGACGATGTGCCTCAGCCGCGGCAGCCGGTCGCGGACGCTCAGGATCTTGCCGAGCTGGACGCCGTCCTCGACGAAGATCAGCTCCGTCTCGGAGTGCTCCAGGATGTGGCGGCACTCCTCGGCGGAGGCCGCCTGGTGGACCGAGACCGACACCGCTCCCGCCGTCAGGACGCCGAAATGGGCGTACGTCCATTCGGGCCGCGAGTTGGCCAGGATCGCCGCCTTGGCGCCGGGGCGCAGGCCCAGCTCGGTCAGCCCGCCGCCGACCTCCGCCACGGCCTCCCACAACCGCCCGTAGCTCACCGGTTTCCAGCGGCCCTCGTCCTTGAAGAGCAGGGCCGGGCCCGTCCCGTACGCCGCGGCGGCCAACGGCACCAGGTCGGCCATCGTGCGCGACCCCGTACCGACCGCGCCTGACTCCATGCGTCCAGCCCGCCCTCGCTTGACGAACGTCCGAGCGCCAGGTTACAAACAGCCTGTCTGTTTGTCTATGGATCGGGAGCGCGCCCCATGACCACCCGTGAGCTCTTCGAGCGTTACCACGCCTGCTGGGAGGCCCGTGACCCCGACCGGATCGCCGAGCTCCACACACCCGACTCGGTCTTCCACGTGCACTCGGGCCAGGCCCCCGCGCACGGCCCCGCGGCCATCCGCGAAGCGGCGGCGGGAACGTTCGCGCTCGTCCCCGACCTGGCGTTCACGCTCGTCTCCCTGCGCACCGGAGACGACTTCTGGGTCGTGCAGTGGAAACTGACCGGCACCTCCGCGTCCGGCCCCCCGTTCGAGATCGATCTCGCCGACTTCGTCCTGGTCGAGAACGGCGCGGTCAAGGAGAAGCATTCCTACATCGACGGCGCCGCGATGCAGGCCGCCCTCACCCCCGCCGCCTCCTCCTCCTGACCTGGAATTGTCCGGACACCGCTCCGATTCGTCCTGACCTGGCTGGACAATGTCGATCTTCTTGTGCGTCGGTGATCACATCCGGTGGACTCGCCGTGGGCATCGCCCCGACGTTCCTGCGATCCGGAGAAATGATGAAGCTCCCCATATACGCCGCCGCCCTCGTGGCGGCCGGCGCGCTCGCCTCCCTGGCCGGACTGGCCGGCGGGGGCGAGACATCGGCCGTTCAGACGGCCGGTGCCAAGGCCCTTCCGAGCGTGAACATGGAGGCCACCGTCAAGGCCGCCCAGATCGACCCGCGGCGGCCCGACGACACCCTGACGCCGGGCGCCAAGGCCGGCGTCCTCCTCGTCGAGCAGGCACTGCGCGACCGGAAGCTGCTCGCCGCCAAGTGGGTGGACGGCTACTACGGCACCACGACGGTCGCCGCCTTCGCGAAGTACCAGAAGTCGCTCGGCTACAAGGGGGTCGACGCCAACGGCCTGCCGGGCAAGACGTCCCTCACCAAGCTCGGAGCCGGCCGCTTCAAGGTCACCCACGTCATCACCCCGGGTGCCCGGGTGCCCAGCGGCAAGTACGTCATCAACACCCGTACGAAGAAGATGCTGGCCGAGGCGAGCAAGCGCCTCGGCGGCCGCAAGCTCGTCCTGGACCAGGGGTCCTACAACCCCGGCGGCGACCCCACGTCCGCGGGCACCCACGACGGCGGCGGCGTCGTCGACATCTCGGTCAAGGGGATGAGCTCCGCCACCCGCGTCAAGGTCGTCCGCGAACTGCGCCGCGTCGGCTTCGCGGCCTGGGTGCGCAGCCCCAGGCAGGGCGACTGGCCGTGGCACATCCACGCCAACGCCATCAACGACACCGACCTCTCCGCCCAGGCCCAGCACCAGGTCGGTGACTACTACCTCGGCCTGAACGGGCTCGCCGGCCGCGGCAAGGACGACGGCCCGAAGGTGCCCATCCGCACCTGGGAGGAGTACCAGCGCCTCCGCTGACACGATCGGCACCGATGGCTTCGGGCGACCGCCCGAAGCCATCGCCGTTCGCCGGCGAGAACGAGCGGCCGCGCCACGCCCGGAGGCATGGCGCGGCCGAGTCCGGCCCGGAGCGAGCGGTCACCGGGCATTCGCCGGCTCAGGCAGCTCGACCTCCGGAGGGGCGTTCCAGCCGGAGACGAACCAGTGGGCCTCTCCCGTCGCCGGGTCGTACGACCGGCGCTCGATGGCGCCGATGTCGGCCCCGTAGACGTGGATCCCGACGGTGGGAACGTCACCGACGGCCGCGACGCTGTGAACGTCGTCGTCGGTCGTGCAGCACACGGTGACCTCACCGCGCTCCCACACGTGCTCGCCCGCCGGCGTGAGGGGCCCGCACGTCCCGGCCGCCGTGGGCTTCTCGTAGCGGTACTCGCGTTCGGCTCCCGAGTAGATGCCGGCGACGCCCCATGTCTCGTGTCCGTGCACGGGCGTGCGCTGACCCACGTTCCAGACGACGGAGACCAGCGACCAGCCTCCGCCCGGAGCGATGTAGAGCGGGTAGTTGACGTGGTGCTCGTCCGATGGCCGGGTGAGCTCGGGCGGGAGCCGGTAGCCGCCGGCCAGCAGCGCGGACAACGACGCCGCGACCCGCTCGGTGATCTGGTGCTCGTCGTCGGTGTCGCCGACGATGGCCTCCACGTCGTCGATGAACGTCTGCAGGGTGCCGTCGATCTTCATGGTGATCTCCTTGAGGGGGTCAGCGCAGAACGTTGTAGGTCAGGTGCGTGACCGTGCCGGCCGCCCGCGATCCCACCTGCTCGAGGTTCAGCCGCGGGACGCCGTCGAACAGGCGCGTGCCGCCGCCGAGCGTCATCGGCACGATGTGCAGCCGCAGCTCGTCGATCATCCCCGCGGCGAGGTACTGGTTGACGGTGCTCGCGCCGCCGTGGACGGAGATGTCGCCGCCCCCGGCCGCTTCGCGCGCACGCTTCATCGCGGCCTCGATCCCGTCGGTGACGAAGTGGAACGTGGTGCCGCCGTCCATCGGCTGCGGCTCGCGCGGGTGGTGGGTGAGCACGAAGACCGGGCCGTGGTACGGCGGGTTGTCGCCCCACCAGCCCTTCCACTGCCGGTCCCACTCGCCGCGCACCGGGCCGAACATGTTGCGGCCCATGATGAACGCCTTGGCCGTCATCATCCGGTCGTGCTCGGCCCGGTGCACCTCGGGGTCCTCGACGTACCAGGCGTGGAGCCTGTCGCCCCAGCCGTCGCCGCCGTCATCGCCGAACGGACGCTCCTCGGTCTGGTCGAGCCCGGCCGAGTACCCGTCGAGCGAGATCGAAAGCTCGCAGGTCACCTTGCCCATACCCGTGCTCATCGCCATGTCCTCCTCGTGGTGGCCTTCGCCATGGCCTTCCCGTCGAGCACAAGCATGTCTCGAACCCAACATGACGTCTAATGCCAAACCTTCAGGTCGTTCATTGATATTCTTAATCAATGCTCAACCTGGTCCACCTCAAGGTGCTGGCCGCGGTGGCCCGACACGGCTCGGTCACCGAAGCGGCGAAGCAGCTGAACTACTCCCAGCCCTCCGTGAGCCACCACCTGTCCCGCCTGGAGACGGCCACCGGCGTCAAGCTCGTCCAGCGGATCGGCCGCGGGATCCGGCTCACACCGGAAGGACGCCTGCTGGCCAACCGTGCCGCCGAGATCCTGGGACGGGTCGACGCGGCGACCAACGAACTGGCGGCCCAGGTCGGCCTGCGGTCGGGGCGGGTCCGGCTGGCCGCCAACGCCTCCACGCTGAGCACGCTCGTGCCGAAGGCGGCCGCCTCGCTGGCCCAGGATCATCCGGGCCTCGAGCTGAGCCTGTTCGACCGCCACCCCGTCGAAGCGCTCCAGATGTTGCGGCACGGCGAGATCGACGTCGCCCTCGTCTTCCGCTTCGCCGACGCCCCGGTCGAGGACGGATTCCGCCTCGTCCACGTCGGCGACGACCCGATCTACCTCATCAGCAGGCGACCCGACGACAACCTCGCCAACCACCGCCACTCCGCCTGGATCGGCGGTTGCGACCGGTGCCAGGCGGAGTTGGGCGTCATGTGCCAGAACGAGGGCTTCACCCCGCGCATCGGCTCGCACAGCGACGACATGGTCGTCGTCCAGGCCCTCGTCGCCGCCGGCATAGGCGTCACCACCCTGCCCGGCCTCGCGCTGCAAGCCCACCGCCGGCCCGACATCCACGCCACCGAGATCGCCGGCTTCCGCCGCCAGATCCACGCCGCCACCTACGGCGACCCACCCGACCCGCCCGCCGTGACCGCCGTCCTCACCGCCCTCACCCAAGCCATCGAACCCCGCCCGGCCGACGCCTGATCAGCGCAGCAGCAGGCCGCCCCCCGTGGTGCCCTCGTCGCCGCCGGTGAGCCGGCGTTCCACCAGGGCCATGAGCGGGCTGAGCGCTCCGCGCACGAGGGCGAGATTCGCCCGCGTCTCCACGGATTGTTGTGGAGGGTCGCGGTAGGGAGTCAGCGGGTCGCGGTAGGGCGTCAGCGGGTTGTCCGGGCGTTGCTCAACTGGGCGTTGAGTTCGGCGCCGAGCAGCACCGCCAACGCGGTGACGTACAGGAACAGCAGGGCGGCGGCGGGTGCCGCCAGCACGCCGTACGTGGCGTCGTGGGTGATGGCCACCGACAGGAAGAACCGGAGCGTCATGCTGCCGATCAGCCACAACGACATGGCGACGACGGCGCCGGGCAGGTCGCGGAGCCAGCGTCCGCGGACCGGCGTGGCCAGGTGGTAGAGCGTGACGAGCACGGCGGTGCAGACGACGATCAGGAACGGCCAGTAGCCGTACCGCACCACCGGTCTGACCACGTCGCGAGCCTCGCCGGACGCGGCGGCGATGATCCAGTCGGGGGCGGCGACCAGGAGGGGCAGCGTGATCGTTCCCACCGCCAGCGCCCCCAGGTAGAGCCCGAACGCCAGCGCCCGAGCGCGGAGGGCCGAACGCACCTCGCGCATCCCGTAAGCGATGACGATCGCGTTGACGTAGGTGCTCATCGCCGTCGACCCGGTCCACAGGGCCAGCAGGAAGCCGACCGAGGCGATCCCCCCACGACCGTGCCGCAGCACGTCCGCCAGCACGGGCTTGAGGACCTGGTCGACGGCCGTCGGCGCCAGCACCTGCTCGGCGGCGGTCAGGATCCGCGTCTCCACCTCGGTCACGACGTCCGCCCCGAAGACGGGAGTCAGGTATCCGATGGCCGCCACCAGCACCAGCAGCAACGGTGTCAGCGACAACAACGCCCAGAATCCGGCCTCGGCCGCCAGCCCGAGGACACGATCGGCCCATGCCTGGCGGACCGTCGCGCGAAGCAGATGCCACACCGATCGCAAACGCCCTGACATCCGAGCGGACAGCCCGCGGTCAGGTGGATCGGAACGGCCATGGCGAACGTCCACGGGGCGCCCGGCGGGCGGCCCTGACACCGTCGGCGAGGTTTCCGCCCGCCGGTCCCTCGCGTCGGTCATCGCTGCGCCGCCACCGAAGCCTGGCTCGTCAGAGGCGGTCATCCTTCCCCGGTCATCAGAGTCCATGCTCGGGCGCCGAGATCGGCCACACCGGGTGCGGCCTCGACGGTCCCGCCGGACGGGCTCTGCTCCCTGGAAGGAGCCGTCCTGGGCGTCGTTCCTAGACGGCGTGCACCGCGGATTGGGCGATGGCGTCGTCCACTGTGGGGTGGACGGTCAGGACTCGGTCGAGCCGGGTGATGCGCAGCAGCTTGGTGATCTGCGGTGTGGGGGCGGCCAGGATCAGGGTGACGCCCGCCCCGGTGGCACGTCGCTGCGTGCCGATCAGGACGGCCAGCCCGGTCGCGTCGCATGACACCACTTCGCCCAGGTCCAGGATCAGCAGCCGCGCGCTGTGGGCGAGTTCGCCGCGCAGGTGCTCGCGCAGGGCCGGAGCGGCGGCGACGTCGAGCGCGCCGTTCAGGGCGACGACGGTACGGCCGGGGCGCCGCGGGGCGGGCGTTCTCACATCGGCAGGGGCCAGTGATTCCTGGGCCGCGGTGGGGGCCGCGGTCGCTGTGACGGTCATGGTGATCTCCGATCGGTGGGAGACACGTCGACCTGGCAGAAACAGCGCCGCCAGGAGGTCGGATGCGGCTCGGGGGGTCTGTGATCGAGTGGGTGGGCCTGAGGGGTCAGTGGTGTCCCCGCGGATGCGGGGCGAGGTCGCGTAGCCGGGTGAGCCAGGCGGTTCCTGTCACGAGCGTGACCAGGATCGTCGCGGCCACCACGGTCGCCAGCGCCATGACCACCGCCAGCGACAGGCCGGCGTGGACCAGGAAGACGACGAACACGACCGCGGTGGCCAGCGCGATCACAACGGGCCAGGCCTGGCCGGTCCGGGAGGCCGGCAGGTCCGGTGTCCCGGAATCGCCGGGGCGGCGAGCGCGGTCGAAGGTCGGCATGTGCATCCCCTTTGTCGGGATGAGCCGGAATGGCGGGTCAGCCTCAGGATGGGGATGCCGTCGTGCCGGATATCCTCATCCTACATGAGACTTCCGATATTCAGGAATATCTGAAGTAAGATTCGAGGGTGGCTTCCGATACGTCGTCCTCCCAACGACACCGTGAGCGGCGGCCTGGTGCCCGGCCGACCCCGCTCCCGCAAGAGCTGCAGGCCGTCTTCGCCGTCTACGAGCGCGGTCTCACCCAGCCGAGCGGGGCGCTGGACGCCGGCACCGTACGCGTCTACGCCTCCCGGGTCCGCCAATACCTGGCCTGGCTCGCCGCCGCTTTCGCCGCCGGGACGATCGAGGGAGACCCCCTCACCGAGCCCGCCGCCCGGGACCGGGCCGCCCGCGACTACCGCACCCACCTGGAGACGGTGGCCAGGCGCAAACCCGCCACCATCAACTCACACCTGACCGCTGTCGACGACTTCTACCGCCGCCGCGGGCTGGGCCCGGCCGCGGCGGAACGCGCCGACCTGCCCCCGACCGAGCCTCGCGCCCTGGACAGGGACGACCAGATCCGGCTGCTCCGAGAAGCCGACCGCGCGGCCCCGCGCGACAAGGCGATCACCTACACCGTGTTCTACGCCGGCATCCGCATCAGCGAGACCGCCGGCCTGGACATCGGCGACGTCCGTCTTCCGGCCGACGAAGGTCTCCTGATCGTCCGTCACGGCAAGCACGGGAGATCCAGGGAAATCCCCCTGCACCCCGAGCTCCGCACGGCGCTGGAGGAATGGCTCCCGGAACGGCGCGGCTGGAAGGGTGCCGGCACCAACTCCGCGCTGTTCCTCAACCGGCGCGGCGGCCGCCTGTCGGCCCGCTCGGCCTACACCGTCCTGCGCGACATCGCCGCGGCCGCCGACCTGCCCCTGGGGCGCGACGGCGTCTTCACGCCGCGAGTTCTGCGGCACACCGCCGGCGCCACCATGGCCCGCCAGGGCGCCGACATCGCACTCGTCGCCGAGATCCTCGGCCAGTCCGTCGAAACCGCCGGACGCTACAGCCTGCCCACCGACGACGACCGCCGCAAAGCCATCGAACGACTCACCATCGACGAATGACCGTGATCCACGGACACCGACGACCGTTCACCCGTCCACGACCGGCAGCCAAGCTCACACCTCCGGTGAACTGTCGTGCACCTGGCTGCGCACCGCTGATTCGGAACCACGATGCCTCGGTGCTGAGGGTCTGTGCCACGGACCGGCGCCGTCCCGGCCGGGGTACTGCCCAGAACGATCGCGGTCCGAATCACAGGCTTCCTCCTTGAGCCGACCTCATGGCCTCCCACTCGCCCCCGGGCCGAGGAACGGGCGCTCACCACCAGCAAAGGTGCTGGAGCGGGGGCGCGACCGCGGCCCGTCCACCCAGGTCCATCTCCCCGTCCCATACGAAAGCCTCGACCTACCCGAGCCCGACGAACACCGCCTGATCGTCTACCTGGCCCCCAACAAGACCACCAACCCCGACCGCCACCCATAACAGCTCACCCCGCCCGCCAAGCACCACGGCGGCAACGACCCAAACCCATCCCAACAAGCCACCTCAGTCTCGTCGGCCCGGAATCCGCCCTCCCTGAACCCAGCCCCGGAGCGCGCACAGTTACGCTTCTCTCCGTGTCGCTGTGCCTCGATGTTTACGTGTGGGTTCCAGAGCAGAGCGCCGAGACCTTCGAACGGTTCATCAACACCTACGTCAACATGGACAACCCTGGTGACCAGCGCGTCCACGCTTTCCGGCGGGCCTATGTCCTAGGCACTGCGAACGAGGCAGATGACAGGGCCCTCGACGAGTTGCGCCCCGAAGGTTGGGACGGCGCCTTCACGCTCTACGTCAGGGCCCGTGACCACCACCAGGCGATGATCGCGATTACCCGTGATGGTGCCACCGTCCTCGGTCTCAGCATCGAGGCTCCCGATGACCAATCGGAGACCCTCAGACAGGCCGAACGACTCCTAAGGCAACTGCGACATCAGTTCTCCGCCCCAGCCGGACTCGCAGGAGTCGAACTACCTCCCCCCTGGGACCTCTCCGACTGGCACCAACAGGACCTCGCCCTACTGAGGGTTGGCGAGCCCTGACCCCCGCCGGTCAAGACGCGCATGACGAAGATGGCCGGATAGGAGAACGGCTCGCGGGTCTCCACCACGGTCCCCTCGTACCGAAACTCGGCCACGATGACCTCGGGATCCGCAGTCTCATGAACAGCGATGTCGGTCGGCTGACGACGCAGGGTGTGACCACCATGGACGCCAGGCGGGGCGCCGATCCCGAAGTGGGCGCGCACCTCCTCCCGAGACCGCAACGCCGGCGGATGCAAAGGATGCTCCACGTGGGTCTTCTCGGCATAGAGCTCGACCACCTCCTCCCAGCGCTCCTCACACACGCCGTGCACAAGCTTCAGGAAGACCTCACGCGGGGTCGGGGACATGCTCTCCACCCATCAACTGCCTACGAACAACTCTCCCGCGAAAGCGCGGTCATGAGGTGTGGCGGAGAAGGGCGGGGACGATCGTGTCCCAGGTTCGACGCGGGAGTTCGTTGCCCGTGCCCGGCAGGATGATCAGCTCTGCGGCGGGGATCTCGGCGGCCAAGGCGCGGGCGTTGCCGAGCGGGAAGAACGGGTCGTCCTCGCCGTGGATCACGAGGGTCGGCGCGGTGATGCCGCCGAGGCGCTCGCGCCAGCGTTCGCCGCTGTCGAGGGCGGCGAACACCGTCGCCATCTGGTTCGCGCGATGCGCCTTGCCCGGGTCGGAAGCGACGGGGGTGCGGTCGTAGATCCGTTCGATGTTCTCGCGCGCCTCGGCCTCGTCGAAGCCCGGACCGGACAGGTGGCGCGCGTTCTCGAGCATGAAGGTGACCACGGACGCGCGGTCCGTCCAGTCGACGGCGGGCCGGTTCATGAACTGGGCCATCAGCTCGGGCGCGTGCTCAGGCAGGTCGGAGTCGCTGGGGCCAGGCGCGGTGGGCCGGGTGCCGATGAGCGTGAGGGAGGCGACCTGGGCAGGATGGTCGAGCGCGAGGAGCTGGGCGATCCAGCCGCCGACGCCGAAGCCCGCGACGTGCGCGGACGGCAGGCCGTAGGCGTTCAGAACGCCGGCGGCGTCCGCGACGAGATCGCGCAGCGTGTAATCGGGAGCCTCGGGGTCGCCGGACGTGGACCGTCCGGTGTCTCGCAGGTCGTACCGGACGACGAACCGCCGCAGGGCCGCGAGGCGCGCGCACAGGTCGTCGTGCCAGGTGAGCATCGTGTTGCCCACTAGCAGAATCGGCGTGTCAGCCGCGTCGCCGAACGTTTCGGTGCACAGCTCTACCCCGTTGGTCTTGACGAAAGTCTCCATGACAGATTGGACCGCCGGACTGCCCAAAACTCATCTCCGTTCGACCGCCGGGTGAGCTGCGCCGCGTCCAGACCGATCAGAAGCGAGACGTTAAGCATCAGGGCGGCACCGCGGACACCGCGCAGCGGGATCTGGGTACGCAGTCCGACCCGCACGGCCTCCATACCTGTCTTTGGGGTCGGTGAGTGTGACGGTTGAGGTAGCTCGGTCTCCATGTCTGCGGTAGCCACGTTTCTACGGCTTGTGCCCTGCGGGCGCGACGGTTGGCGTGACACGAGGAACTGGCATGAATGCTGCGATGTTGGCCGCGATCGCGGCTGTGGTGGGTCTCGTCGTGTGGCTGAACGGAGCCCCGAGCGTGGTCTCCGCTGCCACATTCCTCGATCGTGCTGTTGCCGATCTGTTCTATCGAGCTCAAGAACGGCAGTTCAGCGATGAAGACTGGGACCTGGAACGTGTGCCCGCTCGTAGTGCTTCGAGAGTTACCTTCATGCAGCACGTAGTGAGCTTGGCCTGGCTCATACATCGGCCAGATTCTTTCCGAACACTGGAACCGCCCAGAGGTTGTCGATCGTGACGTGAACCCCGGGTGGTGGGGTGTCGGTGTTGAGGTTCCGGCGTACTCGTCCCAGTGGGTGAGTTTCCGGCCGTCGCGGGGTGCGTCGCGGACTTCGATGTACTTGTGCATGGTGTTCAGGTCGCTGTGGACCCAGATGCCGGTGGGTTCAACACCCCGGGATTGGCAGCGGTGGGTGAGGCGGGACAGCCAGCCAGGGGCGTTCAGCTCGGTGATGAACGGGGCGGCGAGGATGATCGAGACTCCGGCGTCGATGTTGCCGTAGGCCGCGTTCATCAGGCAGCGGTATTCGTGGGGGCGGACCTCGGTCTTGTAGAGGTCGGTATGCCGGTCGTGCCGGTCACCTCCGAGTGAGTGAGGAGACCTTCGGTCATGCGTCGTAGCGTCTGTCGAGGTTAGGCAGTGCCTGATGTGTGCTCGTGACGGCAATCGCGCGTCCACGTTGCCGTCACGGTTGCCGTCATCCGGTCGATGTCGTTAGGCGACCTTGACGGAATGAGGTCCGACGCTGACGGTAATGTCCACATGCCCGCCGAGGGCGGTGGCATAGGCGCGGACCGTCTCCAACTCCATGGCTTCGAGGTCGCCGTTCTCGATTTGTGAGACGCGAGACTGGGCGACACCGAGGGTCTGAGCGACCTCGGCCTGTGCCTTGCCGATGGCCTTGCGGAGTTCCTTGAGGTGGTGTCCGGCGACAGAGGCGTCCAGGTCGGCACGAGCCTGGGCTTGGCGCGCGGGGGCAGCCAGTTCAGGGTTGCGGCGGTGTGCTTCTGCCTTGATGTCCTGCCAACGGCGTCCGGTGCTCATCGACCGGCCTCCTTGTCCTTCGCGGCCCGGTACTCGGGGTAGCGGGCTTCGGCCAGTGGAATGGCCTCGTCGTACCAGCGGGACCATTGCACCCGCTCGCCCGAGCCGGCCAGCCGGCTGTCCAGAGTTCATTGGAGGTCTCGGCTAGCCAGATATAGACCGATTTGGCCTGATCTGGACTTCTCGGCACGGTCACTCTTCGTGCTTCGGCGCCTCGCATCTAGCTTGTTACTAGCCCTCTTGATCCGGCCTGGGGAGATCCATATGTCGGACTGGCCCGAGAGTGGCTACGGTCGCCCACGTCCTGACCTTGAGGCGTTGCTCGTTCACGCTGAGGACCTGTTGGTGCTCGCCGAACGGGGCGAGTGGGGCGATGACTATGCCATGGCCCTGGTGGTTTTCCGGCTGGACAGGACAATCCTGGCGTTGGTCCTATCCGACAATGAGCGCCAGGCGGGAGAGACCCTGATCGCCGCCCTGAGGAACGTGACAGCCGCCTGCTTGGGCGCAGGCGAGCCCCCTTCCCAAGCGGTAGCGGCGACGCTCACAGCTTTGCAGGACTTGCTCCCTGCTTACTTGCCGGAGGAGACGAAGGGCGTGCTGTGACGTCGACTGCCCCTGGCCGGTTTTGGGGTGCGGCGCCGGTGGCCGGCGCTCACGCAGTAGCTCCGGCAGCGCTGGCGGCGGGCCGCGCTAACGCGCAAGCGCCGCCGCCCTTGGACCTGGAATGGAGTTCGTGCCTTGTGGCAGTCCGGCCACTACCGACAGGCGGTTCTGCAGGCGGCAATCGAGCGGGTCCTCCAGTGAGGCTGCGGGCATGCAGACCCCTGCGGCCGCCCCTGGGGCAATGGGGGCACGGTGACCCGCTCGCCGCCCCCATCACCCTCACCCGCCGGGTGCCCGGCCCGGTGGTCTAGAGGTGGCCTGCGCGGTGCGGGGTGGCCGGTGGTCAATCAGCGGCGCCCGGCTGCGGCAGGGGACGTGCCGCCACGGTGCGCGAAGACCAGCGTCCGGGTCTGGCGGACCATCTCATCCAGGTCAGCGATGGTCTGCCACAGGATCTGGCGCAGCCCTTCGCTCTCGGGATGCAGGTGAAGACTTCCGTTACCGGCCGTGGAGGAGTTCGGGTGGGCGGCCGGGTAGGAGTCGGGCCATGATCGGCCGGTACTGCCGTTTGGTGGGCTGATGCAGCCCAGGACCCGGTGCAATTCCATGCTGAGCGCGAACATGTGGCGAACCAGTGCGTCGGCCAGCATGTCCGCAGTTGCCGAGGGGCTACCGGCAATATCGGCGGCGGTGGGGCTGGTGAAGGTGTTGGGACCGTGCCGTGGATGAGCCGACGGCGAGTTCGGCATTGCAGACCACTCTCTTCTGTCGGAGCAAGGAGAGTTCACCGGCCAGGCGGTACTCCGGGGCCGTCCGGCCGCGCGGCCGGCTGTTCAGCAGACCGGCCCGGCATCGGGTGGCTGCCGGGGTGAGACCGGGGTAGGGCCGTGGTCGGAGACGCGACGAGCGTCGTCGTCGCCGATGTCGGCCGGGCTGCCGGCCAGGGCCACCGTCTCCAGCAGCCCCAGCAAGGGCAGCGGATCGGGCGGTTCCTGCGGTGGCGGTGTGGTCGAAGCTGGGCGTGCGGACCGCTCCATTGGCCATGCTCCTTGGTCGCGCTTCCAGACGACGTGCATCGGACATCGAATGCGGATGCCGCCGGGGTCTGGGGCGACCGGGCTACCCGCCCGGCCACAGAGGCCGGGTCAGATCATGAGGCTCAGCAACCAACCTATGCCCAATCACGCACGTCAACGAGCGCGGCGGCCCAGGATCCTCCCACTTTGAGAAGAATTAACCCACTTGGCGGGGTCGGGAGCCTGATCCCGGTGCGGCGGATGCTGGCTGATGCCGACCACTCACTGGGATAGTCCGGACGGACCTCGGCGACCATGCGGACCGCCCGCCTGCGCAGCTCAGGCGGATAGGGGGACTGACGTGCCATGACTCGATCCTCTCAGGGAATCGAGCCTCCATCCGACCCGGGGCGCTTCACCTGGCCCCGACCGCGTTCTCCGTGGCCACAAGGCTGCTGGCGTGTGCTGCTGTGTGCGTCTGAAAGGGGCTGTTGTCGTCAGGGTTGTCGTCAGCCTTGGGTGTGCTGACTTCGGGCTTTCAACCGTCGTACGCGCCGCTCGTGCTGGCCGGCCTTGCGTCGCTGAGCGCGGTCAACGAGTAGAACCCGCGGATCGGATGCCTGCTCGTACAACTCGACCTCGAACGGGTCGGCGTCGAGTTCGATGAGGCACCCCAGAGCTTCTCGATCCTGCTCGACCGTTCCACGCTGGCGCACACTGTCTCGCCACACGTGCGCGCTGACCTCCGCCTCATCCACAGTGGGATCGTACCGCTGACCTTCTGTTTACAAAGTCCAACGAACAAGATCCAGGTCCGTCCAGATCCAGCTCCCTGCCTGCTCCGGAGGCCTCCCGCGCGTCCTCCGGCTCCACCTGCGGCCAGCCGGCGCGGTGCCGCTCAACGATCAGCCGACGGCCTTCAAAGGTGGTGCGGGCGTTACGGTGGGACACGAGAGCCTCCCGGTGGATGTGGACCTAGACAAGCCACTGGCGCTGTGCCTTGTGGGTGCGGTGCGGTTCCATGACATCCGGCACACCTGTGTCTCGCTTCTCCTGGACCTTGGTGTCCCGCCGCATGTGGTTCGAGAGATCGTCGGACACAGTGACATCGAAGTCACGATGACGATCTACGCGCATGCGGCGCTGGATGAGAAGCGGAAGGCGCTCGGGAAGCTGGGGGATGCTCTCGGCTGACGCCGTTGTCGTCAGCGTTGTCGTCAAAAACGCCCCGGGCCGTTGGCTCCGGGGCGTTTGCGCTGCTTAGATGCGGTGGGCAGGGGCGGGGTCGAACCGCCGACCTTCCGCTTTTCAGGAGTAGCAGCCACTCTGCGGTCACCCAGTCGACCGAGGTCAGACGGTGCCCGACGTGTGTTCACGGTGCTGGTTTGTTGCCGTCGTTGCCGTCAATGTTGCCGTCATGCTTGGCCGCGGGTTCATGCCCATTCGACGCGGATGAGGTAGACCTCTCGTTGCTCTTCCAAGACGACGTAGGTTGCCAGTCCGCGTTCGCCGAAAGTGTGAGTGAGCATGTTGGCCCGGGGGTTGGACGGGTTGAACGGGTGTCCGCTCCATGGTGCGGTTTCCAGCAGCGTGAACAGTTCAGCGAGGGGGCCCAACGCTTCCTCGGGGACTGTGTTGATCTGTTCTTCAGCGATCGGGTCGAGGATGAGCTGGTACACCTACCGCCCGCCTTCGCGCTCGGCTAGGACGTCGCGCCATGGCCTTCCTCGCGGGAGTGGCTCGCCGGCGAGTGCTCGCGCGGCCTGTGCATGCATGCGGCGACGTCCCTCAACGTCTCTTGTGGAGTCGCAGGCAGTGATCCACCAGCGGTGGACGAAGTCGTTCAGCGCTGCGAGATCCAGGCTGACGCGGACCTCGTCGAGGACGGCTTTGAGACCGGTGTCGAACGCTTCGCGGTCTTGGGCGACCACGAGTGCGGCGCGGATAGCACGCAGGTTCTTCTCTGGCATGGGCGTGCTACCAGAACCGTAGTCGTGCGGCTGCGCGGTCATATGTGGCCTCCTTGCTCTCTAGGAGCGTACCGAGCCTGACATGGGCCGAGGTAGCAACCCGCGCGGGGGTGGCCGGGGACGCCCGAGTTCTGGGCAGAGTGACCGTCTGCTGTCCGGTTGCCGTCAAAAACGCCCCGGGCCTGGTGGCTCCGGGGCGTTTCGGCTGTTCAGAGAGGTGGGCAGGGGCGGGGTCGAACCGCCGACCTTCCGCTTTTCAGGCGGACGCTCGTACCGACTGAGCTACCTGCCCATGACGCGCGTGCGCGCCTGGCGGTCCTGACGGGATTTGAACCCGCGGCCTCCACCTTGACAGGGTGGCGAGCACTCCTAACTGCTCCACAGGACCTTGCTGGTTAGAGCTTAGCTGCTCTGGGGGTGTCTCCGGACCGGCGGGCCGGTCCTTGGCGACGTCCGAGAGCATACGCGATGGCCGAGGTGGGCGCCAACTTGATTCAGGGCAGGCGGGCGGCGCGGAGGGAAGAGCGTCTGATCTTGCCCGCGTCGTCGCGGAGGGGGGTGGTGACGCGTTCGAAGGTGCGGGGGATCTTGTGGGGGGAGAGGCGGGATTCGAGGTGGGTGAGGAGGGCGGCGTCGGGGGTGTCCGCGGAGAGTTGGACGAGGGCGTGGGGGACGTCGCCGAGGTCCTCGTGGGGGAGGCCGATGACGGCTGAGGAGGTGACGGCGGGGTGCTCGTCGAGGGCGGCCTCGATCTCCGCGGGATAGACGTTGGCGCCGCCCACGAGGATCATGTCGGCCTCGCGGTCGGTGAGGTAGAGGTAGCCGTCGGGGTCCATGTAGCCGAGGTCGCCGAGGGACTCCCAGCCGGCGGGGTCGGAGTCGGCGCCTATGTAGGAGTAGCTGGGGCCGGTGGTGGAACGCATCCAGACCTGGCCCGGGGTGTTGGGCGGGACCGGCGCGCCGGTGGTGTCGCGGATCTCGATCTCGCCCTTGATGGGGCGGCCGACGGAGCCTCGGCGGGCCAGCCATTCGGTGCCGCTGATGAGGGTGGAGGCCTGCGCCTCGGTGCCGGCGTAGAGCTCCCAGATCTTTTCGGGGCCCAACCAGTCGATCCAGGCCTGCTTGAGCCAGGGGGCTATGGGGGCGCCGAGGTGGAAGACGGCCTGGAGGGTGGCGGGTGGGGGAGGGGCGAGGCGGTGGATGCGGTGCATCATCGTCGGGACCGCGTAGAGCCAGTCGATGGCGTGTTCCTGGATCAGGTCGAGGGTGTGGGCGGCGTCGAAACGTTCCATGAGGATCGTGTGGTTGCCCAGGAGGAGCGCTGACGTCAGGAGCATGAACGGGCCGTTGTGGCTCAGGGGCGCGGTGATGAGGGACGTGCCGTTCTGGCGCATCTGGGCCACCAGGCCGAGGAGGGTCGCGGTCTCGGCCAGCCCGGCGTCGGTGGTGGCGATCAGCTTGGGGCGGCCGGTGCTGCCGCCGGAGGCGAGGATCTTCCAGGGCGTGGACGTGAGCGGGGGCGGCGGGTCCGTGCGGGAGGTGAGGGTGAGGGCGTCGACCGTGAGCTTGGGGGCGGCGAGGTCGAGGACGGCCTGACGTTCGGCATCGGGCATCTTGGGGGCCAGGGGGACGGGCGTGGCGCCGGCCTTCCAGATGCCGAGCAGGGCGACGACCAGGTCGGTGCTGTTGGGGAGCACGACGGCGACGCGGTGGCCGGTGACGTCCTGGTCGAGGAGGTGCCAGGCGAAGCGGTTCGCGTTCTCTTCGAGGGCTCGCCGGGTGAGGGTCTCGCCGCCGCAGGTCAGGGCGGGGCGGTCGGGGTCCTCGGCGGCAAGGTGGGTCAGGGCGGTGCCGATGGGGGTTCCGGACACGGGCGGCTCCCTTCGTGGCGTACATGATCGCAGGGACTGCGGCAAGATTGCAGTCACGGAGAGTGACCGTCGTTCGGGGAAAGGTGTTGGATGGCTTCGACTGACCAGGAGGGATATCAGCGGGGGCTCGGCACCCGGCAGATCCAGATGCTGGCCATCGGCGGGACGATCGGCACCGGGCTCTTTCTGGGGGCCGGGAAGAACATCGCCAAGGCGGGGCCGAGCCTGATCCTGATGTACGCGGTGGCGGGGCTGATGCTCTTCTTCGTCATGCGGGCGCTGGGGGAGCTGCTGACCTACCGCCGGGTCGAGGGCGGGTTCGCGGGGTACGCGCGGGAGTTCCTCGGGCCGTTCTGGGGTTACGCCACGACGTGGACGTACTGGATCATCTGGGTGACGACCGGGATGGCCGAGCTGACCGCGGCGGGGCTGTACATCCAGAAGTGGTGGCCGGGGGTCGAGCAGTGGCAGACGGCGCTCGCCGCGCTGGTGGTGCTCTTCGTGGTCAACCTGATCTCGGTGAAGCTCTTCGGCGAGCTGGAGTTCTGGTTCGCCATGATCAAGGTGGCCGCGATCGTGATGATGATCCTGGTCGGGATCGCGGTGCTGGCGTTCGGGTTCGGGGACGCGGGGGAGACGGCGGCGGTCAGCAACCTGTGGTCGCACGGGGGCGTGTTCCCCGAGGGCGTCTCGCCGATGCTGATGACCCTGCAGATGGTGCTCTTCGCCTATCTGGGCGTGGAGCTGGTGGGTGTGACGGCGAGCGAGGCCAAGGATCCGGAGAAGAACATCCCGCGGGCCATCAATGCGTTGCCGGTGCGGTTCGCCCTGTTCTACCTGGGGTCGCTGCTGGTGATCCTCTCGGTGGTGCCCTGGACGGAGTTCAGGGGCGGCGCGAGCCCGTTCGTGCTGGCGTTCGACCGGATCGGCATCCCGGGCGGCGGTGACATCGTCAACTTCGTGGTGCTCACGGCGGCGTTGTCGTCGTGCAACGCCGGGGGCCTGTACTCGACGTCGCGGATGTTGCGGACGGCCGGGGTGAACGGCGACGGGCCGAGGGCGCTGGCCGGGTTGAACGGGCGCGGCGTTCCGGTGCTGACGGTGGTCATCTCGGCGCTGGTCATGGGGATCGGCGTGATCGTGAACGCGGTCGTGCCGGACAGGGCGTTCGAGTACATCACCTCGGTCTCGACCGGCGGGGCGATCCTGATCTGGGGGATCATCGTGGTCTCGCACCTGGTCTACCGGCGGAGGGTGCGGGCGGGGCTGGTCGAGGCGTCCGGTTACCGGATGCCCGGGGCGCCGTTCACCGGCTGGCTGGTGCTGGCGTTCTTCGCGTTCGTGACGGTGACGATCGCCTGGGAGCACGACACGCGGGTCGCGCTGTACGTGATGGCGGGCTGGATGGTCCTGATCGGGCTCGGGTGGCTGGCGCTGCGCGGGCGGCGACGCGGCCCGGCGGGCGGCGCGGTGCCGGTCTCCGCCGAGGCGGCCGGACGCCTTTAGAGGGTGGGGCGGAAGGGCGCTCCGGGGATCGCCCCCGGAGCGCCCTTCCTGGTCAGGCCGCCAGGCGGCCGTCGCGGAGCTCCGTGCGCGTGCCGGTGAAGCCGTTGCGGAACCGGCGGTCGTGCGAGACCACCAGGAGCGAGCCCTTGTACGAGTCGAGGGCCGCCTCCAGTTCCTCGATCAGCGCCAGGGACAGGTGGTTGGTCGGCTCGTCCAGGATCAGCAGATCCGCCGGACGGGTGACCAGCCGGGCCAGTTCCAGGCGGCGGCGCTGGCCGACCGACAGGACCGACGCGGGACGCCCGAGATCCTCCTCGCGGAAGAGCCCGAGGCCGAGCAGGCTGTCGGCGTGGTCGGCGGCAGCCCCGGGCAGGCCCTCGGCGAAGAGCGCCAGGACGGTCCGGCGCGACCTCTCGACCGGGAGTTCCTGCCGCAGGTAGCCGATCCGCCGAGGGCGCTTGACCTTGCCGTGGTCCTGGGCCAGATCGCCCGCGAGCACGCGGAGGAGCGTCGTCTTTCCGGCGCCGTTCGGCCCGGTCAGCAACATGCGTTCGCCGGGCGCGAGCGTGAACGCCTCGACGTCGAGCCGTCCCGAGACCTTCACCCGGGAGAGCTCGGCGGTGAGCCCGTCGCCCTTGCCACCCTCGATGCGGGCGGCGAAGCGCAGCGGGTCCGGCGGACGTGCCACCGGGTTCGCGTGCAGCCGGTCGAGGCGTTCGCGGGCGTTGCGGATCAGCGCCGAGACGCCTCCTTCGTGGGAACGGCGGTGCCGGCCCGACATCCGCTCCTCCCGTGTGGCCGGGCCGAGCGAGCCGAGCCGTTCGGCGCCCGACTCGGCGAGCCGGGTCTGCCGGTCGATCTCGGCGAGCCACTCCTCGTACTCCTGCTCCCAGCGGCGGCGGGCGGCGGCCTTGCCGGCCAGGTACCCGTTCCAGCCGTCGCCGTAGCGGGTGACGGCGCGCCGGTCGCGGTCCACCTCGAGGATCGCGGTCGCGAAGCCCTCCAGGAACGCCCGGTCGTGGGTGACGGTCACGACGGTGCCCCGGTGCGAGGCGAGCTGGCCCTCCAGCCACCCGACCGCCTGCTCGTCGAGGTGGTTGGTCGGCTCGTCGAGGAGGAGCAGCTCGGGCGCGGCGGCGAGGACGCAGGCCAGGCCGAGCCGGGACTGCTCGCCGCCGGACAGGCTGCCCAGCACCCGGTCACGGGTGATGTGCGCCAGGCCGAGCCCGTTCATCGCGGCGTCGACGCGCGCGTCGGCCTCGTAACCGCCGCGGGCCTCGTAGGCGTTGATGAGATCGCCGTAGGCGGCCATCTCCTCCGGGGACGCCTCGGCCAGCGTGGCCTCGGCCTCCCGCATCCGGCGTTCGAGGTCACGCAGGTCGGCGAGGGCGTGGTCGATCGCGCCCGCGACCGTGAGGTCCGGCGGCAGGTCGAGCGTCTGGCCGAGGTGGCCGATGCCGCCTCCGGCCATCACGGTGATCTCGCCGTCGTCGGGCTCCTCCTCGCCGGCGAGCAACCGCAGCAGGGTGCTCTTGCCCGAGCCGTTCTCGCCGATGACACCGACCTTCTCGCCGGTACGGACGGAGAACGAGACCTGGTCGAGCACGGCTCTGCCCTCGTACGCCTTGGTGACGTCCTTGAGGTTGAGCTGCGAGGTCGAGGCGGCGGAGCCGCCGGCCGGCGGGCTCGCCGGAAAGGAAGAGGAGTGCGTGCGGGTTTCTGGGCGGTGGCGGGTCATGGTGTCGACCTCCGGAAGTTCGTGCGGAACGGGGAACGATCCGCTCGCCGGGGTCGCGTGACGTCCTGCCTCGCATCGGGTGGACGCGCCCGGAGCGCGTCGCGTGGACGCGTGGGTCACAACGCGCGTCGTGTGGACGGGCCTTGCGGCATGCGTCGGCGGGCGCGCGCCTCTGGAGCGCGCACCTGCGGGGATGCGAAGGAGGAGGAAAGAAGTGGATCCCGGCAGCGGGCGAAGGGGACGTGGACACGCTCGACCACGCCCGACGCGTGCGATTCAGAACGCCGCGTCAGCGCGGGAGGCTAGAGAAACCAGATCCCCACGGGACCGATGCCAGAACAACCCATGCGCCCAGTATACCTGGTGATCTTCTGTGGACCTTGTGACGGTCGTCATAGCTCGGGGGTGTACGTGGGCCTGATGCGTTTCGCGTTCTATCGTGAGATCCGTCCTGTGTTGTGACCGGCAAGGCGGTGACAGTGACGGGCAAGGCGGTGGCACGCAGTCTGGGTGCCCGGTTGGACGCGATACCCGGCGTTCCGCGCACGATGCTCGAAGTGCGGGTGCGATGGGTCCTGCTCTTCGTGATCGCCGTCGCCAACGTCGGCGGCGGGCTGGTCGTGCTGCTCTTCGCGACGTTCGTCGTCCCCGACCCGCCGATGCCGCCCGGCGAGGCCGCGCAGGCCCGCCTGGTCAACACGATCGCGTTCTTCAGCTACCCGGTGATCGCCGGCCCGATCGCGCTGGCGCTCGGCTACCACCTGTGGCGTCCGGTCGTCCGGCTGGCGCGCGAGGGCGGCACGCCCGACCGGGAACAACGGCGGGCCGTCCTGCTCGGGCCGCTCCGCGCCACCCTGGTGATGGGGGCGTTGTGGACGCTCGGCGCGATCGGCTGGGCGACCCTGGACATCGCGCTGTTCAACGTGCGGCTCGGCGTCAAGACCGGGCTGACCGCCCTCCTCGGCGCGCTGACCTGCTGCACCATCGTCTACCTGCTGTCCGAACGGCTGCTGCGCCCGGCCGCCGCGCTCGTCCTGGCCACCGAACATCCGCGCTGGTTCAAGCTGCCCGGCGTCACCACCCGCGTGATGCTGGCGTGGGCGCTCGGCACCGCGATCCCGGTCTTCGGCCTGATCTGCGTGGCCATCGGGGCGCTCGCCGCGGGCGGTATCGAGACCACCCAGCTGGCGATCACGATCCTCGGGCTGGGAGGCACCTCGCTGCTGGTCGGCATGGCGGTCACCTACATGGCCACCCAGGCGATCGCCGACCCGATCAAGACGGTGCGCCAGGGCATGGCGATGGTCGAACGCGGCGACCTGGAGACCGAGATCGAGGTGTACGACGCCAGCGAGGTCGGGCAGCTCCAGTCCGGCTTCAACCACATGGTCGCGGGGCTGCGCGACCACGAACGGCTGCGCGACCTGTTCGGACGGCACGTCGGCGAGGAGGTCGCCGGCCTCGCCATCGAGAACGGGCACATCGAGCTGGGCGGCGAGACCCGCGAGGTGGCGGTGCTGTTCGTCGACCTCACCGGGTCGACGCGGCTGGCGGAGACGCACGCGCCGGACGAGGTCGTGGCGCTGCTCAACCAGTTCTTCGGCGTCGTCGTCGAGACGGTGAACGGGCACGGCGGGTGGATCAACAAGTTCGAGGGGGACGCGGCGCTCGCCATCTTCGGCGCCCCGACCGACCTGGACGACGCGGCCGGAGCCGCCCTGGGGGCCGCGCGCGAGCTGGCGTTCCGGCTCCGCACGGAGGTGCCCGGCGTGGACGCGGGCATCGGCGTCTCGGCCGGTCCGGTGGTGGCCGGGTACATCGGTGCCGAGCAGCGCTTCGAGTACACCGTCATCGGGGACCCGGTGAACGAGGCCGCGCGCCTCAGCGACCTGGCCAAGGTCGCACCCGGCCGCGTGCTCGCCTCCGGCACCGTGCTGGAGCTGGCGCATCTGGCCGAGGCCGCCGAATGGGACCTCGGCAAGTCGGTGACGCTGCGCGGCCGGAGCCGCCCGACCCGGCTGGCGGCGCCGCGCACGCCGGTGGTGCCCACGGTCGTCGAGTCCGTGGTGGACGAGGTCGAACGGCGCCGTCGCCTGTTCCCGCGTCCTCGCGTTCCGGGGCTGCTGCGCCGGGTGGGCCGGACGGCCGCCGACGTCGTGGTCCCGCCGCCCCTGGCGTCAGGGGCCGGGGGGCCTGGGGGCGAGGGGCCTGAGGTCGGGGTGTCCGGGGGCGAGGGACCGGGCCTGCCAGGCGATCCGGGCGATCCGGGCGATCCGGGCGCGTCCGTGCCGTCGGCGCCGCCCGTACCGCCGCGCCTCCCGAAGGCTCCCGCGCCGCCGGAACCGATGGCCGCGCCGATCCCGGCTGCGTCGCCGATCCCGGGGGCTTCGCCGGACGCGGGCTCCGTTGCTCGGCCGCCGTTTCCGATGCCGCCCGTCCGGGCGCCCGCGGTGAGCGGCACGCCGAAACCACCCAAAACGCCCAAGCCGCCGAGAACACCGAAGTCTCCGAAAACGCCGCAACCGCCTGCCCGGACGGCCGATTCTCCCGGCGTTCCGCGGCCCGGTGCGTCCACTGACGCGTAAAGTCACTGCGATTACACGGCCTGCTATCGGGGTGTTACTTCGGTTTCACCGAGCCCCTCAAGGGTTGGCATGGACAGCTCCTCCCCCCTCTTGAGGTGCCAATGTTCCGACGGCTCGGTCTTCCCGCCGTGCTGGCGCTCGCCGCCACGGCCCTGACGCTCCCGATCGCAGACGCCGCGCCCGCGAACGAGACGGCGGCCCGCCCCAGCGCCAAGACCGCACGCGACACCGCCAAGGCCGCCAGGGCGGCCGCCGCCCTGAGGGCCACGACCACCACCGCCACGACCACCACGACCACCACCGCCACGACCACCACCGCCACGAACACGACCACGACGGCTCTGGCCACGGCGACCAAGGCCACCACGGCCGCGGCGACCGCGAAGGCGGCGCGGGCCAAGGCGAACGTCGCGCATCGTGGCGCGTCGGCCGCCGCCCCCGAGAACACGCTCGCCGCGTTCAGGTTGGCACGTACCAAGCGCGCCACCCTCTTCGAGCTCGACGTGCAGGAGACCAAGGACCACAGGCTGGTGCTCATGCACGACACCACGCTCGCCCGCACGACCAACGTCGAGTCGGTGTTCCCGCGCCGCTCTCCGTGGCGGGTCCGCGACTTCACGCTCGCCGAGATCCGCAGGCTCGACGCGGGCTCGTGGTTCGCCTCCAGGTACCGGGGCGAACGGGTCCCGGCGCTCGGCGACGCGCTGCGCACCATGCAGAGCAGCGGCCTCGGCCTGCTGCTGGAGGTCAAGAAGCCCTCGTACTACCCCGGCATCGAACGCCGCATCGTCGCCGAACTGCGCCGCAACCCCGCATGGCTCCGTCCCGATCCGAACGAGCGGCGGCTGATCGTGCAGTCGTTCGACGTCGCCTCCATGCGCCGCTTCCACCGGCTCCTGCCGAACGTTCCGGTGGGGTTGATCGGCAAGCAGCCGACCTCACAGATTCCCGCGCTGTCGAAGTGGGCCGACCAGATCAACCCGCCGTACGCGAGCCTCACGGCCTCCTACGTCAAGACCGTGCACAAGTACAGGATGGAGTCGTTCGTCTACACGATCGACAACCCCGCCAAGATGCGTACCGCGCTCAAGCTCGGCGTGGACGGCATCATCACCAACAAGCCCGACGTGCTGCACGGCGTGCTGCACTGACATCCACCCGCGCCTCCCGCACGCGCTCATGCCCTCCGCCTCCCGCGTCGTGCGTACGTCCCGCACTTCCCGGGAGGCGGCCCCTTCCGGCCGGCGATCTCCGCGGTTAGCGTCGGGGGATGAGCAGGGTGCACGACATGGGCGGGCAACTCGGCTTCGGTCCCGTTCCCGGGGCGGCCGCGGGCGACGAGCCCCCGTTCAGCGCCGACTGGGAGGCGCGGGTCTTCGCGTTGAGCAGGGCACTGCTGCGCGCCGGTGCCTACAACCTCGACGAGTTCCGGGACGCCATCGAACGCATCCCGCCGGAGGCCTACCTGCGCGCCTCGTACTACGAGCGCTGGCTCATCGCCATGGAGCACCTCCTGGAGGCGAAGGGCCTTGGCTGACCCCGGAACGGCGCTCTTCGCGGTGGGCGACCGGGTGCGCGTCCGGGCCAGGGACCCGGAGCACCACACCCGCGCGCCGCGCTACGTACGCGGGCAGACGGGCGAGATCGTTCACTCGCACGGCCTCTGGCCGCTGCCCGACGACCGTGCGCGGGGCATCGACCCGCCGCGGGTGGAGACCGTCTACGTCGTCCGGTTCGCGGCCGGCGACCTGTGGGGGATCGGCGGGCACACCGTCGCCGTCGACCTGTGGGAGTCCTACCTTGAGCCGAGCTGACGACCGCGACCACGATCACGACCGCGCGTCCGAACACGGTCACGACCACGCGCACGGCGACGGCGGCGGCGCCGGGCATGTGGACCTGCCGATCGCGGCGCGGGTGCGGCGGCTGGAGGAACGGGCCATCGCGGCCGGCCTGACCAGCGACGCCGAGCTCGACGCGTTCCTCACCAGGTTCCTCGAACGGGCCACGCCCGTGAACGGCGCCCGGCTCGCGGCACGCGCCTGGACCGACCCGGCGTTCCTTGAACGCCTGCTCGCCGACGGCAACGCCGCGGTCGCCGAGCTGGGCCTCGGCCCGGCGGACCCGGCCGGGCAGTCCTACCGGCTGATGGTCGTCGAGAACACCGCGACCGTGCACAACGTGATCGTCTGCACGCTCTGCTCCTGCTACCCGCTGTCGCTGCTCGGGCCGTCGCCGTCCTGGTACAAGAGCCACGCCTACCGGGCGCGCGTCGTCCGCGAGCCGCGGGCGGTCCTCGCCGAGTTCGGGCTCGCGCTGCCGGACGAGGTCGAGATCGCCGTCTGGGACTCCAGCTCCGAGGCCCGCTACATGGTGCTGCCGCGCCGTCCGGAGAACGCCGCGGACCTGTGCGAGGAGGCTCTCACCCGGCGCGTCACCCGCGAGGGCCTCATCGGCACGGCATCCATCTGAGCCCCCGCGTCTCATCTGAGCCGCCCCCCGCGTCTCGTCTGCGTCGCCCCTGCGTCTCGTCCGCGTCTCGTCCGCATCTCGCCCCACATCTCGTCCGGGGTCTCGTCCGCGTCTTCGCTCGGCCTCGTCTGCGGCTCGCCCCGGGGGCGTTCGGGTCTCATTTGGGCCTCGTTCGGCCTTGTTCGGGCTTTGTCCGTCTCGTCTGGGGCTTGTGCGCGGGGAGGCGGGACGTGCCTTCCGGCTCGTTACGACCTGTTCGTGCAGGCCACGCCTCCGTGACGAACGGGTTCTTTGCCGTCTCCTGATCATCGCGTGATCGCGCCCGGGGTGTAGGTGTGCCTGTGGGGTGGTTGTCTCACCCTCAGGAGGTCGAGTGGTCGGAGAACGCCGGTGGTCGATACGGGTTCGCATGACTCTCACCGCCGGGACCATCGCGGCCCTGGTGTGTGCGGGGGTCAGCGTGCTCGTCGTCCTCGGCGTGCGCGGACAGGTGGAGGACTTCGAACGCGAGAAGACCACGTCGGCGGCGCTGGAGGTGGTGCACCTCATCAAGCGCGACCGGCTGCCGTCCACGCTGCCCGCGGGGGACACGGTCGCGCTCCAGGTGCTGAACGCCTCGGGCAGGGTCGTGTCGTCGTCGCCCAACCTGAGGGGCGACCCGCCGATCGCCTCGTTCCAGCCGACGGAGCAGAGCGTCTACACGATCCAGACGTTGTGCCCGCCCGCCGGCCTGAAGGGCTGCATGAACGTCGTCGCGTTCCGCGTCTACCAGCCGGACGGCGACTGGACGGTCTACGCCGCCGACGACACCATCCCGTGGTACGTCAGCTCCACCCTCGTGCTCTTCCTGATCTGCGTGTCGTTCCTGCTGGTCCTGGTCACGGTGCTCGGCTGCTGGCGGACGATCGACCAGACCCTGGCCCCGGTGGACGCGATCAGCGCGAAGTTGTCGGAGATCACCGCGACCGAGTCGGGGCGCCGGGTCCCCGTCCCGCCGAACCACGACGAGCTGCGCGCGCTGGCCGAGGCCGCGAACGCCACGCTCGACCGGCTCGACGCCGCGCTCGAACAGCAGCGGCGCTTCACCTCGGACGCCTCGCACGACCTGCGCAGCCCGATCACGGCCGCGCGGACGCAGGTGGAGGACGCGCTGCTGTATCCGGACGACACCGACTGGCCGGACGTGGGCCGGGCCGTGCTCGGCAGCCTGGACCGGCTGCAGGCGATCGTGTCGGACCTGCTCGAACTCGCCCGGCTCGACGCCGAGTCCGCCCGGCAGGGCACGGACCTGATCGACCTGGCCGACGTGGTCCGTGCCGAGCTCGACCGGTCGCCGCGCGCCAAGGAGATCGTCACCGACCTGGTGCCGGGCGCGGCCGTACGCGGTGATCGGCTGCGGCTGGCGCGCCTGTTCACCAACCTGCTCGACAACGCCGAACGGCACGCCGTCCACCGGGTACGCGTGATCGTCCGGCCGGACGCCGACATGGCCGTCCTGGAGGTGATCGACGACGGCGCGGGCATCGCCCCGGGCGACCGCGAGATCGTCTTCCAGCGCTTCACGCGCCTCGACGCGGCCCGCAGCCGGGACGCGGGCGGCACCGGGCTCGGCCTGCCGATCGCCCGGCAGGTCGCCCGCGCCCACGGCGGCACGCTGGTCATCGAGGACGGCGACGCCACCGGGACCGTCGCCACCGGAACGACCCCCACCGGGGCCACCTCCACCGGGGCCACGGCGAGTACCGGTGTGCGTGGCGGTCGCGGGGCGCGCTTCGTCCTGCGCATCCCGCGCGCCGACGACGAGCGGCGGCCCGGCGACTCCTGACGCCCTTGACCTTCCGGGACCGGGGTGGTGGGCTCGGGGCCATGTCCGAGGGTTCGACGGCACAGGAACTCTTCGACGAGCTCGCGGCCGAGCAGCTCATCCGGCCCGAGGTCACGAAGGGCCTGATGCTCCAGGCCGAGTCGCTGCGGTTCGACGGCAAGTCGTTCGCCTTCGTCTCCAAGGAACGGCTCTTCCTGAAGGTCCCGGCCGTCCGCGTCGACGAGATGGTCGGCACCGGCGAGGGCCTGCACTGCGAGATCGGCGGACGCCGCATGCGCGAGTGGGTGGTCGTCCTCGCGACGGGCGCCCCCGAGGACCGCACCCGGTGGCGCGCCCTGCTCGCCGAGTCCGCCGCGTTCGTCGCCACCCTTCCCTGAGCCTCGGCGGTTCCGCGCTGCTCCGCGGGGCTCCGTGCGTTTCCGTGCGGCTGCGAAGCTCCGCGAACGCTCAGCGGCGTTCGAGGAGATATCCGTCGCCGAGGTCGCGCAGTAGCAGGTCACCGGCCGCCCATGCCGCGCCCGGGAAGGTGACCTGCGCTCCGGTACGCAGGTCGACGACCAGCGCACCGCCGTCGCCCGTGTCCTGATGGACGGCCGAGTACACGACGACGTTCAGCCCGACCGTCACCGTGCCGGTGTATCCGGGCCGGCCGGCGAAGGGCAGCCTCCTCGCCACCACGGACTGCTGCCCGGACCCGGTCAGCCGCTGGACGGTCAGCCTGCCGCGGTCGGCCCAGGCGAGCGTGCCCGGACCGGCGCCGAAGACGGCCTCGTCCGAGGTCTCCGCGACCAGCGGGCGCCGGCCGCCGTGGCGCAGGTTCACCTGCTCCACCCGGTCGGGCCTGGTCCGCGCGTACGCGTTCTGGTCGGAGACCGCGACGAGCGGGCCGGGCAGGCTCCTCGAATGCGGGAGGGCGTCGCATCCGGCGGCGGTGACGATCGTGCGCCTCTCGGCGTCGCCCCAGACGATCAGGCCGCCGTCCACGTAGAAGGGCTCCCGGCCGCTCCAGGAGGCTCGCAACGTTCGGACGTCGGTGCGGCCGGGGGACTGGCACCGGAGCGTCTCCCCTTCCGGCCACACTCGGGAGGTGGCGCCGACCGCCATGGTCCACAGGTAGGGGAGGGCGGAAGCCGGGGTGTCGGCCACGCGGCGCGGCGGCCCGGCCTCGGGACCGGCCAGCCACACCCCCCGCTGCGGCAGCTGGACGCCTTCGCCGTTGACGGCCACCGGCATTCCGAGCACCGAGCCGTCCGGGCCCAGGGCCATCGCGCGGAACGTCCGCCCGCCCGGGAGCGAACGGGGGATGAGGGCGCCTCGGGTCTGCACCGCGGACGGGGTGACGCTGGTGACCGGCTTGGCAGGGTCGGGCGGCCGGGCGCCGTCGCGGCCGGACGCGGCGAAGACCGCGACGGGGACGGCCATCGTCGCGGCGACGCCGGCCGCGACGGCGGTGACCAGGGTGCGGCGCCGGCGCCGGCGGGCCGCGGTACCGGCCAGGACGGCCTCGCCGAGGCCCGCGGACGGATGCGTCCCGGGGTCCGTGGCGGCGGCCAGGAGGTGTTCGGCGACCTTGTGCTCGAGCTCATCCACGGGATTCCTCCTCCTTGGCGGCGACGGCCCCGGCGGCTCCGGCGGCTCCGGCGGCTGTGGTGCGCAGGCGGGCCAGGGCGCGGGCGGCCTGGCTGCGGACCGTCCCGGGCGAGCAGGAGAGCACCTGCGCGATCTCCGCGTCGCTGAGCTGGTCGACGTACCGCAGGACGAGGACGGCGCGCATGCGCGGTCCCAGGCCGTCCAGCGCCGCCGCGAACCCGGCGTCGCCGGTGACGCGGTCGAGGCCGGGGTCGGAGACCGGGTGGTCGGGAGGTTCGGCGGTCAGCTCCTCGCGGTCGCGGCGCCGCCACCGGTCGGTCATGAGCCGCACCATCGTCGTGCGCACGTAGCCCTCGGGGTCGTCCTTGCGTCGGACCCGGCGCCAGCTCACGCCGGTCCTGGTCAGCGCCTCCTGGACGAGATCCTCGGCGTCGTGCCGGTCGCCCGTCAGCACGTATGCGTACCGGTACAGCGCGGGCAGCCGATGCTCGACGAACTCCTCGAACGGACCCAGGTCCGGTTGCGTCAAGGCACACCTCCTACACCCAGGGACGGCCGTCGGAGCCGTTCTGCTGCACGGTCCGGCGAACCCGGGGAGAAACTCCCGATCTGATGCTTGCCTCCTATTGGACCCTCGGTCTAAATTTGCGTGGTCCGGGATGCAAGTGACCACTTGCACGGGGTTCGTTTCGCCTGGTGAGTGCAGGAGGTCGGGTATGGGATGGCGGTCCAGAACGGCTCAGATGATCACGACGGCGGGGGCGGGCCTGGCCCTGTTCGCGGCCGTCACGGCTCCGGCGTCGGCGCGCGCCGACACGGCCGCCGAGAAGTACCCGGCCGGCAACATCGGCGTCGCGCTCCAGAACTTCTTCAACAACCCCGACAAGGTCGACGGCGCCAACGACTGGTCGTGCCGGCCCGGCGCCGAGCACCCGTACCCCGTCGTCCTGACGCACGCGACGTTCGTCAACACCGGCGCCAACTGGGCCGTGTTGTCGCCGATGCTCGCCAACGAGGGCTACTGCGTCTACGCGTTCAACTACGGCATGACCCAGATCTCGTTCGACCGCGTCGGCGGCTTCGGTGACATCGCGGCGTCCGCGGCGACGATGAGCGACTTCGTCGACAAGGTGCTGGCCTCGACCGGCGCCTCCAAGGTCGACGTGGTCGGGCACTCGCAGGGCGGCATGATGCCGGGCTACTACATCAAGCGGCTCGGCGGCGCGGACAAGGTGCGCACGTTCGTCGGCCTGTCGCCCAGCAACCACGGCACCACCCTCCTCGGCCTGGTCACGCTGGGCAAGCAGCTGAACCTGCTCGGTCTCGCCAACGACACCCTCAACTCGCTCGGCGCGCCCGGCCTGGTCCAGCAGGAGGAGGGCTCGGACTTCCAGAACGCGCTCTTCGCCGACGGCGACACCGTGCCGGGCCCGCGCTACGTGGTCCTCCAGACGAAGAACGACCTGGTCGTCACGCCGCACACCAACGCGTTCCTCAAGGGACCGAACGTGCGCAACATCCTGATCCAGGACCAGTGCCCGCAGGACTACGTGGGCCACGTCGGGATGTTCAACGACGGCCCGGTGATGCAGAACGTGCTGAACGAGCTCGGCCCGAACGTGCCGGACTTCAAGCCCGCCTGCACCGGCTACGGCCTGCCGTTCTGACCGGCCCGCCCGCTCGCGCGCCCGGTCTCGCGCCGGTCGGCCCGTGCCGTCACAGGTCGACCGGCGTTCCGGCGCCCCTCTCGCGGGCGAGGGCCACGATCCGCGCGGCGGCCGCCGTGTCCTGGACGCCCAGGCCGACGCTGTTGTAGAAGACGACGTCCTCGGGGGTACGCCGGGCGGTCGCCAGGCCGGCGGCCACCTCGCCGAGCGGGATCAGGCGATCCTCGGCCAGCGTCCCGCCGCGCAGCGCGGAGACGATCGGCCCGGCCTGCTCGGCGGCGGTCGCCACGTCGTCCACCACGATCGCGGCGGCACGTTCCAGGGCCTCGGCGTCCACCTCGGAGTGCTCGGGGGAGAACGAGCCGACGCTGATCACGGTCGCGCCGGGCGCGAGCCACGCGCCGCGGACCACCGGCTTCTCGCTGGTCGTGCAGGTCGCGACGATGTCCGCGCCCTCGACGGCCTCGCGCGCGTCGGCGGTCACCGTCATCGGGACGCCCAGCTCGCGTTCGAGATCGGCCGCCAGCGCGTGCGCCGACCCCGGCGTCCGCGAGTGCAGGCGCACCTCGCTGAGCCCGCGCACCGCCGCGATCGCCCGGACGTGCGCCCGTCCCTGCACCCCGCAGCCGATGAGCGCCAGCCGGGACGCGCCGGGCGGCGCCAGCAGGTCCACCGCGACCGCGCTGGCCGCGGACGTGCGCAGGGTCGTGACCGACGTGCCCTCGATGATCGCCACCGGGACGCCGCTGGCCTCGTCCAGCACGGTCACCATCGCCGACACGCTCGGCAGGCCGCGGCCCGCGTTGCCGGGGTTGACGCTGCCGAACTTGGCGACCGGTCCCGTGCCGGGCAGCCGCGAGACGTAGCAGAACGCCACGTCGTCACCGGCGGGTAGCAGCGCCCGCGGGGCGAGCAGCGCCTCACCCCGGCCGAGCGCGGTGAACGCGGCGCGCTGGGAGTCGATCGCGATGCCGACCTCGAACACCGCGTGAACGTCGGCCGCGGACAGCAGGAGTACCTCGGTCATAGGGCGCCATCCTCACCACCGAACGCGCCGTTGCCAAGGGGGAGCCGACCGCCGGCCCCCGGGTCCTCCGGGCCGGTCAGGCCGAGACGAGCTTGCGGGCGGCCTGCTCGATGTCGGTCTCCGACAGCAGGACGTGATAGGCCGCCTCGCCCAGCGGGATGATGCTGTCCTCGCTGGTCACGCGGGCTGTACGGCCGGTGAAACCGGCGTCGTTCAGGGCCGCCAGCACCCCCTCGGAGACGCCGCCGGTGCGCCGCGTCTCGTCCGCGACGAGGACGCGCCCGGTGGCCCGTGCCTCCCGCAGCAGGTCGTCCAGCGGCAGCGGCGACAACCAGCGCAGATCCAGCACCCTGGCCTCGACGCCGGACGCGGCGAGGGCGCGGGCCGCGCGCAGGCTCATCGGCACCCCGTTCCCGAACGTGACGATGGTCAGGTCGGTGCCCGTCCCGTACGTTCGGCCGCGCCCCATCGGGACGGCCTCGGCCGGGTACGCGGCGGCCCAGCCGTCGTCGCCCTCGTCGTGCAGGTCACGCGTGTGGTAGAGCGCGATCGGCTCCAAAAACACGCACACCCGGCCGTCGGCCCTGGCCGCCGCGACGCAGGTGCGCAACATCCCGGCCGCGTCGTCGGGCCGGGCGGGCGAGGCGATGACCAGCCCGGGGATGTCCCTGAGCGCGCCGATCGCGTTGTCGTTGTGGAAGTGGCCGCCGAACCCCCTCTGGTAGGCGTAGCCGGCGATCCGCACGACCATCGGGTTGCGGTACCGCCCGTTGGAGAAGAAGGACAGCGTGGACGCCTCGCCGCGCAGCTGGTCGCCGGCGTTGTGCAGGTAGGCCAGATACTGGATCTCCGGGACGGGCACGAAGCCCGACACCGCGGTCCCCAGCGCGAGACCGAGGACGGTCTGCTCGTCCAGCAGCGTGTCGAACACCCGGGCGGCGCCGTGCCGCTTGAGCAGGCCGCGCGTCACCCCGTACACCCCGCCCTTGCGGGCCACGTCCTCGCCGAAGACCAGCATCTCGGGGAGGTGCTCCAGCAGGTCGTCCAGGCTCCGGTTGATCGCCTGCGCCAGCGTGAGCGTCCGGGCCCGGGCGGCCGCCGCCCCGGGACCGTTCGCCCCGGTCGCTCCGGCCAGAGCGCCCGCGCCGCCCAGCCCGTCCGCCCGGCCCAGGCCGTCGGCTCCGCCCAGGCGGGCCGCCTCAGCGGTGACCGCGGTCGGGCGGGACGGCGCCAGCGGCGCCATGACCTCCCGCGCCGAGCCCAGCCGTGCCGCCTCCGCGGCCTCCTCGGCGAGCGCCATGACCTCGGCGTGCTTGGCCTCGTACAGCCCGACGACCTCGTCCGCCGTCGCGATCCCGTGATCGACGAGCAGCCGGGCCGTGCCGAGCAGCGGGTCGTCCGCCTCCGCCGCCGCGATCTCGGCGGGGCTCCGGTACGCCGACTCCACGTCCGAGCCCGCGTGTCCCATGAGCCGTACGGTCCGCAGGTGCAGGAACGCCGGGCGCCGCCGCTCCCGCACCCACGCGGCGGCCTCCCGCGCCCTCGTGTAGGCCTCGTCCAGGGCGCAGCCGTCGGCCGCGAAGTACTCCAACCCGGGCCGCGACCCGTAGGCCGCCCGGATCCAGCCGTCCGGCGTCCGGACGCTGATCCCGATCCCGTTGTCCTCGCAGACGAGCAGGAGCGGCATCGGCAGGCCCTGGTAACCGCACTGCACCGCCGCGTTGACGGCCCCGGCCGCGGTCGAGTGGTTCGCCGAGGCGTCGCCGAAACTGCAGACGGCGACGGCGTCCCGCCCCCAGAGAGTCTCCACCCCGAGCCGCGCGGCGCGGTCGATCCCGAACGCCACACCCACCGCCCGTGGCAGATGCGAGGCGATCGTGGACGTCTGCGGGATGACGTTCGCCGCATGGCTGCCGAAGACCTTGTGCCGCCCGCCCGCGATCGGCTCGTCGGCCGCCGCGACGATGCCGAGCAGGACGTCCCGCAGACCCCGCACGCCCGGCACCTGCCGCGCCCGTTCGAGGAAGAACGCGCCCGACCGGTAGTGCAGCAGCGCCGGATCGTCCGGGCGCAGCGCCGCCGCCACGGCCGCGTTCCCCTCGTGGCCCGACGATCCGATCGTGTAGAAGCCCCGCTTGCGCCCCTGCAACCACCGGGCCGCGAGGTCCAGATGGCGGCTTCCCAGCTGCGCGTCGAACAACTCCAGGGCGCGTTCGCCCGGGAACGGCAGGCCGGCGCGCGGCGCGGACGGCGTCAGCGCGCGCACCGCCGCGACGAAGGAGGCATCGTCAGGCATGCTCCGAGCATCGTTCGACCGGGCCGGGAGTCACAAGTCCATGAACTCCTTGACCTCCCGGCAGCAACGGGAGCCCCGTTCCGGGCGGCTATGACCTATCATCCAGATGTGAATAGCGGGGAATACACGCCTCTGGTCCCTGATCTGGCGCGCTCGACGGTCCTGGCCGAGCCGCCCGGCGCGGGCGCGGGCTACTGGGCCGGGGCGCCGAGCGCGGCCGAGGGCGACAACGGCTGGATCTACCTCGCCTACCGCCTCCGCCGCCCGATCGGCCAGGGCCGCGGCTACGCGGTCGTCGTCGCGCGCTACCGGGACGGCGCGCCCGTGGAGCCGCTCGTGACGATCGGCAAGGACACGATGGACGCCGAGTCCCTCGAACGCCCCGCCCTCGTCCGGACGGCCGAGGGCCTGTGGCGGCTCTACCTGAGCTGTGCCACGACCGGCACCAAGCACTGGCGGATCGAGGTGCTCGAGGCCAAGGACCCCGCCGACTTCGACCCGCGCGACCGCCGGGTCGTCCTCCCCGGGGACGAGCTGACCGGTGTCAAGGACCCGGTGATCGTCCACCATGACGGGCTCTGGCACCTGTGGGCGTCGTGCCACCCGCTGGAGGTCGCCGACGACGCCGACCAGATGGTGACCGAGTACGCCACCAGCGTCGACGGCCTCGACTGGACCTGGCACGGCACCGCCCTGGGCCGCCGCGACGGCACCTGGGACGCGCGCGGCGTCCGCGTCAGCGCGGTCCTGCTCTCCGGTGCCGACGTCATCGCCGCCTACGACGGCCGCGCCACCGCGGCGGAGAACTTCGAGGAACGCACCGGCGTCGCCGCGGGCAGCGAGCCCGGCGTGCTCGCCCACGTCGGCTCGGACCCCTGGGCCGAGTCGCCGCACCAGGGCGGGGGCCTGCGCTACCTGGACGTCCTCCCGACCTCCGATGGCGGCTACCGGCTCTTCTACGAGGTCACGCGCCCGGACGGCGCCCACGAACTCCGTACCGAGGTGCGGGCCGCCTAGATCGTCCAGGTGGCGGCACGGGCGGCCGAGGTCTTCCGGGAGGCTGAGGTCTTCCGGGAGGCTGAGGTCTTCCGGGCGGCTGGGGTCTTCCGGGCGGCTGGGGTCTTCCGGGAGGCTGGGGTCGTCGCGGGAGGCTGAGGCGTCAGGGCGGTTCAGGGCTCGCCGTGGTCGCGGCGCCGGCCGTTCCGCGCCTGCCGCTGGCCCGCGGGCCTGGCGCCGACGAGCCCGCCGGAGTTGTCGCGGGGCGCGAGCCAGTCACCGAACGTCTGGCCGGTGACCTGCTCCAGCAGCCGGATGTCGGCGTCGAAGTAGGGCAGCAGCGCCTGCCGCTGCTCCCAGGTCAACGGCCGCCGCGCCCGCCCGTCCTGCTGGAGGGTGCGTTCCAGCGGGCTCACGATCCTGGTGGACAGCTCGCCCGGCAGCAGCGTGCCCACCCGCACCGCCCGCGCGAGCAGCCGGTGCCGGACGGTGTGGTCCGGATGGGCCGTGACGTTCTCCCTCGGCACCTCGGTGAGGACGCCGGTCTCCACGCCGAGGAACGCGCAGATCCGGTCCAGCGTCTCCACGGGCTGCTCCAGGAGCTCCCGGTATCTGAGCACCAGCACCTGTTCCCGGGAGAACGACTCGTAGAGCCGCTCCAGCTGGCCGCCGTACCGCCCGAGCCCCACGTAATGCCAGAAGTCGGCCCACCCGGCCTCCTTCCGGCGGTCCTCCTCCGCGCACGCGCGGACCACGTCGCCGACCGGCTCCAGGCCGGCCGACCACAGGTGCGTCCAGTTCGAGTGCGCGCGTTCCACCGGATCGCGCAGGATGGCGATCATCCGTACCTCGGGGATGAGGCGCCGGATCCGCTCCTGCGCCGCCGGGTCGTACAGATAGAACGGCGTGGACTCTCCGCACAGCGCACCCGCCGGCGCCTCGTCGAACAGCGCCTCGTAGTCCTCGCGGCGCCACACGTGCTCGCGGTAGGTCTTCGCGTCGCCCGGACCGCCGCGCGTCGGCGGCGGCCCGTCGGTGAGGAAGAACTTCGGCTCCTTCACCGGGGCCGTGAACAGGCCCGGATGGCGGTCCAGCGCCGCGTGCAGCGCGGTCGTCCCCGCCTTGGGGGCGCCGATCACCAGGAAGTCCGGCAGAGCCATGTCGCCTCCTCGGCCGTTTTCGAGCAAAGCAAACTATATCCACATGATTAGTTGGAAATAGAAGTCCCTGAGCTGCGCAAGGCCGGGACGGCGGACCCTGGCACTCTTTGATCTTGGCGGGAGGCGGCCGGGGGCGCAGGCTGGAGCCATGACGCTCTCCTCCATCATCGGCGGGGCCCGCCAGGGGCCGGCCGCCGCCAGCTACGTCTCGACCTCTCCGGCGCGGGCGGGGGAGGTGGTCGCCGAGATCGCGCTCGGGAACGCCAGGGTCTTCGTGGACGCGTGCCGGGCCGCGCGGACGGCCCAGGAGACCTGGCGCGACGTTCCGGCGCCGATCCGCGGCCAGGTGATCGCGAACGCCGGGCGGCTGGTCGAGAACAACAAGGAACGGCTCGCACGGATCGTGTCGCGCGAGGTCGGCAAGCCCTACGGGGAGTCGCTCGGCGAGGTGCAGGAGATCGCCGACACCTGCGCGTTCTTCCTCGGCGAGGGACGACGGCTGTACGGGCAGACCGTCCCGTCGGAGATGCCCGACAAGCAGCTCTTCACGTTCCGCGAGCCGGTCGGGGTCGCCGCCGTCATCACGGCGGGCAACTTCCCGGTGGCCGTGCCGTCCTGGTACATCGTCCCGGCGCTGCTCTGCGGCAACACGGTCGTGTGGAAACCCGCGGAGTACGCGGCCGCCTGCGCGGAGGCGTTCTACGAGCTGTTCGCGCACGCGGGCGTGCCGGACGGTGTGCTCAACGTGGTGTACGCCGAGGGCGCGGAAACGTTCCGCGGCCTGGAGACCGCGCTCGGGCAGGGCCTGGTGGACAAGGTCGGCTTCACCGGGTCGACCGCCGTCGGCGTGCGCGTCGGCGAACTGTGCGGACGCCACCTGCAGACGCCCTGCCTGGAGCTCGGCGGCAAGAACCCGATGGTCGTGACCGAGGACGCCGAACTCGACCTCGCCGTGGAGGGCGCGCTGTTCTCGGGCTTCGGGACGGCCGGGCAACGCTGCACGTCCCTCGGCACCGTGATCGTGCACGAGTCGGCGCACGAGGAGTTCGTCCGGCGGCTGGACGCGGCGACGCGCGCGGCGAAGGTCGGGGACCCCATGGAGGAGGGCATCCTCTTCGGCCCGCTCATCAACGAGCGGTTCGCGGACGGCTTCGAGAAGTCCCTCGGCTGGATCGACCCCGGCCGGCACCGCACGTACGGGTCGAGCGCGGTCGGGCGGATCACCGAGGCGGCGCCGCGCGACGGCTTCGCCGGCGACCTGGCCGGGCTCTACTACCACCCGGTGATCGTGGACGGGGTGACCGCGGCCGACGAGCTGTTCCTGAACGAGACGTTCGGCCCGATCATCGGCGTCACGACGTACCGGGACCTGGACGAGGCCGTCACGCTCGCCAACGCGCCCGGCTACGGGCTCTCGTCGGCCATCTACACGACGGACCCGCGGAAGGCGTTCACGTTCCGGCGCGGCGTCAAGGCCGGGATGGTCAGCGTCAACAACTCCACCTCCGGCGCCGAGGCGCACCTGCCGTTTGGCGGCAACGGCAAGTCCGGCAACGGGAGCCGCCAGTCGGGCGTGTGGGTGCTCGACCAGTTCACCCGCTGGCAGTCGATGAACTGGGACTACTCCGGACGGCTGCAGAAGGCCCAGATGGACGTGCTGGAGATCGACGCCGACCCCGGCTTCCGGCTCTAGGGGGGCGCCCGGTGGAGTTCCCGGCATCGGCCGACGTGGTGATCGTCGGCGGCGGCGTGATGGGCACCAGCATCGCGTTCCACCTGGCGGAGGCCGGCGTGGACGTCGTCCTCCTCGAACGCGGCGAGCTCGGGTCGGGCTCGACCTGCAAGGCCGCGGGCGGGGTGCGGGCGCAGTTCTCCGACGAGGTCAACATCAAGCTCGGCGCCCGCAGCCTGGAGGCGTTCGGGCGGTTCGGCGAACGGCCGGGGCAGGAGATCGACCTGCACCGGGTCGGCTACCTCTTCCTGCTGTCGGACCCCGAGGACGTCGCGGCGTTCGAACGCGGCGTCGCCCTGCAGAACGACCTCGGCGTCCCCAGCCGGATGATCTCGGTACGGGAGGCGCGCGAGCTCTCGCCCCTGATCGCGACGGACGGGCTGCTGGCCGCCGCGTTCTCGCCCGACGACGGGCACTGCACGCCCGAGTCGGTCGTCCTCGGCTACGCGACCGGCGCCCGCCGGCACGGCGCCCGCGTGTTGCCGCACTGCGAGGTCCTCGCCATCGAGGTGGACGGCGGCGACGTCAAGGCCGTCGGGACCGCGCACGGCCGGATCGAGACCCCGGCCGTCGTGTGCGCGGCCGGAGCCTGGTCGGCCGCCGTCGGCGACATGGCCGGGGTCGACCTGCCCGTCGTCCCCCTGCGCCGGCAGATCGTGTTCACCGAGCCGATGCCGGACCTGCCGCGCCCGGTGCCGATGACCATCGACTTCGCCTCCACCTTCTACTTCCACGCGGAGGGCCGGGGCCTGATGATCGGCATGTCCGACCCGGACGAGCAGCCCGGCTTCAAGCTGGAACGTGACGACGCCTGGCTGCCCCGCCTCGGCGAGGCCATGGCCCGCCGCGCCCCGAGCCTGCTGGACGTCGGGCTCACCTCAGGCTGGGCCGGCCTGTACGAGGTGACCCCGGACCACAACGCCCTCATCGGCGAGGCCCCCGACGTGAGCCGCTTCTTCTACGCCACCGGCTTCTCAGGCCACGGCTTCCTCCAGGGCCCCGCCGTAGGCGAAGTGATCCGCGACCTCTACCTGACCCGCACCCCCGCCATCGACGTATCCCCCCTCAACGCTCGCCGCCTCGACACCAACCACCCAAGACCAGAAACCAACTACGTCTGACTTTCCCGCCGAGGATCAGGCGGGCTTGGGCGTGCACTTGTGGATCTGCCCGAACCTCTTCTCGGCGATCCGCATGAACGCGACCATGTCCTCCACCGCATCCCGCCCCCGCACAACCGGCGCAAAGTCAATGCGGATCCACGGTGTCCGCTTTCCGCACTTGAACAGGGCGATGACATAGTTCGGACGTGGGTCCGCACCCGCTGTGGGCTGGATCACGGCCAGCCCCGTCCCCAGTTCGGGAGGCAACGGATGAGGAGAGTCGTCCTCCCCGTTGCGCTGCTGGCGGTCGATGACATTTTTCCCGTTGTTGAATGACCAATTCAGGCCAAGGGGTGCCTCACGGTCGGCAGCGAATGCCAGACATAGTCCGTTGTCGGTCTGTGGACCTGACCATCGCGGACTCAATTTCATCGTCAATCCGGTGGCGCGGCGGAAGGCTCCTTCGGGGACAAGGTCACAGAAATAGGGTGCGCTGTCCACAATGGGGCGGAGGTCAGGTGTCGGCGGTGTCGGCTTTGCCGAAGAGTTCCCACTGCACGATGCAGCCAAGATCGCCATGGCTGCTGACAGCGGTACGGCCTTCATGCGAGTGATCATCATTTCTCAAGAAGCGGATTTGCCTGGTTTCCCTGGGAGTCCGTGTAGTGTCCCGCCGTGGCCTTCTTGCCGGTATCCATTTCCGTCACGGCGCGACCACCGAGATCCTCGATATCGGAATTCTCAGAAGCCCACGAGAGCAATGCTTCGAGCTGATGGGAATCCAGTTTTTCCAATGGGAGAATCTCCGGGCTGTCTCCCGTGGTGGCGAAGTTCTTCCCCTTCAGGTCCTGGCGGTCGTAGCGGCCGTGGGTGATCAGCGCCGAAGCGATCATCTGGCTGAAGAGCTTCTCCACGGCCTCAGTGTTCGTCCCGGTGGTCAAGATGGCCTTGTTGGGCTTTTCGGTGAGACGTTTGGCGATCATTTTTTCCAGAGCCTGCTGGGTCTGTGGCACCAGGAGGTTGGCGGCCTCGCCCGCCACGGGGGCCCGGCTGGCGACGGCGGCTTGTGCCTTTTGGACGGCGAGACTGGTGAACAGGCCCACATAGCTCTGTACTCGCGCGAGTTCCTCCGCCAGCCGGGCTTTCTCACCCTCGGTGGCCTGGCTGCGGGCCTCCAGGATATGTCCGAACACCCGCCCTGGAGTGACGACGACACTGGGCAGGTGGCGAGATCCGTTGGCGACGGCCTGGTCGAGAACGACCGCGGTGTAAGCGATCTGGCCGCGCAGAAGGATCTCGAAGGACTTCGTGTCGCGGGTGAGGTCCAGCAGCAGGTAATCCATGTCCACGTCGGTCATCGGTACGCTTCCGGCCCTGCCGATCGAGCTTGTTCGAAGACGTCGTTGACCTTGGCCATGTGGGTCGCGAGGACCTCGGCCATATAGGGGCGCAGGGCGGAGATCGCGTCGATGTCCTGGATCGGGTTGGAGACTCGCGAGTAGGCGGCCATGGCCTCCTTGGGGTTGCTCAGGCTGAAAGTGCCTTTGAGGAGGTTGCCGCCTCCGCTCTCGTCGACCGCGGAGAGTTTGCCTTCCTTGATGACCCAGTACTTGCGGGCGTCGGTGGCGAGGATTCTGGCGGCTTCGAAGGCGAGGCGTTCGGAATCCTTGTCCGTGCCGGAGGCGGCCGTTTTGAGCGTCGCACCGAGGGCTGCGCCGTGGTCGGTTTTGGCCCAGAGCTCGCGGCGGCTGCTCAGAAGGTAGGCGAGGTTGGAGTTCCGCCCGCTCGCCGGGGTCTTGGCGGGGTGGGGGCCCATGGGGGCGTGGCTGAGGAGGGCTTGTGCCCCCTCGCGGCCGGAGGCGGCCGCCGCGTGCAGGAGCGGGAGGAGGAAGTCCGTTCCGCGGTCTCCCACGGTCACCTTGGTCGTGCTCGGGTCGAGGGCGTTGCCGAGGTCGTAGTGGCCGCTCAGCTCGGGCAGGGGGCCCAGGTTCTTCGGCAGGTGCCTGTCGTAGTCGACCATGTCCGCGCCGACGGTGCCCATGAAGCGGGCGGAGAAGCGGGCGTTTCCGGCGGCGGTCATCAGGGTGGAGAGGGATTGGTAGCCCGCTGCTCCGCGCGGGGGTTCCGTTCCGGGCGGGAACGTGGTGCGGCCCGCGGCCATGATCTGGGTGAAGAAGGCGTCGCCGACGTAGCCGCTGCGGCCGGGGTCGGTGGTCAGGGCGAGGCTGCGGCCGAGGATGGCCAGGACGTTGCGGGTGTCGCGGGCGACGGCGTCGCCGCCCTCCTGGTGGACGTCGACGGTGAGCCGCCGGCCCAGGTCGACCGGGAGTCTCAGCAGCCCGTCCGCGCCGAGTGTTCGTACGAGGGCCTTGGCGAGGGCGGGGGTGACGTCCTTCGGGTCGTATCTGCGGAGGTCCGCCAGGGCCTTGCGGTCTCCGGCGGCGGCACGCCGGACGAGGCCCGCGAGGCGGCTTCCCTCGCCGTAGGCGACCTGGTCGGTGTAGCGATCGGGGAGGGTGAGGTAGGTGCCGTCGAGGCGGCACACCTCGATCGCGAGTTTCTGGCGGTCGAGGTCGTGGGCGAGGGTGTTGCGGCGGCGGAGGTCGGTGGCCGCCTCGTGGGCCCAGGTGGCGAGGCGCTTGATCTCCATGGCGGGGGCGGTGTCGACCTTGGCGCCGTTCAGGGCCTGCCAGAGCTGGTCGGCCAGGTCCTCCAGCTGGGACACCGCCCTGGTCATGTCCTGGGCCATCTGCTCGAACTGGACGAGCTTCACTCCGCAGGTGTCCGGGCCGAGCCAGTTGTCCGCCATCGTCTCATCCGGCCAGAGGACGGCCGATTTGCCGTTGGACGAGGTCCAGGGCCTTGCGGAGCTGGGCGTGGAGTTCGGCGTCGCCGTGTTCGAGGCGGCGGTCGAAGGACCGCGCGGAGGGGCCGACCCAGGCGTGGTCGTCCATCGCGTGGCGCGGGCGCGTCAAGACGTGCCAGTTCTCGTTCGAGAGTTGCTGGATCCGGCCCAGCAACAGCTGGAGCCTCAATTGCTCGTCCACACTCGCCTCCGATCCGTCGCCCGAGTCGACCCTGCCACCGGCCGTTGAGGCGGAAACGCGCAGGCCGGTTACCGGGACCCGACCGTTATACGCGTGAGGGTGATCTGCTCGACGGTCTCCTTGACGCGCATTGCCGGCGGACGTCAAGGATGGCACGTCGGTGTCTCCACCGCGGTCCTGTCTTTTCGGTCATGGCGTCCATACGCGGCCATCGGCGAATTACCAGGCCACGACACGTTCGCCCGGGTGTGTAACGTAGGGCGCTGATCCGACGCTGAGATCCATGACGATCGAAACAACGGGTGGATGGATGTCAGAGCAAGGCAATCGGCCGTACGGGCGTGACCCCGAGGGTGTGATCTGGCCGGACCGCCTCGTGGTGGCGCGCTCCGGCGCGGTACCGCCGCCGGGACCGCACCCCGGTCCGCTGCCCGGCGCGCCCTCGGGAGGGCCGCGCCACGGTGGCGGCACGCGGGCGAAGGGTGCGCGCGGCGGGGGCCGCGGTCGCCTCGCGGCGGTCGCCGGCGCGGGCGCGGTGACGTTCGCCGGCACGCTCCTGGCCATGAACGTCATGTTCGGGGGATCGGAGTCGGAGCCGCCGCGGACGCAGGCCCTCCAGGAGTGCGAGACGCCCGAGTGCCTCGCGCCCTCCCAGCTCCCGACCGGCTCGCCCTCGGCGCAGCCGACGCAGAGCAAGTCCCCCAAGCCGGTCAAGAGCGCCGGCCCCGGCGCCTCGGCCACGCCCACGACGACTCCCAGCACGGTGGACGCGCGCGCGGCGGCGACCGAGCGGCCGTCCCGCGACCGCTCCGAGCCGCGCGAGGGCGTGACCCGGCCCGGACGGGCGCCGGTCGCGGTCAGCTTCCAGGGCTCGGACAACGGCTGGCGCGAATACCGCGGCACGTACACGGTCACCAACCGGGGTGGCGACACGCTCCGGTCGTGGCGTCTCACGTTCGAGCTGTCGCGCGCCCGGCTGCGGACGCTCTGGCCGCTGCCGTACCGCCAGGACGGCGACACCGTGGTGGTCGAGGGCGGCCCGCTCAGCCCCGGTGCCAGCTCCAGCATCACGTTCCTGGCGGAGGGCGGCGGCTCGACCCGGACGGCGGACTGCACCATCAACGGCAGCCCCTGCGCATCGCGCTGACCGGCCGACGTCACCACCAGGGCGTGTCTCGAAGTCGACCGCCCTGCTCCGCGACGCCCAGGCACGCACCTCGCCACGGGCGCCGACTTCGAGACAAGCCCTAGCCTGGGTCGATGTCCGGAGACCGCCTGTTCCGCACCGACCTGACGACCCGTACCGCCTACTCGTCGGACGCCTCGCTCTACCGGCAGGTGCCGGCGATGGTCGCCGAGCCGCGCTCGGCGGGTGACCTCGTCCGGGTGCTGGAGGAGGCGGACGGCAGGGGCCTGCCGGTCACCCTGCGTGGCGGCGGCACCTCGATCGCGGGCAACTCGATCGGGCGCGGCATCGTCGTCGACACGTCCCGTCACCTGACCGCGATCCGGTCGATCGACCCGTCGGCCCGCACCGCGGTGGTGCAGCCCGGCGTCGTGCTCGACGACCTGCGCGCGGCGGCGGGAGAGTACGGGCTGACGTTCGGGCCCGACCCGTCGAGCCACTCGCGCTGCACGCTCGGGGGGATGATCGGCAACAACGCGTGCGGGTCGCATTCGGTGGCGTGGGGGATCACCGCCGACAACGTCGAGGCCCTGCGGCTGCTGCTGCCGGACGGGCGCGAGATCGCGGCGCGGAAGGGCACCAGCGGCGACGCGTCGATCGACGCCGAGCTGACCCGGTTGCGCGACGCCTATCTGGGCCCGCTCCGGACCGAGCTCGGGCGGTTCAGCCGTCAGGTGTCCGGCTACGGGCTGCACCACCTGCTCCCCGAGAGGGGCTTCGACGTGGCCAAGGCACTGGTGGGCAGCGAGGGCACGTGCGGCATCGTGACCGAGGCGACGGTCCGGCTCGTTCCGGTGCCGGCCGCGCGGGCGCTCGCGGTGCTCGGCTTCGCCGACGTCTACACCGCCGCCGAGGTCGCCCCGTTCGCCGCGCGGTCCGGCGCGCTGACCGTGGAGGGCATGGCCGCCGACCTGCTGACCGCGCTGCGCGCCCAGCCCGGCCGAGGCGGAGCCGGTGCCGGGCTGCCGGACGGCGGCGGCTGGCTCTACTGCGAGGTCGGCGGCGCCTCGGCCGCCGAGGCACGCGAGGCGGCGCAGACCCTCGTCGCGGCGGTGCGCGGGGTCGTGCCCGGTGCGAACGCGGTCGTCGTGGACGAGCCGCGGGAGATGCGGGCGTTGTGGTGGATCCGCGAGGCGGGCTCCGGGATCGTCACCCGGCTGCCCGACGGCGGCGAGGCGTGGCCCGGCTGGGAGGACTCCGCCGTCCCGCCCGACCGGCTCGGCGCCTACCTGCGCGACCTGTACGGCCTGATGGAGCGGCGCGGGCTGCGCGGCGTGCCCTACGGTCACTTCGGCGAAGGCTGCCTGCACCTGCGGCTCGACTTCGGCCTGGGCACCCCCGGCGGGGTGGCGGCCTACCGGGAGTTCATGGAGGCCGCGGCCGACCTCGTGCTCTCGTACGGCGGCACGGTCTCCGGCGAGCACGGCGACGGGCGGGCACGGTCGGAGCTGCTGGCCAAGATGTACTCACCGGAGCTGCGGCGCGCGTTCGCGGCGTTCAAGGCCGTGTTCGACCCGCGGGGACGGCTCAACCCCGGCGTGATCGTCGATCCGGAGCCGCTGGACGCCGACCTGCGGCCGGGCCCGGGACGCGACGCGCTGGCGATCACGCCGGTGCACGCGCTCACCCGCGACCACGGGTCGTTCGCCGCGGCCGTGCACCGCTGCGTCGGCGTCGGCGCCTGCCGCAACCTCGGCACCGGCGCGATGTGCCCGTCGTTCAAGGCGACCCGGGACGAGGTGCACTCCACGCGCGGCCGGGCCCGCGTCCTGGCCGAGATGTTGCGCGGCGAGACGATCACCGGCGGCTGGCGGTCGGAGGAGGTACGGGAGGCGCTCGACCTGTGCCTGTCGTGCAAGGCGTGCGCGAGCGACTGCCCGGTGAACGTCGACATGGCGACCTACAAGGCCGAGTTCCTGCACCGGCACTACGCCGGGCGGCGGCGGCCCGCGGCGCACTACTCGATGGGCTGGCTGCCCCTGGTGTCGCGGGCGGTGGCGGGTGTTCCCGGCGCGGCCCGGCTGGCCAACGCGGCGCTGCGGAGGCCGCGGGTCGCGGCGGCCGCGAAGAGGATCGCGGGCGTGGAGCCGCGGCGGGAGATGATCTCGTTCGCGCCCGAGACGCTCAGGACGTGGTTCCGCGGACGGCCCGTGGAAAAGACGGTGCCCATCGAGAAGACGGTGCCCATCGAGAAGACGGTGCCCATCGAGAAGACGGTGCCCCTGGAAAAGAAGGTCGTGTTGTGGCCCGACACCTTCACCGACTTCCACGCGCCCGAGACCGGTCGCGCGGCGGTCGAGGTCCTGGAGGCGATGGGCTACCGGGTGCTGCTCCCGCCGGGCCGCGTCTGCTGCGGGCTGACCTGGCACTCGACCGGCCAGCTCGGGGTGACCGCGCGCGTGCTGCGCCACACCCTGGACGTGCTGGAGCCCGCGCTCGCGGCGGGCTTCCCGGTCGTCGGGCTGGAGCCGTCCTGCACGGTGATGTTGCGCGACGAGGCGCCCGAACTGCTGCCCGGCGACCCGCGCGCCGGGCGGCTCGCCGCGAGCATGGTGACGCTGGCCGAGCTGGTCGCCCGGCACGAGGGCGACTGGCCGTTCGCGCGCCTGGACGCCGCGGCGGTGGCGCAGGTGCACTGCCACCAGGAGGCCAAGGGTTCGTACGACGCGGATCGTGCGGTGCTCGAACGGCTCGGCGTCGACACCGACGTCGTGGGCGCGGGGTGTTGCGGCCTGGCGGGCAACTTCGGCTTCGAGCCGGGGCACTGGGACGTCTCCCAGGCGTGCGCCGAACGCGAGCTGTACCCCAAGGTGCGCGCGGCTGCGGACGGCGACCTGATCCTCGCCGACGGCTTCTCCTGCCGGACCCAGATCGCGCAGGGAACGGGCCGCCGAGGGATTCATCTGGCCGAAGTCCTGCGGCGCGCGCTCGGCGGCGGCCATCCCTGAACCTCCCCTGAGGCGACCCTGAACCGCCCCTGAGAAGGGTTCTCGGCGGACGGCCGCGCGCCTAGCGTGACGGACGTCCCCAAGATCAGATCTCAGGAGGAACCGTCATGCCCGAGAGCACACCCGCCCGGCGCCGCACGGCGGCCTGGGGCTCGGGGGTCGCCGCGCTCGTCGCGGCGGGCGTCGTGGCCTCCGTTCTCGCCGCCGCTCCCACGTCCGTCCAGGCGGCCCCCGCCGGTGCGCCCGGTGCCGGCGGCCTCCGGTGGGCCGCGTGCGAGCCCGGCAAGCCCGCATGGGACGGAGCCGAATGCGCCAGGCTCCGGCTGCCCGTCGACTGGGCCCGGCCGGACGGGCCCACGTTCGAGATGGAGATCGCCCGCCGCACGACCACCGACCCGGCGCGCGTCGGGACGCTGGTGTTCGGCCCGGGCGGCCCCGGCGACTCCGGCCGGGAACGGGTCGGCACCGGAATCTCGCGGTTCAGCCCGGAAGTGCGGCGCCGCTTCGACATCGTCAGCTTCGACCCGCGCGGGGTCGGCAGGAGCAGCCCCGTCCAGTGCTCGCCCGAGAAGCTCGCGGCACGCCCCTCACCGGTGATGAAGAGCCAGAACGACTTCGCCGCGACCGTCGCCTACAACAAGGAACTCGCCGCCGACTGCCGCGACCTGACCGGCGGGGTCCACGACCATCTCGACACCGCCCAGACGGTCCGTGACCTGGAGGCGATCCGCGTCGCGCTCGGCGAGGGGAGGCTGACCTTCCACGGCAGCTCGTACGGCACGATTCTCGGCGCGCAGTACGCCGAGACCTATCCGGGCCGCGTGCGGGCGATGGTGCTGGAGAGCGTCTTCGACCACAGCGTTCCCCGTACGCGCGAGTTCCTGGAGACCCAGGCGCGCGCCGGGCAGGACCTGTTCGACGAGTTCGTGAAGTGGTGCGGGCGCGACGCCGGCTGCGCGCTGCACGGACGCGACGTCCGGGCGGTCTGGCAGGGCCTGCTGGACAAGGCCGGGCGAGGTGAGGTGGCCACGCCCCCGGCGGCCGACCCGCAGGGCAGGCTCGGCCCCCGCCTGACGACGAGCGACCTGGTCAACATGGTCGCGTTCCGGGCGTTCTACAACGCGGACTTCGCCCGGCTCGCCGACATGATCGTCTACATGGAGACCCACGCGCCGGCCGGCACCGAGCCGCCCCGGTTGTCGCCGCTGCCGCCCACGGTCCCGATCTTCTGCTCCGACTGGCGGCTGCCGGTGCGCGACTTCCGCGAGTACGACGCGCTCGTGCGGCGGATGAACGGCGCCGCGCCCGACATGCCGTACCTGCTGCCCCTCCGGATGGTGGCCGCCTGCCTCGGCACCCCGGCCGCCAACCCGCAGCACCGGCTGAAGCCCACCGTGCGCCGGGGCCCGCCCGTCCTGCTGTCGAACGGGCTGCACGACCCGGCCACGCCGTACACGTTCGCGGTCTCGGTCGCGCGGCAGTTCGGCCCCAAGGGCGTGCTGCTCACCTACGACGGCGCGGGACACGGCAGCGCCACCAGCGGGCCCTGCATGGAGAACGCGGTCGACGCCTACCTGACCGAGCTCACGCTCCCGGCCCGCGGCGCTCACTGCCCGGCCGTGCCGTCCTGAGCGGGCCCGGTCGCCCTGAGCGGGCCCGGCCCGTTCCGAGGGGGCCCGGCCGTGCCGTCGTAAGGCGCCTCTGCCTCGCCGCATCCGACCCCGCGCCGCTCCCGGCCTCGCCGCGAGCGCTGTGGGAGTGCGGCGAGGCCGGGAGCATCCGGGCGGGTCACGGGGTGGCGAGGGCCTCGGTGGGGGAGAGACGGGCGGCGCGGATCGCGGGATAGAGCCCGGCGATCCCGCCGATCACCAGCGTCGCGCCGATGCCGCCGGCCATCGCCCATGGCGGCACCACGGTCGGCCAGCCCTGGCTGAGCGCGTAGACGGCCGTGACCACGATGCCGAGGCTCACCCCGCCGATGCCGCCCAGGGCGGCCAGCATCTGCGACTCGGTGAGGAACTGGAGCCTGATCTGCCCGCGGGTCGCGCCGAGCGACCGCCGCAGGCCGATCTCCGCCCGGCGCTCCAGCACCGAGATGACCATCGTGTTGGCGACGCCGACGCCGCCGACCAGCAGCGCCACCCCGCCCAGGCCGAGCAGCAGCCCGGTGAACGCCTGGTCGGTGGCCTGCTCGGCGGCCAGCGCGTCCGACGGCCGGCTTACCTTGATCTCGCTCGGCGCCTCGGGGTTGGCCGCCTCGGCCAGCGTGGCCTGCACGGAGTCGATGGCCTCCTTCTCCACGCGGGTGTAGACGGTGGTCGGATGACCGTCGAAGCCGAGCCGGTCCTGCGCCACCTCCCAGCCCACCAGCGCGGCCGCGTCGAGCTCCGGCGCGAGCCCGTTCGGGCTGAGGATCCCCACCACCGTGAACCACTGCTTCCCGAGCCAGACCTGCTGGTTGGGCTGCCCGACGCCGAGGCGTTCGGCGGCGTCCGAGCCCAGCACCACGGCCGGGTAGCGGCTGGTGCCGGCGTTGAGCCAGTTCCCCGCCGCCATCCGCAGGCCGATCGTGCCGGGCAGGTCGAGGCGGGTCGCCTGCACGCTGATGCCGCCGCTCTCACCGCCGGGGACGTGGTCGTTGCGGTAGACCTTGGCGTCGGAGACCTTGCCGGTGGCGGACGCGGACAGCACGTCCGGGATTCGGGCGATCATGCCGACCGACTCCTTGGGCAGCTGGGCGTCGGAGCCGAAGAAGTCCTGGCCGGGCCCCACCGTCAGCAGGTTGGTGCCGAGCTGGTCGAGAACGGCCTGGAGCTGGGCGCGGCTGGACGTCGAGATGCCGACGACGCCGATCATGGCGGCGATGCCGATCGCGATGCCCAGCGCGGACAGGAAGACGCGGAGGGGCCGGGCGCGCAGGCCCGCGCCGCCCACCTTGAGCACGTCCCGGGGGCCGAGACGGGCCGGCATGTCGTCGCCGCCGGAGGTCCGGGACCGCCGCCCGCCGGTCCTGCCGCGGATCATCGGGCGGCCTCCGCCCAGGCGGCCTTCTGCGCGTCGTCGTGCTCGATCCGCCCGTCCCGCATCCGCACCTGGCGGGGCAGCAGGTCGGCGATGTCGCGGTCGTGCGTGATCAGGATGACCGTGGTGCCGGCCGCCGCCAGTTCCCGCAGCAGGTCGATCACCCCGGCGCCGGTCGCCGAGTCGAGCGCGCCCGTCGGCTCGTCGGCCAGCAACATCGCCGGTTCGCCGACCACGGCCCGGGCGATCGCCACCCGCTGCTTCTCTCCGCCGGAGAGCTGGTGCGGCCGGTGGCCGAGGCGGTGGCCGAGCCCGACCCGGTCCAGCGCGAGGCGGGCCCGCCGGCGCCGCTCCGCCGGGGGTACGCCCCCGTAGAGCAGGCCGTCCGCGACGTTGTCGAGGGCGCTCACCCCGGCGGCCAGGTGGAACTGCTGGAAGACGAAGCCGATGCGCCGCGAGCGCAGCGCCGACACCCGGCGGTCGGTGAGCCGGGAGACGTCCCGGCCCTGGACCAGGACGGTCCCCGAACTCGGCCGGTCGAGCGTCCCCAGCAGATGCAGCATCGTCGACTTGCCGGAGCCGGACGGGCCGACGACGGCGACCAGCTCGCCGATCTCGACCGTCACCGACACCCGGTCGAGCGCGGTGACGTCCCCCGGGTAGGTCTTGGTGACGTCGCGGAGCTCCACGACCGGGGTCATTTCGGGATCCCCACCTTCATGCCCTCGGCGAGGCCCGGACCGGTGATCGCGACCCGGCCGTCGGCGAAGGCCCCCGTCTCGACCTTCACCGTGCGGACGGTCGAGCCCTGGACGACCTGGACGCCGTAGCCGCCGCCGGGCTGCGCGACGAGGGCGCCGACCGGTACGACGAGCTGGTCCGCGTGCTCGGCCGCGGTGAACGCGACGTCCACCGGCGCCTTGTCGTACGAGCCGAGCGCGCGCTGCCGGGTCACCGCGATGGTGATCTCGATGGTCGTGGGGTCCTCGCCGCCGCCGGGCTTGGCGACCTGGCCGATCTTGCTGACCCGGCCCTTGGTGGTCTCGTCCTCGGTCAGCTCGATCGTGACCTCCGCGCCCTTCTTGACGAGCCGCTGGTACTTGACGTCGAGGTCCACCGTCACCACCCGGGTCGTCCCGGTGTAGGTGAACGCCGGTCCGCCGGCCCGGTCGCCGACCGCGGCCTTACGTTCGGCCACCCGGACCGCGCCCGGCGCGACCATCACCGAACCGGGGGTGATCCTGCCGGTCTCCGCCAGGCCGAGATCCTCCTGCCACTCCTTCACCGCCGTGGCGGTGGCGGAGCCGAAGTCGTCGTCGACCGTGAAGCCGTCGTAGCCGAGGGCCGCCAGGTTCCGTTCGAGCTGCTTCACGTCGGGCCCTTCGGAACCGGTGCCGAGCGTCCGGTAGACCGGGAGCCTCCCGTACAGCAGCGGGACGCGCTCGTTGTCGACCCGGTAGGCGGTCCCGCCCCGGGTGATCGCGGTCCCGGGGGACGGCAGCCAGGTGAGCGTGCCCCCGCCCGTGCTCGACGCGGTGCTGGTGGAGCCGTACGAGAGCGTGCCCCCGACCGACTCGGTCTCGGTGAGCGTGGTGCGCTCGATGTCCGCCGTGGCGGGCGGCAGCGAGCTGTGCGCCACCGGCGCCTGCCCGCCGCCGCCCAGCCCGACCGTGGCGAGACCGGCCCCCGCGACCACGACCACCCCGACGGCGCTCAGGAACACCGTCCGCTTCCCGTTCAAGGTCAGTTCCCCTTCTCCTGGCCGGGACGCGCCGGCTCGAGGTGGCCGCACGCCTTGTGGGCGGCCTTGAACTTGGGACTGTCGGGGTCCTGGCCGATCGACTCCTTCTTCGCGCCCGGGGCGCCGGGCTTGTTCTCGACCTTGTGCTGGATCAGGCCGTCGTCGCTCGGGTCGGGCATGTCGATGCCGTTCTCACGCATGCACTTGGCGAAGGCGCGCATCTTGGCGACCTGCTCGGGCGAGAGCTTCGGCGGCTTGCCGCCGTTCGGCATGAGGTGGCGGCACTTGGCCTGCGCCGCCTCCATCTTCTTCGGGCTCTCGCCCTTCTTCGCTCCTCCTTCGACCTTCGTGAGCATGCCGCCGTCGCCCTGCGGCTCGGGGTCGGACATGTTGACGCCGTTCGCGCGCATGCACTTGGCGAAGGCGCGCATCGCCGTCAGTTCGTCGGTCTTCTTCGCGGTCGGACTCGCACCGGACCCGCTCCCGCCGCCTCCGCAGGCGGAGAGGGTGAGGGTCAGGGCGAGCGCCGGTATCAGGGACATCGTCGCGAACGTTCGTCGCCGCATCGCTTCGTCTCCTTGTCGACTTTCACGGACGCCCCAAAGTCCAGCGGGCACGCGCTAAACCCCCCGTAACCAGTTCGCGTTATGCCGGCGTTACGCCCGTTCCCCGAGGCTGTGGGCGGACAGCGGGTACCTGAGTGCTGGAGGACGTGGACCGTGCGGGTACTGGTCGCCGAGGACGAGCGCATGCTCGCCGACTCGATCGCCGAGGGCCTGCGGGCCGAGGCGCTGGCCGTCGACGTGGTGTACGACGGCGACGCCGCGCTCGAGCATCTGGGCGTGAACGACTACGACGTGCTCGTCCTGGACCGCGACCTGCCGATCGTGCACGGCGACGACGTGTGCCGCGCGGTCGTCGACTCCGGCGCGCCGGTCCGGGTGATCATGCTGACCGCGGCGGTCACCGTCCCCGCCCGGGTGGCGGGGCTGCGGCTCGGCGCCGACGACTACCTCACCAAGCCCTTCGCGTTCGAGGAGCTGGTGGCCCGCGTGCACGCCCTCGGCCGCCGCGCCCGCCCGGCCGACCCGCCCACCCTGGAGCGCGCCGGCATCAGGCTCGACCCGGCGCGCCGCCAGGTGTTCCGGGAGGGCCGTTACGTGCAGCTGGCGCGCAAGGAGTTCGGGGTGCTCGCCGAGCTGCTGCGCGCGGACGGCAAGGTCGTCTCGGCCGAGCAGCTGCTGGAGAAGGTCTGGGACGCGCACACCGACCCGTTCACCAACACCGTCCGCGTGACGCTGATGAAGCTTCGCCGCAAGCTCGGTGACCCGCCCGTCATCGAGACCGTTCCAGGAGTGGGGTACCGGATTCCATGACGACGTTCACCGCGAGGCTCCGGCCGACGATCCGGGTCCGGCTGACGCTCGTGTACGGCGGCCTGTTCCTGCTCGGCGGGATCGTGCTGCTGGCACTGACCTACTTCCTGGTGCAGAACGGCCTGCCGGACGGGCCCAAGTCGACCGTGTCCGGCTCGGTCGCCGGGGTGTCCCAGCCGGAGCCCGGCCCGGGCAGGATGGTCGTCAAGGACTTCGAGGCGGTCCCGCCGGACTACAAGATCCCGGCGGGGGAGGTCGGCGGGCTCCTGATCCAGGCCAAGGGCGACTCCCAGCGGGAGACGCTGAACGCCCTGCTGACCCAGGGCGGCTTCGCGCTCGGCGTCGTGGGGGTCGTCGCGCTGGCCCTGGGCTGGTTCTTCGCCGACCGGGCCCTGCGCCCCCTGCACAACATCACCGAGACGGCCCGGCGGGTGGCGCGCAGCCAGGACCTGGGGGAGCGCATCGCCTACGCGGGGCCGCGCGACGACGTCAAGGAGCTGGCCGACACCTTCGACACGATGCTGGAACGGCTGGCGCGGGCGTTCGACGGGCAGCGCAGGTTCGTCGCCAACGCCTCGCACGAGCTGCGGACGCCGCTGGCGATCAACCGGACGCTGGTGGACGTGGCGGTGCGCCGCGCGGACGCCACCGACGACGTGAAGCGGCTGGGCGAGTCGCTGCTGGTCGTCAACGGCCGGCACGAGCGGCTCATCGACGGGCTGCTCACCCTCGCCGGCAGCGAGAACACGGTGGTCGACACCTCGCCCCTGGACCTGGCCGTGGTGGCCGGGCACGTCCTCGACCAGGCCGCCGACGAGGCCGCCGAACGCGGCGTGACCGCCCACCGGCGGCTCGGCGCGGCACCGACGGAGGGCGATCCGGTGCTGGTCGAGCGGCTCGTCCAGAACCTGGTGGAGAACGCCGTCCGGCACAACGCCGAGGGCGGCGAGGTGTGGGTGACCACCGCGCGCGACAACGGGCGGGTCGAGCTGACGGTGTCCAACACCGGCCCCGTCGTCCCGCCGTACGAAATCGAGACGATCTTCGAGCCGTTCCGCCGCCTGGGCAACGACCGGGTGCGCTCCGACCGGGGCACCGGCCTCGGCCTGTCGATCGTCCGCGCCACCGCCTCCGCGCACGGCGGGACGGTGAGAGCGTCGTCCCGACCCGCCGGCGGCCTCATCCTCAACGTCCGCCTGCCGTCCCGGGCTGAGCTTGCCTGAACATGCCCACGCTGCGGTTCAAGTGCTGCCGGCTGAGCGCTGTGGTCTAAGCGCGGCCTCCTCAGGGCGGCCTGCTGAGCGCGGCCTGCTGAGCGCTGCCTGCTGAGCGCAGCCCTTCTCAGCGGGCTCTGCCCTTTCAGCGGGCTCTGCCTTCTCGGCGGGCTCTGCCCTCTTAGCGGGCGCCGCCCTTCGGTGGGCTCTGCCCTCTCGGTGGGGGCTGCCCTTTCAGTGCGCTCTGTCCTCGGGGTGCTCTGCGTTCTCGGGGTGCTCTGGCCTCTCGGGGTGCTCTGCCGTCACAGATCCTTGCTCGTCAGGTCGGCATTGAACCCTCTCCGGGGTCGTGCGCGTACAGCGGGCTGAAAGGGACAATCGGGGCCGATCGCGTCACAAACACCTCGTTGGGGAGGCGTCCCGGAAGCGACGAGGCCTCTCGATCTCGACCGCGAGGGCGGAGAGATGGCGATCATGACCGGACGGCGGGCGCTCGACGGACACAAGTTCGAGCAGCGAGTACAGGCGGTGCCCGCGGCGGTGGGGTTGTTGCGCGACCTCACCGAGTTCCATCTGTCGATGTGGGGGCTCGCCGCACTGGCCCCCGACCTGGTGCTCATCGTCAGCGAGCTGGCGACCAACGCGGTCAACGCGGCCCCGGACCGCCTGATCGACATGCGGGTGTCGGTGAACGGTCAGGAGGTGCGGATCGAGCTCGAGGACCCCGTCCGGGACCCGCCGCGGCTCCGCGACGCCGAGCCCGACGAACTGGGCGGGCGCGGCCTCGGGATCGTCGACCTGCTGGCCGACGAATGGGGGGCGCAGCAGGAACCCGACGGCAAGGTCGTCTGGGTCCGCTACCTCATCCGTTGAACATCCGTCAGGCCGCCGGGCCGGAGCCGGGGGTGGCGAACCGTCCCTCGGCGAGCCTGGCGGCGTCGGCCTCGTCCAGGGAGATGCCGAAGACCTCGGCGAGGAGGGCGGGCACCCCGGCCCGTTCGACCTCCCTGGACTCGGCGGACCCGTCCGGCCGGGTGGTCGTCCAGGTGGTGCCGTCCAGCACGTGGTGCTCCTTGGGGCCGAAGCGCTGGGCGAACGGACGGGTGGTGAACGGCGACCGCGGGCTGGTGGAGACGAAGTGGTTCCCGACCACGTAGTCGATCGTGTACTGGGGAGTGAGCGGGAACGTGTGCCGCTCGACCCACCCCTCCGCGCCGTGCTGGTGCAGGGCCCACAGGTTGTCGGGCCGGTGCTCCAGCCGGAAGCGCCAGCCGTCCTGGTCGGCCTCGCTGCCGGCGGCGAACACGATCGGCTCCAGCGGTCCGCCGCCGAAGCCGACGTCGCACAACCACGTCCGGTCGTCGCCGGCCGCCGTCACGAGCAGGGCCGCGTGCGTGGCGGGCCGGGCTCCGGTGGCGCCCAGCGTCACCCGCGCCGACACCGCGGTGAACGTGAACCCGAGCCGTTCGAGCGCCGCCGCGAACAGCTTGGTGTGCTCGTAGCAGTAACCGCCGCGCTCGCTCCGCACCATCTTGTCCTGCAACGCCGCCAGGTCGAGCGGGATCGGGCGGCCGAGCATGATCTCCAGGTTCTCGAACGGGATGGACGTGGTGTGCGCCCGTTGCAGGGCCCGCAGGGTGTCCACCGTCGGGGCGCGGTCACCGGCGTACCCGATTCGTTCCAGGTAGGCCTCCAGGTCGAGCTCCCCGCCGTTCCATCCGTACCCGTCGTCCGCCATGCCCCGTCCTCCTCGTCGGTGTCGCCCGCCCGTACCGGTCAACCTCCCGCACCCCGGCCCGCTTCCGGCGGGTGCCGGAGTCCCGGCGTTCGTACGCGAGCGGGTGCATCTCAGATGTCTGTTCAGGCGCGCTCGTAGGTGGTGACGGCGGCGCCGTTGCCGACGCGACTCGGGTCTCCCTGGCGATGAGACCACCGTCGTGCTCCTGCACCTGGCGCTGAACCGGCTGATCCTGGAGCGGCTCACCCTGCCGGAGGTGTTCCCCGAGGACCAGGTGGACGCCCTGGTCAAAGCGGCCGTCGAACGGGCCTTGCCAAGTTTTTCCGCGACGGGGCGATGAATTCCGGGCATGTTCCTGGTCACCACCAGCAACGACCCGGAACCAACCGACCCGGAACGAAGGAGACGACCATGGCCGGCAGCATGATCTTCGTGAACCTCGCGGTGAAGGACCTCGACCGCACCAAGGACTTCTGGACCGGGCTGGGGTACTCGTTCGACCCGATCTTCACCGACGAGAACGCGGCCTGCCTGGTGATCTCGGAGGGGCACAACTACGCGATGTTGCTCACCGAGCCGTTCTTCAACGGGTTCCTGTCCAAGGACAAGACCGCGGCGGACGCCACCGCGACCACCGAGACGATGATCGGCCTGTCCGCCGACAGCCGCGAGGAGGTCGACCGCCTGGTCGACGCGGCGCTGGCGTCCGGCGGATCGGCCATCGGCGAGCCCATGGACCAGGGCCCGATGTACGGCCGCGCCTTCCAGGACCCCGACGGGCACCACTGGGAGGTCATGTACATGGACATGGACGCCGTCCAGCAGCAGGGCGAGCAGGCCCAGTAGGACTCGCAGGCCCAGTAGGACTCGCAGGCCCAGCAGGACTCACAGGGCTCGGCAGGACTCACAGGGCTCGGCAGGGCTCAGCGGACGCCGTGCGGGCGGAACTGCACGCTGATGCGCGGCCCGCTGGCGCGGGTGCTCTTGGGGATCGCGTGCTCCCACGTGCGCTGGCAACTGCCGCCCATCACCAGCAGGTCGCCCGGCCCCAGGCCGTAACGCCGTGCCGCGCCGCCGCCCGACGGCCTGAGCATCAGCGACCGGGGCGCGCCGAACGAGATGATCGCGACCATGGTGTCCTCGGTCGACCCGCGGCCGGTGCGGTCGCCGTGCCAGGCGACGCTGTCGTTCTCGTCGCGGTAGAGGCAGAGCCCGGCGGTGACGAACGGCTCGCCCAGCTCGTCGGCGTAGTGCCCGGTGAGCGCGGCCCTCATCTCGTCCAGGAACGGGTCGGGGAGCGGGGCGCCGTCGTCGTAGAAGCTCAGCAGCCGGGGGACGTCGACCACCCGTTCGTACATGCGCCGCCGTTCGGCCCGCCAGGGCACGCCGTCCCGCAGGCGCTCGAAGAGGGCGTCCGAGCCCGTGATCCAGCCGGGCCGGACGTCGATCCACGCGCCGTGCGCGAGCCGTTCGCGCCGAACGGTGGCGCCGAGCGCGCCCACGGCCGTCTCCTCGGTGAAGTCGAGCAGCAGGCCCTGCGTCGGTCCGTTCATGCGGTCAATCTACCCCGATCTGTCAAACACATGTTCGAATGATCGTGGATCGGTCCGGTCAGGAGCCGTTCCGCAGCAGGAGGGTGAGCTCGGCGGCGAGCGGCGCGTCGCGGGGAAGGCCCTGCTGGTAGAGCGCGATCCGCGCGTGCGTGCCGCGTTCCGGCCCGAAGACGTCGATCAGCAGGTCGGAGGCGCCGTCGAGCACGGCGGGCGCCTGCGTGAACTCCGGCCCGGCGTTGACGTAGCCCGCCAGCCGGACGACCCGTTCGACCACGTCCAGGCTGCCCAGCTCGGCGCGGGCCATGGCGAGCAGGTTGATCGCCACCAGCCGGGCGGACTCGTACCCCTGCCCGACGTCCAGGTCGCGGCCGAGCTTGCCGCTGATCGGCAGGTGGTCGTTGCCGTCGGCGTCCTTGGCCGTCCCGTACGTCCCGGAGACGTAGAAGAAGTCGTGGGCGCGCACGCCGTGGACGAACCGCCCGATGGGCTCCGGCGGCCGGACGTCGCTCAGCCCGAGCCGGGACAGCGCGTGCTCCGGGGTCTCGCGGGGGCTCACCGGCCCACCCCCGAGAAGTCGCGGTGCACCACGCTGTTGCGGTCGCTCACGCGGTTGCCCAGGGAGAGCTGGGGCCACAGGCCCGCCAGCTCCTGGCGGCTGCGCTCGCTCCACGCGCGGGCCAGGTCGCCGCGCGTCTTGTAGAAGTTCAGTGCGTAGCCGCCGGTGTGCACGCGTAGCAAGGTGAATCCTCCCGGGTATTCCTTGACCGCGCCGACCTCCTGCTGCGCGACCCGGGGTGCGAGGGGGAAGACCGAGCGCTGGTTGCGGTGGGTGTGCCCGGCGTGGTGCAGGAAGACGCCGGGCGTGCGGTCGTACGCCCGCAGAAGCGCGATCGCCTGGCCCGCCTCGAGCGACTGGCCGCCGGTGATCGCGAGCGGCGCGTTCTCCACGAAGATCGGGTGGTGCCCGAAGACGAGGGTGGGCCGGTCGGGGTCGTCCTTCAGCCGGGCCTGGAGCCAGGCCTGCTGCTCCGCGCCGAGCCCGCCCGCGTCGCCGCCGTCGCCGGGCTTGTCGTAGGTGTCGAGCCCGATGATCCGCAGGCCGTTCAGCTCGCGGGCGAAGTAGGACGGCTCCGTCGCGGACGTGCCGAACCCGTCCCGGAAACAGTCGTTGCCCTGCCACCTGCCGGGACTGCATGACGCGTACGCCGGCCCGGTGTGGGCGCGGTCGTGGTTGCCGCGCGCCACGAAGTAGTCCCGGCCGTACGTGCCGAACGTGTCGAGCAGCGCCCTGGCCCGCCCGACGTCGACCGGCGCGGCCTCGCTGGTGACGTCGCCCGCCGCCAGCAGGTAGGTCGCGCCCCGCCGCCGTGCGTCCTCGACCAGGGCCTTCGTCATCACCTCAGGGTAGGGAGGGTGTCCAGGAACCTGCTCGACACCCTTGATCCAGGGCAGCTGGCCGACCAGCCCGGCGACCGTCTCGCCGAGGTGCAGGTCGTTGCAGAGCGCCAGCGAGAACAGGAACGCGCCTGGCGGCGGCTGGGGCGTGGTGAAGGCGTGGACGCCGTCGGCGAGCGGCGTGCCCGCGGCCTGCCCGGCCGCCAGCGGTGTCGCGGTGGCGTCCCGCCCCCGCGACCGTGCCCGGTAGTAGTACGTCCGGCCCGGCTCCAGGCCGGTGACCTCGACATAGTGGTACGGGGTGCCGTCCGGCCCGGCGGCGCGCCGGGTGAGCCGCCCCGGATGCGTCCCGTACAGGATCTCGCCGTCGGCCGGCGCGGGCAGCATCCGCCCGAGCCCGTCGTCGGTGCCGGGCACGCCGGTGTACCAGGTGAAGATCGCGCCGGTCTCGGTGAGCGTCACCAGTTCGAGGTCGACCGGCCGGACCGTCCCGGCCCTGACCGCCGCCGCGTACGCCCGTTCGGGGTCGGTCACCGGCACCAGCGAGGCTCCCGCCACCACCGCGCTCCAGCGCAGGAGGTCCCGCCGGCTCGGCCTGCAACAGATCATGCCGCCCAGCGTCCCAGCGGGCCGCGGGCCAGGCCAGACCCAATCGATTGCCGGGTCGAAGCGGGAAAACTGCCGCTATAGTTCCTGGGCCGTCCGAGACCGGGAGTAATGGTTCGATGTCCTCCGCTGACCCCCTGCTGCAGCCGACGGTGCGCGACCCGCGGGCGGGCCGGGCGCCGTGGCGGCTGAGCTCGCAGGGTTATGTGGCCTTCCTCGGCGGCGTGACCGCCGGCACCGTGATCGGGTTCCTCAACGCGCGGCGGCTCGACGTGCCCGCGTCGCGCCGGTGGGCGATCCTGGGCGCCGGAGCGGTGGCCTGGGCGGCCACGGTGTGGATCATCCTGGACCTGATCGGCCCGGACGGCACGTCGACCGCCGTCCGCATGGCGGCCCGCGTCTGCGCCGTCCTCGCGTACCTCCTCCAGGCCTACCTTCAGGGCCCGTGGGACCGCGCGTTCCAGCTGCGGAACGTGGAGCACGCGTCGTTGTGGGGCCCGGGCGCCATCGCGGTCGTCGGCTGCGGCACCGTGGAGGCGCTGGTGCTCGCCCGGCTGGTGGCCGGGTGAACCCGGAGAAGACCCAGGACCCGCTGGCCCTGGCCTGGCACTGGCTGACGATCGAGCGGCCGGACCGCGCGCTGGAGGAGCTCGACCGGCTGACCGGCGACGCCGCCGTCTCCGTCGAGGCGCTGACCATCCGCGGCACCGCCCTCAGCCTGCTCGACCGCGACGAGGAGGCCGTGCCGGTCATCCAGGCCGCGCTCGGGCAGTACGGCCCCAGCCCGTGGCTGCTCACCCTGCTCGCCAACGCCCTGCGAGGGCTCGGGCGGCTGGCGGAGGCGGAACGGGCCTGCCTCGACGGCCTCGCGCTCGCCCCCGAGGACGTCACGCTGCTGTGCACGTACGCGCGGGTCTGCCTGACGGCGGGCCAGACCGGCAAGGCGGAGCAGCTGATCGACCGGGCCGCCGCCCGCGATCCGCACGACCGGGACGTGCTGGGCACCCGCGTCGCGATCGCCAACGTGCGCGGTGACCACGCCGAGGCCGAACGGCTGAGCAAGGAGCTCCTCGGCACCGACCCCGACGACCCGCACGCGTGGGCGCTGCGCGGCGCCACCGCCGCCGAGCGCGGTGACGTGGACGGCGCGTACGACGCGTACCGGCACGCCGCGGCGAGCCGTCCCGGCGACGGTGACCTGGTGACGGCCGCGCGGGCGTTCCGCGCCGAACGGCATCCGCTGCTGCGGCCGCTGTGGCCGATGTACCGGTTCGGCGCCATGAGGACCTGGCTCGCCGCGATCGCGATCATGTGGGGGCTGCGCGCCGCCGGGCTCGCGCCGCTGGCCCTGGCGTTCTCGCTGTTCTGGGTGGCGTTGTGCGTCTACTCCTGGGTGGTGCCGCCGCTCGTCCGGCGCCGGGAGAGGAGGAAGTGGTGAGCGAGGACCGCATCGGGTCGTTGCGCCGCGCCGTGGAGGCGAGCCCGGACGACGACATGCTCCGCCTGATCCTCGCCGAGGCCCTCCAGTCCGCCGGGCACGACGACGACGCGCTCGGGGAGTACGAGACGTTGCTCCAGCGCGGCGCCGTGCCGGCCGAGTCGCTGGTCCGCGTCGGCGCGCTCGCCCTCGACCGCGACCGGCTCGACCTGGCCCGCGGGCTGCTCGAGGCGGCCCGGCAGGCCGGGGTGGTCGACGGCGTCGCCGAGTTGCAGGGCACGGTCGACGAGCGGCTCGCCGCGCGCGGCGCGATCCGGGTGCGGACGGACGGCGGCTTGCCCGGCGAGCACGGCGACCTGCCGCGGCCGGCCGAGACCGCCACGTTCGCCCAGGTCGGCGGCATGGAGGACGTGAAGAAGGTCCTCCACCGGATGATCATCCTGCCGCGCTCGCGGCCGGAGCTGTACGCGAAGTACGGCCGGCGGGCCGGCGGCGGCGTGCTGCTCTACGGGCCGCCCGGATGCGGCAAGACGATGCTCGCCCGCGCGACCGCGGGGGAGTGCGGCCTCCCGTTCGTCAACGTCCGGATCGAGGACGTGATGGACCCCTACATGGGGGTCTCCGAGCGCAACCTGCACGCCGCCTTCGAGACGGCGCGGGCCCAGTCGCCCTGCGTGCTCTTCCTCGACGAGCTCGACGGCCTCGCGTACGCCCGCCACAAGAACCACGGCGCCGAGGCGCGCCGGCTGGTCGACGTCCTGCTCCAGGAGCTGGACGCGATCGGCTCCGACAACGACGGCGTCCTCATCATGGCCGCGACCAACGCGCCGTGGGACGTGGACGAGGCGATGCTCAGGCCGGGCCGCTTCGACCGGGTGATCTTCGTGTCGCCGCCCGACGAGGAGGCGCGGGCGGCGATCCTGCGGGCCCAGCTGGCCCGGACCCCCGCCGACGGGCTCGACCTCGCCGACCTCGCGCGGCGTTCGCCCCTCTGCTCGGGCGCCGACCTGCGCGCGGTGGTGGAACGCGCGGTCGACGACGTCATCGAGGAGGCGCTCGTCTCCGGCACCGAGCCGCCGCTGCGCATGGACCACCTGCTGAAGGCACTGGAGCGCGTCCGGCCGACGACGCTCGACTGGCTCCACCGCGCCAAGGCGTACGTCGAGTTCGCCAACCAGGCCGAGCGGTACGCCGACGTCGCCGGCTACCTCAAACACCGCGAAGTCCGCCGCCGCCTCACCAGCTGACCAGGGCTTGAACGGCGGCTGACCGGCGTCTTTAGCTTGTCTTTAGCCGTCACCTCATTAGGTGCAGTCGGGATCGGTGGCAACCGAGATCGGTGCATTTCGGGTACTTCGACGTACGGTGGCAGACGTGAGCGTGGTCCGCGGTGAGGCGCGGCGCCGATGGCTTCTGGTCGCGGCGCTCGTGGCCGCGCTGTGTTCGGTGCCGTTCGCCGTCGCCGCCTTTCCCGTCGCCGATGCCCGCGTCGACCCGCCGCGGCTGCGAGAGATGATCCTCGGCTCGTCGGGCCGGACCTACCAGGGGCTCGTGGAGACCCAGGGCTCGCTCGGCCTGCCCGACCTGCCGGGGCTGGACGACGCGACGGCGCTGCTCAGCGGCACCTCGCGGATGCGGGCCTGGTACGAGTCGCCGGAACGGTGGCGGGTCTCCCACCTCACCGCCACGGGCGAGCGCGACTACATCCGTTCCGCGCAGGGCACCGCGATCTGGGACTTCGAGGAGGCGCAGCTGACCCGGATCATGGGTGCTCCCGCGGTGCGGCTGCCGAACGCCGCCGACCTCATGCCGCCCGACCTCGCCCGCCGGCTGTTGCGCCTGGGCAACGGGAGCGAGCTGCTCTCCGACCTGCCCGCGCGGCGCGTCGCAGGGAGGACCGCCGCCGGGCTGCGCGTCTCGCCCGCCGACACCACCACGACCATCGGATCGGTCGACATCTGGGCCGATCCCCACACGGGGGTCCCGCTTGAGGTACGGATCGTTCCACGCGGCGGCAGCCGGGCCGTCCTGGCCAGCAGGTTCCTCGACATCAGCGACGCGAGGCCGTCCGCCTCGGCGGTCGCGCCGCAGCTCGCGCGCGGTGTGCGGGGGACCGAGGTCGACACCTTCGACCTGCTGTCCCGGCTCGCCTCGCGCACGATGGAGCGCATGCCGGACCGGCTCGCCGGAATGCCCGCCCTGGAGACGACGCCGTCCATCGCCAGCCTGCGCGCGTACTCGGGCGGCTTCTCGTCGTTCGTCGTCGCGCCGCTGCCCGGCCGGTACGGCCGCCGGGTCTTCGAGGCGGCGCGGACGGCCGGCGCGAGCGCCCTCACCGTCGCCCGCGGCGAGGCACTGGCGATGCAGACGTCCGTGCTGACCGCCGTGCTCGTCCGCGACGGCATGATCGGCCGAACGTTCCTGCTGGTGGGCGCGGTCCGGCCGGACCTGCTCCGCACCGCGGCCGACGAGCTGATGTCATGATCGTCACGCGTTCGCTGACGAAGCGGTACGGCCGGATCACCGCGGTGAACGAGGTCGACCTCGACGTGCGGGAGGGCGACCGGTACGGGCTGCTCGGGCCGAACGGCTCGGGCAAGACGACCCTGGTCCGCATGATCCTCGGCCTGGTGTACGCGACGGCCGGGGAGATCGAGGTGCTCGGCAGGCCGATCCCGAAGCACACCGGTGAGGTGCTCCGCGAGGTCGGCGCGCTGGTCGAGGGGCCGGGCGCCTACGGGCACCTGTCCGGCCGGGCCAACCTCGTCCTCCTCGACGCCGCCGGACCGGGCGGCGGCGGCCCGCGCGCGGCCCGGCGGCGGCGGGTCGAGGAGGCGCTCGAACGGGTCGGCCTGTCCGGCGTGGACGACCGGGCCGTCAAGACGTACTCGCTCGGCATGCGCCAGCGGCTCGGGCTCGCCGCCGCGCTGCTGCACGAGCCGCGGCTGCTGGTGCTCGACGAGCCGACCAACGGGCTCGACCCGCAGGGCATCCGCGAGGTGCGCGACCTGCTGGAGGAGCTGAACGCCAACGGGACCACGATCTTCCTGTGCAGCCACCTCCTCGGCGAGGTCGAGCAGCTGTGCACGCGCGTCGGCGTGATGGACGGCGGGCGGCTGGTGCTCGAGGAGGAGATGGACGAGCTGCGGACGCCGACCGGCCGGATCGTCGTCGAGACGCCCGACGCGGACGAGGTCGTGGCGCTGCTCGACGGCGGCGTGGAGCACCGTGACGGCGACCGCCTGCTCGTCCGTGGCGCGGACGCGGCCGAGCTCAACGCGCGCCTCAACCGGCAGGGCCTGCGGATCAGCGAGATCCAGGTGCAGCGCCGGTCGCTGGAGGACGTCGTGCTGGAGGCCACCGGACCCGGTTCCGACCGGCTCGACAAGGAACGTCTCGAACGGGAGCGTGTCGAGCTCGAGCACACCGGCGTCCAGGTGGACGGCGCGCGCGTGGTCGAGGCCGGCGCCGACGCCGACGGCTGGCAGGGAGCGTCCCGGGAGTTCCTCGAATGATCCGTACCGAACTGGCCAAGCTGGTCCGGAGGCCGCGGACGTGGGTGTCGCTGATCCTGCTGTGTGGGCTGCCCGCCATCGTGGCGGTCTTCCTCGGCATCACCGAGGTCGCGCCCGCGCCGGGCGAGGGGCCGACGTTCCTGTCCGCGGTGTTGTCGAACGGCTCGCTCTACCCGGCGGCGGCGCTGGCGATGGTGCTGCCGCTGTTCCTGCCGGTGTCGGTCGCGGTCGTCGGCGGCGACTCGATCGCCGGCGAGGCGGGCTCGGGCATGTTGCGCTACCTGCTGCTGCGGCCCGTCGGGCGCACCCGGCTCCTGGTCGCCAAGCTCGTCTCGCTCACCGCGTACGTCATGCTCGCCGTGGTGGCCGTCGCCGTCACCTCGTACCTCATCGGCATGGCGATGTTCGGCAGCGAACCGGCCTCCGCGCTGGCCGGGTCCGAACTGATCACGTCCGTGTCGGGCACCGGGTTGTCGGACGTGCAGGTGATGTTGCGGATCACCTACACGGTGCTCTACATCGGCTTCTCGATGCTCGGCGTCGGGGCGCTGGCGCTGTTCATCTCCACGTTCACCGACTCGCCCCTGGCCGCCGCGCTCGGCGCGCTGGCGGCCCTGGTGACCAGCCAGGTGCTCGTGACCCTCGACGCCGCCGCCTCGGTACAGCCCTACCTGCTGACCCGCTACTGGCTCGCCTGGGTCGACTTCTTCCGCGACCCGATCCTGTGGCACGACATCGGGCGCGGGCTGGCCTTGCAGGCGGTGTACGTGGGAGTGCTGCTGGCGGCGGCCTGGGCCAACTTCCAAACCCGCGACGTCACAAGCTGAGGATGCCGCTCCTCGGCTCGGTCACGGTCACGGTCACGGGCTGAGGACACCGCTGTCTGGGGGTGGGCGCGGCCACGAGGCGGGGACGCCGCTCGCGGGCTCGGCTCGGGTGCGGGTCACGAGCTGAGGGTGGTGCAGTCGCTCGCGGTCGGCGGCGACAGCGGGGCGGCGCTCAGGGCGCGCAGGACGATCCCGCCGACCCGCGGATCGGACGGCAGCTGCGCGTGCCCGGTGCGGGCCCCCGCGCACACGTCCTGGAGGACGACGTTGATCGCGTCGCCGTTCAGCCGGGCCGAGTCGGGCGGCGTGACGGTCTCGTCGACGGTCGTCCACAACGTCAACACGGCGGGCCGCCGCGGCGCGTCGTCCCCGAGCCCGCGCAGCAGCGAGCTGCCCGGGACGAGCTGGCGGCAGGCCGTCGGGCACACGCCGGGGACCAGGGCCGACCCCGCGGAGGCCAGCTCGGTGCCGTGGTGCGGCGACCCCAGCGTGACGACGCGCCGGGCCTTCCCGGCGCCGCCGTGCTCGCGCGCCCACAACCGGGCCACGACCCCGCCCGCCGAGTGCCCCACCACGTCCACCGAAGGGGCGCCCCGGTCCAGCGCGTCGGTCACGTACCGGTCGACCGTCCGCGCCTGCTCCCGCAGGTCGCCGGTGCCGTCTCCGGGCAGCTCGACCACGACCGCCTGGCGTCCCGTGAGCCGCAGCCGTTCGGCGAGCGCGCGGACGCCGCTCGTCCCGCCCCCGTAGCCGGGCACCAGGACGACGGTGCCGGGCCGGTCCTGGGCCACCTCGCCGCCTTCGCCGTCGCCGGACAGCAGGACCCGCGACCCGGCCGCGACCGCCGCGACGAGCACCGCGAGCGCGACACCGCCCACCAGCAGGCGCCGCCGGGGGCTCAGCGCGCTCCATGACCACACGCCTACCGGTTTACCCGATGCCGGGGTGATCGGCAGGACCAAGGTCGTCCTGATTTGTAGTGATTTGATCCTTTACTTAAAGTGGTATTGACCAGTTTGGGCCACGGCACGTAACCTCGCAACCGTCGGTACACGCGGCATAGGAGGTGAACGACGTGCGAACCGCCAGCGAACCGGGCTCGCCGGAGACGAAACGACGGGTCGTACGCCGGGAACTGCTCGCCATGATGGACGGGCTCGTGGCCGGCGAGGCCCTGCCGCCGGAGCGCCGGCTGGCCGAGGAGCTCGGCGTCTCGCGCCCCACGCTGCGTGCGGCGATCGACCGGCTGGCCGCCGACGGGCTGCTCGAACGGCGGCACGGCAGCGGCACCTACGTGGCCGAACCGCGCATCGCCGTGCCGCTGACCATGTCCTCCTTCACCGACGACATGATCCGGCGGGGCATGAAGCCCGACGGCCGGGTGCTCTCGTTCCGGACCGAGCCGGCCGGGGCGAAGATCGGACGGCGGTTGTCGCTCTCGCCCGTCGAAGAGGTATTTACCATTCGGCGGCTGCGGTTGGCGGACGGCGCCTCCATGGCCATCGAGACCCTCTACATGCCGAAGGAGTTGTTGCCCGGGCTGCGCCGCGACGACCTCGAGGGGCGGTCCTTCTACGAGCTGCTCCGCGAGAACGGCGTCGTCGTCGCCTCCGGCCGGGAGACGATCGAGCCGACCGTGACCACCACCGAGGAGGCCGAGGTGCTGGGCGTGCCCGTGCACGTTCCGGCGTTCCTCTTCGAACGGGTCGCCCACACCGAGGAGGGCAGGCCCGTGGAGTACGTGCGATCCCTCTACCGCGGCGACAGATACCGGCTGGAGATCGACCTCCGGCCCGCGCCGCACTGACAGGACGTCCGGCCTCGCCCGGGGCGGCAGGGCCGGATTACAGCAAACCCCGGGAACAGCAAGCCCGGACAACAGCAAGGCCGAAGAACAGCAAGGCCGAAGAACAGCAAGGCCGGAGAACAGCGCTGACGGGGGCCCAGCGCACAACCCCGATCCGTGGCAGGGCGTCTTCGCGCTGCCCGCGGATCACCCCCCGCAGATGGAGGAACCCTTGAACCGACGCTGGAAGGTCACCATGGCGACCGCCTTGGCGGCCGCCACCGCCGCCGCCCCGGTGGCCGTGGCCTCGGCCGACACGAAACGGGCCGGGGCCCGGACCCCGGTGCCCGCGTACCCGAAGGGCGACTGGGTGCTGGTGGCCCAGGAGGGCTTCGACCGGCGGCTCCCGGTGGACGGCGCCGCCTGGCGGCGCGACCCGCTGGGCAAGGACAGCCCGTGGCACGTGGACCAGTTCGACGACGACGGTGACGCCTTCAGGGCGATCAGCGACCCCGACCTCACGCGGCAGCTCGCGACCCTGGACATCTACCGCAAGCGCGTTCCGTTCGGGAGGGACGGCTGGCTGACCGCCGAGGTCGCCGCCGTCGACAAGGACAAGGACGGCCGGCCCGACTCGCAGCCGGGACTGTCCAGCGTGAAGCTGCCCGACGGCGAGAAGGTCGGGCTGATCTCCGAGCCCAGCTGGGACGCGGGCGTGCTCATCAGGCCGACCCGCCCCCTGCCCGCGCGCTACCGGGTGGAGGTGACCCTGCGCGGCATCGACTTCGGCGGCAAGCGCGACGGTGGCTTCGAGTACGACGGCAAGTACAACGGCTACACGCAGGAGCCCTGCAAGACCGGCTTCCCCTGGACGCACCGGGGCGCGCTCCCCGGCAAGACGCGGTGCGAGTACGGGGACGTCAAGAACGAGAACGGCTTCTACTACATGACGATTCTCGACCACGCCAACCCGGCGCCGCACGGCAACCCGGGCATCCACTACCGGCGCAAGGTCATCATGGACGGCTACAACAGCAATGCGAGCTGGTCGCAGGACAACGGCATCTGCAACCCCAAGACCGGCGAGATCTACAGCACCGTCGACGGCAACTTCAACGGGATCAACGCGATCTTCCCGCGCGGCGACATGATCACGCGGACCAACAACTTCGGCAACGAGTACTACTACAAGACCGCGTGCGGCGAGTACTCCGGCGAGGGCACCTGGGGGCCCGACGGGCAGTACAACGACATCCTGACCAGTGCCGAGCTCCAGCCCGAGCTGCTGCCCAAGGCCAAGTACACGTTCGCGGTGGAACGTGACACCAGCGGCTACACGATCGAGATGAGCGGCCCGTTCCGCCACGTCGGGCAGACCACGCTGCGCTTCCACCACAAGTTCGTCGAGGACGGCCGCCCGATCTGGCACTACAACCAGACGCCGGGCGAGTACGACGGCCGGTTCGACCAGAAGCTGACCCACACCGGGGCCAACGGCACCTCCACCACCGAGCACAGCTGGCCCGCCGGGTCGGCCTACCCCGACTCGTTCATCATCGGCGACCCGCACCTGAACTACTACGAGGGTTCGGCGCGGATCGACGACATCCGTCTCTACGTCCCGAAGAACTGAGGTGACTGAACCATGGACATCATCAAGGACATCCTCACGTTCCTGGCGGACAACGTGTTCGGCCAGGTGCCCATCCTCATCGGCTTGATCACCCTCGCCGGGCTGCTGCTGCAACGCAAGCGGTTCGAGGACACCCTGGCGGGCGCGCTGCGCGCGACCATCGGCGTGGTGATCCTCTTCATCGGCATCGAGGTGTTCACCGGAGGGCTGAGCAGCTTCCAGGCGGTGCTCGCGAACGCGATGGGCACCGAGCCGCCGAAGGCGGAGCGGACGCTGGACCAGTTCCTCACCGCGCAGGGCGGCACGATCGCGCTCGTCATCACGGTCGCGTTCCTCGTGCACGTGCTGGTGGTGCGGCTGTTCCCGGCGGCGCGGTATCTCTACCTGACCGGGCACCTGATGTTCTGGATCAGCACGGTGACGGTGGCGTCGCTGGTGACGATCGCGCCGGACGCCGACCAGCTCACGCTGGTGTTGTGCGGTGCGGGCTTCGTGGCCGCGTACTGGACGCTCCAGCCGCTGTGGATGCGGCCGCTGATGCGCAAGGTGATGCCCGACGACCGGTTCGGCTACGCGCACACCAGCTCGCTCGCCGCGCTGGTCACCGGATACGTCGCGCGGCCGTTCGGCGACCGCGAGAAGCACGACACCGAGAAGCTGAAGCTGCCGCGGCAGCTGTCGTTCTTCAAGGACATCAACGTCTCGACCGCGCTGGTCATCTCGGTGATCATGCTGATCGCGGTGGCGTTCGCCGACAAGGACGTGGTGACCAAGCTGGCCGCCGAGATGGACCCCAAGCTGTCGCCCTGGGTGTGGGGACTGCTCGTCGGGCTCCGCTTCGCCGGCGGCATCGCCATCCTGCTGTTCGGCGTCCGGATGTTCCTCGCCGAGATCGTTCCGGCGTTCAAGGGCTTCAGCGACCGCATCATCCCGGGCACCCGGCCCGCGCTCGACGCCCCCACCGTCTTCCCGGTCGCGCCGACCGCGGTGATGCTGGGGTTCGTGTCGGCGACCGTGGTGTTCCTGGCCTGCCTCGGCGTGTTCGCGGCGGCCGGCTGGTTCACCCTCGCACCGCCCATGATCATGCTGTTCTTCGTGGCGGGCGCGGCGGGACTCTTCGGCAACGTGGTCGCCGGCTGGCGCGGCGCCGTGATCGGCGGCGTCATCAGCGGACTGATCCTGGCGATCGGCCAGGCCGTCACCTGGGGCCTGTTCGACAAGACCGCGCCCGAGCTCGCCACCCTGGCCGACCCCGACTGGTACGCCATCGCCTGGCTGTTCAAGGGCCTGGACCCGATCATCGGCGGCGCGGCCATCTGGGCCGTCCCGGTCGTGGCCCTCGGCGCCACCGCCGCCACCCTGCTCATCCTCGGCCGCCGCGAGAAGGCCCGGGAGGCCCGGGAGGCCGTGGAGGCCATGGAGGCCGCCGAGCAGGAGAAGGCGGCAGGGCAGGAGAAGGCGCCCGAGGCCGACGGTGGTGGCGGCAAGCCCGCCGCCGGGCAGAACGCCTGACAAGGGCGGCGCCCGCTACAGCAGCGCCCGCTACAGCAGCGCCCGCTACAGCAGCGCCCACTACAGCAGCGCCCACTACAGCGCCCGCTACAGCAGCGCAGGAGAAGGAGACAGGGACATGGCACTGGACCGGAGACTGGACGTGCTCGCCGTCTGTGGCGTCGGCATGGGGTCGAGCCTCATGCTGAAGATGACGGCGGAGGACGCGCTGAACGCGCTCGGCGTGGACGCCCGCGTGGAGAACACCGACGTCTCGACCGCGCGCGGCATGACCGCCGACGTCATCATCGGCCAGGGCATGCACACCAGCGAGATCACCGACCTGGCCCCGATCGTGATCACGATCAGCGACTTCCTCGACAAGGAGGGCCTGGAGGAGCAGCTGCGCACCGCGCTGAGCGAGAAGGGATGGTTGTCATGACCCTGGTCGGCGCACGCGACGCCGTGGTGGCGTCCGACTGGCGGGCGGCCGTCCGCGAGGCCGCCGCCGCGCTGGTCGAGCTGGGCGTGGCGAGCGACGCCTACCCGGACGCCTGCGTGCGGGTGGTCGAGCAGAACGGCCCGTACATCGTCCTCACCAAGGGGCTCGCGCTGGTGCACGCGCGCCCCGAGGACGGCGGGCTCGGCGTGGGCGTCGCGGTGACCCGGCTGGCCGATCCGGTCGAGTTCGGGCACCCCGACAACGACCCGGTCGACCTGCTGCTCGCGTTCTGTACCCCCGATCCGGACGCGCACGTCGCGTCCCTGTCCAAGGTGGCCCGGGCGCTGTCCGCGGGGCTGGCCGACCGGCTTCGCGCCGCGGCCGGCCGGGACACCATGGAAGCCGAACTGAAGGAGGCCCTTCCTGATGCCTGAGATCTTTCCCGAGCGGGTCCGCGCGTTGCTCGACGAACTCGACGCGCGGTCCGCGGGGGCGATCTCCGCGGCGGCGGCCATGCTCCTCGACGCCATCCACGCGGACGGCATCGTGCACGTGGCCGGCGCCGGGCATTCCCTCGCGCTCGTCTTCGAGACGTTCTACCGCGCGGGCGGGCTGGCGCCGGTGCGGCCCATGTGGGATCCGGCGGTGCTGCCGCTGCCGGACGCGATGCGCAGCACCCGCGCCGAACGGCAGGAGGGGCTGGGGCGCACGGTCGTGCAGGGCGCCGCCCCCGTTCCGCCGGACGTGGCCGTGGTGTTCTCCACGTCCGGCCGCAACCCCTACCCGGTCGAGATCGCCCAGGAGTGCGGGGCGCGCGGCATCCCGGTGATCGCGGTGACCTCGCCCGAGGCGTCCGACCGTGCCGCGGCCCGGACGGAGACCAGACTCGCCGACCACGCCGCGGTGGTGATCGACACGACCGTGCCGCCCGGCGACGTCGTGCATCCCGGCGACTCGCCCCACACCGCCGCGGTGTCGACGATCCTCGCCTCGTACGCCTGGGGGCGGCTGCTCGCCGACCTCGACGATCTCGCGGTCGCGCGCGGCGTGGAGCTGCCCCGCTGGGTGAGCGCGAACGTCCCGGGCGGCGACGCCGTCAACCAGAGACTGCTGGCGCGCTACCGCGACCGCATTCCCGAACTGACAGGCGAGTCGGAAGTGTCGTCCGCCTTCCGCGCCCAGTAGCCCCACGCGCGGTGGGCCCGCGTGCGGTAGCCCCCGCGTCCAGGGGGCCCTCATGCGGCGGGGGCGTGTTCGGTGGGCGCGCGTTCAAGGCCGTGGTCGGTGGGCCGGTGTTCAGCGGGGTGGTGTCCGGCAGCACGCGTTCAACAGGCGCGGGTTCAGTAGGCGGGGAGCGCCAGCATGCGGGTGAGCAGGTGCGCCAGGAAGACCGTCTGCCGGTGCATCAGGTCGCGGTCGATCCTGTCGAGGGCGCCGTCCTCCGAGACCTGCACCAGGTAGGTCGGCCCGCTGATCAGCGTCGCGGTCGGGATGCCCAGCTGGTAGGGGTAGGTCGCCTCGCCGTAGAGGCCGCCGTTGAACGGCTTGAGCACGGCCGTCCGGCCCAGGTCGTCCCGCTTGACCTGGTCGACGACGAGGGCGGTGAGGGCCGCGCTGTTGCCGGTGCCGATGACGGCGGGCTCCGAACGTCCGGTCGGGCCGTACTCGCCCGTCGTGGCGTTCTCCGCCCAGCCGAGGGCGCCGAGGTGCTCGGGGACGAGGGACGCGACCAGGCGGTCGCGGATCCCCGGGTGCCGCTCCAGCCAGGTGCGCAGGTCGGGGGAGTCCTGGTGCGAGTTCATGTGGTTGGGGGAGAGGACGAGCACGACGTCGCGGGGGCGGCCGGCGCGCGGCAGGCGGGTGAGGTACTTCGCGAGCGCGAGGACGGCGGGCACGCCGTTCTCCTCGATCGCGTTCTGCCCGTCGGTGTGCGTGCCGACCATGACGGCGCCCGGCAACGACCCGTTGCCGGGCAGCTCGGCGGTCAGATAGTCGATCGTGCTGCTCCTCGTCCGCGCCCTCAGCGTGAGCGTGGCGGTGACCGGGCCTTCGGCCATCAGCTCGCGCAGGCGGCGGCCCTGCACCTTGTCCAGGTGCAGGGCGGGCAGCCCCGCGCGCGGTTGCTGGTGCGGCGAGAACTGGCCGCGCGCGTGCTCGGGGACGAGGTCGACGACGTCGATCATCGCGATCGCGCCGTTCTGTTTCGCGAGGTCGAGGGAGGGCCGCGCGGGCGTCGACTGCCAGATGCGCGTGTAGTCCTCGGCGGCCAGCTCCGCCGCCTGGCCGGGCCGGTGGATGTGATCGGCGAGCGGGAAGACGGCGCCGAACGGGATACGCGGGAACGCGAAGTCCGCCACGACGATCCGGCCGTTCACCTCCTTGCCCGCGTAGTCGGCGGCAAGGCCCGCCTTGACGTCGACGAGCTCGCCGCGCACCCCGTGGCGGGTCGTCTCGCCGGAGTACGGCCGGTGGTAGGCCACGGGGATCGTGTGGGCACCGCCACGGGCGTCGGTCACCTCGAGCGACCACGACCGGGCCTCCCACTGGTCGAGCGGCACCGGGTGGCGCCGCACCTCCAGGCCGTACGACTCCAGCCGCCGTTCCACCATGCGCAGGTAGCGGCGGTGCGCGGTGCCGCCGACGAAGCGCGGCCCCAGGTCGGCCATCTCCTCGACCCACCGGAAGAGCGTGCGCGCACCGACCAGCCCGGGGGGACCACCGGAGCCTCCGCCGAGGCTCGGGCCGAGGCCTCCGGCGGAGGCGCCGCCCGGAGCCGGGCTCACCGCGCCCGCCGCCGGATCGAGCGGGCCCGCGAGCCCCGCCAGGGCCGCGCCCGCCGTGGCCCCTGCCGCGCGCACCAGAAAGCGTCGACGGTCATATCCGGCCATGATCGGTCCTCCTCCCGCCCGCCGCGTGGACGCCACGCGGCGGAACCGCGCACGCTCGAACGGCGGGCCCAGATCGTCCCTCAGGCCACATACGCGTGCAATGGCCCGGCCACGGACCCGAGCACGCACGGAGGCCCGGCGACGGGAGGGGTGCCGCCGGACCTGGCCCGTGAGCCTCGCGAGATCAGTACGGCTTGCAGACGTTCTTCTTGTCCTGGCACTCCGCGAAGTGGTACTTCGACGTGATCGCGTTCACCCCACCGATCTTGACGTAGCTGATCGAGCAGTCGCGGCGCGAGATCTTCTGGTAGATCGTGAACGCGGTCTTGATCGACTGGATGCGGGTGCGGCCATAGTACTTGGGCCGGACGACCATCGTGTTGGACGCGTTCTTGCCCTTGGACGTCGACCGGGAGACGTCAACACCGAACTGGCCCTCGATCAGTTTCACCGCGGCGGCCTTGGACTTCTCACTGGACTTGCCGAGCGAGCCGCTGAACGTCGTCGTCCAGCTCGTGCTCGTCTCCATGCCGAAGGTCAGGGTGGAGGACTCCTTCGGGTTGGAGTTGCGCTTGCTGTAGATGCCGCTGAGGCTCTTCTTGGTCTTCTTGCCGGCCTTCGCCGTCTTGCCGAGATACTCGCCCGGTTGGCAGGGGCCCGCCGCCGCCTGCGCCGCCACCTGCGTGGCGGCATGGGCGGCGGGCGCCGACACGATGCCGTAGAGGCTCGTGGTGAACAGTCCCGCGGCGGCCAAGCCCATCATCCGTCGTTGTGCGTTCTTCATCACTGCTCCTCAGAGTTCGGTGGGGCATTTGTAGAACTCTGAGACCAGGTGCGACCAGGGCGTTCGATGTTCGGGATGAACCCGAACGCGACGAGCGGACCCGATGGGGCGACTGGTTCTCATGGTCCGGGACTGACAGGGTCTGTCACACTCTCCGCGTGAGTGGTGAGGAAGCGCGTGAGGACGGGCTGAAGCCCGTTCCCGTGGACTCCGAAGAGCAGTACGTGGTGATGCTCCGGAGACTCCGGGAACGCAGCGGTCTCACGTTCAAGCAGATCGAACGCCGTGCCGCCGGGGGACCCGTACCGCTGCCCGCGTCGACCCTGGCCACGGCTTTGCAACGGCGTACCGTCCCGCGCGCGGAGATCGTGTCCGCCCTCGTCCGCGTCTGCGGCGGGAGCCCCGAGATCGTGGACGAGTGGCTGGCCCTGCGCGAAGGCCTTCTCCACCCGCTCCCCGCGTCCGCGCCCGCGCCCGGAGCGACGGCGTCCGAAACGGAACCGGAGCCGCTGGACCAGGAGAGGGCCGTCACCGACACCTCGCCGCACCTTGATCTCCTGACGACCGGACCTCGTCCGCCGCGCGGACGGCTGCGGAGAGCAGACGGCCGCGGGCGCCCTTCGACCCGGGTCGTGGGAGCGCTCGCCGCTGTGATCGTGTTCGCGGGCACCGTGACCGTGCTCGCCATGGTGGCGCCGTCCGCCGGATCCGGGGATCCCGACCCGGCCACGAGGCCGCCCCAGGAGGCGTCGGTGGCGCCCGCCACGAACCCGCCCGCCACGAACCCGCCCGCCACGAACCCGCCCGCCACGAACCCGCCCCCCACGAACCAGACCGCCACGGGCGCCGCACCGGACGCGAACCTCCTCAAGATCGGTGGGTTCTGCCTGACCGAACGGGCTGACGATCGCTCGGGACGGGTCTTCCTGGCGGACTGCGCGCGGAGCTTTCCGCCGCGTCGGCTGGAGCGTTACGAGAGCGTCTGGCGGGTGACGACGGCGCATCCGCGGTTCGGGCCGGGTTGCATGGGCGTCGTCGACGGCTCGACGGCCGTGGGCGCGGCCATCTCCGACGACACGTGCGGGCGGATCCAGGCCGAGCGGTACCACCTGCGCAGGGTCAGGGGCGGATACCACCTGGTTCCGGAAGGCCACGAACTCTGCGTCGGCGTCCCCGGCACGCCGCGTACGGGCGCGGCGCTCAAGCAGCTCCGGTGCGATCCGAAGGCGCCCGGGCAGCGCTTCACGGTCCACCGCAAGCCCTGATCGTGAACCCCGGAATGTCATACCCACCAGGCATTATGTGGGTATGACGAACGCTCCGGGCCGCACCGAGATCGACGACCAGGCCGCGTACGCCGCCGCCGTGCAGACCGCCGTCTCCGCCGCGGCCGCCTACTACGGCGAGGGCGACTCTCCCCTGGACGACGACGCGTTCGACCGCCTCGTGCGGGGCATCGCCGCCTACGAGCAGGCGCACCCGGAGCACGTGCTGCCCGACTCGCCCACCGGCAAGGTCGCCGGGGGAGCGGTCATTGGCGACGTCCCGCACAGCATCCCGATGCTCAGCCTCGACAACGTCTTCGGCGCCGACGAGCTCGCCTCCTGGGCCGCCGGGCTCGAACGCAGGCTCGGCCGTCCGGTCGCGGTCTGGAGCGTGGAGCCCAAGCTCGACGGCCTGGCCATCTCGGTCCGTTACCGCGACGGACGGCTCACGCAGCTCGTCACCCGCGGCGACGGCACCGCCGGCGAGGACGTCTCGCACGGCATCGGCACGATCCTCGGGCTGCCCGCGCGCCTCGCCGAGCCGGTCACCGTCGAGTTCCGCGGCGAGGTCCTGATGACCCGCGAGCAGTTCGAGGCCGCCAACGCCTCCCGCACCGCGCACGGCGGCCCCGCGTTCGCCAACCCGCGCAGCGCCGCGGCCGGGTCGCTGCGCGCGAAGGACCGGCCCTACCAGGTCGAGATGACCTTCTTCTCCTACGGCGTCCTGCCGCTCCCCGAGACCGGCGACGACCTCGCCGCCCGGCTGCGCACCCTCCCGCACAGCGAGGTCATGGCGCTCGCCGCCGAGCTCGGCGTGCAGACCAGCGGCGCCACCCCGGCCGGTGCCATCACCTGCACCACGGTCGCCGAGGTGCAGGAGCGGGTCGACGCGATCGCCGCGCTGCGCGCCGACCTGTCGTTCGGCATCGACGGCATCGTCATCAAGGCCGACCTGGCCGCCGACCAGGAGGACGCGGGCCTCTCGTCCCGGGCACCCCGCTGGGCCGTCGCCTACAAGCTCCCCGCCGTCGAAAAGATCACCAAGCTCCTCGCGGTCGAGTGGAACGTCGGCCGCACCGGCACCATCGCCCCGCGGGCCGTCCTGGAGCCGGTCGAGGTCGACGGCTCGGTCATCACCTACGCCACCCTGCACAACGCCGGTGACATCGCCCGCCGCGACCTGATGATCGGCGACCACGTCACCGTCTACAAGGCCGGAGACGTCATCCCCCGCGTCGAGGCCCCCGTCCTCCCCCTCCGCACCGGCGACGAGACGCCGATCGAGATCCCCTCGGCCTGCCCCCGCTGCGGCGACGTCATCGATGACTCGCAAAAGCGCTGGCGCTGCGTCAGGGGCCGCGCCTGCCACGCCATCGCCTCGGTCCGCTACGCCGTCGGCCGCGACCAGCTCGACATCGAGGGCCTCGGCGAAAACCGCATCGACCAGCTGGTCGAGGCCGGTCTGATCACCGACTTCGGCGACCTCTTCGGCATCACCCGTGATCAGCTCCTGGCCCTCGACCGTATGGGCGAGGTCAGCACCGACAACCTGCTCTTCGCCATCGACCAGGCCCGCGCCAAGCCCCTCAACAAGGTCTTCTGCGCGCTCGGCGTCCGCGGCACCGGCCGTTCCATGTCCCGCCGCATCGCCCGCCATTTCGGCACCATGGACGCCATCCGCGCCGCCGACGCCGAGGCCTTCCAGGAGGTCGACGGCATCGGCCCCGAAAAGTCCCCCGTCCTCGTCGAGGAGATCGCCGAGCTGGCGCCGCTCATCGACAAGCTCATCGCCGCAGGCCTCACCATGACCGAGCCCGACGCCGCCCCCTCCCAGGACGCCGAGACCACGCCGGAGCTCCCCCTCGACGGCATGTCGGTCGTCGTCACCGGCAGCATGTCCGGCCCCCTCGCCGACCTCACCCGCAACGAGGTCAACGAGCTCGTCGAACGCGCCGGCGGCAAGGCCTCCTCCTCCGTCTCCGCCCGCACCGCCCTCCTCGTCGCCGGCGAGAAGGCGGGCTCCAAGCGCGCCAAGGCCGAGTCCCTCGGCATCAAGATCATGACCCCGGAGGAGTTCGCCGCCCTGGTCACCGACTACCTCTAGGGACCTCCCACCCCGTCTCCGCCGCCCACCGTTCAGCGGCCCCCATCAGCACCACCGTCGCCGGTGCCTTGACCTGCCCGTACGAGGCGAGATCCGGCAGGCCCGCCGCCAGCCGCCGTTTGAACTCGCCCCACGCCTCCCGCGCCACCGCGTCCGCTCGCAGGTAGTCGCGGAACAGCAGTGCGAACCGAGCGTTCCCGCTCCCGTCCTCCCGCACATGAACGTTGCACCGCCGCCCGCCCACCGGCGGCGCGAACACCAGCTTCCGGTACTCCCGCCCCGCCGACACCTCCACCCGATTCCAGGCCTCCGGCCGGCACCGGAACCCCACCCCCTCCATCAGCCCGACGATCACCCCTTCGTCGATCGCCGCCACCCGTACCTGCACGTCCACGCAGTCCTTGGCGGCCAACCCCGGCACGGCCGTCGACCCCACATGGTCGACCGCCAGGGCAACGCTCCCCAACGCGCCCCTCAACACCTCCGCCAGGCGCCCGAAATCAGCCGCCCACTCATCCCGGTAATCCACCACATCAGCCGTAGAAACCTCATCCGCAAAAGGCACCCCCAAATCCTCACCCCCACCCGCCCCTCCTCACCACCCCAGGCCGTGATGAGCCGTCCGAACGGGCAGCACCCGCCGCCGCCCGACTCGCCGCAGCCAAAAGGGACCTCCGACGACCGCCCCACCCTCACCCAAACGCCCGCGCCCCTACCCAAACGCTTTCGCCCAGTCGCCCTGCCCAACCCACTCGTCTCACCTACCCACTCGCCCCGCTCACCCTGGTCACTTGGCCGCCCTGCCCGCTCGGCCAATCCGCTGGCTCGGTCAACCTGCTGGCTCGGTCAACCTGTTCGCCTCGCCCATCCTGCTCGCCCGGCCGCCATGTTCGCCCGGTCACCCTGCTGGGCTCGGTCACCCTGCTGGGCTCGGTCACCCTGTTCGGCTCGGTCACCCTGCTGGGCTCGGTCACCCTGCTGGGCTCGGTCACCCTGCTGGGCTCGGTCACCCTGCTGGGCTCGGTCACCCTGTTCGGCTCGGTCACCCTGTTCGGCTCGGTCACCCTGCTGGGCTCGGTCACCCTGTTCGGCTCGGTCACCCTGTTCGCCTCGCCAACCCGCTCGCCCGGCCAACCCGCTCGTTGCGCCCACCCGCTCGCTTTGCTTATGCGTGCAGGCTCGGCGCGTTTCCCGAGCACGCTCGTCGCCAGGTCGCTCACCCACCAGGCGATGACCCGGCACATCTTCGAGTCGTTCGTCTCCCACGCGCAGATCTGCCTGCACGTCCACGTCCCGTACGGGCGCAACGCGCACGACATCGTCGAGTGCCAGTTCAAGGCGCTCGCCCGCGCGCTGCGCGACGCGGTGGCGTTCGACCCCAAGGTGCACGGCATCCCCTCCACCAAGGGAGCGCTGTAGAGGTGGACGTCGGCGGCCTGCACTTCACCTACGCCAACGTGCTGCTGTTCGGCCTGGCGGTCGCGGCCTGGCGGTCTCGCCAGGGAAGGAACTCGCCAAAGCTCGGTCCGTCTTTCCCAGACGAGACCAGGCTCAGGACGCCGCCACGGCCAGTGTCCCGCCGTCGTTCGTAGCGGCAACAAGCCCGTGAAGAGCAACGCCCCTCGTTCCGCTCGGGCAGCCCTATCCGGTCTCGCAGTCCGCTCCAAAACTGGGGCAGCGCCTCATCCAGGCTCACTGGATCGTCAACCAGAGCTGCCGCGCCGTGCCTGCGCCGCACTCGCCGACGAGGTGTAAAGCGCCTGCGCCAGCAGGTCCTACGCCGGGCACTGCACCCGCCGCGCCGCGCCCGCGCCCGTCTCGGCCCGTGGTTGCGGCTTCAGCCCCAGATCCCCATCCGCTCCGGAGAAGCAGAGCCCAGCCACAGGGGTACTGCTCGGAGGATGCTTCAGGCCCCATCGAGGGCTCAGTTCGGACCACATCAATAGCCTCAAGAATTACCGAAGATCGAGAACCTCAGAGCATGACCTTGCGTAGGTGCTGCCGGTGCTGCCGGTTGCCCGGCAAGACCAGGGCGCTTCGCGCCTGCGGCACCGGTCACCCCTATGGCTCGTGCGTCTTGCCCGGGTGTGAGGCGACACGGTCTGCTGCTCAAACGCGGCAGCGACAAGAAAGTGGGTGGGGTGTTGGGGACTTGGAGCTTCACTGCGGATCAACGCATCTTCGATTAGATCATTAGCCCCTTCGGGGATGGCGGCATCGGTCACCCCTTTGGCTAGCGCCTGTCTCCCGAGTGCGAGCAGATACGGCCTTCTGTTCAAACTTGGCATCGACAAGAAAGTAGGCGGCCGGTCTCGCTTTCCTGCCATTGTGCGGGTGCTGCTGATCGCTGATGTTCGAACCTTTGAGCCGCGCGAAGCGCGGGTTGTCGGCGCAACCTCAGGCGGCAGCGCCGCCTCCGCCTAATCGCACCCTAAGGTTTCTGTGACCCCAGCCAACGTGACAGAAACCCTCGGAGGGGCGGAGGGGCGGAGGGGCGGAGCGGCGGAGCGGCGGAGGGGCGTGCGTGGTGTGTCAGTTCGGCCCCACTCGGCCATTTACCTGCAGCAACCGCCCGAGACTCCGGCTCACCCGTCCCGGGTCACGCACGACCGTTGGACGATCAACACCCAACGGTGCCGCCCGCCGTGACCTGATCAACCACCCAACGGTGCCGCCCGCCGCGACCTGTTTCCGCCCCGGTGAATTGTTGGCCACCTGCGGCCATCCGAAATGTCCGTAATCAGATAATTGCAATCCGTGACCATCGATACAATCAAGACATGCATTCGATCGTCGCGGATCTAGAGACCGCCTCCACCGCGGAATTGGTGGAAGCGGTAGCCGCGATCGCCACCCAACTCACTCAACGTCCCGCCCCCGACTCCGGCGCCGCTTGCATGGAGCTGGCCGAAGGCCTGGCGCGTGCGTTCGACCAAGGCGAATCCGCATTGGCCGCGATGATCGCAGTAGTGGACCGCACCGGCGAAATGAAGCACTGGGGGCTGCCGTCCACCCAGGCGTGGCTGCGCTGCCGTCTGGGGATGCGGGAAGGCCGTGCCAAGGAACGCGTCACCCTGGCCCGGCAGTTGCCGCGTTTGGAGCGGGTGGGCAAGGACCTGGCTGCCGGTGACCTGTCGCTCGGTTACGCGGCTACGGTTGCCGACGCCGTGCAGCGGTTGAACGATGAGGACTGCGCGGCGGCCGAGGACATTCTGTTGAACGCCGCCAACGACGGCTTGTCGGCGGGCAAGGTCGCCCGGCTCGGCCGCAAGATCCACGATCTGGTGGCCGAGCAGAACGGCACCGAGAAAGCCCCCGAAGACGTTCAGCGCGGCTATGAACGGTCGTGGCTGACGTTGAGCCGGTCGTTGGATGGTGGGTCGTATGTGAACGGGTGGCTCAATCCCGAAGACGCCGCGATCCTGGACGGCACCCTCGGCCCGCTGACCAAACCAGCAGGCAGCGACGACCGGCGTGACCTGGGCGAGCGGACGGCAGCCGCGTTGACCACCGTGCTGTCACACGGCCACAAAGACACCCGCGTCACCGTCATCGCCAACCTCGAAACCCTCATGGGCGAGGACGCGCCCGGCTGGCTACGGGACGGCACCCCCATCCCGGCCGAGCAGGTACGGCGCCTGGCGCTCACCGCCGGAGTCTCACCGCTGCTGCTCGGTCCCGGCAACGTGCCGCTCTACCTGGGGCACACCACCCGCATCGCCAGCCCAGGCCAACGCCGCGTCCTGGAAACCCCATACGACACCTGCGCGGTGCGTGGGTGTGAGGTGCCGGGCTTCCTGTGCGAAGTCGACCATGTTGACGGGTGGGCGCTGGGAAACAGCCCGACCGATATCGACAAACTCGCGCTGTGCTGCGGCTGGCATAACCGCTGGAAACACACCCACCCCGACCAGATACAGATCACCAAAGACCAGCACGGACGCTACGACTACCGGGCGCTACCACCCGACGGGATCACACGATCCAGACGCGGCAGATGGCCCACCGGACGAACACCCGACCCAAGCGACGGTGACAACCCCTGGGATAATCACCATCTCGCAGCCTGACCCACCCCAACAACCAGTTGTCGCCCGGGCGGTGCAGGTCCCAGGCCGCCGCCCAGAGCTTTTCGATCACATGAACGAAATCCAGAATGATGTGGATCGGTGCCTTCCGCCGGGCGGCCTCGGCCCGGATCAGATCAAGCTGGTGCCTGGCGCCGTCGACCAGCACGACCCAGGTCCGGGCGTAGGTGGGATCGCGCGATTGGGCGTGGTCGAAGGCGCGGGCGATCACCTGGTCCGGTTCGGCGATCACCGAACCGCGCAACCACTTCCTCCTCGCCCGCGGCCCAGGCCGCGGCCGTCTGGCCCCGTGCCGTCCGCCGGGAACGGCGATCACGTCATGCGGGCGGCGGGGTGCCGGGACCGCGTCGTAGACCACTGCGAGGGTGGCCATGCGTTTTCGGGCGGGTTTCTCGCCGGCGGCCAGGCGGGTGCGGAAGGTGCGCTCGGCGCGGGCGGCGGCCCTGGCGGTAGCCGGGCGCAACGCCTCGGGCCGCATCACGATCCCTTTTCACGACCCCTCTGGCGTCGGTGCTGAGGACCAGTAGTTCGTCGGCGGTGCGCGGCATCGGCATGACCGAGGCGTTGAAGGTGTCGATATCGACCGCCGCCCGCCGCACCAGCTCCAGAAGTTGCCGTTTGCCCACCACCTTTCCCGCAGCGGGCACCGATCGCCTCCAGCGCGTTGTCGAACGAACCACGCACCGCCTCCAGCGCCGCCAGGCGCCCCAGCCCGTGGGAGTGCCGCCCGGCCGGCAGCGACAACGCCTCGTCGGCCGGATGCAGATACCCGGTTCCGGCGGCGCGCCAGGCACAGCGGGTGACGGTCACCGTCCCGAACACCGTGGCCAGCGGCCGATGATGCCCGGCCTCCAGTCGGCGCCGTTGCACCCCGTCGGGCCCGATGATCCCGGCGCCGGTGCCGCGAAGGTGCTCGGCGGCCTGGCGTTCACGCATCGCCCGCAGGTCCAGGTGCGCCTGCAGCAACAGCCGTTGCAGCTCTCGCCCCCGTTCGAGCAGCAGATCCTCGAGCCGATCGTGACCCAAGGACAGAGTCTTGGAATCGGTGAGCTGTCCGACCAGACAGTTGAAGGTGTTCCTCGCGGCCGCAAAGGCGTCAACATCGGCCCCGGCGACGTAGTTTTCCCCTCGCGGGCTCTTCTTCCCGGCGCGGTCGGTTCTCCAAGGTGTGGTTGCCATCGAACCTGCACCCGGGGAAGAGCCCGCCGCAATCACCTAGCCCGTGACGAGGCAATGCCGTCCTGCCCACCGCCCGACCCACCACTGGGCCCGGCGCCTAGCTCGCGCGCCGCCGAGCCGGTCAAAGCCAACAGCCCCGGCTCGTTCTCGGTCGCCCAGCCGCGTTCGACCAGTCGCTTCAGCTTGGACCGCAGCGCCTCCCGCTTGGCCGCCGAGTCCTCCAGCCCCATCGCGGCCGCGATCTGCCCGGCCCGCATCGGCGCGGCAGCATCGGCCAGGATCTCCACCGCGTGCTGATATGCGGTCGGCAACTCCGACGCCGTCACGCCCGGCCGCCACGGCGGCACCGTCAAAACCCCGATCGGCGAGGTCGCCGCCACACCCGAACCGGCAGGGCCGGACTCAACCACCAGATCCTCGACCGTTCCAACCGCCTCACCACCACCTCTCGCACGGTCTCCCAGGTGATGGCCAGCCGTGACAACCAGTCCTCCTCGGCCTCCAGCAGGCCGGCCAACTCGGCGATCTGTTCGGAGATCTCCTCGATCCGCTGCCGGACCACAGCCTCCCGCCGCGCCAGCTCATCAAACAGTGAACCCATCGTGGTCGCCTCCACCCCGAACGGTAAAAGACGAACCCACCCACAGCGACCGAACGCTCACAACCCCAGCTCATCCAGGTCCTTCAAAAAGAACCGCACCCAAATGAGATGACATCTCAGTGAGGCGCATGTGCAGTTGCGGGTATGGACGACGTTGGCTGAGGGCGCCTGGCCCTCGCGGCCTTGAGGTGATTTGCCAAAGACGCGGCGATGCCGGTGTTGAGGTTCTGCGCCCTATCGGAGTCCCGCGCTGTACCTACACTCGTAAGCTCGCCAAGCTCCGCGCTGGGACTCGGCGAAGGGGCCCATGGTCGGCGCTGATGGCCGATGAGTTCGAGCCGGTGGTGGCCAAGTGAGGCTGCGTATGGCTGGCCTGGGGCCACCGGAAGCTCCACTGGCTCATGCGGGCGGACGGGATCGGAGTGTCGGCTTCCAGTCTGGAGCGGGCGATGTGTCGTTGCGGTTTGCTCCAACCGTTTCGGCTACCAGGGCGAACGTCGCCAGCTCGTCCAAAGGGCGCAAGCCCCCGTTCGCCGATCCGCCCTACGGTCCGAACCGGGAGACGATTGTGCCGTCCCCGCGCTCGGCGGCCAGCCGCAGGGCGGCCCGCAGGGAGGTGCCGCTGGAGGGACCGGCCGGGATGCCGCTGACCTTGTGCAGTGCCGGGCCGTTGCCGGGCTGTCGTCGTCCTCGACGGGGATGACGACGTCGACGACCGAGGCGTCGAAGCCGGGCTCGCCCGGGGACGGCCGGTGACAGCAGGGCTTCAGCGAGTACGAGACCACGGCGGGTGAGACCTGGCCGATAGCGGGGTTGCCGACTACTTCACCAAGAACGGGCACGGCTGGCGTATCTCACTGACCTGCACCGTCGCCGTCGCCGCAGTGCAATTGGCGATCGCCGAAACCGGACGGCTGGTGGGTGGCCCCTTCAGGAGGCCATGGCTGGCCCAGTGACGGGCTGCCCCCTTCAGGAGGCGCTGACCGACCCGGTGACGGGTGAGGTGACCAAGATCAAGTTGGTTGCCGGTAACGGGCTCGCGCTCAAGGGGGCCGCGTTCGTCTGGTTCATCGCGGGCCGGGCCGAGTTCGTGCATGTGCGCATCTGGCGCCGCTCACCCGACCAGAACGGTCCGGGAGTGTGCGTTCGGGTCGCTGAGGTACGAACGCCTGTATCGGATCGAGATCGACGACCTGCCTGCCCTGGTCCGCGAGGCCGAGGCCTACTGGCTGATTTCAACCATGCCTGGCCCCACCAGAGCCTCGGTGGCGCCACGGGCCGGTCGAGATCTACACCCGCGCGAGCCGGCACTCCCAACATCCAGACCCGGGTTTCTGAGCCAAATTCTTGACGCGGGGCACAGAGGGTGCGGTGGGGCTTGGAGGAATGGTGTTGCTGGTTTGTGGGTGGTTGGGGAGGGTGGCGGTGTGCGACGTTTTGAGGACGCCGGGGTTGCGGGGCTGCGCGCTATGCAGGAGCTGGCCGAGCGGGTGTTTCCGGTGACCGGGTATCGGCATGTCGGCGACCTTGCGTGGAACTGGTGTCTCGCTGGGGAGCACCCGACGGCAGTCTGGACTTGTGAGGGTCAGACGTTGGCCTGGGGGTGGGTGCAACTGCCGGGGGAGCTCATGCTCCAGGTCGATCCGGGACGTCCGGAGCTTGTCGACGAGGTGCTCGACTGGGCTGGGGAGACGGCCTCCGGAAGATTGAGCGTCGAGCTTGCCGGGACGGAGACGTGGGTGGCGGCGGCGTTGGAGCGGCGGGGGTGTGCGCGTGTCCCGGACGGGGCGTTCATGCTCGCGATGAGCCGGTCGTTGCGGCGGCTGCCGGACCTGCCCGGGCTGCCGGACGGGTTCGTGATCCGCGAGCAGGAGGGCGCGGGTGACTTCGCGGGGCGGGCGGCGGCTCATCGGGCCGCGTTCGGGTCGGAGTGGGTCACCGTGGAGCGCCACGTTCGGATGAGGGGGACGTGGCCTTACCGGCCTGAGTTCGATCTCGTCGTGGTGGCTCCGGACGGGGGTGTCGCGGCCTACTGCCAGGGGTGGTTCGACGAGGTCAACGGGGTGGGGGAGTTCGAGCCGGTCGGGACTCGGCCGGAGTTCAGGCGGCTGGGGCTGGCGCGCACCGTGTGCACGGCCGTGCTGCACGCGTTCGCCAAGGCCGGAGGGCGCCGGGCGGTCGTCTACTGCCGGGGGGACGACGCCTATCCCGTTCCCAGGCGGCTCTACGAGTCCATGGGGTTCGCGGCCTACACCCGTACTCATTGGTACAGGTGAGCGTGGGTCAGCGGTCGAGGTTGGCGGTGATGCGTTCGAGGACGCCGATGGTGGTGCGGTAGTCGTCGGGGGAGATGCCGGCCATGGAACGTTCGCGGAACGTGGCGATGCGTTCGGCGACGTCGGTGAGGCGGGCGCGGCCTTCGGGGGTGAGGGTCGGCTCGCGGGTGGTCCAGCCGTCGGCGACCAGGGTGTCGAACGTGGTGCCGAGGGTGGTGGCGTCGGCGTTGGCCTGGAGCTCGGAGAAGTCGGCGCCGGATTTGATGACGTTGAGCATCTGCCAGGCGACGCGGGTGAGGCCGAACTCGGCGAGCGTCCGGTCCATGTGGGCGGTGAGGGCCTGGTCGGTGCGGTTGAGCCAGTAGCCGAGGGGCTTCATATATGCATGCTCACATGCATGTATGTTCGCGTCAACACATGTATAGGGTGGGGAACGTGACCAAGGACGAGTTGCTGGACGCGGTGGGCCCGGCGTTCTCCAAGCTCCGCCGGACGGCGTTGCTGGAGGTCGAGGAGCCGTTCTCGGCCAAGGACCTGAGCCGGACCCTGGTGCTCAACCTGGTGCTGGAGCACGCGCGCGACTCGGACCGGGAGATCACCGTGGGCGGGGTGGCGGGGCTCCTCGGCGTCGATCCGTCGGTGGCCAGCCGCATGGTCAGCGACAACATCAAGGCCGGCTACCTGGTCCGGGCCGCGTCGCAGGAGGACGGGCGGCGCAGCGTTCTGCGGTTGAGCGCGGAGGGTGAGGCGCTGATGGAACGGTTCCGCCGTCATCAGCGGTCGGCGTTCGAGTACATCACCGCGGACTGGCCGGAGGGGGAGCGGCTGGAGTTCGCCCGCCTGATGCTCAAGTACGTCGACTCGCTGGCCGGGTTGCGGCACCGGCGTCCCTGATCATGCCCCCGGGTCGCGCCGGTTCTTAGACGACGGCGGGGCGGTGGGGGTCGACGGGGTCGATCCTCGCCTGGTCGAAGAGCTGTTCCAGGGCCTCGGTGCCGTGCGTCCGGCGGAAGGCGATCTCCGAGGGCGTGACGGGGAGCAGCCACAGGAAGCGTGCCTGGTGGCCGTCCGGCAGCGTGCACTGCTCCAGGGCGGGGCCGTGCAGGTAGGGCAGGCTGACCAGGAAGTGGTCGCAGGTCGAGCCGAGCAGCCACGGCTCGCCGAGCGGGACGCTGTGCCCCACGTCGAGCGGGCGGGGCGCGGGCCCGCAGTGGTAGAAGGCCGCCATCGCCAGCAGGTCGGGGAACCGCGGGTCGCGGGCGGCGGCGGTCAGGACGAACTCGCGCCGCCGGCCGTGGGCGTCGGCGCGCAGCGAGGCGCCCACGGTCGCGTACGTCCAGATGCCGAGCCGCGGGCCGGGGGCGACCTCGATGACGCGGAGGGCGGGTACGGTGCCGCGGCTCCCGTCGCCCAGGTCGTAGTCGGCGAGAACCGCGGGGTGGCCTTCGAAGAAGGCGCGGACGTGATCCTCCACATGGTCCATCGCCCGGGCCGCGGCGGCATCCAAGGTCATGTCGCCGATGATGCCAGTGTGACCACCCGTACATATTCCCAACGCCCGTCCCCGTTCGGTTCAGGCCGTCGCCGCCGCGCCCGTGCCGCCGGCGTCCTGCGTCCGGTCGCCCTTCGGCTGGTCGCCTTTCATGCGGTCGGCCAGGTGGCCGTCGGCGCCGAAGAGGCGGGTCTTCCACTCGGCGATCAGGGCCGTGGTGTCGTGGTCGTCGGGGTGGAAGCCGCGCCGGTTGTAGTCGCGGATGTGCGCGACGACCTCGCGCCGCAGCCACGGCGAGTGGCGCAGCCTGGCCAGGCTCGGGACGAGGCGGAGCGGGTTGTAGGCGGAACGGTCGAGGGCGAGGGAGAGGAGCGTGCCGAGGATGACCGCGCCGAGGAGCCCGACGGTGGAGGTGTGCATGACCCAGGTGCGGACGCGGTGGTCGCCGCTGACGGTCTGGTAGACGTCGAACGCGACGGACTTGTGCTCGTTCTCCTCCAGCGCGTGCCACTGGAACATCGCGCGAACCTCGTCGACGTCGAACATCGCCTGCGCCTCGGGGTCCTTGAGGAGGACCTCGGCGAGCGTGGCGGTGTAGTGCTCGAGCGCCGCGGTGACGGCGAGCTGGTGGCTCCTGGGCAGGAAACGCTGGTTGAAGCCGAGCCCGTACTTGGTCAGCCGGTCGATGGCGCGCGTCGGGTAGCCGTACGAGGCGAGCCGTTCGTTGAACTGCCGGTGCTCGCGCCCGTGCGTCACCTCCTGCCCGATGAACCCGGCGACCTGCTTCTTGAGCTCGGGGTCGTCGATGCGGTCGCGGTAGTTGGCGACGGTGCGGACGAAGTAGTCCTCCCCTTCGGGGAAGAGCGCGGAGAGCACGCTCACGATGTGGCTCATCACCAGGTCGCCGCCGAGGTAGTGGCGCGGGAGCTTCTCGGGCGGGTACTCGAACCTGATCCGGCGGGTGCGTACGTCGCGCGGCGGGATCGCGGGCCGGGGGCGGGGGCGGGGGCGGGAAACGGGCTTGCTCATGGGCCCTCCATCGAGGTCCGTGCCGGTACCCCGACGCTACGAAGGCACATACAAGCAATCAAGCCTGCATGTATGTGGCGCCCATCACAATTGGACGCCGAGTCCAGTTGTAGATCGTCCCGGGGGCCGCGCGGCCCCCGGGACGATCGGCGTGGTGAGCGGGTCAGCGACCGGTGGTCGCCGCCGTCGAGGGGCCGTGGTAGATCGAGTTGATGACGATCGGCCAGGTGGCCCGCGGCCAGGAACGGAACGTGATCTCGCTCCCGGCGACGGTGGCGTGGCCCTTGCCGACCTTGAACGAGGCGACGTTGGCGAGGCCGCCGAGCGCCGCGGTGCCGGCGGCGTAACCGCTGGCGAGGAGGTCGCCGTCCTCCGGGTAGGTGGAGGCGATCTCGGCGTCGCCGCCCGTGACGCGGTACGCGGCGTCCCGGTTGAACCAGACCGGCCAGCTCTTCGGCATGCCCCACGCGGCCGGCACGTCCGGCCGGTACGTGGCGCGCAGCAGGGCGCCCGGCGCGTTCACCGACGACGGAGCCGCGTTCTCGATCGGCAGGTCGAGCAGGTCGCGCGCCGTCTGCGAGGCGCTGCCGATCGCGACGAGGTTGCCGCCGCCGGAGACGAAGTCGCCGAGCTTCGACCAGCCCTCCTCGCCGACGCCGCGCGCCCACGCGAACTCCGGCGGATTCTTGGCCGGGTCGAGGCCGGTGACGATCGTGTTCTTGGAGACGCCGTCCGAGAGAACGATCGTGTCGTACTTCCCGGCCAGGTCACCGTAGTCGTCGGCGCTCACCACCTTGTAGTTGATCCCGTACTGGTCGAGCATCCACGTCATCCAGCCACCGGGCATGTTGTTGGCGCCGCGGATCAGCCCGACCCGCGTGCCGGCCTTGAGCCGGAACCCGTCCACCACGGGCACCGTGTCCGTGCCGTACACCTGGAGCCCGGTCGAGGCCGAGACCTCCTGCAACGTCTGGCGCGCGGCGGACGACGGCGGCACGACCACCGTGCCGGGCGCGAACGTCCGTCCCGCCGCCTCGAAGGACTCGGCCGCCCGGAGCGTCGGCACGTTCGCCTTCTGCAGCCGCGAAAGCACGTGCGCGACGCCGTACGAGTCGGGCGCGACCAGGTAGGCGCCGCGCGCGCCCGGCGCGTTCGGCATCCGCACCGGCTGCGGGACGACCTTCGGCACCCGCTGCAACTGCGCGGTGAACGCCTTCTCCACCGGCTCGACGTCCACGCCGAGCAGCAGTCCGACGTTGTCGGTCGTCTCGCTGTACGGCATGATCAGCGGGCAGTCGGCGCACTTGCGCGCGGCCTGCTCCGGATACTTGTCGACCTTGAGCAGCTGGTCGATCCAGCGGCCCAGCGGCTGCCGCGTCCGCAGCACGTACGAGCCCGCCGGGTAACTCTTGCCGCCCGCCGTGAACGCCGTCCGCGCCTGCTCGATCTCGACCCGGCCGAACTCGAACAGCCGCAACATCTCCAGCACCGCGAACGGGTCGCGCTGGCCGGCCGGCACGACGTAGGCGTACGGCGTGCCCGGCAGCACGTCCGTCAGGTTCACCCCGTTGCGCGCCACCTGGTAGAGGTTGTTGAACAGCCACGTCTCGCCGTTCTTGGCGACGTTCTCGATGCCCGCGTACGCCGCCGTCTTGGCGTACGCCACGATCTGCTCCAGCGTCCAGGTGTTCTGGTCGTACGGCTGGAGCAGGCGCTGCGACCGGTTCTGCGAGCCGAGCGGCTTGCCGTCGGCGCTGGTGTACGGGTAGGCGAGGTCGCGTGCCGCGGCGATCTCGGTCAGGAAGAGCGAGGTGCCGAGGAACGTCGAGTAGCCCATGACGTCGGCGTTCCAGAAGATCCCGTACGCGTCGTCGGTCTGCACGCCCTTCTTGCCGTCGGCGGTCAGGGCCTTCGCGGCGTGCGCGCCCTGCTCCGTCGCCGACGCCAGCGTGATCGGGTCGACGCCGGTGCCGAGCGGCTCGTCGTACGGCGGCGTCCAGATCCGCGGCGAGGTCGCGCCCGCCTGGTGCATGTAGTGCCCGGCGACCGGCCGGTACGTCTGCTCCAGGCGTACGCGCGTCCGCGTCTCGCGCTGCGTGAACATGAACCAGTCGCGGTTGTTGTCGTGTCCGATGTAGCGGTGGTAGAGGTCGGGGTAGACGCGGTTGTACGCGGTGCCGGCCGTCTTGTTGAAGTGGTCGACCACCAGGTGCTGGCCGTCGGGGTTGCCGGACGGGATGACCATCAGGACGGCGTTGTCGAGCACGTCGTCGGTGTAGTCGGAGTCCTCGGTCGCGAACCTGTGCACGATGTCGACGAGCGCCTGCGTGTTGCCGACCTCGGTCGAGTGCAGCGTGCCCTCGATCAGGTAGACCGGCTTGCTCCGGTGCGCCAGCCGCCGCGCCTCCTGGTCGGAGATCCCGCGCGGGTCGGCGAGCCGCTGGTTGTCCCGGACGATCTGGTCGAGATTGCGTAGATTGCCGGGTGAGCTCACGAACAGGACGGGGTAGTCGTTGCCCAGCGTCGTCTTGTCGGCGACCTGATAGGTGACCCGGTCCGACCGATCGCCGATCAGCCGGAAGTACTGCTTGATCTTGTCGAAACCGGCGAGCCTGCCGGTCGTGCCCATTGCGAAGCCGAAGTAGTCCTTGGGGGCTGGAATGGTCTTGCCTTGCGCTGTGCGCACAGCCGAGCCGACCGCCCGGGACGCGTCGGCGTGCAGAGGCACGCCGACGAGTACACCGATGGTCGACACGGCGGCCAGCACGCGGGCGATCCGCCGCGGCAGCATCCGGTCTCCAGTGATGCGGGGGTGGTCTGGGGGAAACGAGGAGGGACAGGACAGCCAACCGGTCGGCTGAGCCCAGAGTGAATCTTGAACGGCGAACAGTCAATCTTGATCATCAACTTTTCAACTGTTGACGCTGAGGTCGGAGGTGTTCCCGTGGTCGAACGTTCGCCGCGAGTCAGCCATGTGTCCTGGGGGAGGTTGGAGATCGAGACCCCCGGCGGGGCCGAGACCGGCAAGGACCTCAAGCTCTTCCCGGGCGGCGCCCGGGCCTGGGACTGGTCCGAGACCGGGACCCGGCACTCCCCGGGCATTCAGCCCGCCGACGTGCGAGAACTCCTCGACCACGGCGCCGTGGTCGTCGTCCTGAGCCGCGGCATGGAACTCCGCCTGGAGACGACGCCGGAAGCCTTGGCGATGCTGGAAGCCGCCGGCGTCCGAGTGCACGTAGAGGAGACCACCGCCGCCGTGGACCTCTACAACCGCCTGGCCGCCGCAGGTGAACCCGTCGGAGCCCTCCTCCACTCAACCTGCTGAACCCCGCTGAGCCACCCGGGGCCGGATCAGGCTGGTGTGCGGGGCTTCATCTTGCGGGCGCGGCGGCGTTGGCGGCGACGCCGGTCGGTCTGGGCGGCGGGCCGGTGGTGGATGGTCTGGCCGATTGCGGCTGCGATGTGCCTCATGCGGCGAACGTACGAAGGATCTGGCCCGCCGTTATAGTCCAGAACCATGGCACGTGAGTGGTCCAGATCAGGTCTGGACCTGCACCTGCCCGAACTGGACCGGCGACGTGGCGTCCGCGCCGGACTGGAAGAGGCACTGCGCGACGCCGTACGTCAGGGCCGCCTGTCGCCCGGCACCAAGCTCCCCTCCTCACGCGCCCTCGCCCGAGAACTGGGCATCGCCCGCGGCACGGTCACCCAGGCGTACGACCAGCTGGTGGCCGAGGGCTACCTGCGCTCCTACCCCCGTTCCGGCATTCAGGTGGCCGCCCGCCCCACCCCGGCCACTGCCCTCCGCCGCCCCGCCACCGGTCCCGCAAGCGCCGGGCACTCCGCGACACCCGGTGCCCCGGCGACACCCGAGGACACCGCGCAGGTGAACGCGCCCGAACGTGCGGCCGGCCCCGCACGGGCAGGCGCCCCCGACCTGCCTGGCGGTTCATCGACGGGCGGGGTCGGTCGGGCTGGGGTGCCGGGTGATCCGGCTGTTGCGGGGGTGGACATGCGGCCGGGGATGCCTGACCTGGCCACCTTCCCGCGTCGTGAATGGCTGGCCGCCACCCGGCATGTCCTGCAGACCGCCCCGAACGCCGCGTTCGGGTACGGGGACTCCGCCGGCAGCGTCGAGTTGCGCGCGGAGCTCGCCGGTTACCTCGGACGGGCCAGGGGAGTGGTCACCACCGCCGACCAGATCATCGTGTGCGCGGGGTACGGCCATGCCCTCCAGTTGCTGAGCCGGACGCTGGCACGGCACGCCGCCGATCCGGTGATCGCGTTCGAGGAGCCCTTCCTGCCCGAGTACCCGCCGCTGGCCGAGGAGACGGGCCTGGCCGTCCGGTACATCCCTGTGGACGGCGGCGGGCTGGTGGTCGGCGCGCTCGAGGACGGCCCCGCGTCCGGTGTCGTCGTGACCCCTGCCCACCAGTATCCGCTCGGCGTCACGCTCAGTCCCGACCGGCGGACGCGGCTCGTCGACTGGGCCTGCCGTACGGGCGGCCTGGTGATCGAGGACGACTACGACGGCGAGTTCCGCTATGACCGGCAGCCGGTCGGGGCCCTCCAGGGCATGGCGCCCGACCAGGTCGTGTACGCCGGGACGGTCAGCAAGACCATCGCGCCCGGCCTGCGCATCGCGTGGCTCGCCGTCCCGGCCGGGCTCGTTCCGGCGATCCGCGACACCATGCGCTGGGACGACGGGCACGTCAGCGTCATCGACCAGCTCGTCCTCGCCCGCCTCATCGCGTCCGGCGAGCTCGACCGGCACCTCCGCCGCTGCCGCATCCGCTACCGGCGCCGCCGCGACCGGCTCGGCGAGGAGGTCGCCCGGCGCCTCCCGGACGTTCGCCTGTCGGGCATCGCGGCCGGCCTCCACGCCGTGCTGGAGTTCCCGGGCGCCGATGTCACCCAGTCGCGGCTGCTGGCGCACGCCACCCGGATGGGCGTCACGGTCGAAGGGCTCGCCACGTTCTACCATCGTCCCGAAGACGCGCCGCTCGGCGTGGTCGTCGGCTACACGACGCCGCCCGAGCACGCGTACGAGAACGCCCTCGAAGCTCTGGTCACCGGCCTCGAGAGGGGCCTCGCATGAACACTCCGGACGACGACCTGCTCGCCGCGTACGACACCCCGGTCCGCGCCGTCCGCGAGCTGCCGCCGGTGGGCGCGGTGATCGAGCGCGACGGTCCGCTGAGCCGCGTCCACCACGGAACGCACGGCCGCGTCGAGCATGAGCCGTTCGGCCTGGATGCGGTCGACCTGCCGAGCTTGATCCGCCGCCAGCAGCGGGCGTTCGCCGAACGTGGAGAACGGGCCGAGTGTGGAAGGTCCACGCCCACGACCCCGTCCGCGTCGCTGCTGGCGGGCCGCCCTGCTCGAGGCAGACTTCACCGCAGGCCGCCGAGAAAGAAGAGCTAGACCTTGGCGGCCTTCTTGCCCTTGCCGCCCTTGGCGCCGCCGCCCTTGCCCTTCTTGGCGGGTGCCTTCTTGGCCTCGGTGACCTTGGCCTTCTTCGGCTTCTTGGCCGCCTCGACCTTCTTGGGCGCGTCGGCCTGCTTGGGTGCGTCGGCCTGCTTGGCGGCCTCGACCTTCTTGGGGGTCTCGGCCTTCTTGGCCTTGCCGCCGCCGCCCTTCTTGGCCTTCCGCCCGTTCGCCACCGGCTCCTCGGCCACCGCCGGTGCGATCTCCTCGACCACGATCGCCGCCGCGCCCCCGTTCGCGACCCGGTTCTTGAAGGTCTGGCCGATCCGGAACCGCGGCACCTGAGCGGCCGCGACCGCGATCGGCAGCCCCGTGCGCGGGTTGCGCGCCTGGCGGGCCGGACGTTCGAAGCTGTCGAACGTGCCGAATCCCGTCACCAGGATCCGGTCGCCGGACGCCACGTTCGCCATGATGGTCTCGAACAGCGCGTCCACGTGCCGGCGGGCCGCGGCGGAGTCGCTCCCCGCACGAGCCGCAACTGCCTCGATCAGTTCGCTCTTGTTCATCACGAATCCTTCGCTTCGGGGCGGCTCGGGCTGTTGGTCAGGTTAGACCCAGCCGCCTCTCCAGGTCGAGGACGAAAGCTCTGGTCAGAGCGCCGCGGTATGCCGCGTCCTGCGCCGCCGCCCGAACCGTTCGCCCAGACGCCGCGCCGCTCCGGCGTCCACCGGTGCGGCCGGCCTTTCCCTGCCCAGCCGACCCGGGACCGGCACGTCGTCGCTGGTGTCTCCAGTGCCACCGGGCTCGCGGGCAGGCTTCCGGTCCCGTTCGATCAGCAGCAGGATCGCGTCATCGCGCGGACCGCCGCCCTGCATATGACGCAAAAGGTCTCCGCGGAGCGCGTCCGGAAGTCGACCAAGCGCGTGCTCAGAGCGTCCGAAGGTCGGCGGCGCGTGGCGGTACGAAGGTCACTCCTCCCGTTCGCCCGGCAGCCCCAGATCGTTCACGACCAGGCTCGCGTACGAACCCTTCGCCGCCACGGCCAGCCACAACAGCGGCACCATCCCGATCGCCCCGACCCATCCGACACCCCACGTCAGCAGGCTTATGACCCCGCCCACCGCCATCACGCCGCCCACCGTGATCCCGCCGATGATCCCTGCCCGGATCAGCCCCGGCCCGTCGGCCCCCGCGTCCGTCAGCCCGAACTGGTGCAGCACCCCCATGACAACGCCCAGCGCCCCCACCGTCACGGCCCCGCTCACCATCAGCGTCACCCCCAACTCCGACCCCACGAACCCGACCACCTGCGCCGCGACCGCCTCCACCCCCTGCGGGAACGTCTCGTAATCAGTTCGCCCCGTCGACAACATCCGCCGCCACCCGTCCCCGTCCCACCCATGGATCATCAGAACGGCCATGGCCAGGCTCGCCGTGATCGGCTGCACCGCCGCCCACCGCATCCGTCCGCCCACCACCAGCCACCGCGTCACCACGAACCCCGCAGCGATCAACCCGAGCTCAGCCGCCCCCACCCGCACCAGATCGACCTCATCCGCTCGCTGCATCGTCGCCCACTCAGGAAACCGATACGCCACCCACAAACTCATGGGCACGAAAACGAAAACACCAAAGGCCATCGCCAGCACAAAATGCCGCCCGGCCTTGGCGCCAACCCCCCTCGCCGCCCGCCCGACGACCGCGTCGCCCACGACCTCACCCCGAAGCTGATGGGCCGCAGCCAGCGCGATCCCGGCCCCCACCGCGTACGCCCACGGCAGATCAACGTGAACGCCCAGCATCAACGCCTCCGATGCCGCATCGTCGCGTTCACCCGCCGCTTGGCCAGCCACACCAGGAACCGCTCCGGCGGCCGCCGCAACCACCGCGGCGTCACGTGATAAAGATCCGTCCCCGTCCTCAGAAAGAGATCGGCGACCCGCTGCCTGCCGTGACTCCACGGCAGCCCGAACTGCTCCCGCAAACTCGCCGGCAACATCGCGGCCGTCAGCAACCGGAAGATCGCCAGCCCCGGCCCCAGCCACCGCAACCTCTTCGGCCAGAGCACCGCCCGAGCGACCTCCCGAGCCTGCTCCGTCACCACGAGCTCCTCGACCATACGATCCACGTACGCCCGGAACCCCTCCAGATCCGCGGGCTGCATCCCTTCCGGAACATCCAGCACCTCGCCGACGATCCGAGCCTGCCGGTAGTACTCGGCCGCGATGTTGACCTCATCCTCATCCGGCCGCATGACCCGCTCATACACATACAGAGCCGAATCGATGAGCGTCGCGTTGACCCACATCTGCAGCTCAGGATCCGCGCCCGTGTAGCCCTCGCCCTTCAACCCCCGATGCAGCCCCCGGATCCGCCGCGAGAACCGTTCGACCTCCTCCTCCGTCCCGAACGTGACGATCAGCAGGAAGTCCAACGTCCCGAACAACCTCGCCAGCGGCCGCCCCGCGAAGTCACTGTGCTCCGCCACCCCCTGGGCCACCTTCGGATGCGCGAGCTGCATGAGAAGCGCCCGCCCGGCCCCCAACCCCACCAACGGCTCCGCCGCCAGCTCCCGCAACGTCTCCCGCTCCCGAAGCGCCAGCTCCACACCAACCTCCCAGGGGGCCTCCCAACCATCCTCCCGCCCTTATTGGCACCCAGTCAACAAGAGCCCAGGTTCCACAGTTGGTGATCAGCGCTCGAGGGCGTCCGAGGAGATGGCCTGGTGGTACAGGTCGCGGTGATAACGGAGATACTCCCTGCCCACACGATGCTTGCTGGACGTACGCAGCTCCCCGTCAGGCAGCCCGGTGACCTCGTTGATGATGCGCAGCTGGTCATCGATCGTGATGGTGCCGAGTTCGAGCTGCACACGGTGGGTGGGGCACACGCAGAGGATGTTCTCCGGCACGTCCGGCCCTCGGTGGGGGACCGCCAAGCTCTTGGGATGAACGATCTCCGCGAAGCGATGACCCGCCGGCGTTTGCAGCGCTAGCCCACAGACCTGGCACTCATAGTCGTGCGCCTGTTTGACCTTGTCGGCAATCCGCCGGTCGAGATAGATCCCCCTCGCGACGCGTTCCCATCGATAGATGTCGATCCCGGGACGGTCGTCGAGTACGTCGGTGGGGACGACAGGGGGCGTCTTCTCGTTCAGCTTCTCGAGCCGGAACCGAATGACCTTGTAGCCGTCAACGCCAACCGCGGTCCAGTACTCCTCCACTGTGTAAAGCCCGTCGTAGCTAAAGCCGGCCTCGGGGGAATGCCTGGGGTCGCCGCCCTCGCCGCGGATGACCCGGACGGGGTTGCGGGTGGTGATACTCGCCAGGAGAGCCGCGTTGCCAGGATCGGCCGGCTCCTGGTCCTTGACCTGGCGGTGCGTATTGGGGTCCTGACCACCGTGGCCTGTGTAGATGATGACGTCACCGTAGTCTTCGTCGTCTGGATAACCACCGGAGACCACGATGGATTCGGCGCCCCCTGCATGGTGGGTGCCGCAGATTCCGGCCTGGAGCGGTCGGTGGACTCGTGCGTCGTGAAGCGCCCGGCGATTGGCGAAAAGTTCGCCCTCTCCGATCCCCGGGATCTCCCCGTACCCGGGAGGTGCGGAAGAGGTGGCGAAGGCGCGGTTCCGGAAGAGAGTCAGCCTCCCCGCATCATTACGATCCTGCGACCACGGCAACGGCAGGGCCTTGGCCCGCATCTCTCCCTTGATGTGGTTGACCACGGTGTCGAGCGAGAGCAGACGGTCGGCGTCGGCGATGCCGTGTTGCAGGATCTCGATGAGTTCGTGGCTGAACGAGGTGAACCTCGCACCTTCTGGAGCGAGTGAACGGCTATTGGGCGGGGCCGAGGCCATGATGAACGTGCCCTCGATCTCCGTCTGAGACGCGACGTCGCTCCCGCCCATGGTGCCGATCGCCTGGCCGCTAAAGCAGCAGTCCAGGATGACGATCCTGTACTGGGCCCGGCTGCCGCGCAGCACGTTCCGGAGGTACTCGTAGGGCACGGCTGTGTAGAAGCTGCTGCTTGGTTCCTCAACGGTTTCGGGCAAGCCGAGAAAGAGCTCACCCCCAAGGGCTCGCACGCCATGGCCTGCGAAGTAGACGAGTAGGACCTTGCGCGCCTCCTCGGCGGCTTGCCGGACCGGATCGATCATCTCCCGTTGCGTTCGAGGATCCTGAACGACCTGGCAGTGCTGAGGGGGAAGCCCCCAGACCGCTGGCAGACACAGTGCTTCTTTCAGTGCCAGCAGGTTGTTGTACACAGCCGGCAGTTGTGGCATGACGTCGTAGGCGCCCGTGCCAATGAGCACGGCGCGTGATCCCTGCCCCTCAGGCAGACTCACGGCGTCTCGGACTCCAGCGCTTTGACGATGCTCTCAGCTGTCTCGGCGGTCGTGTCCGTGAGCGTGACCTTGGTGTCGCCACGCTCGATGGTGACCGTGTTCTTTTTGCTCCGCGTTCCACGCCACGTCAGGTACGAGATCACCAGGCCGGACAGGGCGACCCCATCGTCAATGACGACCTGGATGGCATCGAGCACACCGCCCATCTCGCCGGGCCTTGCCGTGCTGGAACGTAGCGTTACTTCGGCATTTCGACGTACGTCTGGCTCATCCAGAAGCCAGTCGTGCAGCGATCGGAGCTCGTCTTCCGCACTCTCGCCGGTCATACGGATGTAAATCGTCATCAGATCCCCCATTCCTCCCAAGGGGATGCTTGCAGAGCAGCCACCGCGGCGGCAGCGAGTTACCGATAGAGCAGCGTGGCGTGAACGAGATCAACAGGGTCGGAGGCACTGCACCCTTCCGACGCTCGACTTCGCAAGAAATACTCGCCGCTGCCGCAGGAATCAACCAGTGTTGACCTTTGCGTAGTGGAAAACGTCGGCTGGTAGCGGGTGTGACAGGTCCCATCGGATACGCATCGGCCGTTCGCTTTCATGATCGCGATAGGTCATCGGTCCCGCATACAGGTAGGGGGGCGCACCGACCTTGGTCTCGCGGATGAAGAGGTGCACCGTTGAGCCGCGCTCCACATGATGGATGTAGCGCTGGCCGTCGCGAGAAGCCTCGCGAGTGTCGCTCTGTGACTCCCACTGAAAGAGCGTCGGCGAAATCGCACGGTCGTTGTACATCGTTGAGGGCTTGAAGCCTTTTGCAGTCTTGTTCATGGTCACCAAGAACAGGTCTGCTTGTTCCTGCTTCACCCAGCGGATCCCCTGCACCCAGGACCGAGGCTTGTCGACGCCAAAGACCGCCAGCAACTCGTCCTTGCTGTATCGGGCGTGGAGGTGCAGCGGCAGGTGCTCGACCTCCGCCACCTTGGGATTGAGTCGATGGATCCGACCACGCAAGACCTCCGTGATCGCAAGAAGTTCGTCGCGGCGCGCATGGTTGCGCCAGAGCCTCGCGAGATTCTCCTCGAGCACGCTCAACGGTCTGCCGCTGTCGAGTGAAGAGTGCAGCATCGCCAGCAACCGCGTCCGGCGCAGATCGGCAGAGTCCCGTGTCGGTGGACGTTCGGCGCCGAGCACCTCGCGGAGAAAGTCCAACCGTTCCAGGTCATCGACGTGAAGCAGCCGTCCGATCGCACGGCCGAGCTTCTTGTCGTCCTCCTCATCGGAGACAGGGCGGAGGTCGTAGCCGGCTTCGCGGCGCAGCCGGGCCCAGCCACCGCGGTCGCCCTGGTACAGGTCCTCCAACTCACGGCCGGTTTCCTCCAGGAACGTGGACAGGCTCACGTCGCCGAGCGCACGTACTTCGGCTACCGCTTCGGCGCGACGGAAGCCGAGCGATTGCTTGATGTTGTTCAGGACGATATGGCTGACTTCACGATCGAGATCGATCGAGCATCCTGCCGGCAGAGTCGGGAAGCCCGCCTTGACCTCGTCCGCAAGCCGGCCTCGGGGAATCCCGGTCAACGCCGTGAAGCGCTTGTCGAAGCGGAAGTCCTTGTTTTGATGCCCGACGAAGTCGAGCACTGTGAGGACGGGCTTGTCCTTGGTCAGCCGCAGCCCGCGGCCAAGTTGTTGGAGGAAAACGGTGGCGCTCTCGGTCGGCCGAAGGAACAACACCGTGTCGATATCGGGGACGTCCACGCCTTCGTTGAAGAGGTCCACCGTGAAGACGACCTTGATGGACCCGTCCCTGAGGTCGCGCAGCGCGGCCTCTCGGCCCTCCATGGCCATCGCTGAGGTCACCGCCCGCGCCGGGATGCCCTTGTGGTTGAACCTGTCCGCCATGAACTCGGCGTGCTCGATGCTGACGCAGAAACCGACGGCCTTCATAGCCGAGACATCACCCAGCTTCTCCAGCAGAGCGCGCACGATCATGTCCACGCGGTTGTGCAGGCCGGTGTAGAGGCTGGTCAGTTGCTCACTGTCGTACGCGCCACGGCGCCACCTGATCTGCGTCAGGTTGACGTCATCGTGCAGGCCGAAGTAGTGGAATGGAACCAAGAGCCCGCGTTCGAGTGCCTCCCAGAGTCGCAACTCAACGTCCGGCTTCCCGCCGAACCAGTGCAGGATGTCCTCGCCATCCGTGCGTTCTGGGGTTGCCGTCAGACCGAGCAACACCGTGGGCGTGACGCGATTGAGCAGCTTGGCGTACGAAGCGGCAGCCGCATGGTGGAACTCGTCCACCACGATCATGCTGAACCGATCCGCTTCCAGGTTCGGTAGTTGGCTCAGCGACTGGACGGAAGCGAAGACATGTTTCCAATCCCGTGGGCGTATCCCGTCGACGAGGAGTTCCCCGAAACTGCCGTCCTTGAGCACCGTACGGAACGTGCTCAGGCTCTGAGTGAGGATCTCCTTTCGATGCGCTACAAAGAGCAGGGAGTCGACGGCCTGCTGTTCTCGGAGTCGTTTGTAGTCCAGGGCCGCGACGATCGTCTTGCCGGTGCCTGTTGCCATCACCACGAGGTTGCGCGAGTGCTTCCGCAGCTCACGAGCAACCTCCAACTCGTCCAAGATCTCTTGCTGGTACGGGTAGGGCGAGACATCAATGTTGGCGATCTGAAGCGGCAACGCGAACCCGTTGTGCTCGACTGCGAGCGCCTTGCCCAGTCGTTCACGATCGCGCGCAGCCACGTATTGCTCGAACGACGGATCGTTCCAGTATTCCTCAAACGTCGCGGCGAACGTGTCGATGAGGTGTGGCTGTTCTGCTCGCGCCAGCCGTACGTTCCACTCGACCCCGTCCAGCATCGCGGCCCGTGACAGGTTGGAAGACCCGACGTAGGCCGTATCCAGGCCCGAGTGCCGGTGGAATAGCCACGCTTTGGCGTGAAGACGCGTCCGCCGAGTGTCGTACGAGATGGCAACCTTGGCCCCCATCTCCGCAAGCCGCTCGACCGCCCTGAGTTCGGTCGCTCCCATATACGTCGTGGTGATGATTCGCAGCTCGCCGCCACGTTCAATGAACTCACGCAAGGCGTCTTCGATGAGCCGCAGGCCATGCCACTTGACGAACGCGCAGAGCAGATCGACGCGATCGGCAGAGGCGAGCTCTTTGACCACCTCACGCCCGATCTGCGGCTGCTCACGACCGTTCACCAGGAGCGCGCTGGACGACAGGGGAATGTCGGGCCGTACGGGGAATCGGACCGTCCCATCAGGCAGCTTTCCGGGCGCCACCCCCAGCAACACGTCGTGCGTGTTAGCCAGCAAGTCGTCGGCACTGGCGGCCTCAGCGACCACGGCTGAGATCGCATTCCCGATCTCGTTGGCCGTGTCGACCTGCCGGGCAAGGGCTTTGCCCTTCTCAGCACGCTCCGCAGCGACCCGCAGAGCCCGCCGAGTCAACTCCGCCACATGCCGGACGAGCACCTCCTCGGCATCCACCGATTCAAGCCCGTCCCGATGCACAAGGTCACCGTCGACCGCTTGCAACTGCCGGTCCAACGCAGCCGTCACGACCGTCTCGAAGACCCCGGGGGAAAGATCAGCCATCCTCCAACCGTACGGCTCCGCTGTCACAGCCCACAGGGAGTTGCCATCTCTAGTCGTGCACTACGTACGCCCTACCAGGGGCTGCGCCGCACTCACGCTTTGATGGCTTGAAGAAGAGCTCTCCACTTGTCGTTGGTGATGACGAGTCGGGGGCCGAGAGAGTCCTTGCTGTCGCGAATGCCCACGAGTCCAGGGATGAACGCGACTTCAACACATTGGTCGGTGGCCTGCTGGCTGCGGCTGCTCCTTATCCACTGGGCCCCGCTGAAATCCGGGCTCATCGCTGCCTCTCTGTCGCCTGCTCGTACTCGCGGGCAGCAGCCTCGACGAGGTCGAGTGAGGCGGCCGGGCCGAGTGCCACTGCACGCAGGTGTTCGAAAGCCAGGCTAGCTGCACGCACATCTGCCTGCCTCCCGAGGAAGAGCGTGCCTGCCGCCGTGCCAACGAAAGCGACATTCTCGCCCGGCTCGGCGAAGGTGAAGATCCCGAGCCCGCCATCCATCGATGCGTGTGGTCCGGCCTTGAACGGGACCACCTGGATCGTGATCTCTCGACGGCAACCGGCCTGCACGAGGTGGCGCATCTGGTCGCCCATCGTGACGGGTCCACCGATCTCCCGGCGGAGCGCGGCTTCATCGAGGACCGCCCAGAGCTCAAGGCCGCCCTCCCTGGAGAGTGTTGCCTGCCGTTCTTGGCGGAGCTTGATCCGGCGTTCTACCTCGGTCTCCGAAAGGACGAGGGGGCCGGCGCGAGTGATGATTGCCCGGGCGTAGTCAGGAGACTGCAAGAGACCTGGGACGGCACACGGTTGATAGATGTGGAGTGATTCAGCTGCCGCTTCGAGCCCGATGTAAGTGCGGGCCTCCTTGCTGAGAAGGTCGCTGTACGGCTGCCACCAGTCCTTCTGCCGAGCCTCCTTGGCCAGTCTGATCAAGGCCTCGCGCGTCGCCCTGTCCTCAACGCCATAGAGATCCAGGAGGTCGGACACGTCCGACCAGGGGACCGAGATACGGCCGTTCTCGATGCGGGAAACCTTCGCGCCGTACCAACCAAGCCGTTCGGTGGCCTCGTCGCCGGTCAGTCCAGCACCTTCCCGGAGCTGTCGCAGCTCAGTGCCGAGCTGGCGACGCCGCACGGTCGGGGTAGGGCGGCGTTCGGTCATGACGGTCTCCCCATGTTGCTGACGAGAAATTTCTCTAAACACATTGCGTGAGTGAACGATCACGCACATGCTGACAGTGTGCTCGAAGTCGCCCTCGGTCATCAGCGGATTGCGTTGATCGCCAGTCCGATGGTGAAGCTCCCCGCGGCCGACCTTGGTCGCCTCACGTGAATGAGGTGCGCATGACAGGCGATTGCCAGCCCCAGGTGCCGAGTCTGGTGGCCACGATCTGCCTTCACGGCAAGGCCGAGTCTGTGCCGGTGGCGCGGCGCTGGTTCAGGAGCCTGCTCGGACCGCGACATCCAGTGGCCGATGACGTCGAACTGGCTGGGTGCGAGCTGATGACCAATTCGCTCCGCCACAGCGACTCCGGACACGGCGGCCACATCGCCCTGATCCTCGACGCTGATGAACGTCGCGTACGCGCGTACGTCACCGACGACGGCGGCTCCGAGACAGAGCCACACGTGTATGACGCAACAACCTCAGAGGAGAGCGGACGCGGCATGCGCCTGGTTGAGGCCGTCTCCGACGACTGGGGCACCTACGTCGAAGACGGAGGCCGAATCACCTGGTTCGAGATTCGCCTCCAACGCTCGACACCCCGTCCGTAGAAGCGACTCAGCGTTTGGGCAGGACCGCCTACCCAGCAGAGGAACGCAGGCACGGGTCTCCGCTAGAGCTGTGAACGAGGGGTGGTGGACCGGGTTTCGAAGGCGGTCTTCACTGTTTTGGGATGGATGTTGGGCTCTAGACCCCAGGGTTTGCGGGCTCGGTTGAGCTTGGCGGCCATCATGACGACCATTTGGTCAGGTGGGTAGGGGTAGGGGCCACCGTTGGCGAAGGTCTGCGAGTAGCGGACGGTGTCGACGATCGCTGACTTGATGCGCTCGTGGGCGAGGTAGGCGTCTAGGTCGTGCTCCCACCCGGCGGTGTGCTCGACGGGCATCGCGGCGAGCCAGCGGGTGAGAACGGCGTCGCGTTCCGGCGGGAGGTACTCCATCTTGTGGAAGTGCACGGCCAGGTCGTAGACGGGGTCGCCCCAAAGGGCCAGTTCCCAGTCCAGGAAGGCGCTGGTGCCGTCCTGGACGATCATGTTCTTGCGGTGGACGTCCGCGTGCACGCAGACGGAAGGGCGGGCAGTGAGGCGTGGCCAGACTTCGGTGAGGACCGCCAGAGGGTCGGTGGGGACGCCGAAGGCGGCGTAGAGGTCGGCGTAATCGTCGCGGTAGGTGTCGTACACCCATTGGGTGAGAGTGGTGAGCCGTTCACCGAAACCGGTGCTGTCACCGTCGGCGGGCCAATCTTCGGGGGTGGCGGGGAGCTTCGCGCGAGGTACCTGGGTGAGCTGGACGAAGAGGTCCACGACGTCGCCCGGGACGTGGGCGGGGATAGGTACGCCGCGTGGGGCGATGTCGTTGAGGACATCGCCGGGGATGAAGCCGTGGATCTGGAACGGTGGCTCTGCGGAAGTGAAGTGCAGGCGAGGGGCGTGCTCGACGTAGGGGGCGATGGCGGTGAGCACGTCTTCTTCACGCCACAGCCGCAGGTCCATGATGTCGGCACCGTGGATCGGGATGCGGACGATGACCTCGCCGATGCGGATGTTGTCGTTGTAGTAACCAGCGGCGGTCTCGCGGTGCGTGCGCGCCTGCTCGTACAGCTCCAGCCATGTCATTCTGCCTCCAGCAGGGCCTTTACCAAGGTCTCGCCTCGTCGCTGGAGCTCGGCAAGTGAGCTCATGGGCTGTATCTGTTGGATGGCGCGGTGGCTTGCCGCGGTGATCTGATCGTCGGTGGCGCTGATCGCGTTGAGTAGTTGCTGGGCCATCACGATCAGTGTGGGGTACACCTCGGCGGCGACCAACTCTGTGACCGCCCATCGTGCCGAGGCTTTGGCGCTGGGGATATCACCCATACGGGCGTGGAGGAACGAACGGAAGAGTTCAGCACGCGCACGGCCCGATCGATACCGGGCGCGTTCCAGCGCGTGTGCCGCCGCACGGAAGGAAAGGGCGGCTTGGTCGTGGAGGCTGAGCCGGGTCTGCGCGATGGCCAGCGCGGTATAGGCCTTGCCCAACTCGTGCTGCGCGCTGAGTTCGGTCTGCACCTCGATGGCGTGCGCGGCTGCGTCGAGCGCGCGGGTGGGATCCGTCCAGGCCAGGAGCTCGGCGCGGTTGGTGGCGATATTCGCGGGCTCGACGATCGTTCCCGCGCGCTCGTAGAGCAGTGACGCCAGCTCCAGTGTCTCCTGGGCGGCGTCGAAATCGAGGGCGAAGCGGTGACCGAGATGTTGAAGCCGGACGATGTCGCCGCGTAGCAGGAAGTCGCTCTCCGGGGCTTCGGTGAGTAGACGTTCGGTCGTGGAGAAGGCGTCTCGGAATCGGCCCTGCCACATGTCCAGGTCTGCGACGCAGAAGCCGGCGCGGTGCCGGACGGGACCGTGATGGGTGTTCCACACGGCGTTGAAGATGTGAAGTGCGTCGGTGGTCCGGCCGCCGATGCGGCGCCCATGGGCACCGGCGATCGCGAGTCGTGCTCCCACGGTTTCGGTGAGGTTCTGGCCGACCTCCGGGGTCAGGCTGATCGCGGTGGCGGCGTCACCGAGCACGAGCGCCGACTCCGCTTCCAGACATTGAGCCGTTGATACGAGGTCGTCTTGGTCGGGATGGGCGTCGAGATAACCCTGGAGGTCTTGGAGTAGGCCGTCCACGGCCTGTTTGCCGCCGTAGGCCAGCGCCCGGTCGGCGTACGCCAGGAGATCGTCCCCGTCGAGCGTGCCTGCGTAGAGCCCGCAGAACGCTGCTTCACGTACTGCGCGCGCACTCGTGGCGATGCCGTCCTCGGTGGACTGCTTCTGTTCGGCGCGGGCGTCCCAGACCTTCTGCAGGAGGATCTGAACGTCGTGAATTGTCGCCTGAGAGAGCCGTTGGTGGAGTGCGGCTCGCATCAGCTGATGGAGTCGGCGGCCGTGCGCACCCGCGGGATAGACGAACGAATACGCGGTCAATGACTCCCAGGCCATCCGGTGCCGGGGAAGGTCAAATGCATCGGCGAGCGTTTGGAAGATCTCGAAGTCGAAGACGCGGGCGATGCTGAGGAGCTCAAGGGTCCTGATCTCGTCGGAGCCCACATGCTGCAGAAAGCGCTGGAGGATCTCCTCGGACGAGACGACCGTGGTGCTCCGACGGGCGGTGGTCTGGGTGTCCACGGCGAGGTGCAGGTAGAACGGCAGGCCCTGGCTGGCGATCGCGATCGCCTGACGTTCAGGAACGTTCGTGATCCCGCACTCGGCGAGAAGCTCGAGCCGAGCGTGCATGGGAAGGCCGTCCATTCGACAGACCCGGACCGCTTCGGCCCACCCTGGATCATGGGTTTCCCAGCCGAGCGGTTCGCGGCTGCCGACGACGACCAGCCCGCGATCGAGCTGAGCGATCAGATCGCGGAGCCAGACATCGGGAGCCGCCGCCCGGCCAGAGCGGGCTTGGCTGGGCACGAGAGCCTCGTACGCGTCGACAAAGATCGCGTAGGCCTGGTCGTCGCTGGCGGCACGAAGGTCTTCGGCGAACAGGTAGGTGACCGCGTCCGCAAGCTCGGCGTTGGTGAGGTCGTCCAGGCCACGCAACGTGTCGTCGACCTTGATCTGACGCCTCCGCCGTACGCCGGTGGCCGCTTTCTCGACGAGCCGGACAAGCCCGACCCCCGTACCGAAGACAGGGACACCCGAGGTGCTGTCGAGGATCTGTGTGAGTGCCTCGCTCTCGGATACGAACGGCAGGTCCGACCTGGAAAGCCGCAGGTGCGGATGCAACCGCTGCCAGAGGACTGCGTAGGCGATGTCGAACCGATCGAACTTCACGCCTTGGCGGCCGAGTTCGACGCGGATCACCGCCAGGGCGTCCTCCTGCTGGCGCATGGCAGGTACCTGGAGGTCGATGACCGCCGTGCGATGAGTCTTGTGGCAACGATCCTTGAGTTCTCGGAGGAGCCTGGATTTCCCGATGCCTCCGACACCCACCACGTTGAAGACGTGAGGTGCGCCGCCGGTCTGCTCCAGTTCGTGCGCGAACGCCGCCAGGATCGGCTCCCGGTCCACGAATCGGCGATGCAAAGCGGCGACCCGACGGAATCGGGGTTCAAGGGGCATGAGGAGAGCTGTCCCTTCCCTGCCAGGACGGCGAGGGCGGCCCGACCTGACGTCTGAGTTCATGGGCCCGGTTGCAGGCCCGCCTTCCCTCAGACGTGAAGCCTTCGGCACGAGGTTCCGGACTGTCAACAAGAGTTGTAAACGAGCAACACGTTCTGGCAGAAGCAACGGCGCATCAAGGGACGGATGTGCCTTGCGGGACAGTTGATGGCCGAATGTGGCAAGGGAGATGCGATGGCTGACCGGGGTGGCGGCTCAGGGGAGGGCGGGCTGGATGGAGGGGGTGAGGAGGAAGACTTTGGGGGTTACTCGTTCCATGGCGCCGCCTCGGCCGACTATGAGGCCGGCGGCGAAGTCGACCAGGGGGAGGGCTTCGGTGTCGGTGAGGGCGGTGAGGTCCATGATGACCGGGATGCCCTGGCGGAAGAAGTGCCCGACGTAGTACACCTCGTTGTAGCTCTTGGGGTGCAGAGTCTTGACCACGGTCTCAGTGTGCATGACGGGTCAAGAGGGGGGTGCCACGAGGCCGGATTCGTAGGCGATGATCACCAGGTGGACGCGGTCGCGGGCGTTGAGTTTGGTGAAGAGGCGCGAGATGTGGGCCTTGGCGGTGGCGGGGCTGATGGTGAGGTGGACGGCTATTTCGGCGTTGGAGAGGCCCTGGCCTACGAGGGTGAGGACCTCGCGTTCGCGGGTGGTGATGGTGGGGAGCGGGCGGGGGTGAGCGCGGCGGGGAGTGCGGGTGAAGTCGGCTATCAGGCGGCGGGTGATGCTGGGGGCGATGAGGGCGCCGCCGGCGGCTACGGTGCGGATCGCGGCGAAGGTTGTTATCTGGCGGGTCGCCTCTATGCCGTTGAGGTCCGGCATGCGGATGTCCATGACGACGACGTCGGGGGTGTCGGCGATGAGGACGCGGGTCACAGGGGGAGCCTCGCGGAGACCTGGAAGCCGCCTTGGGGGAGAGGTCCGGCGGTGAATTCGCCGTTGAGGAGGGTCGTGCGTTCGCGCATGCCGGGGATGCCGTAGCCCTTGCCGGGGGTGGTCACGGGGCCGTCGTTGAGAACCTCGATGGTGAGGGTGGTGGGGGTGTGTGATCGTGCTCGGGCTGTTCTGGTACGGCTTCCAGGGGCTGACGACGCTGGTCGCCGACTGCTATCTCGTGGCCGGGATCGCCTTCCTCGCGTACATGGGCCGGCGCGCTCTTCGGCCTGCGCGCCGGGTGGATCAGTCTGGTTCTGGGGCGAGGACGAACTCGGTCCGGACGCCCAGCAGCCGCACGGGACGGCGCTTGTCGAAACGGTCGAGGGCCTCGAGCGCGGCACGTTCGATCTCCGCGGCGTCGGTGGTGGGCGCCGGGAGCTTGCGCTGGCGGGTGTAGGTGTTGAACGGGACGAAGCGGACCTTGACCGCGACGCGCTGGGTGACGCGGCCCTCGGCGGCCACCTCGGCGGCGAGTTCGCGGGCCAGCCGGGCGACCTCGCGCCGGACGTCCTCCCAGTCGTCCAGATCGGTCGGGAACGTCGTCTCGCGGCCGCGCGAGCGGGGCACGTACGGCTCGCCGACCACGGGGGAGTCGTCCTCGCCGCGGCCGACCTGGACGAGGCGGGGGCCGATCGCCGGCCCGAACGCCGCGGCCAGGGCCGCCGGGTCGGCGGCGGCCAGCCCGCGAACGGTGGTGATGTCCAGGGCTGCCAGGCGCTTGGCGGTCTTGCCGCCGATGCCCCACAGCGCGTCGACCGGACGGTCGCCGAGCACCTCGAACCACGTCGCGCCCGTCAGCCGGAAGACCCCGGCGGGCTTGCCGTAGCCGGCGGCCAGCTTGGCCTGGAGCTTGTTCTCCCCGATCCCGACGGTGCATTCGAGGTCGGTGGCGGCGCGCACGCGACGCTGGATCTCGCGCGCCACGCCCTCCGGGTCGCCGGTGTCGACCGCGAGGAACGCCTCGTCCCACCCCCAGACCTCGACCACGGCGTCGAACGTGCGCAGCGCCGCCATCACCCGTTCCGAGGCGGCCTCGTAGGCGGGCGCGTCCACCGGTAGGAAGACCGCCTCGGGACAGCGCCGGGCCGCGGTGCGGAGCGGCAGGCCGGAGTGGACGCCATGGGCGCGGGCCTCGTACGAGGCGGTGCTGACCACCGCGCGCCTGGCGGTGGGGTCGCCGTCACCGCCGACGACGACCGGGAGGCCGCGCAGCTCCGGGCGCCGCAGGATCTCGACCGCCGCGACGAACTGGTCGAGGTCGACATGGAGCACCCACGGGGCCATACCCCATTGTCGCCGCCGCGTGGATCAGCCGTGGAGGCGGGGTGACCTGCGGATATCCGCGAACGAGGCGGCGGCGTGGCAGGCACCGCGTCCGTCGGCCCGCGCGATCACCCGGCCGGACTCGACGCGGAGCGCCGCCTCGGTGGCGTCGCTGACCGCGGGGACGCCGGCTGCCGCCGCGACGGCGCCCTTCTCGTCGTGCACGATCCGCAGGCGCGGCCAGGCGGCGGGAGGGAAGGCCTCGCGGAGGCAGTTGAGGACGCCGGCGACGGCCAGGCGGGCCAGCGGACCTTCCTCGTCGGGGTCGCCGGTGACCAGTACCGCGGTGACCTCGGCCTCCGGCGGCGCTGCGCGCAGGGCCTCCTCGGCGGCCTCCAGCCGGTGCAACCCGAGGACGGCCACGACGCCGGTGAGGCGGGCGGGCTCGCCCCGTACGGCGTCCACGGCGGAGGGGGCGGACCACGGCTCGTCGACGGGCCGGGCCGGGGCGATGTACGGCGTGTGGGGTGGTGGCCAGCCGCCGGTCAGGTCGAGATCGGCCAGCCGGGCGCAGGCGTGGACGATGTCGAACGGATCGACGAAACCGGGCGCCGCGGCCGCCAGCTGGCTCACGCCCTGCAGGGTGGTCAGGACGGTCTCGGCGATCTTGACCCGGCGTTCCGGGGACCGCGCGAGGTGTTCGAGCGCCGTTCCCAGCAGGAGCGCGTTCAGCTTCATGAGCTGGGCGAACGGGAGCCGCAGCCGTTCCTCGGCGGCGATCTCGGGCATCAGGTCGATGCCGAGCCCGGCGCCGTCGTCGGCCGCGCTGAGCGGAAGCCCGGCCACCCAAGCACGAGCGAACGCCGCCAAAGCCTCACGAGCGTCACGCCCCTCCCGAACAGTGGCGTTTGCGTCATGCTCGAGCCTGGCGGGGCCGCCCGCGTGCCGAGCGGAGCCGACGGCGCCGCGTTCGTGCTGGGCGGGAGGCGCGGCGCCTTCCGGATGGCCGGGCGATGCGGTGCCTTGCTGGGCGTGGGATGCGGCGCTCTGCGGCTGGCCGAGCTTGGTGGTGCCTTGCTCGTTCGCAGCGGGCGGGACGGGGGCGACCGCGTGCCGGGTGGAGGGCGCGGAGTCGTGTTCGGGCCGGGCCCATGGGTCGGTGGCGTTGTGGTCGGGTGGTGTGTCGCCGGCCGGGTGCTTGGGAGGGATGGTCTCGGCCAGGGCGGCGAGGACGGCGAAGTAGAGGGCTCGTTTGCCGGGGAAGTTGGAGTAGACGGCGCCCCGGGTCAGGCCGGCGCGGTCGGCAATGTTGTCGATCTTGGCGTCGCGGAAGCCGCGTTCGGCGAACTCGTCCCGGGCGGCGACCAGCACCTTCGCGCGGTTGCGCTCCTGGGTCTCGGCCCGTGTCAGCCGCGCCATCGTCCTCCCTCGCCCCCGGCGCCCGGGTTGCCGGATGCCGAGGTCAAAGATAACGTCCCCAACTCAGATGATGAGATCATATGATGTGAACATCTGAACTCTCCCGGAGGTGCCATGACCGGCCCGATCGACCCGCCAGAGATCGACCTCACCGACGGCGAGGTGGTCCGCGATCCCTTCACCGCGTACGGGCGTGCGCGGGAACGGGCGCCGCTCGCGCGGCTCCTGATGCCGGGGGTCACGCCGTGGTGGGTGGTCGCGCGGTACGAGGACGCGCGGGCGATGCTCGGCGACCCGCGGTTCGAGATCAACGAGAGCAGCTATATGCGGCCCGACGTGCCCGACGACTGCCTGCCCTACATGCGGACCATGTCGGAGATGAACGGGACGGAGCACGCGCGGCTGCGCAAGCTGGTGTCACCGGCGTTCAACCCGCGCCGCGCCGAGGAGTTCCGCCCTCGGATCGAGGTCATCGTCGGGCGGCTGCTGGACGAGGTCGAGGAGGGCGCCGAAGACCGGGTGGCCGACCTGCTGCCCGCGTTCGCCAAGCCGCTGCCCATGGACGTGATCTGCGAGCTGGTCGGCATCCCCGACGCCGACCGCACGAGGTGGCGCGAGTACGGGGCGACCGTCGCGGCGGGCGCGGGACCGGAGTTCGCGGCGGCCATCCCGGGGATCATGGCGGGGGCCAAGGCCGCGATCACGCGCCGCCGCGAGGAACCGGCCGACGACCTGCTGGCCGACCTCATCGACGCCCAGGCCGAGGACGGCGACCGGCTCAGCGACGCCGAGATGGTCACGCTGGTGTGGCACCTGGTCATGGCGGGCCAGACGCCGACCAATCTCATCGCCAACGTCGTTCTCACGTTGCTCTCCCGGCCCGGCCAGCTCGCCGCCCTGCGCGCCGACGCCGGGCTCATGCCGCGCGCCGTCGAGGAGCTCACGCGCTGGACCGGGTCGACGCTGCTGACCGTTCCGCGGTACGCGAGGGAGGACGCCGAGATCGCCGGTACGCGGATCCGCAAGGGCGAGGCGGTGACGGTGTCGGTCGCCGCCGCCAACCGCGACCCGCGCGTCTTCGACGATCCGGAACGCCTGGACGTCACCCGTTCCAGCGGGACGCCGGCCCATCTCGGCTTCGGGCACGGGCCGCACTTCTGCCTCGGCGCGTCGCTCGCCCGCGTCCAGACGCAGGTCGCGCTCGCCGGGCTCCTCAGCCGGTTCCCCGGACTGGCGTTGGCCGCCGGAGCCGATCCGGAGAAGCTGCGCGCCCCCGATCCGGGGACCTGGCGGGTGACCGCCCTCCCGGTGACGCTCGGCTGACGTGTGACGGCTCTACCGGTGACGCTCGGGTGAGGCGAGACGGCTCTACCGGTGACGCTCGGCTGGGACGAGACCGCTCTACCGGTGACGCTCGGTTGAACGTGTGATCGCTCCACCTAGTGACGCTCGGCTGACGTGTGACCGCCTCTCCGGTGACGCGCGAGCCGCCCCGGCACCGGAGGGGTGGTGCGGGGGCGGCTCGCAGTGGAGGGGATCCGTGGAGGGGCCCGCTGGGCGGGAGTCCGGTGGTGGCTGTTGGACGGGAGTCCGGAGGTGGGTCAGGCGCCGGGGATCTGGAGGGCCTTGGCGTTGCGCTGCCAGCCGGACCACAGGGTCGTGTTGGAGCAGTAGCCGCAGCCGGGCCCGAAGAACTCGCCGCGCGCGTTCTCGTCGCCCATCAGCCAGAACCGCAACCAGGCGGTCGTCGGGGCGCGGAAGCCGCCGGCGCCGCCGACGGTGGTCAGGTGCCCGGCGCCGCGCAGTTCGCCGTAGACGGCGGGCAGGTGGTCGGAGTCGTTGTAGAACGCCTTCACCAGCGCGGGCCAGACGATCAGGTCGTTCTGGCCGGCCAGGTAGAACGTCGGCTCGTCCTCGTTGTCGGCGTCGGCGAGCGGGCCGGGCTGGATGGGGACCGCGGTGTCGACGCGCGGGTCGGTGGCGGCGTTGATGGCCGCGGCACCGCCCTGGGAGTGCCCGGCGGACCCGACGCTGGCGACGTCGACCTTGCCGTGGAAGACGCTCCCCGGGTCGGCGTTCCGGCGTTCGAGCACGTTGATGCCCTCGCGCATGGAGATCGCGAAGTTGGACGTCGGGGTGTTGGCGGCGGCGACGATGAAACCGTGGCTCGCCCAGTGCCGCAGCAGCGAGCTGTAGATGCCGGGCACGGCGCCGGTGCCGTTGCCCCAGATGATGATGGGGTGCTTCTCACCGTTCTGGCCCATGGCCTTCGGGTAGTAGAACGTGTGGACGACCTCGATGTCGACCTGCACCTCGTAGGGGCCGGGCGAGCCCCAGTTCTTGCCGACCGAGGGGATCTGGCCGGCGACGGCGGCGGACGGAACGGCGGCGGCGGACGTGGCCGCGGAGGACGTGCCCGGCACCGCCGTCAGGGCGGCGAGGCCGAGCAGGGCGGCGGCGGGCAGCAGGGCGAGACGTCGTTTTCTCTGCATGGGCACTCCTCGGGGTGGGGGGTGGGTCGCACCTCATGCGATGGCGATCTGCCCGAAATCATGAAGCGGCCGGGCGCTCTTGTCTGTCCGCATTCGCGGCAACGTTGCCGGCGTTGTTTTGTGCAATGTGCCGGTGCGGTGCTCACCGCCCGCAGGCCAGGCTGGTTGGGGCGGCGCCGAGGCGGCAGCGCGGCGCCGGCGCGGTCAGGCCTTCTTGGGCAGGCGGTACGCGCGTACGGCGGCGTAGAGCGTGGCCGTGTCGGTCGGGACGGTCAGCGAACGGCCCGTCAGCTGCTCGATCCGGTCGAGGCGGTTGCGGACGGTGTTGCGGTGGCAGTAGAGCCGCGTGGCCACCTCGCTCGTCGAGCCGGTCTCCAGCCAGGCGGACAGCGCCTCGATCAGCGCCTTGTGGTCGTGATGCGCGAGCACCGCGCCGAGAACGGAGGTGACCAGCCGCGACGTCAGCTCTGGCCCGGCGGCCGCGGCGAGCGAGGAGATGGGGTCGCGGTCGAGCGTGGCGGCGCCGCGGGCGTCGTGGGGGAGCGAGTCCCGGGCGATGGTGGCGAGCCGGAGCGCGGCGGCGGTGTCGCTGAGGGCCTCGTAGGTCGGGCTGGCCCCGGCCCGCCCGTCGACGGCCTCGTCGATCGTGACGTACGCACGTTCGGCGTCGGTCGCGCCGGGCACCGCGACGATCCCGGCGAGGTCGTCGGTGCGCGGCCGCCACGCCGAACGCAGGCCCGCGCGGGCCAGCGCGCGTTCGACGGCGCCCGACTCGTCGCGGCCCGCCACGACGCTGACGTACGGGCCGCGGCCCGGCAGGCCCAGCGCCTCGGCGGTGCCGCCCAGCATGCTCCAGTCGGCCACCCGGCCCTCGAACAGCGCCTCCAGCAGGACGAACCGCCGGCGCTCGTCCACCCGGGCCATCTCCAGGAGGGTCTCGCGGTAGACCTCGTTCACGGTCTCCGAGCAGGCGTCGAACAGCGCCCAGACGGTCATGGTGGCCTGCGCGATCTCCCCGGCCGACGCGTCCGGCCAGGTCCGCGCCTCGGTCAGGAGCGCCTGCCACATGACCCGGTAGCCGATGCGGAACGCGTGCAGCAGCGCCGCGAGCGGCACGCCCTGCGCGGCGCGGCGGCGCGCGTTGACCCGGGACATCTCCGTGCTGACCGGACGCCCCTCGGCCATGCAGGTGAGCTGTTCGCGCAGGTTGCGCTCGTTGAAGTCGCGGACGTCGGCGCGCCGCTCGGGCCCCATGTGCGCGTACAGGTCGTCCTCGGTCGTGATCGCCCTGAACATCTCGTCCGCGAGCTCGCTCACACGATCGATCAGCGCGGTCGCGCACCGTGACAACAGCGGATCGACGATTATCTCCCGGTCACGCGCGCCCATGGTCGGCAGTCTAGGACCCGCCGCCGGGGCGGCCGTCCGGGGTGGTGGCAGACTCGTGACCATGACCTATGCCGCCGCCGACGACAGATACGACCAGATCCCTTACCGCCGCTGCGGGCGCAGCGGGCTGAAGCTTCCGGCGGTCTCGCTGGGGTTGTGGCACAACTTCGGAGACGACCGGCCGATCGAGACCCAGCGGGCCATCCTGCGCCGCGCCTTCGACCTCGGGGTCACGCACTTCGACCTCGCCAACAACTACGGGCCGCCGTACGGCTCGGCCGAGACCAACTTCGGGCGGATCTTCCGCGAGGACTTCACGCCATACCGGGATGAATTGGTCATCTCGACCAAGGCCGGCTACGACATGTGGCCCGGCCCGTACGGCGAATGGGGCTCGCGCAAGTACCTGCTCAGCAGCCTCGACCAGTCGCTCAAGCGCATGGGCCTGGACCACGTCGACATCTTCTACAGCCACCGCTTCGACCCCGAGACGCCGCTCGAGGAGACGATGGGGGCGCTCGACCAGGCCGTGCGGTCGGGCCGGGCACTGTACGCCGGGATCTCCTCGTACTCGCCGGAACGTACGGCCGAGGCGGCGGCGCTCCTGCGCGAGATGGGCACGCCGCTGCTCATCCACCAGCCCTCGTACTCGATGCTCAACCGCTGGATCGAGGACGGCCTGCTGGCGACGCTGGAGACCGAGGGCGTCGGCTGCATCGCGTTCTCGCCGCTGGCCCAGGGCATGCTCACCGACAAGTACCTGAACGGCATCCCGGAGGGCTCGCGGGCGAGCCTGGACCGGTCGCTGAGCCCCGACATGCTCACCGGCGAGGCCGTCGCGCACATCCGCCGGCTCAACGAGCTGGCCGCCGCGCGCGGGCAGTCGCTCGCGCAGATGGCCCTGTCGTGGGCGCTGCGCGACGAACGCGTGACGTCCGTCCTGATCGGCGCGAGCAGTGTCGCCCAGCTCGAGGACAGCCTGGCCTCCGTCCACGGCCGGACGTTCGGCGCGGACGAGCTCGAGGCGATCGACAAGGACGCGGTCGAGTCCGGGATCAACATCTGGTCCCAGTCCAGCGACGCCTGACCCGCCGGTGATCGGACGCCTCGCTGGCCACCCGGTGATCGCACGCCTGACCGCCCGGCGGCTGGACGGCTGACGGCTCGGCGATCGCACGGCGCGGTGTCCCGCCGCCGCCCGCCTCAGGGGCGGGCGGCGGCGAGACGCCTGGGCTCAGGCCCTGGCGATGATCACTTCGGCCTGGGCTCGCGGGACCTCGGCGTAGGAGTCGAAGTGCATCGAGTAACTCCCTCGGCCCGAGGTCTGGCTGCGCAGGTCGCCGACGTAGCCGAACATCTCCGCCAGCGGCACCACGCCCTGGACGACGCGGGCCCCGGACCGTTCGTCCATGGACCGCACCTGGCCGCGGCGCGCGTTGAGGTCGCCGATGACCTCGCCCAGGTAGTCGTCCGGCGTGGTGACCTCGACCGCCATCACCGGCTCCAGCAGGACCGGGCCGGCCCGTCCGGCCGCCTCCCGGAACACGTGGAAGCCGGCCAGCCGGAAGGCGAGCTCCGACGAGTCCTTCTCATGGAAGCCCCCGTCGAGGAGCGTGACGCGCACGCCCGTCATCTCGTGGCCCGCCAGCACGCCGGCCTGCATGGCGTCCTGGCAGCCGGCGTCGACCGAAGGGATGAACTCCTTCGGGATCCGGCCGCCGGTGACCTCGTTGACGAACTCGTAGCCCGCCTCGATCGGCTCGATCGAGATCTGCACCTTGGCGAACTGCCCCTTGCCTCCCGTCTGCTTCTTGTGCGTGTAGTCGACCCGCGCGACCGCCCGGCGGATGGTCTCGCGGTAGGCGACCCGGGGACGCCCGACGTCGGCCGCCACCCGGAACTCGCGCGCCATGCGGTCGACCAGGATCGACAGATGGAGTTCGCCCATGCCGCCGATGACGGTCTGGCCGCTCTCCTTGTCGGTGTGCACCTGGAACGAGGGGTCCTCCTCGGCGAGCCGCTGGATCGCCAGCCGGAGGCGTTCCTCGTCCGACTGCGACTTCGCCTCGATGGCGACCTCGATCACCGGCGCCGGGAAGTCCATGGACTCCAGGACGACCGGACGCCGGTCGTCGCACAACGTCTCACCCGTGGTGGTCTGCTTGAGCCCCATGACCACGACGATGTCGCCCGCGCCGGCCGAGTCGAGCTCGAGCCGTTTGGCCGCGTGCATCCGGTAGATCTTGCCGATGCGTTCCTTCCTGCCCTTCACGGAGTTGAGCACCGCGGCGCCCGACTCCAGCCGGCCGGAGTAGATCCGGACGAACGTGAGCTTGCCCAGGTGCGGATCGGTCATGATCTTGAACGCCAGTGCGGCGAGCGGCTCGTCGTCGGACGGCCCGCGCACCACGTCCGGCGCCCCGCCGGTCGCCCCGGCGGCCGTCTCGCCGCTGACGGCGCCGACGTCGAGCGGGGACGGCAGATAGCGCACGACCGCGTCGAGCAGGGGCTGGACGCCCTTGTTCTTGAACGCGGTGCCGCACAACACCGGCGTGATCGTGGTGCCGCCCGGCGTGCCCGCCGACAGCCCGGACGCGATGGTCAGGCGGCGGATCGCGGCGTGCAGCCGCTCCTCCGACGGCTCCCGGCCCTCCGCGTACAGCCGCATGACCTCGTCGTCGTGCTCCGCCACCGTCTCCAGCAGCCGGCCGCGCCACTCGGCGGCGAGCTCCGCGTACGCGGCGGGGATGGCGACGACGTCGTAGGCCTCGCCCGGCTCGGCGTCGGCGGACCACACGTACGCGCGCATCCCGACCAGGTCGACGACCCCCGTGAAGGCGTCCTCGGACCCGATCGGCAGCTGCACCACCAGCGGCACCGCGCCCAGCCGGTCGACGATCATGCCGACGCAGCGCAGGAGGTCGGCGCCCGTGCGGTCGAGCTTGTTGACGAAGCAGATCCGCGGCACGCCGTAACGGTCGGCCTGCCGCCAGACCGTCTCGGACTGGGGCTCGACCCCGGCCACGCCGTCGAACACCGTCACGGCGCCGTCGAGCACCCGCAGGCACCGTTCGACCTCGATGGTGAAGTCGACGTGTCCCGGGGTGTCGATGATGGTGACGGTGTGCTCGGCGCCGCCGAGCGTCCAGTGGCAGGTGGTCGCGGCGGACGTGATCGTGATGCCGCGTTCTCGTTCCTGCGCGGTGTAGTCCATCGTCGTGGTGCCGTCGTGGACTTCGCCGATCTTGTACGAGACGCCGGTGTAGAAGAGGATGCGCTCGGTGGTCGTCGTCTTGCCCGCGTCGATGTGGGCCATGATGCCGATGTTGCGGACCTTGGCCAGATCCAGACGAGTCGTGGTGGCCATGAGGTGTTCCTTTCTCGATGCGTGGGTGGGCGACGACCGGTCGTACTCGGCCACGAGTATCGAGGGCAGGGCGGAACGGGCGCACGTCATTTTCCGGGCGGCGCGGCTCCCGGGCGGCGCGGCTCCCGGGCGGCGCGGCGGAACGTCCGGCGACAGGCGCGGCTGAACGTTCAGGAACAGCGCCGGGGGACGTTCAGGCGAAGAGGGTGTCTCGGGGGGAGCGGCCGTAGCGCTGCCGGTAGGCCGCGGCGAACCGGCCGTGGTGGGTGAAGCCCCAGGTGTTGGCGATGGCCGCGACCGTGTCGCCCTTGGCCGGGTCGGCCATCCGCAGGTCCAGGTGGGCGCGGTCGAGCCTGACCTGGCGCAGGAACGTGGTCGGGGTGACGCCGACGTGCCGGTGGAACGCGGCCTGCAGGGCGCGCGGGCCGACCCGGGCCGCCTCGGCGACCTCGGCGACGCCGATGTCGTCGTGGGCGTGCTCGTCGATGAACGCGATGGCGCGGCGGATCGCGACGGGTTCGACCATGCCGCGGACCGGCGCCTCGTCCCGGACGACGGGGAACGTCTCCAGCAGCGTGGCCGCGAGCAGGCGGAAGATCTCGCCACGGATGAGCGGGCTGGACTGGGCGCCCTGGTCGGTGAGGAACTCCCTGGTCACATGCCGGACGACGGACCGCCAGTACCGCGCCCGCGCGGGCGTCACCGGCCGCGCCAGCGGGAACCGCAGCCTGACCCCGTCGACGCCGTCGCCGGCGAACCACGCGACCGCCGCGGTGTCGAGGCGCAGCAGGCCCAGCTCCCGGCCGCGCCAGCGCACGGCCAGCCGGGTGTCCGGGGACATCAGGATCTCTTCGCCCGTGTCGGCCTGGACCTCGTCGTCGCGGTCGGCCAGGGTGAGCCGCCCGTTGAGCACGTGCGGGACCAGCAGGTCGCCGAGCGGCTCGACCACGGTTCGCAGCTCCATCGAGTGGGCGACGAACTCCACGCCGAACCGTTCCTCGCGGGTGGAGCTGGCCCTGAACCGGAACGCCTCGCGGTCGCCCGACAACCGCGGGGAATGTTCGGCGTAGGCGGACCTCAGGTACTCGTGGGCCACATCGACATCGGCTGTCGAGAACTCCCGGTGAGTCATGGGCGGAGTCGTCCGCGCCGGCATGCCCACCACCTCCTGGCGAAGTCTCGTAACCCGTTATCCGTAGATTGTCCGCTCTGGTAGGTCGTCGTCCAGTTGTCCGCGAGGCGAATTCGTTGTCCCCAGGGCGAACTGATCGGCTTGCCACGCCGCCCCGCCGCTCGTATCCATAGGCCAGAGCTCCGCGATGCCCCCGGTCGCGGAAGCTCGAAGAGGCGGAGGGCGCCGCGGAAGGGGCTCGTCCCCTTCGGGAGGGGCGTGCGCCCTCCGCCGTCTCTTCGTTCCGGCGGAGGGCGCGGTGGCCTTCCGCGGTGGCCGTCGGCGGTGGCCGTCGGCGGTGGCCGTCAGATGTAGCAGAAGACCGTGTTGAACAGCTCGTCGTCCAGCGGGTTGTAGGTGTAGTCGCGTTCCGAGTACGACCAGGTCATGCTGCGGCTGCCGTTCTCGGTGTGCGCCGAGAAGCTGCGGTAGCCGGGGATGCGCCCGTCGTGCCACCACACGTTCACCCCGCACGACAACGTCGTACGGAAGACGCCCTTGCCCGCGTACTTCGTGCCGCCGACGTGGACGAGACCGCCCTTCAGCTCGTTCAGCTGGGCCGTCGCGAGCACCTTGCCCTGCAACAACGCCCGGAAGAAGGTGTTCTCGTCGGCCGCCGTGGACACCAGCTGCCCGGCGCCGAACCAGCGGGTGGGGTTCTGCCCGGTGGTCTCGATGAGCGAGCCGGTGGACGGGTTCGTCCAGAAACCGCGCAGGGCCGGGGACGGCATCGTCGTGGTGGTCGGCACGGACGTTCCGGTCAGCCCGAGGGGCGTGATGATGTCTCGCCGGATGGCCTCGCCGTACGACAGCCCGGTGACCTTCTCGATCACCATCGCGGTGAGCAGGAAGTTGGTGTTGGAGTAGCCGTACCTGGCGCCGGGCGCGAAGGCGGGCTCGTGCCGGTTGACGATGGCCAGCAGCTCGGCCGGCGTCCACGCCTTCGTCATCGTGGACGCGAAGTCGGGCAGGTCGTTCGTGAAGTTGTAGAGGCCGCTGGTGTGGTGCAGCAACATCCGGATCGTGACCTTGTCGCCGCCGTTCACCGCGCCCGGCAGGTAGGTGGCGACGGTGGCGTCCAGCTTGACCCTGCCGGCCGCGACCTGCTTGAGCAGTTCGGCGGCGACGAACGTCTTGGAGACGCTCGCGGTCCGGAAGCGCGCGGTCGCGCCGGGGGAGGTGCCCGCGGTCGCGGTGACCGTGCCCTTGGTGGCATCGCGGAACTCGGCCACCCCGCCGCTGCCCCGTGCCGCCACGGTCTGCGCGAGCGTGGTGCGGACGACCTCGCCGGGCAGGTCGGCGCTGTTGACGTTGCGGTTGATGGCGCCGAGGAAGCGGTACGTGCCCGCGTCGTCGTAACGCTGCGCGGTGAGGAGCCGCCCGCCGGTGCGCTGCGCCTTGCCGGTGAGCTCGGCGTGGCTGAACCCGTACCACCAGCCGGGCGTCCGGCCGCCGGAGTCGGCGACCAGCACGGCGTTGAACGTGCCGTCGGCGTTGCGGTCGACGTCGATGGGGCGTGCGGCGTTGGTCCTGGCGAGGTCGTTGATCTGTGCCGCCGTGCCGCCGATCCAGTACCACCAGCCGACGGTGCCGGGCGTCATCAGGACGTCGTACTGCGGTCCGGTGTCGCCCTGCCAGCCGCGGATGCGCTGGATGCGCGCGCCGGTGGCCGCGACCTTGGACTTGATGAACGCCAGGTCGCCCGCCCACCACCACCAGGCCCGCGCCTGGGCGCCGGAGTTGTCGACCATGGCGACGACGAAGCGCCATCCGGCCGTGGTCCAGTAGCGGTGCACCGACACCGGCCGCGCGTTCCACTCCTGGAGGCGCTGGTGCACCTGGTCCATGGTCAGGCCGTAGTACCAGGCCCAGCTCGCCGTGCGGTACGCGCCGGTGTTGGCGACCATGGTCACGGTGAACGTCGGGGTGCCGCCGGCCGCGTTCGGCTCGGCCACGATGTCGGTGGGCCGCGCGCCCTTGGCGTCCAGGTAGGACGTGATCTCGGCGGCGGTCACCCCGTTCAGGCTCCACCAGCCGGTCTGCGAGGTCAGCAGCTGGTCGTCCCCGTACGTCGGGTCGGCCGCCGCGACGGCGGCCGTGGCGGTGGTGGCGGCCTTCGCGGCGCCGCCGGCCGTGGTGGGCGTCGCGGTGCGGTGCGCGCCGCCGCGTTCGGCCGTCAGCGGCCGGGCGCCCGCCGCCGCCCGCGCCGCCGGATGCTGGGCCTCGACCACGCCCCGCACCGGCGGATCGGCCGCCCGCACGGCGGGTGCGAGCGGCAGGGTCAGCGCGCTCAACGCCGCGATCAGCGCCGCGCCGGACAGCAGCCGGCGCAGCGGGGGAACGGGCAGGGGTCGGCTCATCGGTGCTCCCGGGGGGTAAGCCGAGCTCGCAAGTCACGAGCGCGAAGATCCAGAGCGCGAAATCAAGATCGCGAAGCCGTCAGCAGACCAGACCGGAGATCAAGTTTCAAGATCGGGAATGTCAGGGGCCTGTCGCGCTGAGCGACGCCGTGATAGATCCAGGAGCCATGCCGAAGCTCCGCGCTCTGACCGCATCCGTCCTGGCGCTCGTGGCCCTGGGGGCCGTCGGCGCCGCCGCCCCGCGGGCCGCCGCCCATCCCGAGCCGAAGGCGCCCAGGGAGTTCGTCGCGCTGCGCGACGTCGACCCGACGATCGTCCAGGAGATGCGGTACCGCACCCCGCACAACTTCGTCGGCGTCCCGATCGACGGCTACCGCGAGCCGATCTGCATCCTCACGAGGCCGGCCGCGCAGGCCCTGCGCACGGCCCAGCGGCGGCTGCTGCGCCAGGGCTACACGCTCAAGGTGTACGACTGCTACCGGCCGCAGCGCGCCGTCGACCACTTCGTCCGGTGGGCCAAGGACCTGGACGACCAGCGGATGAAGCCGGAGTTCTACCCGCGGGTCGACAAGTCCCGGCTCTTCCTCGACGGCTACATCGCCGAGAAGTCGGGGCACAGCCGCGGCAGCACCGTCGACCTGACCATCGTGAAACTGCCCGCCCGGCCCACCCGCCCGTACCGGCCCGGTGAGCGGCTGGTGCCGTGCTATGCGCCCCAGGACGTGCGTTTCCCGGACAACTCCGTCGACATGGGCACCGGGTACGACTGCTTCGACACCCTGTCGCACACCCTCGACCCGCGCGTCGAGGGGCGCCAGCGCGCCAACCGGCTGCTGCTGAAGGGCACCCTCGAAGACCTCGGCTTCGTCAACCTCGCCGAGGAGTGGTGGCACTACACGTTCAAGCCGGAATTGTTCCCCGACACCTACTTCGACTTCCCCGTCGCCCGCCGTTCCCTCGTCCGCCACTAGCGCCGCGCGGGCGGCCGGAAACTCTGAGACCGATCCGCCTTGAGGAACCGTACGTTCCTCAAGGCTCCGTAACGTTCCTCTCATCAGCACGAACGAGAGGAACATCGAAATGTTGCGAGGCTTCTCCACCCTCAACTTCTGGGTCGACGACGTCGAGGCCGCCGCCTCCTGGTACGCGGAGTTCCTCGGCATCGAGCCGTACTTCAACCGGTCCGGCCCCGACGGGCGCCCGGCCTACATCGAGTTCCGCACCGGCGACCGCCTGGCCGAGCTCGGCTTCATCGACCGCCGCTTCGGCCCGCCCGGCGCCGGCGAGGGCGGGCCGACGGGCGGCGTCATGCACTGGCACGTCGACGACGTCGAGGCGGCCTTCGCCAGGCTGCTCGCCCTGGGCGCCACCGAATACCAGCCCGTCACCGAGCACGGCCCGGGCTTCGTCACCGCGTCGGTCACCGACCCGTTCGGGAACGTGCTCGGCGTCATGTTCAACCAGCACTACCTGGACATGCTCGCCTCCTGAACAGGATCCCTTGAACGAAAAGGCCTCGGGGCCGGTGGAGTTGCGGGGACTCCACCGGCCCCGAGGGCCTTCGAGGGGACATGCGGCCAAGGGACGGGCCGCCGAGGGACCGGCCGGGAGGTCAGGCGGCCCGGATCCGTTCGGCCAGCCAGTCGGAGAGCACGGCCACGGCGGGACGGCCGGTGGCGTCCACCGGGGCGGAGCCGTAGGCGGTGTGGACGTTGGACCCGTAGAACGTGGCCACCGCGATGCCCTCCCTGACGACCTGCTTGGGCGTGAGGTCGCTGGTCAGCAGCTGGCGGAGGGTGCCGTTCGGCAGGCGGAGGCCGGCCACGTCCAGGCCGTGCTCGGCCAGGTCGGTGACCACCGGGACCAGCCCGAGGACGTTGACGCCGAAGATGTTCGTCAGCGACTTCGCCGGGTCGGCCGGGTTGATCTTCGGCGGGTTCTTCGGGTCGAACTTGGCCAGGTTGTCCTGGAGGATCCGCAGGTCACGGACGATGCGAACCCAGTCGACCCGGTCGAGCAGGACGAGCGCGTGGCCGACGGCCCGCTCCTGGCTGCCGGGCGGCCACATCGCGAGCAGCGCGCCGATGGCCTTGAAGTCGACGTTGTCGGCGGTCGTGGCGAGCGGCATCAGCCGGTCCTCGATCGCGGTCAGGACCTTGTAGAGCCCGGCGACGTCGCCCTTCCTGGCCAGCACCGGCACCTGCCGGGCCGCCTTCTGGATGCCCGCGTAGTCGATCCGGGTGACGCCGCCGACGATGTTGTTGGCCTGGGCCAGGAGGTTCTCCGGCATCAGGCCCTGCACGACCCAGCTGGCCTTGGCGAGCTGGTCGGCCGGCAGGCCCGCGAGGGGGCCGAGCTTGAACGCCGCGCCGGTGGCGACGCGCATCAGCGTGGTGACGTCGCCCTTCGCCGCGGCGGTCGCCGCCGTCTGGAGGTCGTTGAGGAGCGCGACGAAGTCGATCCGCGACAGCAGCTGGAGCGCCTGGCCCGCGATGTGCGTCTGCGAGCCGGGGGGTGTGGCGAGCAGTGCGTTGACCAGGAGCGGGTTGGCGACGGTGCGGACGAGGTTCTGCAGCGGCTGGACCGCCTTGCCCAGGTCGGCCGCGCTCTTCTGCGCGCCGGCCGTGTCCTTCCTGCGCGCCTGCTCGACGAGCTTCTGGACGCCGGCCGGGAGGGCGCTGATGTCGGCCCTGCGCGGCGGCTTGGAGAGGTCGGCGGGGCGGGAGACCTCGTCCTCGGCCGAACCTTGCAGGTTGGCCACTCCGGCCTTGCCGAGGACCGCGCCGAGCGCCGCCATCAGGCGGTGGTTCTGGGGGAGCGCGCAGTAGAGGTCACCGGTCAGGCAGACGTTGGCGACCTTCCCCGACAGCGCGCCGTACCCCTGCTCACGTCCGCCGGTGATGCCCTGCGACTTGGGCACCTGCCTGCCGAGGTTCACCTCGCCCGGCGTGCCCTTGCCCGGGTCGGCCGCCAGGCCGCCCGCGATGTAGGAGGACGCGGGCACCGGGCCGCGTCCCTGCCCGATGCCGACGCTGACGTCGCCGATGACGTCGGCGCCCTGGCTGTAGCCGAGGCCGACGAACCGGGTGCCGGGGCATTCCTTCGAGATTTCCGCCATCGCCTTGCGGGTCGCGTCCAGGCCGGTCTGCTTGGAGTCGGCGTACGTCACGCCCTGGTCGAACGCGGTCGCGTTGTACGGGACCCAGTACGAGGAGATCCGCGAGCCGAACTGCCCCTGCAGGCGGTCGGTGACGGCGCGCAACATCTGGGGTCCGGGCGGGTTGGACGGGTCGGCGCCCGGCGTCGTCTCCCACGTTCCGGGAGCGACGACCAGCTTCACCGGCGTGCAGCCGGTGGCGCCGGCGGTGGAGACCGCGTCGACGGACAGGCCCGGCGCCTGGACGACCACGACGACGCCGGTGGCGGCCGTGACGGCCGCGATCGTCGCGGCGACCACCTTGCGGCGATGCTCGCCGATCGTTCTGGGGACCTGGCGGGTGAGTTTCACAGTTGTCGTCCTGGGGGAGGCGAAGTGAGCGGGAAGGAGGGGCGGGATCGTTCGCCCGGACGCGGTCGGTGCCGCGTCGAGGCCGATCTTCCGGACTCCCGGAGTGAAGCTAGTCAGGGGCGTTGAAATCCCGATGAAACGGCTATTTCAGGCGCCGGCGCCGTCTCCTCCGGCTCGCGGGCGGCCAGCCGCCGCGCGAAGGCCGCGACCAGCTCGTTCAGCCGGTACCTGCCCGCGGCGGGCTGCTGGACGAGGTTGGCGTCCACCAGGCTTTCGAGGTGCTCCTCGGCCTCCTCCGGCGAGCAGGCCAGCATCGCCGCGAGCGTCAGCCGGTCCGGCTCCACCGTCCGCGAGCGGCCCAGCATGCGGAAGGCGCGCCGCTCCCCGGGTGGGAGCCGTTCGTACGAGAGGTGGAACGCCGTGCCCACGCTGCGGTCCTCGGCCGTCAGCTCGCCGATCCTGCGCTCGTCGTCGGCCAGGCGCGCCACCAGGTGCTCGAACGTCCACGCCGGCCGGTTCTGCATGCGCGCGCCCGCGATGCGCAGCGCGAGCGGCAACCGGCCGCACAACCGTGCCAGCGCCCGCACCGCGCCCCGTTCGCGCGCCGCCCGCTGCTCCCCGACGACCCGGCTCAGCAGGCCTTCCGCCGCCGCCATGTCGAGCGGCCCGACCGGCACCCGGTGGTCCACGTCCAGGCCGGTCAGCCGGCGGCGGCTGGTCACCAGCACCGCGCTCCCGTTCCCGCCCGGCAGCAGCGGGCGCACCTGCTCGGCGCCGGCCGCGTCGTCCAGCACCAGCAGGACGCGCAGCGACGCCGTCGCGGCCCGCCAGAGCGCGGCCAGCTCGTCGAGGTCGTCGCACTCGCGGCCGTCCGCCGCCCCGACCGCCCGCAGCAGCCGCCGCAGGGCCCGCCGCGGCGGCAACGCGCCCTGCCCGGCGGTGTGCCCGTGCAGGTCCACGAACAGGCAGCCGTCGCCGTACCGCTCGCGAAGCACCTGGGCCGCCCGTACCGCCAGCGCGGTCTTGCCCGCCCCCGCGACCCCGTCCACCGCGACCACCGCGCCGGGGGTGACGGCGGTGACCTGCGCGAGCTCCCGCTCCCGGCCTTCCAGGACGCCGACCTCGACCGGAAGCTCGTCCCGCCGTCCGGACAGTCCGGACCGTCCGGACGGCCCGGACCGTCCGGGGGGCGGCTGGTGCGGTCCGGCCGTCGCGGCGGACGGCTGCGTTCCTGACACCTGCGTTCCGGCCGCCTGCGTTCCAGCCGCCTGCGTTCCGGCCGCGCGCCGGACGATGCCGAGCCGCGCCTCGTCGCCCGCCAGCACCGCCTGATGGACGTGCCGCAGCTCCTCGCCCGGCTCCACGCCCAGGTCGTCCACCAGCCTGCGGCGCGTCCGGGTGAACGCGGCCAGCGCGTCCGCCTGGCGCCCGCTCCCGTACAACGCGCGCATCAGCAGCCCGCAGAGCGGCTCGCTGTGCGGATGCAGCGGGGCCAGCGCGGACAGCTCGCCGACCGTCTCCACGTACCTGCCCAGGCGCAGCTGCCATTCCAGCTTCTCCTGGAGGACCGCGACGCGGCGTTCGCCCAGGCGGAAACGTTCGGCCGCCGCGAACGGGCCCGGCAGGCCGGCGAGCGGCTCGCCGTGGAAGAGGTCGAGCGCCCGCGCGTGCAGCGCGACCGCGGTCTCCAGATCGTCGGCCGTCGCCGCCGTGCCCGCCTTCGCCGTGAGCTCGTCCAGCCGGACCGTGTCGACCAGCGCGCCGTCGAACCGGTACCCGCCCCGCTCGCGCGTGATCACCGGCGCGCCGTCCTGGAGGCACTTGCGCAGCCGGTAGACGTAGACCGGCACCACCTTGTCGCCCGTGCCCGGCGGTTCGAGGCCCCAGACGCCGTCGAGCAGCTCGGCCTGGCTCACCGTCGTCCCGGGCCGCAACGCCAGCGCCGCCAGCAGCGCCCGCTGCCGGACCGGGCCCAGGTCGAGTTGAGCGTCGTCACGCCACGCCCGCAGCGGTCCCAGGACGGATATCCGAAGCCTCGACTCGACCACGATCTCTCCAGGTCAGGTGCGTGCCTGCGCTGCTCTGCCGGTTGTGCGCGAAACAAAAATACATCGATGTTTGTTAGAAGATAGGGCCTTCACCGTACACATGCGCCAGATCACACGCGGAAGCCCGGGCCGCGCGGGCCCGGGCTTCCGTCGTCGTGGTCGTGTTCTCGGTGTCCTGCCGGGAGTTCAGGGGCGGCTCAGCCGCACAACGCCTGGTCGATCATTCGCTGGGCCGCGTCGTTGGGGTCGGAGATCACCGGCGTGTTGTTGATCCCGATCGAGATCGACCTCGACCCCTTGCCGAGCGTGTACGTCGAGTAGCCGGCCACCGAGCCGGTGTGCCCCCACGCCGTCCCGCACGCCGTCGGGAACGCCTTCAGCCCGAGCCCGTAGTCGCCCACCCCGTTGATGACCGGCGACGTGCGCCTCATCTCCGCCAGCCGCTTCGGCGACACCACCTGACCGCTCGCCAGGGCGTTGACGAACTTCGTCATGTCCCGGCCCGTCGACACCAGGCCCGCCGCCGCGCCCCACACCGCCGGCTCGAAGTTCGTCACGTCCGCGAACGCCGCCCCCTTGAGCGACAGGTAGCCCCTCGCGAACGGCTCGGGCATCTGCTTCTGCCCCGGCCGCGGATAGAACGTGGACGGCATCCCCACGCGGTCGATGATCCGGGTCTTCATCGCCGTCGTCAGGTCGGTGCCGGTCAGCTTCTCCACGAGCATCCCGAGCACCGTGTACCCGGTGTTGGAGTAGACGCCCCGCGCTCCGGGCTCCGCCTGCTTCCCGTACTTCGTGCCCTCGTTCACCATCTGCTGCCGCGTCGGCGGAACGATCTGCCACCAGGGGTTGAGCAGCAGTTGCGCCGTCTGCAGGTAGTCCCCGTTCACGAACCCGAGGTTGTCCTTGATGCCCGACCGGTGCTGCAACAGCTGCCGCACGGTGATGGCGTTCGGGTCGAGCCCCTTGCCCTTCACCACGCCGGGCAGGTGCCGTCCGATCGGATCGTCGAGCCCGACCTTGCCCTCGTCCGCCAGTTGCAGCACGAGCGCCGCCGTCAGCATCTTGGTCTGGCTCCCCACGCGGAACCGCGTGTCCGTGCCCTTCTCGACGTTGCCGCTGCCGAGTCCCGCCACCTTGCCGCCGTGCCGCACCACCACCATGCCGCCGAGCGCCCCGGTCGCGACCCGATACCGATCGAGCTGCTCCTGATAGAGGTTCCCGGCCGAGGCCGGCTGCGCCATCGCGACGGCCGCCGTGGCCAACCCCGCGGCCGTCACCGCCCCGGCACTCGTCCACCTGCGAATTCGACTCATGCCGGAACGGTAGGAACCGCCCTTGAAATCCTGATGAAACCGGCGGCAGGCGCCTTCGGCAGGTGCCCTTCCGGCCGATGGCTCAGAGGACGTCGAGGCCCAGCGCCCTGAACTGCATCACCCGGTAGGGCCAGCCCTTGTCGGGACCGTCGGTCTTCCACTGGCTCACCGCGAAATGGAAATCGCGCAACGACGACCCGGGAAGGATGTAGCCGCCGTACGGCTGCGCGACCCGGTTGGCGATCTCCGTTCCCCAGGCCGTGTTGACGACGAGGGTGCGCCGCCGGTCGGTGTGCACGATGTCGGCGTCCGGCGTGGGCATCACGATGGCCTCGATCAGCGGGTTGTCCTCGTTCAGGAACGTCACCACCCACTGGCCGTCCATCGGGCGCAGGCACATCTCGCCGAACTTCCCCTCCAGGATCGGGGTCGGCGCGACGCCCCACCGCCACTGCCCGCCGTCCCAGCCCCAGCCGTCGTACGCGCCCAGGTCGTGGATGCGGTCGGCCGGGACGCGCTGCAGGATGATGCCCCGCGCGTTGCCCGGCCCGCGGAAGCCGGTCGAGTACACGTACACGGTCCCGTTGTTCCCGAGCCCCCAGGTCACCATCTGGAACCGGCCGCCGAGGTGGTCCGCCGGGATGCCGCGCGTGACCAGGTGCCAGCTCTCCCCGCTGTCGTCGGAACGCCAGATCTCGCTGAAGATCACGCGCGGGAACGGCTGGCAGGCCGTCGCGAAGAGGAACAGGCTGTCGCCGATGCGGATGACGTCCGTGGGCAGCACCGTGTTGCCGACGCCCGGGTCGTGCGGGTACCCCCACAACTGCCTGCCGTAGCCGCCCCCGACGGCGCTCTCCCATTTGACGCCGCCGTTCAGGTCCGTCGTCCTGGAGTAGAGCCCGGTCGGTGAACGCCAGTCGCCTTCCCCCGCCCGGGGACCGCTGAACGTGTCGCCGAAGACGAACAACGTCCCCCGTCCGGGTGTGGTGACCGGGATCCCCAGGTCCGTCGAATGCATCCCGAACCGGTCGGTGATCCCCGGCCCGGTCAGGTCGGCCACCTTGTACACCGGCGGATCGATGGCGCCCGCCGCCACGGCGCGCCGCGTCGTCCCGCCGCCCAGGGCGCCGGCGGAGGACCCGGCGGCCGCCGCGACCCCGGCCGCCGCGGCCGTGCCGAGGCTCGCCTTCAACACCGTCCTGCGGCTGACCTTCCGCGAATTCGACATCCGGCCACGCTAGGCCGCGGCGATGAAATCTCGGTGAAGTGCCTCGGCAGAGGGACATGAGCGGCGGGAGACGGGCGGCGGCACATGGGGAGCGGGACGTGGGCGGCGGGTCGCGGGCCGGTCCGGCCGCGCGCGGATTGTCAGCGAGATGCGGGGTCGCGGTCAGGAATGCATAGCCGACCGGCTAGTCCCTGACCGGCCGTCAGAGTCACAGTTCTCACATCGTCGTCTCAGCCTCTCACCCCATGGAGCGCCGATGCGCCCTGTCTCGTTCGCCCTGAAGAGAGCGTTCGGCCGCCTCGCCGTGGCACTGCCGCTGACCGCCCTGGCGGTGGCGGCGCTCGCCGCGCCGTCGCACGCCGCCGACCCGCCGCCCGGGTCCGTACCGCCCGACCAGGACCCGTTCTACGCCGCGCCCGCGAACATCGGCACCTACCAGCCCGGCCAGATCGTCGGCACGCGGAAGATCACCCCGAAGATCGGTGATCTGGACGCCAGGTCCGACGTCTGGCAGATCAGCTACCGCAGCAACGACTCGCACCTGGCGCCGCAGCTCGTCGTCACCAGCCTGATCGTGCCGAAGAAGGCCTGGACCGGCACCGGCGCCCGGCCCATCGTGTCGGTGCAGGCCCCCGAGGACTCCACCGGCACGCAGTGCGCCCCGTCGTACGGCCTGACGTCGGGCAACGCGATCGCCGGCATGGGCGCGGTGTTGTCCGGCCAGATGCTCGACAAGGGCTGGGCGGTCGCCATGCCCGACCACGAAGGACCCAACTCGGTGTTCATGGTCGGCCCGCAGACCGCCCACGCCGTCCTCGACGGCATCCGCGCCGTGAAGAGCTTCACCGCGGCGCCCGGCATCGGCAAGGACAACCCGTGGGCGCTGAACGGCTACTCCGGCGGCGCCCAGGCCACGGGCTGGGCCGCCCAGGCGCAGCGGTCCTACGCGCCGGAGATCGAGCTGAAGGGGGCCGCGATGGGCGGCACCCCGGCCGACCCCGAAGCCGTCGCGCGGTACATCGACGGCGGCATCTTCTCCGGCTTCGAGGCGGCCGCCGCCACGAGCCTCGCCGGCGAGTTCCCCGAGATGGACCTCGACCCCCTGATGAACGACGAAGGCCGCAAGGCCCTCAAGGACGCCAAGGGCAAGTGCCTGACCGAGCTGCTCACCGCGTTCGCGTTCAAGAAGTTGTCGCAGTACAGCACGGTGCCCGACCCCCTGTCGGTGCCCCGCGTCCAGGCCGTGCTGAAGCTCAACACGATGGGCGCCGCCGCCCCCGCGACGCCGATCTTCAACTACCACGCCAACACCGACGAGATCGTCCCCGTCGGCCAGGCCGACAAGCTCGTCAAGGACTGGTGCGCGAAGGGCGCCACCGTCCAGACCACGCGCTCCTGGATCGGCGAGCATGCCCTGGAGATGCTGCTCAAGAACGGTGAGGTCATGACCTTCCTGACCGACCGCTTCGCCGGCAAGCCCGCCAAGAACACCTGCGCCTGACGGGCGGCCCGCCTTCCGGCACCTGACCCGTCGCAGGCTCCCTCCGGCGGCCCGGGGACGAATCAGCCCGTCCCCGGCCGCCGGAGGTCACGTCACGATGCGGTACATGAGATGGGTGGCCTGCGGGGTGTCGGTCACGCCGACCACCTCGAGCCGGATGTGCTCGTCCCCGATGTGCTCGAAGAACCGGAGACCGCCGCCGAACAGCACCGGCACCACGTGGACGCCGATGTGGTCGACGAGCCCCGCCCGGACCAGCTGGCCCCCGATGTCCGGCCCGCCCATCACGGCGACGTCCCCGTCGCCGGCGGCCTCCCTGGCCTGCCGCAGCGCGCTCTCGACCCCGTCCGTCACGAACGTGTAGACGCCGTTCTCCGGCGATGTCGCGGGCGCCTGGTGGGTCACGACGAACAGAGGCAGCCGGGCGGGCCCGGTCGGCCCGTCCGCCCCCCACCAGCGCAGCGAGTCGTCGTAGTTGCGCCGCCCGGTGATGTACGCGCCCCACTGCGGCGCGGCCGCCGCGGGCAGGGCGCCGCCGGCGGCGGGCCCGGCCATCGCCCACTCGTGCAGGAGCTCACCGCCCTTGCCGAGCGGCTCGTCCGGCGTGGGTCCGGACGCCCGGACGTATCCGTCCAGCGACATGCTCATATCGAAGATCACCTTGCCCATGGGGACACTCCTTGGCGACGTACGTTCGGTGGATGATCGCCAGCTTGACCGGAGGCGCGTGGCAGAGTGCCGTCAGTCCGGTGACACTCGCCGCCGGGGGTGCGATCGGCATCCAGTCCGCGACCTTCGACGAACGCACCGCAGCGGCCTTCCAGAGTTGTCCGGAAGAGCTAAAAAATCGGTGCTGAACGCTCTCCTCCATAAGTAGGCGCTGATCTGGGCGCGACCTACCGTGGCGGCACCGCCTCGCATGGAGGGCACCGTGATCCCCACCCCGCACGTCCTGACCGCCGCGTTCCTCCTGGGCACCGCGTTGACCGCGGCCCCCGCCCACGCGGCCCCCGCCCACGCGGCCCCCGCCCACGCCGCCCCCGCCCACGCGGCCTCCGCCCACGCCGCCCCCGCCCACGCCGCACCCTCCGCCCAAGACCGCGTCACCGTCACCACCGACGGTTACACGCTGGCGGGAGACCTCACCTCAGGCTCCATCGCCGTCCTCGACAACGTCGCGACCTACGAGACCAACAAGATCCAGGGAAGCGGCACGCTCGGCACGGCCACCGTGACCTCCCAGATCGCCCACAACGGCCTCGCGCTCAAGGGCACCTTCACCCTCAAGGACGCCGGCACCGAGATCACCGCCGACGTCAACGGCGGCATCACGGCCCCCGCCGAGGCCACCGTCCGCTGGCAGGGAACCGCCACCGTCCGCCGGGGCACCGACACATCCCGCCGGCAGGTGACCGTCACCATCGAGGACCGCCACCCCGACCCCGGCGACCACGCCATCCGCATCACCCACGCCGGCCAGGCCAGGAACGCCATCCTCCGCCTGCCCGACGACTACGACGGCACCCCGCGCCCGGTCCTGTTCCACTTCCCGGGCCTGTTCGAGACGCCGGGCCTCGCGGAGTACTTCGGCCGCATGGCCGACTACGCCCGGACCCGCGGCTTCATCATGATCACCCCTGAGCACTACGGCCCGGGCTGGCAGGGCGTCCCGGCCGGCACACCGTCCCCCGACGTCGACGACCCCGGCTTCGTGCACCGCCTCCAGGACATCCTGATCGCCCGCTTCAACGCCGACCCGAAACGCCTCTACGCCTCCGGCATGAGCAACGGCGGCTTCTTCACCAGCAAACTGGCCTGCGACAACGACCGCTTCGCCGCCTACGCCCCCGTCTCCGGCCAGCTCAGCGCCCCCGCCACCTGCCGCCCCGGCCGCCACGTCCCGATCGTCCTCATCCACGGCGACGGCGACTACATCGTCCCCTACAGCGGAGTGCAGCCCGCCGTCGACTTCTGGACCCGCAACAACGGCTGCGGCACGACCCCCGTCTCCACGCCCCTCCCCGACACCGCCCCCAACGACAACACCACCGTCGTCCGCCACGACTACCCCGGCTGCCCCTCCGGCGGGCCCGTCACCCTCTACCAAATCAAGGGCGGCGGTCACAACTGGCCCGGCGGCCTCCCCTTCCTGGGCCCCTTCCTCGGCGGCACCACCTACGACATCGACGCCAACGAGGTCATCTGGCGGTTCGCCTCCCAGCACCGCCTCCCCTGAGGGCGCCCCCGATCAGGGCGCCCTCACCGGCTCAGGAGCTCCTGAGAGCCTTGCGGGCCGAGACGAAGGTGACCACCGCCGCCACCAGCGCGGTGAACGTTCCGGCGGCGCGCAGCCAGGTGCCGATCAGCACGCCGGCGGAGTCCGGGTCGACCAGGTCGGCGGCCGACCCGGTGGCCAGGAAACCGGCGGCCTCGGCCAGCGCGACCACCGCGGCGACCACGAGCGTCCACCGCCATCCGCCGAGGGCGAGGAGCAGCGCGGCGATCACCATCATGACCAGGGCCGGGGGAACCGGCGGCATGTCGACGCCGGCCGCCTTGAGGACGACCAGCCCCGTCGACGCGGTGAGCAGTCCGATCACGGTCACGCGGCCGCCCGGAGTGAGGGGATTCCTCGACTTCATCTTCTGACCTCCTATCGGGATGCCCCGATGGTCGGTTCAGCCCTCCACCTCCGTCGTCCCCCACCGGGAGACACCCGCCCTACGCCGGCCAGCGCAGCCCCACCCCTCCCACGTACGCCCCAGCGCTGAGCACACTGCGTTCTTCGTGTCATCGCCGCGAGGCTCCCGCTGCCGGCCGCACGGCTTGAGCTCACCAGTCGAGGTCGGGGGAGACCATGCGGGCGATGCGCCACAGCCCGAGCCAGCTCTCGGGGAAGACCGAGTCGTCAACGAGCGCCGCGTGGGCCCGAGGGTCAGGGTCAGCGCAGGCATCGGCGCAGACGGCGACCTCGTAACCGAGATCGTGGGCCCACCGCGCGGTCGACAGAACGGTGCCCGAGGTGGCGACACCCGCGATGACCACCCGACCGACACCGGCGCTCTGCAGCCGTTCATGCAGGTCAGTGGTAGCGAACGCGGAGAACGAGCTCTTGGCCAGCACCGGCTCGTCCCCGGCCGGCACCAGCGCCGAGTGGATCTGCTCGCGCATCGGGCCCGGGACGACGTGCAGCACCGGCAGCCCCGCCGCTCTGGCCGCCTCCAGCGCCCGTGCGGCGCGCTGTGCAACGGCAGGATCGTGGCTGTAGTTCTCGACGATGTAGGTCACGAAGTCCAACGCGAGGAACGCCGTGCGCGCGTTCTCATCCTGGGACCGGCCGACGGTATCCATCACCTCTCCTAACCGGAGACAACGCCCCGTTTAGTACGAACGCTAGCATAAGCGGAGACCACGCCCCGGTTGTCGAAGGAGCACCGATCTGTATGCAGGCGGACGAACGACCGCTGCGCGCCGATGCCCGCCGCAACCGGGAGCGGATCCTGGAAGTGGCACGACAGGCGTTCGCCACCGAGGGCCTGGCGGTCCCGCTGGACGAGATCGCTCGCCGCGCCGGCGTCGGCCCGGGCACCCTCTACCGTCATTTCCCCACGAAGGAAGCGCTGTTCAAAGCCGTCGTCCATGAACGCGTGAGGCTGCTGGTCGAGCACGCACGGGCGGCCCGCCGCTCACCCGACGCGGCTCAGGCGCTGTACTCGGTCCTCGACGCGGTCGTCACCGATGCCGAGGCCAAGTCCGAACTCATCGACGTCCTGGTAGGCGCCGGCATCGAGGTACAGACCGAAGTCGCCGCCGCGGCCGCCGACCTCCGCCACGAGATGGCCCAACTCCTGTCGGAAGCCCAAAAGTCCGGCACCGTCCGCGACGACGTAGCCGCCCCCGAGCTGATGGCCCTCCTAGGCGGCATCCTCCTGGCCCTACGCCACCCCAATGGCCCCCGCCTGAACCCCCAACGCGCCCTGGCCATCCTCCGCGACGGCCTCCGCCCCACAGAGGCCCACTAACCAGAACGCGAATTACGCCGCCGGACACGCCGCCTCATCACGGAGGTCGACCGGTCTCTATTCTGGGGATGAGACGGCAAACCGGGGGGTGCCGTGATGACTGACGTGGATTTCTGGGACGTGTTCGATGCGGCTCCGGTCGCGCTGTCGGTGCTTTCACCCGATCTGGCGTTCGTTGCGGTGAACCGGGCTCACGAGAGGTTGTTCGGCAAGACCCGCGCGCAGTGTGTCGGCCGGAACGCCTTCGAGGTGTTCCCGGGAAAGTCGTGGCCGGAGGGGGTGCGGACGCTGCGGTCGTCGCTGGAACGGGTTGTGGCCGGCGGTGAGGGCGAGGCCGACCTGCTGCTGTTGCAGCGCTACGACATCGAGATTCCCGGAAGGCCGGAGGCCGGCCGGGAACGGTACTGGAGCGTGGCCAGTTGCCCGCTGCGCCATCGCGACGGGACGGTCCGCGGCGTGATCGTGCGCATGCAGGAGGTCACCTCGTTCGTCGACAGGATGCGTGAACAGGCCGGCCGGACGTCCGCCGGCGCCGGTGGGACGAGCGTGACCGCGGTCGAGGCCCAACTGTTCGCCCAGGCCGAGGAACTTCACGAGGTCAACCAGAGGCTGCGCGACGCCGAGGCGAGGGAACGGCGGGTCTCCGAAGGGCTGCGGGAGATGGTGCGGCGCCAGCGCCAGGTGGTCGCCGACGCGTCCCACGACCTGCGTAACCCGGTCTCCGGCCTGATGACCCGGCTGGAGGACGCTCTCGTCGATCCCGACGCCGACCCGCGCGAGACCATGCAGGCCGCTCTACACGACGCCGAGCGCCTCGGTGACATCATCGGCGACCTGCTGGAACTGGCGCGGTTGGAGGCATCGGCGCCGATGCCGGCCGAACAGGTCGATCTGGCCGATCTCACACGTGCCGAAGTGGCACACCGCCGATCAGAGGCCACCGTCACCCATCTCACCCCTGGGACCGTGGTGGCCGCGTCCCCGATCCGGTTGGCCCGCCTCGTCACCAACCTGCTGGCCAACGCCGAACGCCACGCCCGTTCCCGCATCGACGTACGTCTCACCGCCCGTGACGGATACGCGGCACTGGAGGTGATCGACGACGGACCCGGCATTCCGGATGCCGACAAGGAGAACGTCTTCGCCCGCTTCTTCCGCCGTCCCGACGCGCGCACCAGTGACTCGGGCGGCAGCGGCCTGGGCCTGCCGATAGCCCGCCAGATCGCCGAGACCTACGGCGGCACCCTGCACGCCGCCGACCGCGCCGACGGCTCCTCCGGAGCCCGCCTGATCCTGCGCCTGCCGCTCCACCACCCTCACCCGACCCCGGATGGCTCCAGCCACCCTGCTCGATGACATCCGAAGAATCCGCGTCTGCCCGCCCATCGCCGGTGAGCATCAGCTCGACCAGAGAATTCCTGAGGATGTCGGGGCGAGGGCGGCGCCGTTCGTCTTGGGGGTGAAGGCACCCCGACGACAGGAGCAGATCATGAATCCGGCCTTCCAGACGCCCATGCCTGGCGACGTCGACGCCAAGTACGCCGAACTGGTCGAGGCGGGGTATGAAGGGGCGAAGGAGCCATGGGACGCGTTCTGGGGCATGCGCTACGCGACCGTCCTGGACCCCGACGGCAACGGCATCGACCTGTACTGCCCGCTGCCCGGAGCCTGAACGGGAAGGAACCGCCGTGAAGTACGTGATGTTGTTCGTCGAGACCGAGGCGTTCGCCAAGGAACTCGCGGAGATGAACGACGATGACCGACAGGCCGCCTACGAACGGGTCGGTCGATGGTTCGCCGACCATGCCGCGCAGATCACCCACCACGCCCACCTGCGGCCCGCGCACACCGCCACCACGGTCCGTCTCGAGGGGGGTGGCGCGGTCGTCAGTGACGGGCCGTTCGTGGAGGGCAAGGAAGTGGTCTCCGGGTACGCCGAGCTCGAGGTCGCCGATCTGGACGAGGCACTGGCCATCGCCAGGAGCTGGCCCGCCTGCCCCCTCATCGAGATCCGTCCCCTGACCTGACGGGTATTCATGAACTCCTCACAGGCGGAGGTCCACAACGAGCTGGCTCGCGTGCTGCGCGAGCACGCGGGCCGGCTCTCCGCCTGCCTGATCCGGGTCCTGGGCGACTTCGCGGCAGCCGAGGACGTGATGCAGGACGCCATCGAGGTCGCCTTGCAGCGCTGGCCCGAGGAGGGCATCCCCGACAACCCGGGCGCGTGGCTGCTGACCGTGGCGCGGCGGCGTGGCCTGGATCTGCTTCGCCGGCAGGCCCGCTATCGCGGCAAGCTCGCACAGCTCAGCTGGCCCGTCCCCAGCGAGCCCGACGACCGGCTCAAGCTGATCTTCACTTGCTGCCATCCCGCTCTGCCCGAGCCCGCCCAGGTGGCGCTGACCCTCCGCACCGTCTGCGGCCTGACCACCGCGCAGATCGCCGCTGCTTTCATGATCCCCGAGAGCACGGTCGGGCAACGCATCACCCGCGCCAAGCGCAAGATCACCGAGGCGGGCATCCCGTACCGCATCCCGTCCGATGCCGAACTGCCCGCACGCCTCAACCAGGTGCTGGCCGTCGTCTACCTGCTGTTCAACGAGGGTTACCTGTCCAGCACCGGCGACCGCTCCCACGCCCGCGACCTGGCGGACGACGCCGAATGGCTCGCCGCCTCCCTCGCGTGGCTCATGCCCCGCCAACCCGAGGTCCTGGGCCTGCTGGCTCTCATCCGGCTGCATCAGGCCCGCGCCGCCGCCCGCTTCGACCCCGACGGCGACCTGATCCTCCTTCGCGACCAGGACCGCACACGCTGGGACCACGACGCCATCACCGACGCCACCCACCTCATCGAACGCGCCGCCACCCACCGCGATCCCGGCCCGTACCAACTGCAAGCGGCCATCGTCGCCTGCCACGCCGAAGCCCCGACCTGGGACGACACCGACTGGACCCAGATCACCGTCCTCTACGACATGCACCTGCACATCGCGCCCAGCCCCGTCATCCGCCTGCACCGCGCCATCGCCCTGCGTCACGTCCAAGGCCCGGCCCAAGCCCTCTCCGAACTCGACGCGCTCACTGCCGACCTGGACCGTCACCACCTCTTCCACGCCGCCCGCGCCGAAATCCTCCGCGACCTGGACCGCCACCTCGAAGCCCACACCGCCGACCGCCGCGCCCTGGCCCTCACCGCCAACCCAGCGCAGCAGGCCCTCCTCGCCGAACGCCTGGACCAAACCTGGTGACGGCTGCTGAAGGAGTCGCGCCTCACTAACGCAGCACGCCCGTGACCTCGATGGCAGCCGCTTCACGCGGCCTTAAAGCGAGGTCGAGAAGGGGCGGGCTCAGCTCGTAGCTGCGCCGGAAGCGGCCCGCGACGGCGAGGGCTTTGGCGATGGTCAGCGGCAGGGCGAGTGCAGCCCGCCCCCAGCCTGACGCGGCACCGAGGCCGCCTCAGCTCCTCGATCACCTCCTCAGCGTGAGGAGCGAGCGGGTGCTCGGGGATGATGATGGGATGTTGGTGCGGATCGAGGGCTTCCAGTTGCCGGGGCGCGACTGCGGTGAGCGGCCGGGCTTTCCCGGTTATCGCAACATCCATGTCGGCGTGCAGCGGCGCAATCGGCCGCAGGAGATTCGGGACCTGTATCCGGGCGATGCCCAGTCAGCGGTGTGGGACCTGGAGGTGACCGCGAAGCGGATAGCCAGCGGATGGGATCTTCTTGGCCCTGAGGTGCAGGGTAGGCCGGCGGGCCGGTTCGTGTACCTGGCGTGGGGGACGGTCGACGACGCCGGGAACTTCTCGATGTTCCGGCGGGCCAAGTTGTGGTTCGACGGAGTTGCTCCGGAACTGCTCGCCGAGGCGGTACGGGACGGAGGGCTGCTGGCGCGGCTGAGCCTGACCGACGGCAAGGGTGAGCCCTTGTGCGCGACCGTGCGCCCGCCGCTGATCGAGTGGTCGCTGATGCCAGAGAAAGAGACAATCTGAGGTTGTCGAGCGGGCGGATGACAACTTAACGTTGTCGCATGGACGCCGAGGCACTGAACGTGCGGGCGCTGATCGAAACGACCCGCGCACGAGCGACCACCGACGACCCGCTCGTCCTCCTGGAGGCCGCCGTCGAGGTCGCCGCCACCGCCGGCGCGGTCGCCGACGCGATGCTCGAGCACTTCGTCGCCGCCGCACGTTCGGCCGGCACCTCCTGGACCGCGATCGGAGAACGTATGGGGGTCTCCAAGCAGGCCGCCCGGCAACGCTTCGCGGACCGGATCGGCCCCGGCTCCAGCCCGTTGGAAGCGGGCAAGGCGACCGTCGCGCCCAGGCTCGCGGCGTGCCTGGAGGCCGCCCAAGCCGCCGCCGACGCGGACGAGAGCGTGCCCGGCACCCAGCACCTGCTGCTGGGCCTGCTGCACGCCGGGGGCGCCGCCCTCATCCTGGACAGGGCGGGAGTGACTCGCGAGAAGATCCGCCAGGCCGGCGCACGGCTCTTCGAGCCCACCGTCCTCACCGGCGGCGATGGTCGAGAGCGCCGCGTGGTCGGCGACGGGAGCGCCGAGAACGCCTTGGCGATCGCGCACCGGATGGCCGCGAGCCGCGGCCAGAGTCATGTCCGGACCGAGCACCTGCTGTGGGAGCTGATCGCGGACGAAGGGTCGGCTTCCCGCCGCGTCGTCGACCACCTCGGCGTCAATGTCGGCGCGGTGAAGAAGCAGCTCAACGAGCTGATCCCGCCGATGCCCAGCCGCCCGCGCCGCCGCCAGAGCAAGGGGAGATGTGATCCCCGCGATCGCGCCTGCTCGTTCTGCGGCTGCGAAGCGCCCGAGCGTCCGATGGTCCACGGGCCCGGTGTCTGGATCTGCACGGACTGCGTCACCCTCGCCACCGACATCCTCGCCGCCGGCGATCGCGCCCTTCGCCCGGGATAGACCGGTCAACGGGGGCCGGCGACGACTCCGGCATTGAGTTGTCCGCCTCTGGCCTCACATCAACGCGAAGGTGGCCGCGGACCAGCGACGGGCATCATCCCCAGAGATGAAGCCTGCACGTCGCGCAACGTCGGTTGCCCGCTTCTCCGTGTGCCGCTGGCATGGGCCGCAGGCTCAAGGGGTGGTGTGAGTGCTGGAGGAAGCCTTCATCGTCGGGCACATCGGCTTCGGGCTGTCGGCGGTCATCGCCGGAGCCGTCGCGATGCTCGCGCCCAAGAGGCGGGGGCGCCATCCACGCGCAGGCGTGGTCTACCTGGGCGCCCTGAGCGGCGTCGCCGCCACGGCCATCGTGATCGTCGACTTCCGCCCGCACACCGCCTTTCTCCTACTGCCAGGCGGCCTGGCTGCAGCCGCTGCAGGCCTCGGTTACCTGGCCCGCCGCGTTCGCTGGAGGGGCTGGCTCGGCCACCACATCGTTGCCATGGCCGTCTCGTACATCGCACTGCTGACCGCGTTCTACGTTGACAACGGCCCACGCCTGCCGCTGTGGAAGCTGCTGCCCGCGATCAGCTTCTGGTTCCTCCCCGCTGCCATAGGTACGCCGATCCTCCTCCGTGCTCTGTTCCACCACGTTCCACCGCGCCGCCTCAGCCGCGACCATCTCGACCGATCCAGGCGAACAGGGGAGCTGTAAGCGGAGAGCGCGGCCGCGCCCCGACCTGGACGACCGGCGAGCTCAACCTGGGCGGAGCCTCCGTCCGGGTCGAGGGGCGCCTGGTCCGGATGCCGTTGCGGGAATCCGAGCTCCTCGCCTGCCTGACGCTCAACGCCGAGAAGGTCGTCAGCCGCGACGAGATCCGCGCTCACGTCTGGCGTACCGACAAGCTCATCACCGAGGAGTGGGATACCGGCTGACCAGCCCCTAATGAACGATGTTCACCTCAGAACAACATCGTTCGCCTTTCGTACACTCGACTCGTGGACGATGCTCGAGTGCTGCAAGTCATTGATCCCGCGGACGGCGACCTGTGCGAAGGTCACGTCGAGCTGTCCCCGATGGATCGTGAAGAGGCACAGCGATTGGCCCGCACCTTCAAGGCCGTGGCCGATCCGACCCGGCTCCAGCTGCTCAGCATGATCCAGGCCAGCCCCGACGGCGAGGCCTGCGTCTGCGATCTCACCAAGCCCCTCGGGCTCACCCAGCCGACGGTCAGCCACCACCTGAAGATCCTCGTTGACGCCGGCCTGCTCCTGCGCGACAAGCGCGGCATCTGGGTCTGGTACACCCTCGCCCCCGATCGTCACGCCGCACTCCTGGCCCTTCTGGCCTGATCCGCAGCTCTGACCAGGGCAGATCTTCCTGGGCTCATTGGACAAATACATAGACAGACGTCAATATAGATATCGGTCTATGTAGTGCCGGTGCCTGCCGGTGGCGTCGCCATGCATTGAGTGGCGCTCCACCGGGGGCCGGGCAAGGCCAGACGTCCATCGCGGTCCCACCTCCCGACACGGAAGGTCGTCCATGCTGCCCAACGCGCTCGATCAGGACAGCTCCAGCTCCACCTCGTCACCGGCCTCCGGCGTGGTCGGAGGGATGTCGTTCCTGGACCGGTTCCTGCCCCTGTGGATCGGCGCGGCCATGCTGGCAGGCCTCCTGCTCGGCCGTGGTGTCCCCGGCCTCGATGACGCCCTGGACGCCGTCAAGATCGGCGAGGTGTCGCTGCCGATCGCGCTCGGCCTGCTGTTCATGATGTATCCGGTCCTGGCCAAGGTCCGCTATGACCGGCTCGGAAGCGTGACCGGTGACCGCCGCCTGCTGATCAGCTCGATCGTGCTGAACTGGGTGCTCGGCCCCGCGCTGATGTTCGCGCTCGCCTGGATCTTCCTCCCGGACCAGCCCGAGTACCGCACCGGTTTGATCATTGTGGGCCTGGCCCGCTGCATCGCCATGGTCATCATCTGGAACGACCTGGCCTGCGGTGACCGTGAGGCCGCCGCCGTCCTGGTCGCGATCAACTCGGTCTTCCAGGTCGTCGCGTTCGCGGCGCTCGGCTGGTTCTACCTGGAGGTCCTGCCGTCCTGGCTCGGCCTGGACACCTCCCACCTGGACGTCTCGGCCTGGGACATCGCCAAGAGCGTCCTGATCTTCCTCGGCATCCCGCTCGTGGCCGGCTACCTCACCCGCACCTTCGGAGAACGCGCCAAGGGCCGCACCTGGTACGAGGACCGCTTCCTGCCCAAGATCGGGCCCATCGCGCTCTACGGCCTGCTGTTCACCATCGTCATCCTGTTCGCCCTGCAGGGCGACACCATCACCAACCAGCCCGCCGACGTCGCCCGCATCGCCGTCCCCCTCCTGATCTACTTCGCGCTCATGTGGGGCGGCTCCTTCGCCCTCGGCCGCGGCATCGGCCTCCCCTACGACCGCTCGGCCACCCTCGCCTTCACCGCCGCGGGCAACAACTTCGAGCTGGCCATCGCCGTGGCCATCGGGGTCTTCGGCGTCACCTCCGGCCAGGCCCTCGCCGGGGTCGTCGGCCCGCTGATCGAGGTCCCCGTCCTGGTCGGCCTGGTGTACGTCAGCCTCTGGGCCCGCCGCTTCTTCACCTCCGGCGTCAGCGCTCCTACCGTGGAGCGATGAGGTGAGCCCGATGACCGACCACGAACCTCCCGGCCAGCCGCCCCTCGTCTTCCCGGAGCTCTACCGAGTCTCAGACGAACTGGCCGACATCTTCGCCGGGACCTTCTCCCGCGAAACGATCGACCGCTACCTCAACTCGACCCAGGCATCGTCACCGTCGCCACCCGACTCGGGCTCGACCTCACCGGCGAGATCCCCAAGCCGCTCACCGGCGAGATCGTCCGCGCCGCCGACATCGTGATCACCCTCGGATGCGGCGACGCATGCCCCATCTACCCGGGCAAGCGCTACCTCGGCTGGCCCATCGTCGACCCAGAAGGCGCCCCACCCGCCCAGATCCGCAGCATCGCCGCCGACCTCGATCACCGCCTCACCCAGTTGATCCACGAACTGCTCCCGGGACACGAGCGCCCGGCAGATCAGTAGGGGGACCCATGTCCGACAAGCCCAGCGTCCTGTTCGTCTGCGTGCACAACGCCGGCCGCTCCCAGATGGCGGCCGGATACCTCTCCCACCTCGCGGGCGACGCCATCGAAGTCCGCTCCGCCGGATCCGCCCCCGCCGACACCATCAACCCCTCCGTCGTCGAGGCCATGCGCGAGGAAGGCATCGACATCACCGACCAGAAGCCCAAGATCCTCACCACCGACGCCGTCCAGGCCAGCGACGTCGTCATCACCATGGGCTGCGGCGACGTCTGCCCCGTCTTCCCCGGCAAGCGCTACCTCGACTGGCAACTCGACGACCCCGCCGGCCAAGGCGTCGACGCCGTCCGCCCCATCCGCGACGAGATCCGCACCCGAATCGAAAAACTCATCACCGAACTCACCCCCGGCTGAGCGGCGGCCAGCAGTGCCTGCAGCTCGGCGACTCCGAAGCCCTTCTTCTCCTCGCGCCCGCCGTGGAAGGTGATCGTCCGGTGGACGAGCCTGGTTCGCTGGCCAGGCTTGACGCATACCAGCCCGGCGACGGGCACCCGGCCGCTTCCCTTGCCGGTCACCTTCACGATCGGGGTCTGCCCGACCGGCGCCCAGGTCCGGGCCCTGGGCGGCCTCAGGCTCTGGCCGGACTCGTCCTGGAAGCAGATCCACGCCCGTTCGCGGGCTTCGACGAGGTCCTGGCGTTCCGTCGTCTCGGATGGCCGTCCACAGGCTGGATGATCAGCCGAACGTGAACATTCTGGTGGGCTGGTGGCGCCGGCTGGGAGGGTGGGCCTCATGGAGGATTTGCGAAACGCCGAGCGTCGACTCCAAGCCGCGCAGCTGGCAGGAGACGTCGAAGCGCTCGATCGACTGCTGGACGATCGGCTGATCTTCACCTTCGGTGCCAACGTTCAGACCAAGGCCGACGATCTGGAACTGCACCGCACCCGGACACAGGTGGTGAGAAGGCTGGTCGAGGAGGACCTGACGGTTCTCACCGACGGACGCGCTGGTGTCACCTGGTTTCTCGGCACGGTGGAAGGGAGTGTCTCCGGCACGCCGTTCACGGCCAGGATGCGCTACACCCGTACGTGGCTCCACGACGACGAGCACGGTTGGCGGATCATCGCCGTACACGCAGGCATGGTTGAGTGACACACTCCGGCAGCCTCTGAACGCCGCGACGTCGCCGCGGGTCACACCCTGGACAGCGGGCGTTCTGGGCCCTGAAAGGCGGAGGACGGCGCTAGTGATCTTGAAGGGGTAGGGTGTCGTAGCGTTACCAGGTGATTGCACTCGTGTATTTCTGCAGTACAGCGGCGGTATTCGATACCCCGAGGGTGGTGGGCTGACAGCCGAGGGCCGCGCCAAGCGGGAGCGAGTCCGGTTCGAGGCGGCGGACATGTTCGCCGCCGGGGTCGCTCCGACGGAGGTTGCGCGGCGGCTGCGAGTGACGCGGCGGTCGGTCGGCCGGTGGCATCGACAGTGGCGGGCAGGTGGCAAGAGCGCGCTGGCCTCAGGGCAACCCGTGCCGGCTGAACACCGGGCAGATCGAGTTGCTGAAGACCGAGCTGAACCGGAGCCTTGCAGCGCACGGGTGGGACGAAGACCAGCGGTGGACGCCGGCCCGGATCGCCACGCTGATCAACGAACTGTTCGCAGTGGACTACACCCTGCGCGGGGTGTCGTACCTGATGCACCGGATCGGGTGGTCGCCGCAGGTTCCCCTCCACCGCGCGGCCTACGGCGAGCCGCCACCCCGGCCAGCCTTGGGGGCAATGCGGGGTATGTGAAGTGAGCTATCGGTTTCGCCAGGTGGTTATCTCAGGTAGTGCATACCTTCCGGTAACCCTCTCGACGGGCTGTACGCCAATTCGCGCTGTCCCCGATGGGCAGGTGAGTGGCGGCGTCGCAGTCGTAGGAGCCGACCCGGACAATTACGAGAGATCGAAGGGGGCGGGGGAGTGGCCTTCCCAGATCTGGCGGGATGCCTGTTCGGGGTAGGGCAGAGTCTTCGACTCGGTGTCCAGGACGCGGGTGAGGTGCCCGCCGGGCCGGTGGGCGGACCAGCCCGCGTCGCCGGTGGTGACGAAGCGGACCCATGCCTCCTGGAGTTCGCGGGAGAGCGCGACGGCCTCGGGAGTGGGCTCCTCGCCGATGAGCTGGGTGCCGACGGGGCTGTCCAGCGTGCCGAACGCCAGAGGCACGTCGAGGCTGTGGCAGGCGCCCAGGATGCCGCCGAGGGCCGGGGCGGCCCAGCACAGTTCGAACAGGTACGAGGTGCCGCCGGCCGCGGCGTTCGCCTCGGCCAGCTTCTGTGACGGCATGCGGAAGAGGGCGTCGGAGTACACCGTCTCCACCAGTTCCTCCGGGCCTGCCTGCGGGAACGCGGCACGGTAGGCCCGCGCGCCGTCCGGCTGCGGGGCGAGCAGTTCCAGGGCCGAGTGGGCGTCCTCCTCGGTGAAGGTGCCGTACCGTCCGCTCATGACGCTGAAGTACCGGAATTCGTCCCGGGCGTGGCCGACGAGCAGTTCGGTCCCGCTCGCGCGCGCGCCGGTCAGCGCGGGCCAGGGCGTTTCCGGGAGGACCTCGCCGTCGACGACGGGGCACAACGCGGTGCCGGTCTCCGTGAGGCGTCCCCAGCTCTCCCGGTGCGCGTGGAGGCCGGCGTTGAAGGAGGTGAGCTCGGCGGCCAGGTGCCACGGGTCGATGTCGCGCAGGGCCTCGGCGGTGGGGGCCGCCGCGCCGAGCCGGTCCGCGAACGCGGCGGTGACCTGCCTTGCCAGCGCGGGGGTGCTGTGCAGCCCTGGCACTGAATGGGCGATGGCCCGCCGGAACAGGCCGCGCGCGGACTTCATCGTCAGCAGGGCGGCGACCGAGCCCGCCCCGGCGGACACTCCGGCCACGGTGACCTGGCCGGGGTCGCCTCCGAAGGCGGCGATGTTGCGCTGCACCCACTCCAGCGCCGCGATCTGGTCGAGGAATCCGCGGTTGGGCGGCACGTCGTCGAGGAACGCGAATCCCTCCGCGCCCACGCGGCAGTTGATGGTCACCACGACGACTCCCGCCCCGGCCAGCGCTGCCGGGTCGAACATCGGGTCGCTCGACGCCGCCGAGAGGTAGCCGCCCACGGGGATCCACACCAGCACCGGCAGTCCCGCCGCGCCGGGATCCGGAGTGCCGACGTTGAGCGTCAGCCAGTCGGTGCCCTGCGGGGGCACGTCGATCGGCAGGGACAGCGGCACCACGGGGCCGAACTCGACCGCCTGCCTCGTCCCCTCCCAGCGGTGCGGCGGCGCGGGCGCGGCGAAGCGCAGCGCTCCGACCGGGGGCTGGGCGTAGGGGATGCCGCGGAACACCGCGTGCCCCTGCCGCCGGCGCCCCTGCACCACGCCTTCCGTGGTCCGTACCTGTGGCTGTTCGGACATGACGATTCCTTCCCTCGATCGGACCCCAGGGTTATGGGTCAGATGTATTATGTCAACTGTATTGGAACAGTCCCGGGGTACGAGGGGGCCGGCGATGCCGAAACAGGTGGATCACCGCGGACGCCGCGAAGCGATCGCCCGCGCACTGTGGCGGGTGGTGGAGCGGCGCGGCGTCACACAGTTGACGATGCGCGTGGTGGCGCAGGAGGCGGGCATGTCACTCGGGCAACTGCAGCACTACTTCGCCTCCCGCACCGCCATGCTCTCCTTCGCCATGGACTTCGCGTCCGAGCAGACCTCGGTGCGCGTACACCAGGGGCTCGAAAAGCTCGGTGACCGTCCGCACCCCCGTGACGTGCTGCGACTGACGCTCGCGGAAATGCTCCCCCTGCATGCCGACGCCCGCGCGACCAGCCGGATGAGCGCCGCCTACGTCCTGGAGGCGCTGCACGACGAGGCCGTGCACGAGCAGGCGCGCCGCGGCCTCGTCCAAGGGCGGGCCCTCGTCGAGCAGTTGGTCCGCCAGGCGATCGCCGACGGGCACATCGACTCCGCCCACGACCCGGCGACCGAGACCAACCTGCTCCTCGCCCTCACCGGCTTCACCTCCCTGATCGAACTCGACGTGATCGAGCCGCAGGACGCGCTCGCCGCGATCGACGTGCATCTGGACCGGCTGTTCAGGAGTACGTGACCTGCCCCCGGGCACGGGGGCAGGTGGGGAACCGGCGGGCCACGACATCGGCGGGCGGGAAGATCAATCCGCCTGAGGCGTGGGTGTGGTCGAGTGAACGCGTCCATCAGGAACTGGTGAGCGTGGAGCGGTTCGTCCAGGCCCAGCAGGTGGCTCGGCGGCGGGAGGGTCCCGGACCGGTTCTGGGCCCAACTCGGCGTGCGCGAGCACGCGGCGTTCGTACGTCCTGCGGTCGTACATGTGCTGCACCTTGTGCGGGCGGCGGATGTTCGGCAAAGAGAGCCGGGGACGGATCTACTACATCTGCCGCCCCAAGAGGGCGCACCTGCCCGAGGGGCATCCGCCGAGCATCCGGGTCCGGGAGGAGCCGCTGATCAAGGGGCTGTCGCCCGAGATCATCCCGAACCGGCAGATGGTCGCTCACACGGTGCTGGGGGGCCGGGGTGGGGACGGCACTGGCGGTCGTGCAGCCGTGCGTCTGGTACCCCCTACCGGATTCGAACCGGCGCTACCGCCTTGAAAGGGCGGCGTCCTAGGCCGCTAGACGAAGGGGGCCCTGGTGCCTGTGGGCGGTGCCCACTTGACCATGCCAAGCATAGGGGACAACCAGGCTGGACGCATAAACGGTTGGCGGGTTGTCAGGGGCTGGGGGATCTGGGGGGTGCGGGGGTGCCTGAGGTGGGCGGGGGTGAGCTGGGCCATTGGGAGGGGAAGGTGGGCGAGGTCGGGGGAGGGGTGGGGGGTGAGGTCGGTGGGGTGATGGGGCGGTCGGGCTTGGGTTCGAGGTGGCGTTCGATCTGGGCGGAGGTGAGGCCCAGGCCGCCGAGGCGGAGGTCGTCCCAGCCCTGGAGGCGGTGGGTGGCGCGGCTGAAGTAGAGGACGGAGAGCTCGATGGGGGTGGGTTGTTCGTGTTCGAGGCCGCGGAGGCCGGCGCCGCCGGTGGAGCCCTGGACGAAGACGCGGGTGCCGGTGGGCAGGAGCTTGGTGGAGCGCTGGTGGGAGTGGCCGGAGAGGGCCAACGGTGTGAGGCCGGAGAAGCCCTCGGCCTGGTTGGGGTCGTGGATGACGGCGAGGTCGGGGGTTGTGCCGGTGGAACGGAGCTTCTGGGCCTGGGTGAGGCCGAGGGCGCGCAGCTGGTCGGCGCCGACGTTGTCGTCGCGGGTGGACTTGTCGGGGGTGAAGCGGGGGTCGCCGACGCCGTAGATGCGGAGGCCCTGCACCTCGCGGGTGGCGTCGTCGAGGACGACGGCGTTCTTCTGGTCTGCGACGGCGCGCTGGGTGGAGGCGGAGTCGTGGTTGCCGCGGACGAAGACGTAGGGGACCTTGAGGCTCTCGATGTCGGCGGCGAAGCGGTCCTCGGGGTCGCTGCCGTGGTCGGTGAGGTCGCCGCTGTCGATGATCAGGTTGACCTGGAACTGGGTGCTGACCGAGCGGATCACCGACCAGGCGGCGGGGTTGAGGTGGATGTCGGAGACGTGCAGGACGCGGATCGTGGAGGGGTCGGGCTCGTAGGTGGGGAGGGTGGAGGTGGCCGCGTAGAGCTTGGAGACGTTGCCCACCAGGCGGGCCAGCTGGGCGCGGTAGGCGCTGAAACGTTCGACGATGCTGCGGGCGTCGCCGACGACCTGGGGGGCGTTGGCCAGGAGGCCGGTGTAGCGGGGCTCGGCCAGGGCCTGGGGGTTGAACGTGGCCCAGGTGAGGGCCGTGAGGGCGATGAGCGCGGTGAACGTGGTGGCCAGGCCGGCCAGGGCCTTCCGCCAGGAACGGAAGACGATCAGGGCCGTGAGGAACGCCAGGGTGAGGGCCAGGCCGACCGCGCGGAGGAGCATGATCACGACTCCGTGGCGGAGCTCCGCGCCCACCTTGGTGGTGAGGTGGTCGACCTCGCTTTCACTTTCTATGAGGGCGCGGGCCTCTTCGGGGCGGAGGTCGGTGACGGCCGCCTCGAGGCCGATCGGGCCCCAGTGGGTGTCCAGGTGGAGGGCGCCCAGGGGCGGTATCTGGACCGTGGTGCCGCCGGTGAGGGACGGGCGCAGGTTCAGCGAGACGTCCGTGGGGCCGACCGGGGCGACCACGTGGCCGCCCAGGGTCAGCCCGAGGTAGCCGCCCAGGAGGCCGACGACCAGGACGAGGGTGACGCGGCCCGTACGGCGGGCGCGGGGGGTGCGGAGCCTTTTTACGGCTGGAGTGGCCGCCAGGCGGCTCAGCGCGGCCCGGATGCGGGTCACGGTGTCTCCTTCCGTCGAGCAGAATGACGTATGTGATCGAGATATCGCGTGAGGTCTTCGAGGACCTGGTCTCCGAGGCCCTCGACACCGTCCCGCCCGAGCTCGCCCGGGCCATGCGCAACGTCGTGATCGTCGTGGAGGACGTGTCGCCCGAGCCCGGCCTGCTCGGTCTGTACCAAGGCGTACCCCTCACCGAACGCGGCGACTGGTACGCCGGCGTACTGCCTGATCACATTTCGATCTACCGCAACGAGATCCTCGCAATCTGCGAAACCGAAGCCGACGTGGTCGATGAGGTGAGGATCACAGTCGTGCACGAGATCGCGCACCATTTCGGCATCGACGACGAGTGGCTTCACCAGCACGGTTACTGACTCCCGGGGCTCCCGGCGCGGGTGGGGCACGGGAGGCAAAGGGTTTCACCAATTGGGCACGGTAGGTCACATAACTGCCACGCAGCGTGAGTTAATAGGGGGACCGTCCGGAACCGGGCGGACCGAACTGGAGCGCGAGGCAGATGGGCCGGCATCGGCGTCCACCGGAAGAGCAGGCCACCTACCGCGAGGTCTTCGCGGTAGGTGAGTTCCGCGCTCTCTGGCTCGCCCAGGCGCTCTCGTACGTGGGTGATCAGCTGGCCCAGGTCGCGCTGGCGGTGCTGGTCTACCAGGCGACCGACTCGGCGCTGCTGACCGCGCTCACCTACGCCCTGACCTATATCCCGCCGATCGTGGGCGGGCCGGTGTTGTCGGGGCTGGCCGACCTCTTCCCGCGGCGCACCGTCATGGTGGTGTGCGACCTGGTCCGCATGGGCCTGGTCGCGCTCATGGCGCTCAAGGCGATGCCGTTCTGGCTGCTGTGCGCGCTGGTCTTCCTGACGGTGCTGCTGGGCGCGCCGTTCACCGCGGCGCGGGCGGCGCTGCTGCCGGACGTGCTGGACGGCGACCAGTACGTGGCGGGCTCGGCGATCAACAACATCACCCACCAGGCCACCCAGATGCTGGGGTTCCTGGCGGGCGGCGCGATCGTGGCGATGGTCGGCACGTACGAGGCGCTGGCCCTCGACGCGGTCACGTTCGGGGCGTCCGCGGTGGTCCTGGTCGTCGGGTTGCGGCGGCGGCCGGCGACCAAGCAGCGCGACACCGAGTCGCTGGGCCTGTGGCGCGGGACGCGCGACGGCGCCCGGCTGGTGTTCGGCGACCCGACGCTGCGTTCGCTGGTCTCGTTCGCCTGGTTGTGCGCGTTCTACGTGATCCCGGAGGGGCTGGCGGCGCCGTACGCGGCGACGTTCGGCGGCGGGGCGATCACGGTCGGCCTGCTGATGTCGGCGATGCCGACCGGCATGGTGATCGGGGCCTTCCTGTTCAGCCGGTGCGTCCGGCCGACCAACCGCATCCGCGCCATGGGCTGGATGTCGATGCTGGCGTGCGCCCCGCTGATCGGGGCGGCGACCCATCCGCCGCTGTGGGCGGTGGTGGTGCTCTGGGCCGTGTCGGGCCTCGGGAGCGCCTACCAGCTGGCGGCCAACGCGGCGTTCGTGGCGGCCGTGCCGCCGTCCGGCCGCGGCCAGGCGTTCGGCCTGGCCCAGTCCGGGATCCTGGCCGGTCAGGGCCTCGGCATCCTCATCGCCGGCGCCGGGGCGCAGTTCCTCGGGGTCGAGGCGGTCGTCGCGCTGGCCGGGATCCTGGGGTTGTCGGTCGCCGCCATGCTCACCCTCACCTGGAACCAGGTGCGCGGCGACGTGATCGCCGGCATGCGCGACCGGCCCGACCACCGCGCCGCCGTGCCGCCGGCCCAGCCCGCGTCCGGGCCCGCGCCCGAGCCCGTCGCGGTCGCCGGCAACGGCCGCGGCGATCTTCTCGTCGCCTCGCGGGAGACGGTCGGCCAGGCCGAGCGGCAGGCCCTCAACGGGCATGCGCTGAACGGGCGGGGCGGCCGCCCGGCCGGTGCGCGTCCTCCCGCTCCCGCTCCGTGAGCCGCACCCGCGGTCACTTCGAGGTGCGGACCTTGCTGACGGCGTCCTTGGTCTTCTGGGTGACGTCGTTGACCACTTCCTGGACCTTCGGGCTCTCCTTGCCCTTCTGGACGAGGTCCTCGGCGATCGAGGTGGGGGCGCCCTCCTCCGGGATCAGCACCCAGGCGACGGCGTAGAGGGCCACGCCCGCGCCGCCGAAGATGCTGAAGGCGGCCAGGGCCAGCCGGAGGATGTTGGCGTCGACGCCCAGGTAGCCGGCGGCGCCGGAGCAGACGCCGGCGATCATGCGGCCGTCGCGGGTGCGGCGCAGCTTCTTGGTGGCGGGGCTGGTGTCCTGCGGAACGTTCTTCTCCATGTCCATGCTCCGATACTTCCCTTTCGTCGGCCCTCCCCACATCGGGATTCGCCCTGATTCGCCCCTGAGGCGTCCCTGACCGCGGGGAGGAGGGTGAAGCGTTCCTTAAGTATCCTCCGTAGGAGTATTGATTGGACGCCCGCGCGAGGCCTGGGCAGACTCGTTGCCGCAGGCCATGCGAATCGATGAGGGAGCGGCATGAGAATCGGGATCGTCGGTGCCACCGGTCAGGTCGGCGCCGTCATGCTCAGGATCCTGGCCGAGCGCGATTTCCCGGTGGACGAGCTGCGGCTTTTCGCCTCGGCGCGTTCGGCCGGCAAGACCATCCCGTGGCAGGGCGGTGAGGTGACGGTCGAGGACGCGCAGACCGCCGACTACTCGGGCCTCGACATCGTGCTCTTCTCCGCCGGCAAGACCACCTCCAAGGCGCTGGCGCCCGCGGTCGCCGCGGCCGGCGCGGTCGTGATCGACAACTCCTCCGGCTGGCGGATGGACCCCGAGGTCCCGCTGGTCGTCTCCGAGGTCAACCCGGACGCCGCCCGCGTCCGGCCCAAGGGCATCATCGCCAACCCCAACTGCACCACCATGGCGGCCATGCCGGTGTTGCGGCCGCTGCACGAGGAGGCCGGGCTCGAGGCCCTGGTCGTCGCCTCCTACCAGGCGGTGTCCGGCAGCGGCCTGAGCGGCGTGGCCGAGCTGCACGAGCAGGCCCTCAAGGTCGTCGACGGGGCCGACAAGCTCACGCATGACGGCGGCGCGGTGGCGTTCCCCGAGCCGCAGGTGTACGTGCGCCCGATCGCGTTCAACGTGCTCCCGATGGCGGGCTCGATCGTGGACGACGGGCTGAACGAGACCGACGAGGAGCAGAAGCTCCGCAACGAGAGCCGCAAGATCCTCGACATCCCCGGCCTGAAGGTCTCCGGCACGTGCGTGCGCGTGCCCGTCTTCAGCGGCCACTCGCTCCAGGTCAACGCCCGTTTCAGCCGGCCGATCAGCCCCGAGCGGGCCACCGAGCTGCTGGCGGACGCCCCGGGCGTGGTGTTGTCCGACGTCCCGACCCCGCTCCAGGCCGCCGGCCAGGACCCCACGTTCGTCGGCCGCATCCGCCGGGACGAGACGGTGGAGAACGGGCTCGCGCTGTTCTGCTCCGGCGACAACCTGCGCAAGGGCGCCGCCCTCAACACGGTCCAGATCGCCGAGCTGGTCGCCGCGGAGCTGGCCGCCGCAAAGCAGTCCTGATCACGCACACCGCGTGATCGCGCACGTCGCCTGATCACGTCCCCGAGGCCCGTCACCCTGCCGGTGGCGGGCCTCGGCCGTGTGCGCGGCGGGTGGTCACGCGGAGCGGGCGCCCCGGACCTGGAGGGTGCCCAGGAGGCGGGCCGTGCTCTCGGCGATCTCGTTGACGGCCTGCTCGAACGCCTCGGCGTTGTGCGCGGCCGGAGCGCGGAAACCGGAGATCTTGCGGACGTACTGGAGCGCGGCGGCCCGCATGTCCTCCTCGGTGACATCGTCGGTGAACGGCGGGCGAAGGGTCTTGATACTGCGGCACATGCCCCCATTGTCACCCGTGCCACCGACAGCCGATCATCCCTGGTCACGGGAATGTCCAGATGTCCAGATGTCCACGTTCACCTGGACAAACGTCTCCGGAGCCTGAGGGCGCCACGGCCGTGCGATGCTGGCCGCGCACCTTCAAGATCACATGAACGTCCCCGGCGCGGGGAGTCCAAGGAGACAGACCATGCGGATCCGAATGATCGCCGCGGCCCTCGCGGGCGCGGTCCTCGCCGGAGGGCTCCGTCACCGCGTCACGGGCATCGTGGCCGCCGCCGCGGTCGCGTCCGGCCTCGTCGCCGCCCCGACCGCCGCACCTCGTTCGTGAACGCGTACTGAGCTCCCATCCGTACAGCAGGACGAGACCACGCGGATCGGCCTTCACCGGCCGGAAGCCCGAGCCGGACAGGCCGATCCGCGCACAGGACCAACTGACCCACGTGCGGGCTTTCCCGCAGGTGGTGTGCAACCGAGAACGGCCCGTCCCGACGCGGGGGGACGGGCCGTTCTCGGCACGCGGAGTCAGCAGGTCAGGACCTGGTGATCTTGATGTTGTCGATGCCGGCCTCGACGAGGCTGGCGGTGCTCGCGTCCGCCGCGTCCACGACGATCCGGACGGTCTGCCCGGCGTGGGCGGAGATGTTGGCGGTGGCGGTCTGCCAGGAGGCGGAACGGTTGGCGGCCGCGCCCGTGGTGTTCAGGACGGTCGTGGTGGTGGTGCCGACGACCCGCACGCGGACGTAGTCGGCACTGGACGCGTTGTTGAGGTGGCCGAGGTACCACGAGAACGACAGGCTCAGCGTCCCCGCCGGCAGGGTGATCGGGGCCGACTGGATGCTGCTGGTGCCGCCGTCCAGGTCGTTGTCGCCCACGGCCGCGCCGGCGGTGGCGCCGGTGACGAGGCTGTTGGTGCCGCCCGCGGCGGTCAGCTGCAGGGCGGTGCCTCCGCTGCTGGTGGCCTGGGCGACGCCGCGCTGGAACCGGCCGGCGGTCGCGGTGTCGGTGCTCGACGGGTTGGCGGTCCAGGCCTTGTCGGTCTCGAGGTCGTCGGTGTAGACGGTCTCGCCGGGCGGTGTGCCCGCTCCGGCCAGCGTCCACATCGTGTACGCGAGGGCGTCGGAGTTGCGGTCGAGCGCGGTGTCGTTGACGTTGCTCGTGGTGTCGCACGACCGGTGGTAACACTGGTCGAACGCTACGCCCGCGGTGCCGCCCCACAGCTGGGCCTGCGCCGACGACTTGATCCCCTCGGCGCCGGTGAACATGCCGCCGGCCGGGATGTTGTAGCGGATGAACCCGCCGTAGTCGGACCGGCCGTCGAACGCGGTGTCGCGCACCGGCACGTTGATCGAGGTGAAGTACGCGCGCAGCGTGTTCTCGATCTCGGCGGACCCGGCGGGGCCGCCGCTGCCCGCGGAGCCGTCGCCGTCGTAGGCGAAGTAGCCGGGGTTGGGCGAGCCGACCATGTCGTAGTTGACGTAGCCCTTGATCTTGGCGCGCTCGGTGGCGCCGAGGTTGTTGGTGTAGTAGTTCGAGCCGATCAGGCCGAGCTCCTCGGCGCCCCACCAGCCGAACCTCAGGTGCTTGGTGGGCTGGAAGTTGTCCCGGGCCACGGCCAGCGCGACCTCGAGGACGGCGGCGGAGCCGGTGCCGTTGTCGTTGATGCCGGGCCCCGCGGTGACGCTGTCGAGGTGGGATCCGGCCATGAGGACCTGGTTGGGGTCGCCGCCTGGCCAGTCGGCGAGCAGGTTGTAGCCGGTGGCGCCGTTGTAGGTGAACGACTGGATGGTGGTCGTGTAGCCGACCGCGTCCAGCCTGGCCTTCACGTAGTCGAGCGACGCCCGGTAGCCGGGACGCCCGTGGGCGCGGGTGCCGCCGTTCGCGGTCGCGATGCTCTGGAACTGCGTCAGGTGCGCCTTGACGTTGGCGAGGGGGATGTCGGGCGGTGCCAGCGCCGCCGCCTTGACGGCGGCGAGCAGGGAGTGGCCCGACGTGGCGGGGGCGGGCTTGGCCGCGGCGGCGGTGCCGCCGCCGAGCATGGCGGCGAGGGCCAGGGTGACCGCCCCGGCGGTCGCGAGTGCGCGCGATCTCATGCGTTTCCTCCGATCGGGTTGCCGGCTCGTGGCGGGTCCACCTGAGCGGTGGTGGTGGTGCGCCTGGTGGGGGCCGAAGGCGTACGACCCGCCACGAGCCGGCGGTCTGGGGCGGTCAGGAACGGGTGATCCGGACGTTGTCGATGCCGGCCTCGACGAGGCTGGCGGTGCTCGCGTCCGCGGCGTCGACGACGATGCGGACGGTCTGCCCGGCGTGCGCCGAGATGTTGACGCTGGCCGTCGCCCACCCGGCCGACCGGTTGGTGGCCGCGCCCGCGGTGTTCAGGACCGTCGTCGTGCTGGTCCCGACGACGCGCACCCGCACGTAGTCGGAGCTGGACGAGTTGTTGAGGTGGCCCAGGTACCAGCCGAACGACAACGTCAGCGTCCCGCTCGGCAGCGTGATGGCGGCCGACTGGACGCTGCTGGTGCCGCCGTCGAGGTCGTTGTCGCCCACGGCGGTGCCCGCCGTCAGCCCGGTGGCCAGGGAGTTGCTCCCGCCCTGGGGCGCGAGCTGCAGGTTGGTGCCGGTGTAGGTGGTGGGCGCCGCGGCGCCGCGGGCCCAGGTGCCGGCGGTCGCGGTGTCCGTGCCGCCCGAGTTGACCGCCCAGCCGGTGTTGCCCTCGAAGTCGTCGGAGTAGACCGTCACGGGTCCGCCGGAGCCGACCGTGAGGGTGAACGTGGCGGTGCGGTCGACGCTGGCGCCGTCACCGAGGACGGTGAGGACGTAGGTGCCGTCGGCGGTCCCGGCGGGCACGCTGACCGTCATCGTGGACGACTGGCCGGAGGTGACCGACGCGGGCGAGAACGAGGCGGTCGGGCCGCCCGGGCTGCTCGTCGCCGACAACGCCACGGTCTGGGCGCTGCCCGCCGTGGTCGTGGTGCCGACCGTCGCCGTGGTGGTCCCGCCCGCCTGCGCGCTGCCGGCGTTCGGGGAGACCGACAGCGAGAAGTCGTTCTGCTGCGTGCCGCAGGCCGCCTCGCCGCTCTGCGCGGGAACGCTGACCGCCGCCCACGCCGCCTTGACCGCGTTGCACTCGGTCGCGGAGCCGGGGTACAGCTGGAGCGCCGCGTTGATCGTCTCGATCCGGGCGCGGGCGTGGCTCCAGGCGGTGACCTTGCGGTTCAGGCCGCCCATGAAGATGGCACCGGCCTTCTGGATGCCGATGCCGGTGACCGTGGAGCCGTTGCAGGTGGGGCTGGCCGGCTTGCCGCCGCCAGGGTTGGAGCCCTCGGCTAGCAGGTAGAACCAGTGGTTCTGCGGGCCGGCCGCCGCGTGCACCTCGGTGCTCGGGATCGAGGACGAGTAGCAGTTGGGGTCGCCCAGCGCGGACGGGTTGTACATGTTGCGGATCGGGCCGCTGCCGACCAGGTCGACCTCCTCGCCGACCAGGTAGTCGGGCGGGTCGAGGGTGGCCGGCTCGTTCATGTAGTACTCGGTCAGCGCGCCGAAGATGTCGCCGGCCGACTCGTTCATGCCGCCCTTCTCGTTCCCGCTGCCGCCGCTGGAGCCGCCCGGGGTGGTCTGGAAGATGGCGTGGCCGTACTCGTGCGCGACGACGTCGGTGGGCGTCGCCTGCCGCGTGCCCGCCTGGTTGCGGCCGAAGCTGGTGTAGCTGCCGTTCCAGAACGCGTTCGCCTGGTTCAGGCCGACGCGGGCGGGGAAGCCGCCGCCGCTGCCGTTGATGCCGTTGCGCCCCAGCCAGGCGCTCAGCATGTCCCATTCCTTCTGGACGGCGTAGAGCGCGTCGACGCAGGCCGTCTCGAGGTTGGTGCCGCCGCCGTTGCCCCACACGCTGTCGGTGCCGGTGTAGGTGGCGCCGTCCTGGCCGCCGCAGCGGATGCCGGAACGGTTCGGGTCCGACATCTGCGTGGCAGCGGTGCTGACGTCCACGACGCCGTGGTAGTAGCTGGTGTCGTCGGCGACGTCCGCGACCTCGTCCCACGACTGGACGACCTTGCCGGACGTGGCGTCGACGTACACGTGCAGCTTGGTCGGCGCCTTCTTCTGGAGGCCCTCGACGACGGTCTCGTACGCGAGCCGGCCGGAGCCTTCGGCGATCACGGTCAGCCGCGGCGTGCTCGCCGACGTCACCTTGGTGATCTGGGCCCGGGAGGTGCGGGCGGCCTGCGCCGCGGACACCGAGGCGGTGGTGCCGACGTCGAGCTTCTGCGCCTGGCCGACCGTGGTGCTCAGCACGGCGCCGGTGGCGTTGGTGACGACCACGAAGTCCCCGCCGTACACCGGCAGGCCGTCGTAGGTGCGCTCGTACGCGACGTACTGCAGCCCGCCGGCGCCGGACACGACCTCCTTGCGGACGATCCTGTCCTCGGGGGCCTTGCGGAAGGCCGCCGGCTTGGCGACGACCAGCCGGTCGGCGGAGGCCGCGGCGACCTGCCTGGGGTCGGGCTTCCAGGCCGCGGCCTGGGCGGTGCCCGGCGACGCGTGGACGGGCGAGGACATCGCCACGGCGAGACCGGCGGCGGTGATGGCCGCCGGCCAGAGCGCGGTCAAACGTCTCACTGGGTGCTCCTTCTACGGGCCGGGCAGGGCGCGGCCCTCGGGAGGTCCTTGTGGGATGGCTCACGAGGCCCTGGCCGCTCGGCAAGGGCTGGAGGAGATTCCCGCGGGGGAGTGTGGCGCGGATGCGGCCAGGCGGGGGGCGGCCGCATCCGCGAGCGTTCCGTTGCGGGGGGACGGAACGCTTGGCGCGGGGATCCGAGCCCGCACCACACGAGGAGGGGATAGGGGGATAACGAACGGTTCATCCGGATGAGCTGTCGAGAAGTGCATCCTGTGTACCGCTTCGCGTCAACGCATCCACGTAGGACTGGATTTTCAACTTTTGTGAAAAGCGCCCTGGAAGTTCTGAAACATGGCGCTGAACAGCGAGAACGACCGATCGGCGACGGCCGGAAAGCCGTGCTCGATCGGTCGCTCTCGGTGGCGGAGAATTAAAGGATCACTGGTGCCCGGTTGTCAGATCGGTGAGTCAGGACGCCGATTCGGGACTGATCCGATGGCAGAGCCAGGCGAGCGACAGCGGATAGCGGTACTCGATCGCGCCGTGCGCCGCGTCGAACAGCTCGAAGTGGATCGTGTCCTCCTTGACCCCGGTGTCGAGGAGCGCCTGCCGGAACGCCTGCGCGCCCACGTCCAGGTACCACTCGTCCCGGGTGCCGCCGTCGATCCAGATCGCGCGCTGGGAGAGCACCGCCTCGGCGTGGCGCGGCACCATGCGGACCGGGTCCAGGTCCAGCCAGCGCTGCCAGACGTCCGGCTTGAGGACGCCGGTGACGGTGTCGAACGGCAGGACGGGCGTGCCGTCCTCGGTGGCCGAGTAGCAGGCCGTGTAGCCGAGGAACTCCAGCAGCTTGGAGTCCTCGCCCTTGGTGAACGACACCCGCGAGGTGAAGTCGTTCCACCAGGTCATGATGTCGCCGTCGTAGCCGCGCAGGGCGCGGACCGCGTCGGGGAAGTCGGGCAGGTAGCAGTACTCGAAGAGCGCGTCCCCCGAGTGCGTGGCCAGCGCCCCGAACAGGTCGGGCCGCAGCATCGGCGTGATCATGGCTCCGTAGCCGCCGCTGGACTTGCCGGTGATCGCCCGGTGGGCCGGGCCGGCGAGCGTCCGGTAGTGCCCGTCCACCCACGGCACGACCTCGTCGCACAGGTAGGAGTGGTAGCGGCCGGTGCCCGGCGAGTCCAGGAACTGGCTGCCGCCGTAGGTCGTCCAGGCGTCCACGTACACCACGATCGCGGGCGGCGCCTCGCCCCGGGCGAAGACCGCGTCCGCGAGCTCGGGGAACGGCTGCCGGTAGGGCATGCGGTTGCGCCACATCATCAGGTGCCCGGTGAACCCCTGGATCACGTAGACGACCGGATACCGGCGCTCGGGCTCGGCGTCGTACCCCGGCGGCACGTACACCCAGAGCGGCCGTTCGTGCGGGTCCTTCAGCGGGTTGTCCCGCAACAGCGCGCTGGTGAACACGTGTTCGTCCAGGCGTCCGGCGAGGTCGGCGGACCATGGGAGCATGCGTTCTCCTTGTGTTTCGTCGTGTTTTGCCAGTATCGCCAGGTAGTGGCGATCACTAACTTGGGGCCGCATGAGAACGCGCTGGATGATCCCCGCCTTCACCATCGCCCTCGCCGCCACGCTGCCCTCGGGCATCGCCCAGGCCGCGCCGTCCGCTCCGGTGGCGCCGTCCGCTCCGGCGGCACCGCAGGTCCAGGCATCGGCGCCCCACAAGGGCACGGTGCGCTGCGTGTACACCCCCACTCCCGAGAACCCCGCCGCCAAGCCCGTCCGTCCGCCCCGGCCCCGGGCGACGACGCGCGGCGCCGTCGAGGTGACCCTCAAGACCAACTTCGGCGACATCAAGATCAGGATGGATCGGCGGGCGACGCCCTGCACGGTCCACAACTTCGTCAGCCTCGCGAAACAGCGCTTCTTCGACCGCACCCAGTGCTGGCGGCTGACCAACTCCGAACGGCTGGGCGTCCTGCAGTGCGGTGACATCTACCGCGCCGAGGAGGGCGGCCCCGGCTACAAGTTCGACGACGAGCTCACCGGCACCGAGACCTACCCGCGCGGCACGGTCGCCATGGGCAACTGGGGCCCCGACACCAACAGCAGCCAGTTCTTCCTGGTGCACTCGCACGCCAACATCCCGCCCGCGTACACGGTGTTCGGCAAGGTCACCAAGGGCCTGCACGTCCTCGACAAGATCGTCGCCGGGGGCATCATCCCGGGGCCGACCAACCCGCAGGACGGTCAGCCCCGGCACCCGGTCAAGATCCACAAGGTCCTGGTCCGGCACGCCCGCTAGCGCCCGGCAGCGGACGACGCCGTCCGAGGGGATCGTGCCCCTCGGACGGCGTCGCTCGTTCCGCCTGCTCAGTGCGCGAACGCCTGGAACTCGGCCGCGCGGACGATCGGCGCGCGGAGGCTGCCGGTGGCGCAGTCGGTGGTCGACCGCGGGTCGGCGTCCTGCTCACCCGCGTAGTCCGGCGCACCGGTGCACTGGCTCGACAACACGCGCAACCGCAGGTGGGTGGCCTGGGTGTCGCGCAGGTCGAACGAGCGCATGATCAGCTCCGGCGCCCGCGGCCGCGGCCTGCGGGCCGGGAACGCGTCCGCCGCGCTGGTGTAGACGCTCCGGAACGAGCCGTCCTGCGAGCAGTCGGCCTTCGACGCGTCGCACGCCAGCACCTCGAACCGCCGCAGCGCCGTGAACCGGTTCTGCGCGCCGCCCGGGGCGTGCTCGGGGTCGCCCACCTGGGTCGGCCGCAACATGGCGCTCACCTGCACCCGGCCGACCTTCACGGCCGCGTCGCCGGCCAGGTCCACCGTCACCTGCCGCCCCGCCACCGGCGCGGTCAGCGACTGCCAGTTGGTGGCCTCGGTCTCGTCGACCAGCCGGGCGTGGTCGACGCCGTCGCCGGTGGCCACCGCGCCGTTGGCCGCGGCGGCCTGGTTGCGCGCCATGGACACCGTCAGGCTGCCGGTCGACCGGCCGATCGAGGCGCTGAACCGTTTGTGCCCGAACCCGGCACCGGCCGCCACGAACCCGTACCGGCCCGGAATGATCGTGAACGTGTCGCCGAGCGGCGTCGCGGGGTCGGTGTCGGCCACCGGCACCGCCCGCCCCTCGTAGTCGCCCACGTACAGCCGGACGGCCGCGCCCTTCGCGTCACCGGAGGGACGCAGCTTCACCGTCGCGTTGCGCGCCTCGGGCGAGGCGAAGCTCGGCGTCGGGTCGGCGTCGGCGGGGCCGTTGCTGGCCGCGCCCTGGCCGAGGCCGTGCTGCGCGAACGCGTTCCAGAGCAGCGCCTTGTTGGCGCCGCCGAACCGGATCGCGTCGGCCGCGAGCAGCGCGTCGCGGTGATCGACGTAGCTGACCGCGCCGCTGGCCATCAGCAGCAGCGCGTCGAACGACAGCTGCACCCAGCGCCGCCCGCCGGGGCACCGGTCGACCGGCGTCCGGCCGTCGGCGCAGGCACGGTTGCGGGACGGGCTGCCCTGGCCGTACCGGTCGACGAAGGCCTGCCGGACGTCGAACTGCGTGGCGCTCCAGATCTCGCCGTCGGCGTGCACCTGCTGCCCGACCAGGTCGTAGGCGATGTCGCTGTAGTTGAGCGGGCTGCGGCTCATGTCGTGGTTGCGGATGCCGGCGCGCTTGTCGCCGGTCACGTAGCCGCCGGTCACGTACGGGGTGTCGCCCACCGGACGGAACCCGTACTCGTTGAGGTACTCCATCGCGAACAGGTCGGAGGTGCTCTCGTTCATCGCGCCGGCCTGCGGGCCGCTCCAGCCCGCGTTCGGCCCGCCGATCATGCGGCCGGAGATGGCGTGCGTGTACTCGTGGCCGATGACGCTCATGTCGTAGTCGCCGTCGACGCAGGGGGAGTAGAACGCGCCCGCGATGGGCTGCCACATGTACATGTTCGTGATCGCGGGGGTGCCGTCCGGCGGCGTGATCTGGTTGGCGTTGTCGCGGACGGAGGCGATCCGCGCGCCCGCCTGCGCGTTGCCCTGCTCGGGGTCGCCGCCCAGGCCGCCGCGGCCGCCGTTGTCGGTCTGCATGTTCCAGGCGGTCTCGGTGAAGCCGAGCCGGTACGACCAGTCGTGCATGCGGTTGTGCATCGCGAACAGGTTGGAGATGGCCGCTTCGAGATCGGCCTCCTCCGGGCTGTCGAGCGTCGCCGGGTCGCACTTGCCGCGGAACCACTGGTTGGTCCACGGGTAGGAGTAGTTCCGGTCGGCCTTGGGCGCGTTGGTGCGGGTGCCGACGGTGAACGGGTCGCCGCTGGCGCGGTTCTCGTACGTGCGCGCGGCGTTGCCGAGACTGGTGTTGGTGGGGGCGCCGGTCGCGTGGTCGATGTCCCACGCCTTGCCGGTCGCCGGGTCGCCGCCGACCACGAAGTCGCAGCCGCGGGCCGGGGTGAAGCACCAGGTCTCGCGGGTGTCCCGGGAGGAGTAGTCGCCGCGCGGTGACGCCGGGAAGGCCTCCCAGCGCGGGTCGTCGGCCGCGTGGTCGACGATGTTCTCCCGGATCAGGACCTCGCCGCTGCGGGCGTCCACGAAGGAGTTGACGCCCGCCGGCTCGCCGCCCGAACCGCCTTGGCCGCCCACGTCGATCAGGACGACCTGGTAGGCGCTGCGGACCCCGTTCGCCGTCGGCACGGCCACCAGCCGGGCCTTCGCGGTCTCCGCGGCGGACGTCGAGATCGAGGCGTCCTTGGCGGCCGCGTCGATCGCCTGCCGCTCGCCGAGGGTCGCGGCCGCGGGCGCCGCCGTGTCGCGGGCCAGGGTGGACGACACCGAGACGACCTTGCCGCCGGCGGCGACGCCGACCGAGACCTGGCCGTCGTAACCGGCCGGGAGATCGCCGAACTTCTGCCGCAGCAGCACCGCGGCGCCGGCGCCGATCGGGTTGACCGCGACGCGTTCGAGCGCCGCCACCTCGCCGGCGTCCAGCCCGTACAGGTCGCGGTTGGCCGTCAGGTAGGCGCGGGCGGCCTTCTCGGCGTCGTCGCCGGGCAGCCCGGTGGCCAGCGGGGCGCCCGCCTTGGTGACCGTCGCCGGGGTGCCGAGCCTGTTCCAGCGCACGGTGGTCCCGGCCGCCGCCGAGTCCTGCTGCTTCGAGGTCGGGGCCGCCCGCCCGGTACGGGCGTCCTTGTCGGGCAGGGCGGTGTGCTCGCCCTGGATGTCGGGTGGCCGCGGTCGGCCGGCCCGGGGTTCGCCCCGGGCCGGAACGGCCGCCATGGCCGACAGGAGCATCCCTGCGGCGGCGAGCGCGACCGCGCGCGTCCACGTCGTCGTGAGCACTGTCGATGGCACGTCGAACCTCCTGCGGGAGGGGGCCTGTGGGCCCGGACCCCAACTCGGTCGCGTGATCTCGCGACGTCGTTGACGCAAGCACCTGCGGACACGTGTGGCCATAGTGAAGCGATGACCGGAATCGGCCCGGATGGGTTATTCCGTTGTGATGTGCCCGCGTTGTAAACGCCCGGCGGTGCGGTCGCCCATCATGGAGACGGCCCAGAAACAGTGATCGGGAAGGGTGATCGGGACGATGACGGACCAGGCCGCACTGAACGAGCGGGCGGCGCTGCTGCGCGAGTTGCACCGCCCGGGGCATCCGCTCCTGCTGCCGAACGTGTGGGACGCGGGCTCGGCCCGGGTCGTGGCCGAGGCGGGGTACCCGGCGATCGCCACCGCGTCGGCGGCGATCGCGCAGAGCCTGGGGTACGAGGACCACCACGGGGCGCCCGCCGGGGAGATGTTCGCCGCCGCGGGCCGGGTGATCCGGGCGGTCGGGCTGCCGGTCACCGTGGACGCCGAGGGCGGTTACGGCCTGCCCGCGCGCGAGCTGGTCGGGCGGCTGGCCGCGATCGGCGCGGTGGGCTGCAACCTCGAGGACACCGACCACGGGGCGCCGGGCGGCGGCCTCCGCCCGGCCGGCGAGCAGGCCGGTTTCCTCGCCGAGGTGCGTGCCGCGGCCAAGGACGCCGGCGTCGACCTGGTGATCAACGCCCGGGTCGACGTGTTCGCCGCCGGCGGGCGGGGGCCCGAGGCGACGGCGGCGGCGATCGAGCGGGGGAGGCGCTACTTCGAGGCGGGCGCCGACTGCGTCTATCCGATCCTCGCCTCCGCCGAGGAGGACGTCGCGGCGCTGGCGGCCGGGCTGCCGGGACCGGTCAACATCCTGTCCCTGCCGAACGGGCCGGGGCTGCCGCGGCTGGCCGAGCTCGGCGTCGCCCGCGTGTCGTTCGGCCCGCAGCCCTACCGGTGGGCCCTGGCGAGCCTGAAGCGCGGTGTGGAGCGGATCGCGGCCATGGAGGACCCGCGAGACTGATCCGTCCAGCCCGGCTCGGGAGAGTCCCCGTCACTTGTTGGTCATGCCAACGTTCTGATAGCGTTGGCCTAGCCAACGTTGGCGGTGCCAGCGAAATCCCTCCCGAAGGCCGGAGAAGAACCCATGATCGAGCCGTTCCGCATCGACATCCCGCAGACCGCTCTCGACGACCTGGGCGACCGCCTCGCCCGGACCCGGTGGCCCGACGAACTGCCCGGCGCGGGCACCGACTACGGCATCCCGCTCGCCCGCGTCCGCGAGCTGGCCGAGTACTGGCGGACCCGCTACGACTGGCGGGCGCACGAGGCGAAGCTGAACGAGCTGCCGCACTTCGTCACCGAGATCGACGGGCAGCGGATCCACTTCGTGCACGTCCGCTCGGACCGGCCGGACGCCCTCCCGCTGATCCTGACCCACGGCTGGCCGGGTTCGTTCCTGGAGTTCCTGGACGTCATCGAGCCGCTGTCGCGGGACTTCCACCTGGTGATCCCGTCCATCCCCGGCTTCGGGTTCTCCGGGCCGACCAGGGAGCGCGGCTGGGACCTGCGCCGGATCGCCCGCGCCTTCGCCGCGCTGATGGAACGGCTGGGCTACGACCGCTACGGCGCCCAGGGCGGCGACTGGGGAGCGGGGATCTCCCGCGCCCTCGGCGAGGTCGACTCCGAGCACGTGATCGGCGTTCACCTGAACTACCTGCCGACGCCGCCGCCGCCCGTTCCCGGCATCGAGGACGGCCTGTCCGCCGACGACCGCGCCCGGCTCGACACGATCAAGGCCATGGTCGCCCAGCGCCCCGGCTACCAGGTGCTCCACATGACCACGCCGCAGACCGTCGCGTACGGCCTGACCGACTCGCCGGTCGCCCAGCTGGCGTGGATCGTCGAGCGCTTCGACGCCTGGGCCGACCCGGACTCCGCGATCGACCTGGACCGGATCCTCACCGACGTGACGCTCTACTGGCTCACCGGCACCGCCGGCTCCTCGGCCCGCATCGCCAAGGAGAGCAGCTTCGGAGGCCCGTCTCCCTGCCCCGTTCCGGTCGGGATCGCCGTCTTCGCCCACGACATCACCCGGTCCATCCGGCCGTTCGCCGAACGGCAGTTCGACGTCGTGCGGTGGAGCGAGTTCGACCGCGGCGGCCACTTCGCCGCCCTCGAGGTGCCCGAGGTGTTCGCGGCCGACGTCACGGCCTTCTTCACCGGCCTCCTCGACGGCCCTGTCGCAGGCGAGAAGGTCGGCGCCGCCGGTCAGCGGGCGAAGTAGGCCTGGAAGGAGGTGCCTTCGGGAGTGGTGTGGACGCGCAGCAGGTCGGCGACGTAGTTGACCATCAGCAGGCCCCGGCCGCCGTTGTGGCTGAGCCCGACGGGCTCGCGACCGGCGAGCGGGTCGGTGAGATGGCCGGCGTCGCTGACCTGGCACACCAGCGCGGTCTCGTCGACCCACACCCGCATGGTCCCGCGCCCGCCCCCGTGGCGGACCGAGTTGGCCGCCAGCTCGTTGACCGCGATCTCCAGGTCGCCCGTCCTGGCGTCGTCGAAGCCCGCGAGCGCCGCCGCCTTCACGGCCGCCTCGCGGGTCTGGCCGAGGCCGTCGAGGTCGTAGTCGAGGGTCACGTGGTGCCAGGCGTCCGGTCCCGGCTCGGGCAGCGGCACGTTGGACGCCCGCAGCGCCGCCCCGGCGTCGAAGTCGGGGCTGACGGTGCGCTTGGTCCGCTCGATCAGCGTGGGATGCGTGACCGCCGCGTCCGCGAGCACGTTGGGCTGGAGCACCGACGCGTCGTACGGGCACAGGATGGTCACCGGCCGGCCGGCGAACGCCAGGTTGATCAGGGCCTCGTGCTGGACGCAGGCGGGATACTCGTGCGCCGTCCGGCCGTCCCAGATCGGCTCGCCGATGATCCGCACGTGCCGCGCCTCCGGGTGGGCGTCGGCGAAGCCGCGCAGGACGGCGGGGATGATCCGGCCCGGATTGCGCCCGGCCACCGACATGTCCACCATGTGGACATCGTCCGCGTCGCGGCCCAGGCTCTCGCGCAGCAGGTCGAGCTTCGGAGCGGGCACCGCCACCGCGACGGGTTCGCCCACCCACAGGCCCTCGCGGACGAACGGGACCGTCTCGGCGAGGTACTCGTCGTCGCCCCGGTAGAGGAGCGCGGGATGCACGAACGATCCGGTCATGACAGCACCTTGACGTTCGGCACCTGGGGGTAGATCGCTCCCATTATGCGCCGCGTCGGCGGCGGTGGGACGGGAACGCACGGATGCGCCCCGGTGAGCGGCGGCCCGGCAGGCTCAGGCGTGTCGCGCGTGAACAGGCTGATCTCCCCCTTCGTGACGTCGCCCACCCGGCCGGGAACGGGTGTGCGGAGCGTTCGACACGCAAACCTTCTCCCCCCGTCACCCGAGGCCAAACGTATCCTCATCCTGGCAAACCGCCCATCCCGGTCGCGTTCCGGGCCGCCGCGAACGCCCCTACCGTCCACACGATGTGTCCTGCGCCACACCCGACCGCCCGATGTCTTGCCCGCCGTCACCCGCGCACGGGGTGGACCGGCCCCTGACGGGCGTTTACCGGATCGCCTACGGTCACGGCCTGCGCGCCGCGTTCCGAATCCGACGCGCCGACGCGGCCCATCTGATGCTCGAACTGGTAAGCCGACCCGAAGCGGTGCGCACGGTCGTGGCCGTCGCCTACTGAACGGTATTTGCGGGCGGCCCGGACGGTCATTAATAGAGTGTTCGAATCGCATTTCTTAAGGCCTATTCATGATCTCTAAACTCAGCTGGTGTCCGTTCCGTAGCAAATGTCCGTCAGGGTGAGGTTGTGGGCGGATTCTCGGCCGTTGTCTGGCGCCTCGATCAGGAGGAAACGGGAAACACTGGTCTTCTGCATTGCCCTTCATGGGATTCTCGTCCAGGATAATTAGATCCTGGACGACGTGGTATGAGCTTCGGGGCCTGGAGAATTCGCGTGGGATCTCCAGAAGCGTCATGGTGGCCGAGGTCAACGTGATCAAGAATTGCCGCGAAAGTGCAGGCGGACGTTTGTTCGTGCCCGGCAGGGCGGCAACGGAACCGGGGGTTCACAATGCCGAAATCGGTGACGACGTTCGGCGCGGGGCATCGCCGAAAGCGCCGGCGCGGGGGTGCTCCCTCGCGCGGCCACGTGACATCAACGGCATCACCAGCGCTCATCTGACGCCGCGCTCGTTCGGGGGTCCGAGCGCGACGTCCTCCTGACATCCATGCCTCGGCCCGCAACGGGCCACGGACGGGAGACGCCATGCCTGAAATCTTCATGAACTACCGCACCGGCGACGGTGACGGCATCGCCGCTTTTCTCGAACTCGCACTCTCCGCGCGCTTCGGCTCCGACGTCGTCTTCCGCGCCGCCAAGTCCATCCCGATCGGGGACGACTTCCGGCACGCGCTCCTGACGGCCGTCCGGCGCAGCGACGCGCTCCTGGCCGTCGTCGGCGACCGCTGGCTCGACCGGGACGCCGAAGGTCTGCGCAGGATCGACGACCCGGACGACTGGACCCGCCGCGAGATCGCCGAGGCGCTCGCACGGGGGATCCGGGTGGTCCCCGTCCTGGTCGGCCCGGTGAAGCTCCCTCCCGAGGACACGCTGCCGCCCGACCTGGCCGGCCTGGCCGTCCGCCAGTACGAGCGGCTGGAGTTCCGCAGCCTCGACACGAGCATCGACCGCCTCTCCGACAGGCTCATGCAGATCATCCCCGGCCTTCGGGAGCAGGAGCCCGAGCCCGCCGGAGCCGGTGACGGCACGCATGTCACCAACAACGTGCGCGACGCGCAGATCGGCGTGCAGGGCACGGTCAACGGCGACGTGCGCTTCGGCCGGGGCTCGTTCTCGCGGGGGTCCGGCCGGAGGTCGTGGGACGGGGGCGACGCATGAGCCCGTCCCGCCGCCGCGAGCGGTCCACGGAACGGTCCGACGACGACGGGCGGCAACAGCGGGAGGACGACGACGAGAAGGTCGTCAACAACGCCTACGAGGGCGCCAACATCGGCGTCCAGGGCGTGGTCCACGGCGACGTCATCTACGAGATCGCCGGTGACGACCCGCCCGAGCGCAAGTTCGAGGTGGCGGTCAACTGCCTGAACGGCGGCATTCCGCGGCGGGCCGAGGAGCTGATCCACGACGTGGTGGCGTCCGGGTACGTGTCCGCGACCGCGCGGACCCGTCTCGCGGGCGAGGTCGCCTACTACTGGATGATCGCGGTGCTGAGCGACCGCCCGTTCGAGCTGCTGGAGGACGAGCAGTTCAACGCGATCAGAGCGGCCAACGCGCTCGCCCAGCACGCGCCGATGGACGAGTGGCGCCAGGCCCACGACGTCGTCCACCAGCTCGTCACCTATCTCCACCAGCAGGAGCAGACCGGCGTCCACGACCCGAACGGGCTCGCCGCCGTCTTCGACGCTTTCAACCGGCTGCCGGGCGCACGCCGGGAGGAGGTCTACCGGCACCTGGACTCGATCCTCAACGGGGTCGACGAGGACATGTACGAGGTGCAGCTCATCGGGCTGGTCCGCGAACACCGCCTGGCCAACGACCGGGACCGGCGGGTGTGGAAGTTCTTCGAGCCGGTCCCGGCCAAGCCGCGGAAGCTGGAGATCGACGACTCCGAGCTCGACGTGTTCCAGCTGACCACGGCGGTGTGCGGTGTGCTCGTGGCGGGCGCCGGGCTGACCCTGGCGTTCATCATGACGGCCCGCACGAGCGTCGTCGCCGCGCTGGTCGCGGCCATGCTGCTGGTGCTGGCGGCCGGGCTGGTCGCCATCTTCGGGCCGACCATGCTCCCGCGCCGCTACTCGCCGTTCCCGGCGATGAAGCCGGTGTCCGGTTGGAGCCTCTTCAACTACCGGGTCTCGCGGACCGTCGACCGCGAGTTCACCAAGCGCGGCCCCGGCTCCGACTCCGACTCCGTCACTGATCGGGCGCAGTGGCGGCTGGCCACCCGGCGGCTGCGGACGTCCCTCACCAACGAGATCACCAACCTCTACGCCGAGCCCAGGATCGAGCCCGGCGCGATCGACTGGCTGATCGCCTGGTACGCCAGGCAGGCCGCCGACAAGTGGGAGGCCGGCAAGCTCAAGAACCCGATGCGCGTCCTCGAACGGATCGGGTTCCTCATCGGGGCGGGCGGCTCGGCGATCGCGGGGCTGGTCGTCCTGACCAAGATGAGCGAGTTCCAGCCGCAGGTAGCGGTGGTCGCAGTGGCCTGGGTGGTCGTCGGCATGGTCCTGTTCTGCCTCGCCCGCGCCGACGTCTACCTGGTGATCCTGGCCCGCAAGTCGGACGCCCAGGCCACCGCCCGCGAACGCTACTTCGCCGAGGGCAGGGCCTACGAGGAACGTCGCGACCTTCTCAGCGACCGTCCGGACGACCCGCAGATGGTGCGCTGGCTCGACTACGACAAGATCCACCTCAAGACGCTGGCGATGAACGAGTACGGGCTGACCGGCCGCGACGTCCTCTCCCACGCGTTCCTCACCGCGGCCGCGCCCAACGCGCGCCGCGCCCGGGTCCGCAACGGCCCGCCACGCTTCTCCGCCTACACGGTGCACGTCTTCCTGCTGACCACCTACGGGGTACGCCAGGTCGAGGTCCACCTCGACGTCCCGACAGGGCTCGCCAAGAACCAGGATCGCCGCGCCTTCCGTTACGACGCGCTCGCCTCGGCGCGCGTCATCGAGGGCGGCTTCCGGTTCGACGACGGAGAGCGGCAGCCGCTGCTGCCGCAGCCTGGCGAGCGCGGGCGGCAGCGCGAGAAGAAGGACCCGTCGTCACTGGTCTTCTACCAGTACTTCCGCTTGACCCTCACCAGCCGCGAGACGGTCGAGATCACGGTGGAGAACCTGGACGGCTGGATCTCCCAATGGCTGGAGGGCTCCCAGGACGAGGTGCCGGAGATCCCGGTCAACACCGACCTCGACGGCGCGCTGCGCCTCCTGGAGGCGGTGGCCGCGGACGGCCGGGAGTGGATCGCCCAGGCCAGGGCGCGGCAGAAACAACGGCTGGGCGACCCGTCCAACGGCCAAGGCCGGCATCAGGGCGTCCGGAGAACGGACGGCGCTCCCTATCGGAACGCGGGGGACAGGGGCGGCTCATGACGTGCGAATGGTGCGGCAACGACAACGACCTGGGCGGGCCGACCTGCCTGCACTGCTGGGAGGAACTCCCCGACGACCTGGACGACACCCCGGAGGAGGAGAACGTCGAGCACGTGCCGTCGCCGTACGCGGAGCCGGTCAAGAGCGCGGGCATCGTGGCGATCGTCATCATGGTGCTGGCCTTCGGCGGCAAGTACACCTTCGACAACTGGCCCAGGACGATCGAGCCGGCGGCGGAGACGCCGGCCACCCCGACCGCGTCCGCCTCCGGGTCGGCGGGCGAGCTCGGCACCTTCCTCGCCTCGATCAACGCCACGCGCAAGAAGCTGCCCGACTCGCTGGGCCGCTGCGACACGGTCGAGTCCGACTACGCGGGCCTCCTCACCGTCACCGACGAACGTACGCGGCAGGCCGAGCAGGCGAGGACGATGAACCTGGACGGCCTGACCGACGCCGAGGCGCTCAAGCGGGCCCTGGTCGACATGACGCAGGTGACCCTGGACGCCGACAAGAAGTACGTGCGCTGGGCCAAACGCATCAGAGGGGGTGCCACCTGCACGGACGCCGGTGCCAGCACGTCCATCGTCACCGCCAACACTGCCGCCGAGCAGGCCAAGAAACGATTCGTCGGCCTCTGGAACGACAGGGCCTCCCAGGACGGCCTGCGCCAATACGCCTGGACCGATTTCTGACCCGTTCCGGCGAGGGCGCCGGGGCGGTCAGGCGGGGGTGAGGAGGCCGTCGTCGCGGATCGTCCGGAGGACGTCGCGGGCGGCCTCCAGGGTGCGGTCGACGTCGTCGGTGGTGTGGGCGGCGGAGATGTGGTTGCGCTTGAGGGCGAGCGGGAGCATCAGGAAGCCGCGGTCGGTCATGCGACGGTGGAACGCGACGTAGGCGTCGTCGTTGTTGCGCATGAGGTCGCGGTAGCCGCGGATCGGCGACTCGGCGAAGTACAGGGCGAACACGCCGCCGAAGCCGGCCGCGGTGGCCTCGATGCCGAGTTCGGTGCAGGCGGCGTCCAGGCCGGTGCGCATTCGTTCGCCGAGGGCGTGGGTGCGCTCGTAGAAGTCGGGGTGGGCGCGCAGGTACTCGATGGTGGCGATGGCGGCGGCCGACGAGGCCGGGTTGCCGTTGAACGTGCCGGCGAGCAGGACGTCCCCGCCCGCGGAGCTGAAGTTCTCCATCAGGCGGCGGGGGCCGGCGAGCCCGGCGATCGGGTGGCCGTTGCCCATCGCCTTGCCGAACGTGGTGAGGTCGGGCGTGACGCCGCAGATCTCCTGGTAGCCGCCGAGCGCGTGCCGGAAGCCGGTGATGACCTCGTCGAAGATCAGCAGTGAGCCCTGCTCGGCGGTGAGGGCGCGCAGCCCCTCGGCGAACTCCTGGGACGGGACGAGGGCGCCGACGTTGTGCGGGATCGGCTCCATGATCACCGCGGCGATCCGCTCCGGGTGCGCCTCGTAGAGGGCGCGGACCGAGTCCAGGTCGTTGAACTCGGCGATCAGCGTGGCGCCGAGGGCCTCGGGCAGGATGCCGCCGGACAGCGGGTCGTCGCCGTAGGCGCGGCCGGGCGCGGAGATGACGTTGCGGGCGACCGCGTCGTGCCAGCCGTGGAAACCCCCCTGGAACTTGACGATCAGGGGGCGGCCGGTGACCGCGCGGGAGAGCCGGATCGCCTGCGCGGTGGCCTCGCTGCCCGACATCGTCGAGATCATCTGCTCGGCGGACGGGATCGTCTCGGTGACCAGCCTGGCCAGCTCGATCTCGGGCTCGGTGACCCCCCAGCCGACCAGGTCCAGGCCGCCGAGCGCGGCGCGCACCGCGTCGTCCACCTCGGGCGCGGCGTGGCCGAGCAGGATCGCGCCGAACGCCGCGTGGTAGTCGAGGTAACGCCGGCCGTCGGCGTCGGTGACGTACGCGCCCGACGCGGCGGTGATCGCGTACGGCGGGCCGACCAGGCGGGTGGCGGAGTTGACGCCGCCCGGGATCACGGTCCGCGCGGCGTCCAGGAGCTTCGCGCCTGCGGAAGTCTGCCCGGCCAGATCGGCGGTGGTCATGTGGGAGCCCCCAGTCAATCGGCAGTCTGTTACATCCTTGTTTCGGCTCGGAATGATTCATGGAAAGGTGTTCCATGTCAATGAAGAGTCATGAAGAAGCGTTGCTGATCTGGGGTTCGTCAATAATGAACCCAGATTGACCCTTGACAGGCGAATCGCTCAAGGATCAGTATCCATCGGCATGGAATCCCATTCCGTGCCAGTGCGGGTGCTGGTCGTCGGCACCGGCTTCATCGCCGCGCAGCACGCCGCGGCCATCCACGCCGAGCCGCGCCTGGAGCTCGCCGGGGTCGTCGACATCGATCCCGGCCGGGCCGCCGCCGCGTCCCGCGCCAACGGCGGCGTGCCCTGGTTCACCGACCTGGCCGCCGCGCTGGCGGAGACCGGCGCCGGCGGCTGCGTCGTCTGCACGCCCAACGACTCGCACGCCGAGATCGCCGTCCAGGTGGCCGCGGCGGGCGCGCACCTGCTGATCGAGAAGCCGCTCGCCACCGACGTGGCCGGCGCGCGGCGCGCCGTCGCGGCGTTCGCCCGGGCGGGCCGGGTGCTCATGCCCGCGCACAGCCACCGCCACTACGACTACGCGCTGACCGTGCGGGACGTGATCCGTTCCGGCGAGCTCGGCGCGGTCGACCTGATCCGGCTGTCCATCCTGGGCGGCTGGATCTGGCCGGACTGGCGCGGCTGGATGCTCGACCCGGCACGCTCCGGCGGGCACGCCCTGCACAACGGCGTCCACCTGCTCGACCTGGTCACCTGGTGGACGGGCGACGTCCCCGAGACGGTGTACGCGCGGGGCCGCCGCCAGACCGCCGCCGAGCTCGGGATCTACGACTACCTGGAGATGACGGTCGCCTTCGCCGGCGGCGCGGTCGCGGTGTGCGAGATGAGCCGCGGGCACAGTCCCGCCTCGTTCGCGCGCCGGGACGTGCTGGTCACCGGGACGGGCGGCGTCCTCACGCTGCCGTGGGACGGCGAGTCCGGCACGGTCACCGACGAGTCCGGCACCGCGCTGCTGCCGCCGGGCGGCACCGACGGGTTCGCCACGCAGATCGCGGCCTGGGCGGACGCCGTGACGGGCGCACCGGCCGCCGTGACCGGGGACGACGGCCTGCTCGCCGTCGCCCTGGGCGTCGCCGCCGAACGATCGATCGCCGACGGGCTGCCGGTACGGGTCGCCGACGTGCTGAAGGAGGCCGCGTGAGCCAGAACGCGAGCCAGAACGCGGGCCAGAACGCGGGCCGGAACGCGAGCCGGGCCGGGAACGGCGTGCTGCGGGTGCTGCCCTGGGGCTCGGGCGGCCTCGGGTCCCAGGACCACCAGCGCGACATGTACCTGCCCGCCTTCCGCGAGCACCCCGGGTTCCGCGTCGTCGAGCCGGCGGACGCGGCCGACGCGCCGGAGGCAGGCGGCCTCGGCGACGCGATCGCCGAGACGGGCGCGCAGGTGGTGTGCGTGTGCGCGCCCGCCGACGAACGTGCCGACCGCATCGTCGAAGCCCTCCAGGCCGGATGCCATGTCCTGGCCGACAAGCCGATGGCGCTGGAACTCCGGGACGCCGAACGGGTCGCGGCCGTCGCCGCGGAGACCGGACGGGTGTGCATGCCCGCGCACCACCACCGGTTCGGGGCGGCCGTCCAGGCCGCCAGGGGAGCACTCGCCGGGGGCCGCGTCGGCCTGCCCTGGAACGTCCAGGCCGACTTCCTCGTGGACGGCGGCGACCCGTGCCCGCAGGGCGAGCTGGTCAACTTCGGGCTCTACCCCGTGGACGTGGTGTCGTCCCTCACCGGGCAGGCCGTCAGGCGCGTGCACGCCCTGGCCGGCCGCGAGCCCGGCCGGTCCGCGGTCCTGCTCCTCGACCACGAGCACGGCCTGACCAGCACGATCACCGTCGGCCGCCTGCACGGCACCGCGGGCGCCCCCGGCATGGCGCTGCACCGTTACCGGGTCAGCGGATCCGGCGGCGTCATGGACGTCGACGCGAACCGGCCCGGCGCGACGGTCCGGACCGCCGCCGGGACGCGCACCGCCTGGCACGCGCCCGGCACCGTCGCCCGGATGCTCACCGCCCTGCACACCGCGATCGTCACCGGCCGGCCGCCCGAGGCCGGCCCCGCCGACGCCCTCGCCGCGCTGCGCGTCACCGCCGCCGCGGCCCGTTCCCTCGCCCTCGGCGCCCCCGTCGCGCTCGACCCCTCGGAGGTCTGATCCATGAAGCTCGCCACGTACCGGCTGCCGGACGGCGGGATCCGCCACGGCGAGATCGTCGCGGACGGACGCGTGACCGACCTCGGCGACGGCGACCTGAGCGCCGTGATCGGCACGCTCGGCACGCTGCCGTCGCCGGCGGGCTCGTACGCGCTGGACGAGGTCACGCTGCTGGCGCCGCTCCCGCGCCCGGGCAAGGTCCTCGCGGTCGCCGCCAACTACCAGGAGCACGTGACCGAGACCGGCGGCGACCGGATCGACAAGTCACGGATCTCGCCGCGCCTGTTCCTCAAACCTTCCACCGCCGTCAGCGGCCCCGGCGAGGAGATCGCGCTCCCGTCCGTCAGCCCCAGCGTGGACTGGGAGGCCGAGCTCGTCGTGGTCATCGGCCGCGGCGGCAAGGACATCGCGCCGGACGACGCCCTGGACCACGTCGGCGGCTACACGATCGGCAACGACGTGTCGGCCCGGCGGATGGACTACGGGCACGAGCGCGACACCGACGACCCCGCGGTCGCGTTCTTCGACTGGCTGAACGGCAAGTGGCCGGACGGATTCGCGGCGCTGGGCCCCTATCTGGTCACCGCCGACGAGGTGCCCGACCCGCAGAAGCTCGACGTGACCCTGGAGGTCAACGGGCGGGTCCGGCAGCAGGGCGACACCGGCCAGATGATCTTCAACGTCGCGGAGCTGGTGGCGTTCGCCTCCCGCCTCATGACGCTCGAACCCGGCGACGTGCTCTACACCGGCACGCCCGCCGGGGTCGGTATGGCATCGGGGGAGTTCCTGTCCGCAGGCGACGAGATGACGGTCCGCGTGACCGGGCTCGGCAGCCTGGTGAACCGCGTCCGCTGAGCGGACGGTGGCCGGGCGGGGCCCGGCCACGGCCGAGAAGAGGCAGTCATGACCATTGGTACCGGCAGAGGCCGCGGCGCGGCCGTCGGCATCGGGAGACGCCCCGTCGCGATGGCGCTGGGCGGCGTCCTCGCGGCGGCGGCGCTCGCCGCGTGCAGCTCCGACCCGACGCAGCAGTCGTCGGGCGGCGACACCGGCGTGCTCAACATGTACCTGTACCAGAAGCCCAAGACGTTCAGCCCGCTCGCGCCCAACAACGGGCCCGACCAGCTCGTCATGTCGTTCATCTTCGACTCGCTGTACGGCGCGGACGCCTCGTACGCGCTCAAGCCGCGCATGGCCGCCGCGCCGCCGCAGGTGTCCAAGGACGCCAGGAGCGTCACGTTCACGCTGCTGCCCGGCCTGAAGTGGAGCGACGGCAAGCCCCTCACGGCCAAGGACGTGGTGTTCACCTACAACGCCCTGGCCAACCCGGCGACCGGCAGCGCGCAGTCGGGCAAGTTCGCCGCCGTCGACGGCGCCAAGGAGCTCGCGGACGGTAAGGCCGGCTCGCTGAAGGGCGTCACCGCGCCGGACGACACCACCGTGAAGATCAGCCTGTCCCGCCCGGCGGCGGGGCTGCCCGGCCTCATCGGCAACTTCCCGATCCTGCCCGCGCACGTCCTCGGGCGGCTCCCGGCGAAGGGCCTCGGCGACAACGGCTTCTTCACCAAGCCGACCGTCGGGTCGGGCGCGTTCACCTTCGTCCAGTACAAGACCGACCAGTACGTCGAGCTGGCCGCCAACCCCCACCACCGGCAGCCGGTCTCCATCAAGAAGGCGTTCCTCAAGCCGGTGACCTCCGACGTCGCCACCGCGCAGCTGGGCACCGGCGAGATGGACCTGGCCCAGATCTCGCCGACCGACCTGCCGACCGTCCAGAAGCTGAAGGACGTCAAGGTCGTCACGGCCAAGAGCCCCGGCTTCAACCGGATCGCGGTCAACCAGAGCAAAGCCCGCTTCAAGGACGCGCGGGTCCGGCAGGCGCTGCTGAGCGCGATCGACCGCAAGGGCCTGGTGGAGAAGGTGCTCGCCGGCGCCGGGACGGTCGTGGACTCCAGCTTCTACGGTGACCTGGCCCCGTCCGGCACCGGGTACGCCTACGACCCGGCGAAGGCCAAGAGCCTCCTCGCCGCGGCGGGCTGGGACTCGTCCGCGCCGGTCACCCTGTCGTGGGTGCCCGGGCAGCGCGACCGGGACACCGCCGCGACCGTCATCCAGAGCCAGCTCAAGGCCGTCGGCGTCAACGTCGAGCTGAAGCAGGTGCAGGCCGACGCGCTGCTGTCGTCGTACGAGGACAAGAGCTACGACCTGGCGCTGTTCGGCGGCGGCAACTACGCGACCGAGCCGTCCACCGTCGCCACCATCGACGCCTGCGACCAGGCCTACCCGAACGGCGGCAACATCAGCCGCTTCTGTGACGGAGAGCTGGACGGGCTGCTGAAGAAGGCCGACACGATCGCCGAGCCGGCCGAGCGCAAGAGCGTGTTCCAGCAGGCGGCCAAGGTCGAGAACGCCAAGGTCCCCTACCTGTGGCTCTACAACCCGGACACGATCTGGGCGTACCGGACCCGGCTGTCGGGCTTCGAACCGTCCGGCGTCCCGACGAACGAGGTCGGGTTCTGGGACATGGCGAGCTGGAAGCTGAGCTGACCCGCGGGCCGGGGGCGCGCCGCGCGTCCCCGGCCGTGCGGTCCGGAAACGAGAGGAGGTGAGGTGTGGCGGCCTACGTCATCCGGCGCCTGCTGGTGAACGTGCTGGTGTTCCTGCTGATCAGCGTCGGCATCTTCACGCTGGTGCGGGTCGCGCCGGGCGATCCGGTGCGCATGATGGTCGACCCCGAGCAGATGCGCGGGGGCGGCGCGGCGTTCATCGAGGCCAAGCGTCAGGAGCTGGGCCTGGACCAGCCGGTGGTGGTGCAGTACGGCCACTGGTTGTCGGGCGCGCTGCGCGGCGACCTCGGGTTCTCCTACGTCGGGCACCGGCCCGTCGGGGCGGTGCTCGGCGAGCGGCTCGGGCCGACGTTGCAGCTCATGGGGGCCGCGCTGGTGGTGGCCCTGGTGGTGGCGGTCGCGCTCGGCGTCGCCGCCGCGGTGCGCCGCAACACGGCGGTCGACTACGGCGCGACCGTGCTCGGCCTCGCCGCGGTGTCGGTGCCGCCGTTCTTCCTGGGCATCGTCGCGATCTACGTGTTCTCGCTGAAGTTCGGCGTGCTGCCGTCCGCCGGGATGACGACGCCCGGCGACGGCGGTCCCCTCGACCAGCTGCGTCACCTGGTGTTGCCGGGGCTGATCCTGGCCTTCGTCACCGCCGGGCCGTTCACGCGGTACGTGCGCAGCGGGCTGGTGGACGAGCTCGGCGCCGACTACGTGCGGACGGCCGAGGCCAAGGGGGCGTCCAAGGCCCGGGTGGTGTTGCGGCACGCGCTGCGCAACTCGCTGATCCCGCTGATCACCGTGGTGATGTACCAGATCCCGCAGATGCTGGCGGGCGCGGTGGTGATCGAGCAGGTCTTCGCCTGGCCCGGCATGGGGCAGCTGGCGGTGAGCTCGATCGGCCAGCACGACTACCCGGTGATCGTCGGGTTCGCGCTCTACGTGGCGGTGCTGGTGCTGGTCTGCAACCTGGTCGCGGACCTCCTGTACGCCGTCGTCGACCCGAGAGTGAGCCTGCGATGACCGCGTCCACGTCCACCGACGGCACCACCGTCACGGCGGTGCCCGACCTGAAGGGGCCCAAGGGCCCCCGGGGCCCGAAGGGGGCGTCCGCGTCGCCGCGCGCCCGCGCGCTGCGCCGCTTCCGCCGCAACCGGCTGGCCGTCGCCGGCGCCGTGGTGCTCGGCGTGGTGGCGCTGGTGACGCTGCTCGCGCCGCTGATCGCGGTGCACCAGCCGAACGCGGTGGATCTCGAGGCGGTGCGCCAGGGACCGTCCGGCGCGCACTGGTTCGGCACCGACGCCTCCGGCCGCGACGTCTTCGCCCGCGTCCTGTACGCGGGCCGGGTGTCGCTGCTGGTCGGGCTGACCGCCGCGCTCGCCGCCGTCACGGTCGGGACACTGCTGGGCGCGGTCTCCGGGTTGTTCGGCGGCTGGGCCGACCACGTGATCATGCGGGCGGCCGACATCGTGATGTCGTTCCCGACCGTGGTGGTGATCCTGGTGCTCGCCGGGATCGTCGGCCCGAGCGTGACCGTGCTGATCGTCGCGATCGGCCTGACCCAGTGGCCGGTCGCCGGGCGGGTGGTGCGCGGCGTGACGTTGTCGCTGCGCGACCGCGAGTACATCCAGGCCGCCGAGGCGGCCGGGGCCACGCCGTGGTGGCTGATCCGCCGGCACATCGTCCCCGCGGCGCTGCCGCCGGTCACCGTGACCGGCACGCTGGCCGTCGCCCAGGCGATCATGCTGGAGACCACCGCGTCCTTCCTCGGCCTGGGCGTCCGCCCGCCCCAGGCCAGCTGGGGCAACATGCTGAACGACGCGCAGAACCTCACGCTGATCCAGACGATGCCGTGGTTGTGGATCCCGCCCGGCATCGCGATCGCGGTGACGGTGCTCGCGGTCAACTTCGTCGGGGACGGGCTGCGCGACGCCGTGACCCCCGCCGGACGGGGAGGCGACAAGTGACGTCCTCGACGCGGAAGCCGTCGGCGCGGAAGACCGTGGCCCCCGGCAGGGACGAGACCCGGGGCCCGCTGCTGGAGATCGAGGATCTCGTCGTCGACTTCGCCACCGACGAGGGCGCGGTCCGCGCCGTGGACGGTGCCGGATTCGCCGTCGCGCCCGGTGAGACGCTCGGCGTCGTCGGCGAGTCGGGATCGGGCAAGAGCGTCACCGCGATGTCGGCGCTCGGGCTGATCAAGCCGCCCGGCCGGGTCGTGTCGGGCCGGGTCGTGTTCGACGGGCTCGATCTGCGCACGCTGCCCGCGCGCGAGCTGCGCAGGCTGCGCGGCGGCCGGATCGCGATGATCTTCCAGGATCCGATGACCGCGCTCAACCCGGTCATGGCGATCGGCGCGCAGCTCACCGAGGCGTTGCGGCTGCACCGGCCCGGGCTGTCCCGGTCCGGTGCCCGCGACCGCGCCGCCGAGCTGCTGACGCTCGTCGGGGTGCCGGGCGCGCGGCGGCGGCTGAAGCAGTACCCGCACGAGTTCTCCGGCGGGATGCGGCAGCGCGCGATGATCGCGATGGCCATGGCCAACGACCCCGACCTGCTCATCGCCGACGAGCCGACCACCGCGCTGGACGTCACCGTCCAGGCCCAGGTGCTCGATCTGCTGCGGCTGACCCGGCGGGAGACCGGCGCGGCGACCGTGCTGATCACCCATGACCTGGGCGTGGTCGCCGAGCTGGCCGACCGGGTCGTGGTGATGTACGCGGGCCGGGTGATCGAGCACGGGCCCGTCGCCGAGATCTTCGGCGCTCCGCGCCACCCGTACACCCGCGGGCTGCTGGAGAGCCTGCCCCGGCTGGACGACGACGCCGAGGAGCTGACACCGATCCCCGGCACCCCGCCCGCACCGGGCGAGGCCGCCGAGGGGTGCCCGTTCGCCCCGCGCTGCGCGATGGTGCGGGACCGGTGCCTGACCGAACGGCCCGAGCTCGTCCAGACCGGGCCGGGGCGGGCGAGCGCCTGCCATTTCCACCACGAGCTGGCCGAGGAGGGCAACGATGACTGAGCCCCGGAAGCCGGACGAGGTCCTGCGCGTCACCGGGCTGGCCAAGCACTACCCGGTGCGGTCCGGGCCGATGCGCCGCCGGACCGGCGCGGTGCACGCCGTGGACGGCGTCGACTTCGCCGTGCGCACGGGCCGCACCCTCGGCCTGGTCGGCGAGTCGGGCTGCGGCAAGACCACGACGGGCCGGATGGCCGTCCGCCTGCTGGAACCCACGGCCGGGAACATCGCGGTGGCGGGCCGGGACGTGACCCACGTCCGCGGAGCCGAGCTGCGCGAGCTCCGCCGCGACCTGCAGCTGGTGTTCCAGGACCCCTACGCGTCGTTGTCGCCGCGGATGACCGTGCACGACATCATCGCCGAACCGCTGCGCGTCCAGGGCCGCTACGAGGACGGCGGGCCGGCGCGCGTCGCCGAGCTGCTCGACATGGTGCGGCTCGCGCCCGCGCACGCCCGCCGGTACGCCCACGAGTTCTCCGGTGGCCAGCGGCAGCGCATCGGGATCGCCCGCGCGCTCGCGCTCGGCCCGAAGGTGCTCGTCCTGGACGAGCCGGTCAGCGCCCTGGACGTGTCGATCCAGGCGCAGGTCGTCAACACGCTGCGCGAGCTGCAGCGCGAGCTGGACGTGGCGTACCTCTTCATCTCGCACGACCTGTCGGTGGTCCGGCACGTGTCGCACGAGATCGCCGTGATGTACCTCGGACGCATCGTGGAGACCGGCACCCGCGAGGAGATCTTCCGCACCCCCGCGCACCCGTACACGCAGGCGCTGCTGTCGGCCGTTCCCCGCGCGCAGCCCGGCGCCGCCGCGGCACGGCGGGAACGGATCGTGCTCACCGGGGACGTGCCGAGCCCGATCGACCCGCCGTCCGGCTGCCGGTTCCGCACCCGCTGCTGGAAGGCCCAGGACATCTGCGCCGAGGAGACGCCGCCGCTGGTGGCGTACGACGGGATCGGCCACCGGGCCGCCTGCCACTTCGCCGAGGTCACCGACGTCCTGGCCACCGCCTGACGCCCCGATTCCACCCGAACCGCTCCCACCCGCAAGGAGACACACCATGCACGACGCCGACGCCCGCCTGGCCGATGCCGCCGTCGAGCCGGGGCCCGCCGGCGCGCGCCCCCGGGTCGCCGCCGCCCGGCGCACCGGCTCGACGCTGATCGCCTCCGGGCAGGTCGCGGTCCGGGACGGGAAGCTGATCGCCGAGGGGACGGTGGGCGACGGAGTCACGTTCGACACCGCCCGCTCCTGCGCGCGGCAGTGCGCCCGCAACGTCCTGACCGCCGTGCGGGACGAGCTGCGCGCCGACGGCGGGCTCGGCGCGATCGACCACGTCGAGGCGGTCTCGGTGTGGGTGGCGTCCGCGCCCGGCTTCGTCGAGCAGCACCTGGTGGCCGACGCCGCGACGGAGTTGTTCACCGAGGTGCTCGGCGACACCGCGGGCGGCCACGCGCGGGTGGCGCTCGGCGTCGCCGCGTTGCCGACCGGCAGTCCCGTCGAGGTCCAGGCCACGTTCCGGCTGCGCGAGAGGCCGGCCGCGCCGTGACCGATCTGCTCATCACCGGCGGGACGGTCGTCGACGGCACCGGGGCCGCCGCGCGCCGTGCCGACGTCGCCGTCACCGGCGGGCGGATCGAGGCGGTCGGCGACCTCGCCGATCGTCCCGCCGCCAGGACCCTGGACGCGTCCGGGCACGTCGTGACGCCCGGGTTCGTGGACGTGCACACCCACTCCGACCTGACGTTGTTGTCGGAGCCGCGGGCGCACAGCGCCGTCCGGCAGGGCGTCACCACGGTCGTCGTCGGCAACTGCGGGCTCGGGGTGACCCCGGTCGCCGCCGACCGCGAGGCGCTGCGGGCCGCCGCCGGTTACCTGGACCTGGACCCGGCCGTCGGCTGGGACTGGTCCGACCTGCCCGGATACCTCGACGCGCTCGATCGGGCCCGGCCCTCGGTGAACGTGGCCGCGCTCGTCGCGCACATCCCGCTGCGCGCCGCGGCGGCCGGGTTCGGCGACCGGCCCGCGGGCGCCGCAGAGCTCGACCGGATGCGCGGCCTGCTCGCCGACGCCCTCGCGGCGGGCGCGGCCGGGGTCTCCACCGGACTGGTGTACGCGCCCGCCTGTTACGCCCGCGAGGAGGAGCTGGAGGCACTCGGCCGCACCGCCGCCGCCCACGGGCGCCTCTTCTCCTGGCACGTCCGCGACTACGCCGACGACCTGCTCGACTCCGTCCGGCAGGCGCTGCGCGTCGCCGCGGCCACCGGCTGCCGCACCCAGATCTCCCACCTGGTCGCGGTCGGCCGGCGCAACCACGGCAAGGTCGCGCGGGCGCTGGAGCTGATCGACGACGCCCGCGGCGCCGGGCTGGACGTCGCCTTCGACGTCTATCCCTACCTGGCCGGGAACGCGCCGCTCTCGCAGCTGCTCCCGGCCTGGGCTCAGGAGGGCGGCGAGGGGCCGATGCGGGCACGGCTCGCCGAACGCGACGTCCGCGCCCGCGTCACGGCCGAGTGGAACGACCTGCCCAGCTCCTGGGACGACATCACGGTGAGCCGCGTCCCTGAGGACCCCGGCGCCGGGGGCGCCGAGGAGGCCGGGGGCGCCGGGAACGTGACCGGGCGCACCATCGCGGGCATCGCCGCCGACGCCGGGACCGACCCGCGCGAGGTCGCGCTCGAACTGACGGCCGCGTACGGCAACGGCGTGCAGATGGTCGCGGGCGGACGCAGCGAGGCCGACCTGCTGGACGCGCTCCGCCACCCCGCCGCCGTCATCGGGTCGGACGGGCAGGCGCTCGACCCGCTGGGCCCCACCGGGCACGGCTCGCCGCACCCCCGTTCGTACGGGTGCTATCCGCGGTTGTTCGCCGAGTACGTCCGGCGGCCCGGCGGCCTCGACCTGGCCGAGGCGGTGCGCAAGTGCACGTCCGCTCCCGCCGGCCGGGCCGGTCTCGCCGACCGCGGCGTGCTGCGCCCCGGAGCGGTCGCCGACATTGCCGTGTTCGATCCCATCCGGATCGTGGACCGGGCTACGTTCACAGCACCCCAGCAGTATCCGGACGGGATCCGGGCCGTCGTCGTCGGCGGCCGGCCCGTCGTCGAGGACGGCGCGCACAGCGGTGCGCGTCCCGGCGAGATCCTGCGCGTTCCCTGATCGGAGACGAGGCACCATGGCACGAACCACGGCACGCCGCGCCAGCGTGGACGACGACCGCCCGGTCTCGGCCAACTACCACGCCAACGCGCTGGCCCGCGGCATCGCCCTGCTGGAGCGGCTCGCCGCCGGGCGCGGGGCGCTGACGCTCAACGACTTCAACGCCGACACCGGCCTGCCCAAGAGCACGCTCGTGCGGCTCCTCGGCGTGCTGGAGGAGATGGGGTACGTGGTCCGCGCCGACGAGCGGCCCGCCTACCGGCTCGGTCACAAGACGCTGGCGCTGTCGACCGCGTACCTGTCGGGACTGGACCTGTCCCAGATCGCCGGCGGGCATCTCGCCGGGATCGCCGAGGACACCGGGCAGACCGCCAACCTCGGCGTGCTGGACGGGGCGGAGGTGCTGCACGTGTGCGTGCGCGAGCCCGACCGGCCGATCCGCTTCCACACCATGCCCGGCACTCGCGACGCCGCCTACTGCACGGGGCTCGGCAAGATGTTGCTCGCCCGCCTCGACCTCACCGACCTCGCCGCGCACCTGCCGGCCGAGCCGTTCCCGGCCCGCACCGAGCACACCCTGACCACGGCCGGCTCGCTGACCGGCGACCTGCGGGCCACCGCCGAACGCGGTTACGCCCTCGACGACAACGAGGGCAGCGTCGGGCTGCGCTGCGTCGCCGTGCCGGTCGAGGTGAACGGGTTCTGCGTGGCGGCGGTCAGCGTGTCGGGGCCGTCCGCCGAGTTCGGCGAGCTGCCGCGCGCCGCCTACCTGGACCGGCTGCGCGAGGCGGCGGCGGCCCTCGCCGCGGACGCCGACGTCGTCGCCGCCCTCGAGCACCTGCACTCGTCCCTGCGCTCCGGCGCCCCCCGCACCCAGGAGGAAGATTGATCGACTTCCATACCCACTGCCAGCGGCCCGAGCACTGGGGCTGCGAGTGGGACGACCACTGGCGTCCCGTCTACGGTCAGGGCGCGCACGAGTTCACCACGGACGACTACGACCGTGCGATGAAGGGCGTGACCGCCGCGTGCGTGTTCGGGATCCGCGCCACCGCCGCGGGCGTCCTCACCCCGAACGAGCACACCGAGAAGTTCTGCGCGGAGACCGCCACCGACACGATCGGGTTCATGGCGCTCGACCCGACCGACCCCGACGTCCTCACCCAGCTCGCCGACGGGGTCGCGCGCGGGCTGCGCGGCATCAAGCTGTACCCGGTGCTGGCGCTGTTCGACCCGCGCGACACCAAGTACGACACGTTCTACCGCGCGGCGGCCGACGCGGGCCTGGTCGTGTTGTGGCACATGGGCGCCACCCCCAGCCCGGCGGGCGACCTGTCGGTGAGCAACCCGCTGGTCGTGGACGAGGTCGCGCGCCGCCACCCCGGCCTCGTGCAGATCATCGCGCACCTCGGGCACCCGTGGCAGCGCGAGACGATCGTGACGCTGCGCAAGAACCGCAACGTGTACTCCGACGTGTCGGCGTCCTGGGCCCGTCCGATGGACGGCTACTTCGCGCTCGCCCGCGCGCAGGAGTGGGACGTGGTCGACCGCCTCGTCTTCGGCTCCGACTTCCCGCTGTGGACGCCCGCCGAGGCCGTCGCGGGACTGCGCGAGATGGTCGGGCGGCGCCCGTCCGGCTTCCCCGAGATCCGGAAGGAGACCGTCGAGTGGCTGCTGGACGGCGACCCCCGCCCGCGAATGGGGCTGGCATGACGACCGCCTTCCCCGCCGGGGCGACGCCCCTGTCCGAACTGCCGACGCCCGCCCTGCTGGTCGACCGGGCCCGCATGGAGGCCAACCTGGCCGCGATGACCGACGCGCTCGCCGGTGCCGGGGTCGCGCTGCGCCCCCATTTCAAGACCTCCAAATGCCTGGCGGTCGCACGCCGCCAGCTCGCGCACGGGGCGATCGGGTTCACCTGCGCCACGCCCGCCGAGGTCGCGCTGCTCCAGGACGCCGGCATCGAGGACGTCCTGTGGGCGCACCAGCCGGTCGGCCCGGCCAAGGTCGGCTTCGCCGTCCGGGCGCTGGCCAGGGGCGGCCTGACCATCGCCCTCGACTCGGTGGAGGCCGCGGAGCCGCTCGCGCGGGCGGCCGGCGCGGCCGGGGTCGCCGTGCCGTTCGTCCTCGAGGTCGACACGGGCCTGCACCGCGCGGGCGTCGACCCCGACCAGGCCGTCCGCACCACCGCCGCGCTGACCGCGCTGCCCGCCCTCCGGCTGCGGGGCGTCCTCACGCACGAGGGCCACCTGGCCGCGCACGGCCCCGACCGCGCCGGGCTGGAGGCCGCGGGCGACCTGGCCGGCCGCACGCTGGTCGAGGTCGCGGAAGCGCTGCGGGATGCCGGCCACGAGTGCCCGCTGGTGTCGGTCGGTTCGACGCCCGGTGCGACGTCGGCGCCGTTCGCCGCGGGAGTGACCGAGGCCCGGCCCGGCACCTACGTCTACTTCGACGCCAACCAGGTCGGCCTGGGCAGCGCCCGGCTCGAGCAGTGCGCGCAGACCGTGCTGACCCGCGTCGTCAGCGCCCAGCGCCCCGGAACGGTGATCATCGACGCGGGTGTCAAGGCGATGAGCTCCGACACCCTCGCGACCGCCGGGCGCCTGGGCATCGTCTGCGACCCGGCCGGCCGGCCGCTGGACGGGGTGGAGTTCCCCAACGCCAACGAGGAGCACGGCTTCCTCACCGGACCGGGCACCGCCGGCCTGCGCGTCGGGGACCTGCTGCGCGTCATCCCCAACCACGCCTGCGGCACGACCAACATGTGGAGCGCCCTGCATTTCGCCGACGGCGACCGCGCCGTCGAACGCAGCCCGATCGAAGCCAGGTACTGACCTCCCGCTGAGCGCCCTCCTTTCGCGGTGCCGCCGCACGTATTTCGGCCACCGCGCGCTTTCGCCTGCCCGTGGAAATCCGCCCGCCGATTGAATTCGCGCGGAAACATTGACATGGAATGGCATTCCGCGTTGTCTGAGCCTGGTCCGATCTTGAACGCCGTTCGAACCTCCTGCTGGAGGAACCATGAGGTTCTCCCGAACGTCCGTCCTCACCCTGACCGCCGCCCTCGCGCTGGGGCTCGCGAGCGCCCCGGCACACGCGGGCACCTCCGCGCACGCCGGCGTCCCCGCGACACCCGGCCAGCCCGACATCACCCTGGCGCAGGCCGCTCCGGGCAAGAAGCTGCACTTCCCGAACGCCGAACGGCTTCGCGACGGGTCGATCGTCGCGGTCGCCCGCGAGGGCGCCGGCCACACCGGGCAGGACGGCCGCCTGCTCATGCTGAGCAGCCGCGACGCCGGGCGCACCTGGTCGCGGCCCGCGGTGGTCCTCGACACCCCGTACGACGACCGCGACCCGATGATCACTCAGCTCTCGTCCGGCCGGCTGCTGCTGAGCTGGTTCCAGATCGACTACTCCGTGCGGCCCGCGGAGCCGATGGGGACGTTCGTGGCGCGCAGCGACGACCTCGGCGCCACCTGGTCCGCGCCCGTCCCGGTCGAGTCGTCGATGAGCGGCGAGTCCGACATCGTCGACACCTACGAGCTCGGCTGGGCGGCCAGCCACGGGCAGATCAAGGAACTGCGCGGCGGCGAACTGATCATCCCGCTCTACGGGACCGTCCCCGACGACCGCTGGCAGCGCGCCACCGTCGTGCGCAGCCTGGACGGCGGCGCGACGTGGCGGGCGTCCGCCGAGTCGCGGATCGCGGCCGCGCAGGGCACCCACTACCAGGAGCCGGTGCTCACCGTGCTGCCGAACGGCGCGATCCACGCGCTGCTGCGCATCGGCACCGCGGCCTCCACGATGGGCGCGGTCCGTTCCCAGGAGTCGTGGTCCAGGGACGGCGGCCGCACCTGGACGGCGCCCGCCGAGATCGACCTGGTCACCTCCTCGGCGCACACCGAGGTCCTGCGGAACGGGGACGTCTTCCTCGCCTACGGCGACCTCTCCGGCCACTTCACCGGCCGGCGCGGGACGGTCGGCGCCGTGCTGCGCGACCCGGGCCGCCCCTGGAACGGCGCGCCGCGCGAGCTGGTGTACGACTCGGGAACCGGCGACCAGGCCAATCCGGCCGTCGTCGAAGTGCGCCCCGGACGGGTCCTGGTGATCGGCTTCGACTCGGCCACGAGCCGCCTCGTCGGGACCTTCGTCGACGCGTCCACGATCCGCGGCGAGCCCGCGGACCCGCGCCGGGTGGACCTGGCCGCGTTGCACGCCGCGGGCGGTCTCACCATCGACACCGACATGACCCACACGGCCGCCGCCACGCCCGGGGTCGGGCCCGCGGGCGCGATCGACGGCGTCGTCGGCTACAACGACGCCGCCTGGGCTCCGCGCGCGGCGCCCGCCTCGTACACGCTGACGTTCGCCCGTCCGACCCGGGTACGGGAGGTCGGCGTCGCCCTCAAGCCGGGCTACGCCGAGGCGGCGACGGTCGAGGTGCGCACCGGCGACACGTGGCGGACGGTCGGCGTCCTCGACGACCGCGTGCGCTGGGGCGACGACCTCTCCTGGTTCCGCGCCGGGCCGGGCTCCCGCATCGACGCCGTCCGCGTCCAGATCACCGGCTCCGCCGGCTGGGCCGTCCTCGCCGAGGTCGGCGTCCGGACCCCGAACGCCCCCTGACCCACGCCCACCCCGTCCGACCCCGGCCGGTCCGCCGATCGCGGCGGACCGGCCGACCCTTCCCGGCGGGTGCGGCGGTCCGGCGCCGCGAGATTCGTGGCCGAGTTAGGACAGAAAACATCAGCCACATTCATTGACTACCGTCCGGTACGGCGCGATACAAGATCGTATAGAGCGGCCAGAGACGATGGGGCCCGTGGGGTCACCGGGGGTCTTGACGACCCGAGACATCCCCTGTGAAGGGTCACGAAGTGTCAGAGATGCCAGTCAGAAACGGGCGCCAGGCCTCAAAGTTGGTGATCTCCGCCCCTTTCGGGACACCCGTGCCGGGTCGGGAGTGACAGTAAGCACTTCACCGTTACCGGGAAGTTCGATCTTCGTCTCGCCTCCGGCGGCGTTGGGTCGCGGTGCGAACTGAACCGATCCGGGGCCCTCCGCCGCTCGAAAGTTCACTCTTGCGTTCGTGATTGTCACCGGCAATCATGTGGAGCCCCGTTCGCTCAAGCACCAGGAATTCCGGACCTACTCACCCGGGACGTTATGCCCCGGGTATTCGTGCGGGTCTGAATGGGCGTTGGCCACGCCGGTGCCTGGGTCACGGAGCGAAATGGCCGGTCACCCTTCACGGCCTTTTCGATCATGGGCTCGTACCGGACGAAAGGTGAAGGCGTCTTGAGCACCCTTGGGAGTACTCGGTACCGAGACCTTCGGGCGCGAAGAGGTGGCCGCCGATGAGACGTTCGAAGCCGAGGAAAGGCTCCGAAGACCCCGCCGCCTCCGCCGCGCCCGCACCCGCGCCGGCCACCGCTCCCGGCGCGGGGGGCGCGTCCGAGGCCCGCCCGCACCGCAGGCCCCGGCGCCGTCCGGTCTGGGTGCGCATCACGGTCCTGCTGGTGGTGCCGCTGGCCTCGCTGGTCGGCCTGTGGGCGTTCGCCGCGAGCCTCACCCTGGAGAACGCCCTCAGCCGGTACGAGGTCCAGCGCACGAACGAGAAGATCGGGCAGCCGGGCGTCCTCGTCTCGGTCCATCTGCAGGCCGAGCGCGCCCTGTCGGTGGCGTACCTGGCGACCGGCGGCCGCGACCGCACCCAGCTCGCCGCGCAGCGGGCGCGCACCGACGCCGCGGAGGTGGTCTTCCGCCGCACCGCCCTCAACGCCGACGTCCGCGAGGACGCCGGGCCGGCCATCCGGGCGCGCCTGGACGAGGTGTCCGGCAAGCTCCAGCGGCTCCGCGCGCTGCGCGCCGAGATCGACGCCGGCTCGGTCCGGCGCGCCGACGCGCTCGCCGGCTACAACGACATCGTCGGATCGACCATCAGGCTGTTCGGCGGCCTGGTGATCATCAAGGACCTGGACATCTTCCAGGCGGGCCGCGCGATGATCAGCCTGAGCTGGTCCCGCGAGTTCGCGATGCGCCAGGACTGCCTGATCATCGCCGCGCAGACGCAGGGCGGGCGGCTGACCGCCGTCGAACGCGGCGAGTTCGCCCGCTGGGCCGGGGCGGGCCAGCAGTTCTTCGAGGCCGGCCTCGGCGACCTGTCCGGCGGCATGGCCGCCACCCTCAGCGATTTCAGCGAGTCGAGCGACTACCGGCGTTTCCGGGAGCTCGAGGCGGCCATCATCGCCTCGGGCGGCCGTCTCGCCCCCGCCCAGACCGCGGAATGGACGCAGCTGTCGCAGCGCCTCAGCCCGGCCTGGGCCAACTCCGTCAACACCGCGAGCGCCGCGCTGATCAAGCAGGCCGAGCCGATCGGCGACCGGATCGCGTTCCAGCTCGTGATCGCCGGCGGTCTCGGTCTCATCGCGGTGCTGGTCTCCATCGCGCTGTCGGTGCTGTTCGGCCGCGGCCTCGGCCGGGAGCTGCGCGAGCTCCAGAAGGTCGCGCAGAACCTCGCCGAGGAGCGCCTGCCCTCGGTGGTCGCCCGGCTGCGCCGCGGTGAACAGGTGGACGTGAGCGCGGAGGCGCCGCCGCTGTCGGTGGGCCGCACCGTGGAGGTGGGCCGGGTCGCCGACGCCCTCACCGAGCTGCAGCGCACCGCCGTGGTCAGCGCCGTCGGCGAGGCGAGCCTGCGGCAGGGCATCAACCGCGTCTTCCTCAACCTGGCCTGGCGCAACCAGTCGCTCCTGCACCGCCAGCTCCGGCTGCTGGACGCGATGGAACGCCGCGCCGACTCCGACGTGCTGGAGGACCTGTTCCGGCTCGACCACCTCACCACCCGCATGCGCCGGCACGCCGAGGGCCTGGTGATCCTCTCCGGTGCGTCCCCGGGACGTGGCTGGAGCCGTCCGCTGCCGATGGTGGACGTGCTGCGCGCCGCGGTCGCCGAGGTCGAGGACTACGCGCGGGTCGAGGTCTCGACGTCGGAGGAGATCTCCCTCATCGGCAACGCCGCCGCGGACGTCGTCCACCTGCTGGCCGAGCTGATCGAGAACGCCACCCTCTTCTCGCCGCCCAACACCGAGGTCAACGTCCGGGGCGAGCCCGTCGGCAAGGGCTACGCGATCGAGATCATGGACCGCGGGATCGGCATCGACGAACCCGAACGGGCGCGGCTCAACCAGATCCTCTCCGACCCGCCCGAGTTCGACTTCGCCGACACCGACCGGCTCGGCCTGTTCGTGGTCGCGCGGATCGCCGCGCGCCGCAACATCCGGGTCGGCCTCCAGGAGTCGTTCTACGGCGGGACGACCGCGATCGTCCTGCTGCCGCACGCGCTCGTGGTCGGCGCGCTCGAACGCAGCCCCGAACCGGTCTCGCTGACCGGGGTCGGCGGCCCGTCGGGGTCCGGCACGGACGAGGTCCCGCTGCCGTCGCGGCACCAGCGTTCGGACGAGATCGTCCAGGTCACCATGGCGGGCGGCCCCCCGGCGCAGCAGCCGTACGAGATGCCGCAGCAGGAGACGCCGCGCTACGACGCGCCGCCGCAATCGCCGCCGCAGCCGCAGTACGAGGTGCCGCAACAGCCGCAGTACGAGGCACCGCAGCAGCCGCGGTACGACACGGGACGGCCGGAGCCGGCGCCGTACGAGAGATGGGGCCTCGAACCATCGGCACCGGCCCAGGAGCCCGCCCCGCCGCAGTCCGTCGGGACGACGACGTCCCAGGAGAAGCCCGTGCTCACCCGGCGCCGGCGGATGGAGAACCTCGCTCCCCAGCTGCGGGAGAGCGCCCTGCGCTCCCGCGGCACGGCGCGGGAGTCCGGCCCGTCCTGGGCCGAGGAGCCGCGGGAGCCCGCCGAGCGGCCTGCCGAGGAGACGCGCGACCTGTGGGGGGCCATCCAGGGCGGCTGGGAACGCGGCCGTGACCAGCCGGGACGCGAGGACGAGACAGGAAATGCGCGCACTGACGCGCCGGGGGAGGGAACACCATGACACAGCCCGACATCGCCGGTGAGCTCGGCTGGATGCTCGACGACCTCGTCGACCGGGTCGGGGACGTGCGCAAGGCGCTGGTGTTGTCGCGCGACGGCCTGATCATGGGTGCGACGCGCGGGATGAGCCGCGAGGACGCCGAGTTCCTCGCCGCGCTCGCCGCGGGGTTCTTCAGCCTGGCGGCCGGGGCCCGCACGCACCTCGACTCGGGCGAGGTGCGGCAGGCGGTGATCGAGCTGGAGGACGGCCTGTTCTTCGTGGTGCCCGCCGGGGTCGGCAGCTGCCTGGCCCTGCTCAGCCGGACGGGGGCCAACGCGGGCCTGGTCAGCTACGAGATGACGGTGCTGGTCAAACGGGTCAGCAGGCACCTGGCCGCCCGGCCCCGCACCGCGGGCTCCTCCACCGGCACGGGGTGATCCCGGATGAGCGGCCACCGTGAGCGATGGTTGGACGACGACGCCGGTCCGCTCGTTCGTCCGTACGCCATCACGCGTGGCCGGACCCGGGCGCGCGGGCGGGCGCTGGATCTGGTCACGATCCTGGTCACGTCCGGCGACCCGCCGCCGCCCCGGCTGCGGCTGTCGCCCGAACACCAGCGCCTCCTCTGGTTGTGCCAGATCCCGCACACCGTGGCCGACCTCGCCTCGCGGCTCGAACTGCCGCTCGGCGTGATGCAGGTGCTGCTGGAGGAGCTCATCGAACACCACCTGCTGCGAATCGACCTGCCCGCACCGACCGAGCTTCCCGATCTCGCGACGTTGAGGAGGATCCGTGACGAACTACGAACCATCTGACGGCGCCCCCGCGCCGCGCGCCGCCTACAAGATCCTCGTGGCCGGGGGCTTCGGCGCCGGCAAGACCACGATGGTGGGGGCGGTCAGCGAGATCCGGCCGCTGCAGACCGAGGAGGCGCTCACCGAGGTCAGCGTCGGCGTCGACGACCTGCGCGACCTGGAGCGCAAGAAGACCACGACCGTCGCCATGGACTTCGGCCGGATCACGCTCAGCGGCGGCCTGTCGGTCTACCTCTTCGGCACGCCGGGCCAGGAGCGGTTCTGGTTCATGTGGGAGGAGCTCGCGCGCGGCGCCCTGGGCGCGGTCGTCATGGTCGACACCCGCCGCATCACCGCGAGCTTCGCGTCCATCGACTACTTCGAGCAGCGGGCCGAGCCGTTCGTCATCGCGGTCAACCGGTTCGACCACTCCATCGAGTACACCGAGGACGAGATCCGCACCGCCCTCGACGTGTCGCCGGACATCCCCATCATCCTGTTCGACGCGCGTGACCGGGAGTCGGCCAAGGTCGTGCTGATCGAGCTCCTGGAGCACGCCATCCGGCAGCCGCGCGAGGTCCCCGCCCGGCTCTGACCAAGCGCTTGCTCCGCCTCCGTCGCCCGTGACACCGTGGCGAGAACGACAGGGCGGAGTCCTCGATGGACGACATCGACTTGACCGATCTGGACCGCTTCGCTCGGGGGTTCCCGCACGACGTCTTCGACGTGCTGCGGCGGGACGCCCCGGTCTGGTTCCACCCGCCGACGCCGCGCACCCCCGGGGGCGAGGGCTTCTGGGTCCTGAGCCGGTACGCCGACGTCGTGGTGGCGGCGAGCGACCCCGAGACGTTCTCCTCCGAGACCGGCGGCGAACGCGACGGCGGCGGCACCCTGCTCGAAGACCTGCCGAGCGGGTTCGCGGCCGGCGTCCTGCTCAACATGATGGACGACCCGAGGCACGCGCGGTTCCGCAGGCTGCTGACCCCGAGCGTCGCACCCCGGACGTTGCGGCTCATCGAGGAGGACCTCCGCGCCCGCGCCCGAACGATCGTGGCGGACGCCGTGCACAAGGCCGACTGCGACTTCCTCACCGACCTGGCCGCCGAACTGCCCCTCCAGGCGGTCGCCCAGCTGCTCGGCGTCCCGCAGGAGGACCGCCACCGGCTGCTGTCCTGGGCGAACGTGACGCTCGACTACGACGACCGCGAGCTGGGCCAGACCACGGACCGCACCCGGCAGGCCGCGGCGGAGATGTTCGCGTACGGCACCGACCTCCTGACCCGCAAACGCGCCGAACCCGCCGACGACCTGCTCTCCCTGGCCGCCCACGCGGAGATCGACGGCGCCCCGCTCACCGACCTCGAACAGCAGATGTTGTTCAACCTCCTCATCGCCGCCGGCAGCGAGACCACCCGCAACTCCATCGCCCTCGGCATGCTGGCCCTCCTGGAACACGGCGCCTGGCCGACCCTCCAGGTGGACCGATCCCACCTCGACACCGCCGTGGAGGAGATGCTCCGCTGGGCCTCGTCCACCCCGTACAACCGCCGCACCGCCACCCGCGACACCACCATCGCGGGCCAGGCCGTCAAGGCCGGCGACAAGGTCACCCTCTGGTGGGCCTCGGCGAACCGCGACGAGCGCGCCTTCCCCGACCCGCACCGCTTCGACATCACCCGCCGCCCCAACCCGCACCTGGCCTTCGGCCGCGGCGGCCACTTCTGCCTGGGCGGTGCCCTGGCCCGCATCGAGATGCGCGTCGTCTTCGAAGCCCTCCTCGACGGCGTCGCCACCGTCGACCTCACGGCCCCCGTCGAGTTCACCCGCAGCAACAAGCACACCGGCGTCCGCCACATGCCCGTCCACCTCGCCCCCACCCCCTGACCTCGCGGCAGGGTCAGCGGGAGCCACCGCTTCCGGATCCTGTCGCGGAGTGGCCCACGCCCCTTCCGGGGCTGGAACGTATCCGCCTGACCTGGACGTTTGCAGGCCGGGGTGGTTGAGATGAACGAATCCTCATCTTGGGCTCATCGTCGCCTTCGTTCCGGAGGTCAGGCTCGGCGCCATGAGCACCTTGAAACGTGCGGGGATCCTGGGCGCCATCGTGGCGGTCCCGCTGGGGATCGCCGGGATCAGCCAGGCGCTGTCGGAGCCGGCCGAGCAGCCGCGCGTCCCGGCCCGGGTGCAGGTGGGCGGCGACGGCTCCGAGTCTCCCGTGCCGCCGCCCCTTCAGCGGTCGCCCTCGGCCACTCCGCCGCCGACCGCTCCGGCGGGCACCCCGTCCCCGTCGGCCACGCGGCCCTCGGTGGTGCCGCCACCGCCGCCGACGTACGACGATGACGCCGACGACATCGGGGACGACGGGGCGGACGACGGGGCGGATGACGGTTGACGGGCGGGCCCGGTCCGGGTTCTCGGCTCGTCTGCGCATCCTGTCGTGGCTGGTGGCGGTCATGGCGGTCGCCCTCGGCTCCGTCGCGTTCGCCGTGCGCGCCATCCTGATCGCCGAGGTCGAGAGCGACGGCAACAAGCTCCTGGAGCAGGAGGCGAGGGAGTTCGAGAGGTTCGCGCAGGAAGGGCGCAACCCGGCGGACGGCACGCCGTTCACCGACGCGGGGCAGTTGCTGTACACGCACCTGCGGCGGCAGCACGCCGACGACGACGAGCTGCTGCTCGGGATCGAGCCCGGCGGGCGCGTCATCCGGCAAGATCGCGAAGGGCCCTACGACCTGGCGGACGACCGGGCGGTGCTGGGGCGCGTCCTGCGCGCGAACGGGTCGTCCGGGCGGACGGCGAGCCCGGCGGGGGAGATCCGCTGGGCCAAGGTCGAGACCGTGACCCGGGACGGCGGGCGGCCGGCGACGTTCGTCATCGCCTACTTCATCGACCGGGACTTCGCCGAGGTGCGGCAGACGATGCGGGTCATGGGGACGGTGTCGGCGGCGGCGCTGCTCGGCGGCGCCGGGATCGGCTGGATCGTGTCCGGCCGCATCCTCGCCCCGGTACGGCTCGTCCGGCGCACCGCCGCCGAGATCACCGAGCAGGATCTGGCCCGCCGGATCCCGGTGCACCGCCGCGACGACGTCGGCGAGCTGGCTGCCACGTTCAACGCGATGCTGGACCGGCTGGACCACGCGTTCGCCACCCAGCGGCAGTTCGTCGACGACGCCGGGCACGAGCTGCGCACGCCGATCACCATCGTGCGCGGTCATCTGGAGCTCATGGGCGACGACCCGGACGAGCGGGCCGAGACGATGCGGCTGGTCACCGACGAGCTCGACCGGATGAGCCGGATCGTCGAGGACCTCCTGCTGCTGGCCAAGGCCGAACGGCCCGACTTCGTCCAGGTGCAGTGGGTCCCGGTGACGGAGCTGACCAGCGACATCTACGCCAAGGTCCGGGCGCTCGGCGATCGCGAGTGGATCCTGGACGGGATCGGCGAGGGCGACGCGCGGGTCGACCCGCAGCGCGTCACGCAGGCCGTCGTCCAGCTCGCGCACAACGCCCTCCAGCACACCGGCGACGGCGACGCGGTCCGCGTCGGCTCCGCCCTGGACGACGACCGGGCGGTGTTCTGGGTCGCCGACACCGGCCCCGGCGTCCCCCCGGACGACGTCGAGCGCATCTTCGAACGGTTCGCGCACGGCGGCTCCTCGACCGCCACCACGGGCGGCACGCGCCGGCACCGGACCGGGGCCGGGCTCGGCCTGGCGATCGTCGCGGCCATCGCCGCCGGCCACGGCGGGACGGTCCGCGTCGGCGGCGCACCCGGGCACGGCGCCCGATTCGAACTCGACCTGCCCCGCGCGGCCCGCGAAGGACGGTGACACCGCACATGAACAGGATCCTCATCGTCGAGGACGAACTCCGGATCGCCACGTTCATCGAGAAGGGGCTCAAGGCCAACGGCTTCGTCGTCTCGGTGGCCGAGGACGGCGACAGCGCGCTGGCGCACGCGTTCGGCTCCGGCTACGACCTGATCCTGCTGGACATCGGGCTGCCGGGCCGGGACGGTTTCACGGTGCTGCGGGCGCTGCGCGAGGCGCGGGTGACGACGCCGGTGATCGTGCTGACCGCGCGCGACTCCGTCCAGGACACCGTGGCGGGCCTTGAGGGCGGCGCCGACGACTGGATGACCAAGCCGTTCCGCTTCGAGGAACTGCTGGCGCGGGTCCGGCTGCGGTTGCGCGGGGCGGCGCGGGCGCCGGAGGTGACGGTGCTGCGATCCGGTGACCTCGCGCTCGACCTGCGGACGCGCCGGGCCCGCGTCGGCGACCGCACGGTCGACCTGACGGCGCGCGAGTTCGTCCTGCTGGAGCTGTTCCTGCGGCATCCGGGCCAGGTGTTGTCGCGCGAGCAGATCCTCTCGCACGTGTGGGGATACGACTTCGACCCCGGCTCCAACATCGTCGACGTGTACGTGCGCGCGCTGCGCAGGAAGCTCGGCGACGGCTGCGTCGAGACGGTCCGCGGGATGGGGTACCGGCTGCCCTGACCTCGCCGTCCCTCCGGATGAAGGTCGCTTCATCTCGGGTTCACGGCTCGCTCACCGCCCGTTCAGATGATCGATGTGTCAGCTCGGACGGGTCTGTGAAGGAGTCGATGCGGCAGTGCGGACGACGGTGCGAACGAAGGCGGCGACGACCGTGCCGGCGGGATCGGTGCGCACGGGACCGATGCCGGCGAAGGCGGCGCGGCGGTACGCGATCCTGGGCGTGGCGGCCGTCGTGGCGTGCGCCTGGATCATGTTCGGTGCCGGCGGCCTGAGCGCCGGCGGCCGGATCACCCTGGCGGTCTTCGCGGTGGCGACGCTGCTGTGGATGTTCAGCCCGGTCGACGACACGTTCGTGGCGCTGAGCGCGGGCCTGGTGCTGGTCGCCACCGGCGCGCTGGAGTCGGAGACGTTGTTCGGCAGCCTGGGCGATCCGACCATCTGGCTGCTGATCTGCGCCTTCGTGATCGCGGCCGGAGTGTCCCGGACCGGGCTGGCCACCCGCATGGCGGCGTTCCTCGTCGCCGGTGCCCGCACGGTGCGCGGGCTCGCGCACCTGACCACCGCCGCCCTGGTCGCCACCGCGTTCGCGATCCCCGCCACCTCCGGCCGGGCCGCGCTGGCTCTGCCGATCTTCCTGGCGCTGGCGAGGGCGCTGCGCGACCGCCGCCGGGTGGTGCTGGCCCTGGCGCTGATCTTCCCGGCGGTGATCCTGCTGTCGGCGGTGGCCACGCTGATCGGCGCCGGCGCGCACCTCATCACCGCCGAGATGCTGGCGCGGGCGACCGGGGAGCGGATCGGCTTCGTCCAGTGGCTGCTGCTGGGAACGCCGCTGGCGCTCGTCTCCTCACACCTGGCCGCCGAGGTCGTCCTCCTGCTGACCGCCACGCGCGAGGACCGCCGCCGGCCGGTGTCGATCAGCGCCGAGGACGTGGGCGAGGCCGCCGGCGTGACCGTGACCGGGCCGCTGACCGAGCACCAGGCCCGCTCGGCCGCCCTGCTCGCGGTCGTGGTCGTGTTGTGGTGCGGCGAGCCGCTGCACGGCGTCCCGCCCGCGGTCGTCGCGCTGGTCGGCGCGATCATCAGCGCCTCGCCCTGGCTGGGCACCGTCACGCTCGGCGAGTCCCTCACGACCGTGCCCTGGTCGATGTTGCTGTTCATGGCCGCGACCATGGCGATGGGCGTGGCGCTGACCACGTCCGGTGCCGCCGCCTGGATCACCGGCGGCCTGCTCGGCGGCACGCGGGGCGCGCCCGCCTGGGTCCTCCTCGCCGGCGTGATCGTCGTGAGCACGCTCGCCCACCTCGTCCTGCAGTCACGGTCGGCCCGGTCGAGCGTGCTGGTCCCACTGGTGATCACCGCGGCCGTGGGGGCGGGGATCTCGCCCGCCGCCGCCGCGTTCGCCTCCACCGCGGCCGCCGGGTTCTGCCTCACGCTCCCGTCGTCGGCGAAGCCGGTGGCGCTCTTCCACCAGGTGGAGGGCGTCACCACGTACACGCCCCGCGACCTGCTGCGGGTGTCGGCCGTCCTGGCCCCGCTCACCGCCGCGCTGGTCCTGGTCTTCGCCCTGTACGTCTGGCCGCTGCTCGGCCTCTCGCTCTGACCCCCCGGTCCACCACCGTTCGCCCGTTCCCGAAGGAGAAGTCCGTTGCGCATCGTCATCGCCCCGAGCGGGTTCAAGGAATCGCTGACCGCCGACGAGGTGGCGGCGGTGATCGCGTGCGGTGTCCGGCGGGTCGTCCCGCACGCGACGATCGACTCCCTGCCGCTGGTGGACGGCGGTGAGGGCTCGGCGGCTGCGCTCGCCCGCACCACCGGCGGACGGATCGTCCCCACGGTCACCACGGGCCCGGTCGGCCTGCCGGTGGAGTCGCACTACGCGTTCATGGGCGGCCCGGCCCCGCTCACCGCCGTGGTCGAGATGGCCGCCACCGCGGGCCTGCGCCTGGTGCCCCGCGACGCCCGCGATCCGGCCCGCACCACCACCGCCGGGGTGGGCGAACTGATCACCGCCGCCCTGGACGCCGGCGCCCGGCGCGTTCTGGTGGGCTGCGGCGACTCGGGGACCTCGGACGGAGGCGCCGGCGCGCTGCGGGCTCTCGGCGCCCGCCTCCTCGACGCCTCCGGCCGCGAGCTCCCGCCGGGCGGGGCCGCACTGACCCGGCTCGACCGGATCGACGTCTCCGGGCTCGATCCCCGCCTCGCCCGCACCGAGCTCCTGGTCGCGTGCAATCCCTGCAACGTCCTGTGCGGCGAGAACGGCGTGGCCCGCGTGTACGGGCCGCAGAAGGGCGCGACCCGTGACCAGGTCGAGGTGCTCGACCGCGCACTGTGCCGCTGGGCCGAGGTGCTGGAGCGGGACCTGGGCGCGACCGGCCTGCGCACCGGACCGGGCACCGGTGCCTCGGGCGGCCTCGGAGCCGGGCTCGCCGCCGTGGGCGCCCGCCTGCTGCCGCGCTTCGACGTCCTCCTGGAGCACGTGAACCTGGACGGGCTGCTCGCCCGCGCGGACCTGGTGATCACGGCCGAGGGGGCGATCGACCGGCAGACCTCCCGCGGCAAGATCCCCGCCGAGGTGGCCCGGCGGGCCAAGCGGTACGGCAAGCCCGTCCTGGCCCTGGCCGGGACGATCGGCGCCGACGCCCACCTGGTCTACGGCAGCGGCATCGACGCGTTCGCCGGGATCCTCCCCGGCCCGGTCGGCCTCCTGGAGGCCCTGTCGCGCGGCGAGGAGTTCCTCGCGGACGGTGCCGAACGCGCCCTCCGCATGATCCTCCTCGGCGCCGCCATGGAGCCGGTGGCCTGATCCCTGCGCAGCCGACGGAGCGGCTGATGCGCCGTGAACGCCACGCTCTGCTCCGGCGCGCCCCTTGCTCGCCGAGTAGAGGGCGTTGCCGGCGGGCCACCCGGGTGTCCCGGCCAGGCGTTCCGCCAGCAGGTCCGCACGCGGGCCGAGGACGTCCGCCAGGCGCGGTCCGGTGACCATCCGCGCGGCGCCCGCCAGGTCGATGATCAGCGTGGTCAGGGTCATCGGCAGCAGCCGGTGCCGCTGGGGCCCTCCGGCGGTGGAACGGAAGCTCGCGTAGCCACGACGTACGGGCGCAGGTCGCGCCGCGCAGGGCGCGAGGTCGTCTCGCAGGGCGCCGGTTCGATCTCCGCCGACACCGAGTGCAGCGCCGCCATCCTCACGTACCGATCTTGCCCTCCTCCGCCCGGGACGGGGAGGGCGTCCGGCCGCCGGAGAGCAGCGGGCGGTAGGTGACGGCGACCATCAGGACGCAGACCGCCGCGATGGCGGCGACGGCGGCGGGCACTCCGGTGAGCGGGACGGCGAGGGGAAGCAGCAGGGTGGCGGTCGCGCCGGCCGCCACCACGGCGGGACGGAGGGCGGGCGCGGCGACGATGGGCCGGTGGACCAGCCAGAGCGCCACGATGTAGATCGCTGCCGGAACGGCCACGGCGTAGCAGATCGCCAGGTCGGAGGCCTTGAGATGGTGGCCGGTCCGCTCGACGGCGACCTCCAGGCCGGCACCGAGGGCGGCGAGGGCCGCGAAGAGCACGTAGTGGCCGTACCCCCACAGGTAGGAGCGGTCGCGCCGGTCGCTGAGCCCTTCGCCGGCCGGGGTGAGGAAGTAGAGCCACCAGAGTCCGAACAGCAGGACCAGCCCGGAGACGGCGATGACGATCAGGGGAACGCTCGGTCCGGCGGCTTCGAGCGCGCCGCCGACGCCGTTGGACGCGGCCAGGACGCTCTCGCCGAAGAGGATGATCGTGAACAGGCCGTACCGTTCGGCGATGTGGTGCGGGTGCCAGTTGGTGGGGCTGGTGCGCTCGGCCCACCACGGCACCGAGAGCTCAAGGGCGGCCAGCACGACGAACGACGGCAGCTGGGCCGCCGAAGGCAGCGCGCCCGTCTCCGCGAGGACGAGCCGGAGGATCCAGCCCGCCTGCAACGCGGTGATCCCGGCGGCGTACCGCAGGGCGGTACGGCGTCCGGCCGGGTCCTCGACGCCGGCCCGCAACCACTGGGCGACCAGGGCGATCCGCATGAGGAAGTACCCGAGCGTGATGGCGCGGAAGTCGGAGTCCTCGGCCGCGGCCGGCACGCCCGCGGCCAGGACCAGCACGCCGCCCATCTGCACCAGGGTCAGCAGCCGGTAGGCGACGTCGTCGGTGTCGTACGACGACGCGAACCAGGTGAAGTTCATCCACGCCCACCAGACCGCGAAGAAGACCTGGAGGAACGGGACGAGCCCGGAGAGGGCGTGCCCGTCGGCGATCTCGTGCGCCAGCTGGACCGTGACGGCCGCGACCGCGACCACGAACGTGAGATCGAACAGAAGTTCGAGTGGGCTGGCCGCGCGGTGCGGCTCGTCGATCGCGCGCGCGGTCATGCGGACCCGGATCCGGTCCCTGGTACCTGCTGGCGGCACTGTCTCGCTCCCGTCGTCCATGGCTCCGTCCTGCTGAGAAAGACAGGCCACTGCCCCCTCCTGTGACAGTTCGTGCCGATTTTCAGTCGAATGGACGACCTTTCGCCGGACCTGTCACAGGCCCGGGGGGTGCCCTGTCTTAGCTGGCGACCGGCGGATACGCAGCCCCGGCGAACAGGAAGGTCACAGTCATGAAGATCGTGGTTATCGGCGGAACCGGCCTGATCGGCTCGAAGCTCGTGGCCAAGCTCGGCGAGCACGGCCACGAGGCGGTCGCCGCGGCGCCGAACACCGGCGTCGATACCCTCACCGGCGAGGGGCTGGCCGAGGCCATGACCGGCACCTCGGTGGTGATCGACGTGTCGAACTCGCCGTCGTTCGAGGACGCCGAGGTGCTGAAGTTCTTCGAGACCTCCACCGGCAACCTGCTGGCCGCCGAGGCCGAGGCCGGCGTGAAGCACCACGTCGCGCTGTCGGTCGTCGGCACCGGCGGGCGTCCCGACATCGGCTACTTCCGCGCGAAGATCGCTCAGGAGAATCTGATCAAGGACTCCGGCATCCCGTTCTCGATCGTGCACGCGACGCAGTTCTTCGAGTTCGCCCGCCGGATCGCCGACGGCGCCACCGACGGCGACACGGTGCGGATGCCCCCGGTGGCGTTCCAGCCGATCGCGGGCGACGAGGTCGCCAGGGTGGTCGGGCGCACCGCCGTGGGCGAGCCGCTGAACGGGGCGATCGAGATCGGCGGGCCCGAGCGCACCCGGATGGACGATTTCTTCCGCGACGCGCTGATCGCGTGGGGCGACAAGCGCACGGTGGTGACCGACCCGCACGCGCACTACTTCGGCGCCGAGCTGAACGAGACGGACCTGGTCCCGGGCGACGGCGCGACCCTCGGCGAGATCACGTACGCCGAGTGGCTGCCGAACAACCCCGCGCCCGCCCAGTGACCGCCGGGCCCCGATGACAGCGGCCCCGATGACAGCGGCCCTGATGAGCAGCGGACCTGGATGAGCAGCGGGCCCGCGTGACCAGCAGAACCTGACCGGACGGAGGTCCGCCGTGACCGCAGCAGCGATGGTCGCCGAGTTCGACGCCGTCGCCGGCTGGACCGCCGACGCCGTCGAGCAGCTCGGCGAGCGGCACGCGATCCCGGCCGCCTGCCGCGGCAGCGCGAGCCCGGCGGCGCTGGCCTGGCTGGCGGAGGCGTGCGAGCTGGCGCCCGGGACCAGGCTGCTGGACGTCGGCGCGGGAGCCGGCGGCCCGGCGGCCTGGGCGGCCAAACGGTTCGGCGTCCGGCCGATCCTGCTGGAGCCGATGCCCGCCGCGTGCCGGGCGGCCTCCCGGATGTTCGGCCTCCCGGTGATCCTGGCGGACGGCGCGCGGATCCCGCTCCGCGACGGAACGATCGACGCCGCCTGGTGCCTGGGGGTGCTGGACACCGTCCGGGACAAGGCGGCCCTGCTCCGCGAGATCCACCGGGTGCTGGCGCCGGGGGCCTCGCTGGGGCTCCTGGTGGTCGTCGCCCGGGACGCCCGGGTCCCCGCGGGCCCGGAGGGCAACCTCTTTCCCACCCAGCACGACCTCGTCCGGCTGCTGGCCGGCACGGGGTTCGACCTGATCGAGCAGATCGAGCGGCCCGGCGACGTACCGCTGTCCTGGACCCGGCGGGCCGAACAGGTCGCCGCGGTCGTCGCCGCCCGGCACCGCGCCGACCGTGCTTACGCGCTGGCGGCTCACCAGAGCGAGAGCTTCACCCGCCTGTTCGGCTCCGGACAGATCTCGATGCAGCTGATCCACGCGGTCAAGCGCCGGGGTCCGGCCCGCCAGGCGTCCGTCCCAGCCCTGCGTGGAGGAACGATGAGCACTTTCGAGTTCGAGTTCAAGGCCGAGATCGAGGTCGAGCTGAGCCTGGCCGAGGCGAGCCGCCCGGAGGAGGTCGCCGGCCTGCCGGTCGCGGAGTGGCCGTTCGACCCGGCCGACGCCGAGCGTGAGGAGATCGGCCTGCGCAACCTCATGGGCGCGGCCGAGGAGCTCGGCGGCCACCACCCGGCCGGCCCCGCGACCGGCCCGGCGACCGGCGAGGCGACCGGCGAGGCGGAACGCCGGTGAACGACCCTGGAGCGATCACGACGCTGGACGGCCTCCGCGAGCATCTGCAGTGGGCGATCGAGCTGGAGCACGCGACCCTGCCGCCGTACCTGTGCGCGCTCTACTCGCTCGACCCGGCGAGGCATCCCGAGGCCGCCGAGGTGGTGGCCGGGGTCTTCGTCGAAGAGATGATCCACCTGGCGCTGGCCGCGAACCTGCTCAACGCCGTCGGCGGCGCCCCGCTGCTGGACACGCCGCGGATGTTGCCGCCGCACCCGCGGCCCCTGCCGCACGGCGACCGTTCGCTGGAGTTGTCGCTGCTCCCGTTCGGCCCGGAGGCGCTGGAGACGTTCCTCCGGCTGGAACGCCCGGCGCCGCCCGGTGCCCCGGCGGAGGCCGACGGCTACGAGACGATCGGGCAGTTCTACGACGCGATCGAGCACGGCCTGCGGCACGTGTGCGACCGGCTCGGCGAGAAGGCGGTCTTCAGCGGCGACCCGGCCCGCCAGGTGCACGCCGGCCACTTCCGCAACACCGCCGGGCAGCTGATCCCGGTCACCGACCTGGCCTCGGCGCTGACGGCGCTGGAGGAGATCGTCGAGCAGGGCGAGGGCACGGCCCGCGGTGAGGTCTGGGACGGCGACCGGGACGTCCACCACCCCGAACGTGACGAGGTCGCGCACTACTACCGCTTCCAGGAGCTCAAGCTCGGCCGGCGCTACCGCCGCGGCGACACGCCGGAGACCGGGCCCACCGGCGAGACGATCGACGTCGGCTTCGACGGCGTCCGGCCGATGCGGCGCGACCCGCGGCTCGCCGACCACGCGCCGGGCAGCCCGATCCGGGTGGCCCAGGAGGAGTTCAACCACACCTACTGCGCCGTCCTGCACCTGCTGGAGCAGGCGTTCAACGGCAGCCCGCGGCTGCTCTCGGTCGCCACCGGCACCATGTACGCGCTCAAGGCGCAGGCCCAGGCGCTGATGGCGATGCCCGACGAGGACGGCATGACCGCCGGGCCCACGTTCGAGTACGTCGCACCGGAGCTGCGCCGGTGGAGCACCGGTGACCGGCGGCAGATCGTCGCGCTGCGCGACGGCCCGTACGTCGTGTACGGCGGGGTCCCGCTCCGCCGCAAACGCAAGATCGTCTCGGCCGGGAACGACGCGCTGACCTGGAAGACCGGCGAGGATCTGGAGACCGAGGACACCTACGCGCTGTGCCGCTGCGGCAAGTCGGGCTCCAAGCCGTTCTGCGACGGGACGCACGCCGTGGCCGGGTTCGACGGAACCGAGGCCGCCGTCACCCGGCCGTACGCGGAACTCCAGCACGTGCACGACGGGGTCGGCATCTCGGCCCAGCGGGTCGGCGAGCTGTGCGTTCACGCCGCGTTCTGCATCGGCCGCACCAGGCCGATCGCCGCGATGCTCGCCGACACCGAGGACAGCGACGTGCGCTCCACGATCATGGGCCGCATCGACCACTGCCCGTCCGGGTCCTACAGCTACGCCCTGGAACGCGGCGGCGACACGATCGGGCCCGACCTGCCCCAGGCGATCTCGGTCCTCGAGGAAGAGGAAGGCCTGGCCAGCGCCCTGTGGGTGACCGGCGGCGTGCCGGTCCTGCGCGCGGACGGCGAGCCGCTGGAGACCCGCGACCGCATGACGTTGTGCCGCTGCGGGCACTCCGCCGGCAAACCCCTGTGCGACGGAACCCACCGGAAGATCGAGTTCCGCGAGGAAGGCGCGACGTGATCGGCGGGTGCACAATGGCGGCAGCGCATCGAACACGAACGCGGCCAAGGCGTTCCACGCCGATGCCCGCTCGCCGCGCGGGCCGCCGTCACCCACCGCGCGGCCGTCCCGTCCAAGCGACCACCAGGGCGGACGATCCAGCGACCAGCGGAGACAGGGGCATCACGTGGAGGACACCGGACCCGCGGACCACGCGAAGCGGCCGGATGATCTGGAGCAGGCGGCGGAGGTCTTCGCGGGCGTCCGGCCGCGCCTCTTCGGCATCGCCTACCGGATGCTCGGCAGTTCCACCGAGGCCGAGGACCTGGTGCAGGAGGTCTGGCTGCGCTGGCAGGCCTACGAACGCGCCACCGTGACCGAGCCCGCGGCGTTCCTGGCGACGACGACCACCCGGCTGGCGATCAACGTCCTGCAGTCGGCGCGGGTCCGCCGCGAGACCTACGTCGGGCCCTGGCTGCCCGAGCCCGTCGACACCAGCGCCGACCCGTACCTCGGCGCCGAACGCGGCGAGGCCCTCGAACTCGCGGTGCTCTTCCTGCTGGAGAGGTTGTCGCCGACCGAACGGGCGGCCTACGTCCTGCGCGAGGCGTTCGACTATCCCTACTCGCTGATCTCGGAGATCATCCAGACGAGCGAGGCGTCGGTCCGGCAGCTCGTCAGCCGGGCCCGCAAGCACCTGCGGTCCGAGCGGCGGGCCCCGGTGACCGGGGCCGAGCAGCGCCGGTTGCTGACCGCGTTCGTCGCGGCGGCGCAGACCGGCGACCTCACCGCCCTGGAGAAGATCCTCGCCGCGGACGTGATCAGCTACTCCGACGGCGGCGGCGTCGTCCGGGCGTCCCGCGTCCCCGTGGTGGGCTCGGTCCGCGTCGCCAGGTACCACCGGGCGTTCGCGAGCCGGTTCTGGGCCGGGGTCGAGGTGCGGTGGGGCGACGTCAACGGGCAGGCGGCCGCGCTGCTCTTCAACGGCGGGCACATGTTCGCCGTCCTCAGCGTCCACACCTCCGGCGAGGGCATCGACCAGGTCATGTGGATGATGAACCCGTCCAAGATCACCGCAGTGTCCGCACCGGCCTGACCTCCGCCGTCACAACGCGCAGGGCTGTCCTGTCCTAGCTGGCGACCCGACCGAAGTGAGGACGAACGTGCGGACGATCGTGACAGCCGGCCGTGGGCACGGGACGGGCGTGCGTCGCTCCCGCCGTGAGGACGGCCGGCCATGACCGGGCAGGGCGCCGCCTCGCTGCAGGAGATGCTCGACGAGCGGCGGCACCTCCTGGAGACCGCCGGGTGGATGTTCGGCGCGGCCGCCGCCGACCAGATCGTCCTGGAGACGTACCGCCGCTGGTACGCCCTCGACGACGGCGAGCGGGCACGCATCGCGGTGCCCCGCGCCTGGCTCACGCGGGTCGCGGGAGGCATCTGCCTGGACCTTCTGGCGCGGTCCTCCTCTTCCGATCTCGGCCCGGTCCCCGGGCCAGGCCCGCGCCCCCAGGCGCCGCGTTCCCCCGCTCCTCGTCCGAGGACCCCGGCCGGCCGCCCGGCGGAGGATCCGGTCGAGGCCTGGCTCCGGCGGCATCCCCAGCAGGACGACACCGACCCCGCCCTGCTGGCCAGGCACGACCATGTCGTGCGCCGCTTCGCGGCGGCGTGCGGCACCGGCGACACCGAGACGCTGCGGAGGCTGCTGGCCGACGACGCGATCGTGGTCGGCGACGGCGGCGGCAAGGTGCGCGCGGTGCCGCATCCGATCCACGGCGCGGCGGCGGTGGCCGGCTTCGTCACCACCCTGCTGAACGGCGAGCCCCGCATGACCGTGACCGTCGAGTCCGTCAACGGCCGCACCGGCCTGGTGCCGCGGCGGGCGGGCCGGGCGGCGGCGGTGATCAGCCTCAGCGTCGCCGGCGCCGAGGTCACGGCCGTGTGGATCGTGCTGAACCCCGACAAGCTCCGGCGCTGGAACCGTTCCTGAGAGAGGAAGGAGGGCCGCCCCGGTGAACGACCCGCTCCCCATCCCGGCACCGCCCGCCGACGACGACGAGGGCGCCCGGTTCACGCCGATCTACACCGCCCGCGTCACCGTGAGCGGTGGCGACTCCGCCCACGGGCGCGCGACCGGACGGGCCCGTTCCGCCGACGGCTCGCTCGACCTGGACCTGCGCACACCGTACGAGCTCGGCGGCGACGCGACCGGCCCCAACCCCGAGCAGCTCTTCGCCACCGGTTTCGCCGCGTGCCTGCACGGCGCGCTCAGCCTGGTGGCCAGGCAGCAAGCGCTCGATCCCGCGCCGATCACGGTCGAGGCGACGGTGGCGTTGGGCCGGGACCCGGCGGACGGCGGCTACCTCCTCCAGGCCGATCTGGTGGTGAACTGGCCCGGAGTCGGCCGCGACATCGCCGAACGGCTGCTCGCGAGGGCCACCGGCCTGTGCCCCTACTCCAAGATGACCCGCCAGGGCATCCCGTCCACGATCACCCTCGCCCCCTGACCCCCGCCGGGTGCGTCAGCCCTGCCGGGTGCGTCAGCCCTGCCAGGACCAGGCGTTGCCGGGGAAGGCCCCGGCGAGCCGTTCACGCACCTCGTGCCGGACCTCCGCGCCGCCGTGGCGGACGATCGGCTCCCAGCAGTGCTCGCGGACCATCGGATGGCAGGAGGCGTCCGGGCACATCAGAACGGCGATCACCCGGATGGGCCAGATGAGCGGCTGCACGTTCCCGTCGTCCAGCAACGCCTTCAAGCCGGCGCCCGTGCCCGACGCGGCGAGGATTCCTTCGAGGACGTATCTCCAGGCCGACCAGACCGCCATCCGGATGACCGCGGCCCGGCGCACCACATCGGGCGGGGGCGGTCCGTCCAGCTGGGAGAGGACGTCCTCCACCGCCCGGAACATCCGCGCCCGGAGCCTTTCGTAATGGTCGAGCGCGAAGGCCATCTGCGCGAGGAGCTCGCACCAGAAATGCGTCGTCCGGGCCCACTCCTGAAACTCCAGCATGCGCTGCGAACCGAGGTGGGAGGTGAGCCCGCTCAGGACCAGCCCCTGCTCCGGCGTCTCCGGGTCGTGCTCGAAGGCCCTTTCCGTGGCGCTCTTCGCGCATTCCCGGAGTGCGCGGTCGCGATGCAGCCAGCACACGACGTCCGCTTTGGCGCAGCCGATGGCGGCCTGCCCCTGGCTCAGCCCCACCAGCCTTCTTCCGTGCCAGTCATTCTCCTTCGCCGCCATAAAGGTCCGAACGGCGTCCTCTGACGCTTCCGCGATCTCGAATGCCCCCTGGCAGCCGTGCCGCGCGCCGCCGCAGTCGCATTCGCAACCGGGCCGCTGGGCCTTGGCGCAGCCGGTGTTATGGGCCATGGCGCCGCCTCGCTTCGGGAGGGGACCGCATCATCCATGCCGGGAACGCGGCTGTAAATACGCGGCGCCGTTCCGCGCCTTCGCGGGCACCACTCCAGGCAGCCCGCCGGACCGGTGACTTGGGCCTTGCCGGGGCACGCCGGGCATGTCACGATCGCGGCCACTCTTAGGAAACTTTCCTAAGTGATCCCTTCAGGAAGGGGTGTGATCCTGATGCGTCGGATCGTGGTCGTGCTCGCGGCCCTGGCGCTTCTGGCGGGCGTGCTCCCGGCCGTGACGGCCACCGCCGCGGCGGGCGCCGCGGCCTGCGCCACGCCGTGGAACGCCTCGGCGGTCTACACCGGCGGCGCCGTCGCGTCCTACAACGGGCGCAACTGGTCGGCCAAGTGGTGGACGCAGAACGAGACTCCGGGGAGGTCGGACGTGTGGGCGGACCAGGGGCCGTGCGGCGGCGGGACCACCGACCCGCCCGCGCCCGGCGGCTTCGTGGTGAGCCAGGCCCAGTTCGACCAGATGTTCCCGGGCCGCAATTCCTTCTACACCTACAGCGGCCTGACCACCGCGATGAGCGCGTTCCCCGCGTTCGCCACGACGGGCGGCGACACCGTCGCGAAGCAGGAGGCGGCGGCCTTCCTGGCGAATGTCAACCATGAGACCGGCGGCCTGGTCCACATCGTGGAGCAGAACACCGCCAACTACCCGCACTACTGCGACGCCGGCCAGCCGTACGGGTGCCCCGCCGGGCAGGCCGCCTACTACGGCCGCGGTCCCATCCAGCTCAGCTGGAACTTCAACTACAAGGCCGCGGGCGACGCGCTCGGCCTGCCCCTGCTCACCAACCCGTGGCTCGTCCAGCAGGACGCGTCCGTCGCGTGGAAGACCGGCCTCTGGTACTGGATGACCCAGAGCGGCCCCGGCACCATGAGCGGCCACACCGCGATGGTCAACGGCCGCGGCTTCGGCGAGACCATCCGCAGCATCAACGGGGCCCTGGAATGCGACGGCCGCAACCCGGCCCAGGTCCAGAGCCGGGTGAACGCCTACCAGCGCTTCACCCAGATCCTGGGCGTCCCGGCAGGCGGCGACCTCACCTGCTGAGCGGCGTTCCGCCCGCTCTCCGGCGCCGGGCGCCCGATGCCGTTCCGGTGAACGGCTCCGGCGCCGGAGAGCGGGGTCGCGCCGCGGTTCCCCGGCGGGCCTTCGCCGCGCCGGGGAACCGCGGGCGTCCGTCAGGAGTGGTCGAGCGCCCAGGCGAGGGCGTGGTCGGCGATCTCCTCCCAGCCCTCCTGCGCGGGCATGAGGTGGGAACGGCCGGGGTACTCCACGATCTCGGTCACGGTGCCGGCCGCCTTGTAGTGCTTGGCGTTGGACCGCTGGATCTTCGGCGGCATGAGGTTGTCGTTCTCGCCCGCGACGAACAGCAGCGGGGCCCGGTCGGCGTTCTTGTAGTCGACGTAGGTGTCGTCATGGCCGGGGTGGATGTTGGCCAGCGCGCTGCCCCAGAACACATGGCCCGAGGCCGGGACGTGGTACCGCTCGTACGTGGCGCGGGCCTCGTCCTCGGGGAAGGTGTTGGTGAACGCGAACCGCCACTGGTCGTAGGTGAACCCGACGGCCTTGTGCCGGTTCGCGGGGTTCTTCAGCACCGGGAAGGTGGCCTTGATCTGCGACAGCGGGATCGGCTTGACGCCCTCGGTGGGCGCGGAGTTGATCGCCACGCCGCAGGCGCCGTAGCCGCGGTCCAGCAGGAGCTGGGTGAACACGCCGCCGGCCGAGTGGCCCATGAGGATCGGCTGCCGGTCCAGCTCGTTGATCACCTTGATCAGCGTCTCGATCACGGCGGGCACGGTGAGCTGCTCGATCGGCGTCGGGTCGGCGTTGAGCGCCTCCACCTCGGCCTCGAAGCCGGGGTAGGCCGGGGCCAGCACGCGGAAGCCCTTGGCCTTGTAGTGGGCGACCCAGTTCTCCCAGCTGCGCGGGGTGACCCAGAAGCCGTGGATCAGGACGATCGTGTCGGGTTTCATCGGTGTCTCCTTGTTCTCCCTGACGTGCGTTGCGTTCTCGCTAGCGGGTGCCCGCGTAGGCGGCCAGGATCGTGGCGGCCGCGGCGGCCGGGTGGGACGTCATGACGACGTGCGACGACTTGATCTCGCGCACCTTGCTGCCGGCCCGTTCGGCCATGAACCGCTGCGCGGCCGGCGGGATGACCTTGTCCTCGGTCGGGATCAGGTACCAGGAGGGGAGGGTCTTCCAGGCCGGCTCGCCGCTGCCGCCGGACAGCCCGGCGACGCTGCCGGGACGCTGGGTGGCGGCCATCAGCCGGGTCTCGGAGGCCGGCAGGTCGGCGGCGAACACCGCGCGGAACCTGGCCGGGTCGATGTAGCCGTCGATGCCCTCGGTACCGTTGGGCATCTTCCAGGGACGCGCGACCAGGGCGGTGCCGAGCTCGCTGCCGGGGAACTGATTGGCCAGCTGGATCGCGCTCTCGCCCTTGTCGGGGGCGAACGCGCCCAGGTAGACCAGGGCCCTGACGTTGGCGTGGCCGCGGGCGGCGTTGGTGATGACGACGCCGCCGTACGAGTGGCCGGCCAGGATGACCGGGCCCTCGATGGTGCTCAGCACGCTGGAGACGTACGCGGCGTCGCCGGCGGTGTCGCGCAGCTGGTTGGCCGGCGCGATCACGGTGAAGCCGGCCCGCTGGAGCAGCGCGATGGTGTCGTTGAAGCCGGAGGCGTCGGCGAACGCGCCGTGGACCAGCACCACGGTCGGTTTCGGTCCGGACGGAGCCGGCTTGGCCTGCGCGGAGACCGCGCCGCCGACGACCGCCGCGGCGACGATGAGCACGGTCAGCAGCCGCCGGAACGGCCGGGTGACGGCAGGGGAGTTGATCATGGGCATGGCGTGTCCTTCGTTCGGAAAGAGGCTCAGGAGGCGTCCTGGTCGGACCGTCGTCGGATCCTCTTGGAACGATGCTGACAAGCCGTGGTGCAGGCGTTTTTCCTGTGAGTGCCGTCCGCTGGACTGTGAGCGCCACGCCGCGATCCGGCGCCACCTCGACCTGATCCTCAACGGGGCGTTCCAGGACCGGTTCGCCGCGCACAACGCCGTGGAGGTCCGCACGAGACGGCTGGGCGACGACCGGGAGGGACGGGTCTGGAAGTTCTTCGAGCCCGATCCGGCCGAGCCGCTGCCGGTCCCCGTGCACTGGCCGGCTCTCGGTCTCCTCCACCTGGAACGACCAGCCCGTACCCGAAATCCCCTCCTGCTGAGAGGGAAGGTGTTCCCCAGGTGACACTGAGTCGCTGGGTCCGCACCGGCGCACCGCCCGGGGGAGTCAGTGGGCTTGGGTGAAGGCTTCGGCGGCGGGGGCGTTGATGGTGGCCAGCTGGGTGCGGGTCTGGTCGGTGGCGGCGGGGGCGAGGCCGCCGAGCAGGGCATGGGCGTCGCGCCACTGCTCCTGGGCGGCCGCGTGGTCTCCGGCGAGGTAATGGCAGGCGCCGAGGTGGGCGAGGGTGCTGGCCTCGGCGTACGGGTCCTCGAACGTCCGGAACCGGTCGAGGGCCTGGAGGTAGGAGCGGCGGGCCCCGGCGGGGTCGCCCGAACGGAGGCGGGTGTCGGCCAGGCACGACCACGTGTGGGCCTCGTAGCCGAGGTTCCCGAGCTTCTGGTGCAGGACGAGCGCCCGTTCGCACAGGTGGACGGCCTGGTCGTGGTCCCCGAGGCGGCCGAGGTGCCACCCCAGGTCGGTGAGCGCGATGGCCTGCCCCGCCTGGTCGCCCAGCCGCTCGAAGAGGTCGTGGGCGAGGCGGGCGGCGTCGCGGGCGTCCGCCTCCCCGCCCTGGCTGGCGTACACGATGCTGCGGCGGTAGTGCGTCCACGCCTGGCCGGTGAGGTCGTCGCGCGAACGTTCCAGGGCCAGGTCGAGGTGGTGGTGCGCCTCGTCGAACCGGCACAGGTCGGCCAGCGCGAACGCCAGGTCGCGGTGGGCGCGGGTCTCCTCCACCGGGTCGCCGAGGCGCCCGGCGGCGGCCACGGCGGCCCGCTGGGCGCCGGCCCGCTCGTGCCAGAGCCCCTGGCCGTGCAGGAAGACCGACATCGCCCGCGCCAGGCGGCAGACCTGGCGGTCGAGGCCCAGATCGGCGGCGAGCCTCAGCACGTCGAGCAGGGCCTGGCGTTCGGCCGAGTACCAGGCCATCGCCTCGTCGCGATCGGCGAGGCCGGCCACGGAGACGCCCGGACCGGGCGTGGCGGGGCCGTCGTTCGCGGCGTCCTCCCGCATCTCCCCGGCGAGCAGCCGGTGGGCGGCGTCCGCGGTGAGGACGTAGTGGTCGACGACGCGCCGCAGCGCGAGGTCGCGGTCGGCGTCGTGGGCCCGGCACAGTTCGGCGGCGTAGGCGCGCAGCAGGTCGTGGCACGAGTAGCGGCCCGGGGAGTGCTCGGTGAGCAGGCTGGCACGGGCCAGCTCGGCCAGCGGCGCCCGCACCCGGGACACCGGGACGCCGGCCAGGCTCGCGGCGGCGGTCTCGCCGGCGGAACCGGGATGCAGCCCGGCGACCAGGCGGAACAGCCTCGCCGCGGCCTCGCCGAGGGGCTCGTACGACCACGAGAAGATCGCCCGTACGTCGGCGGCGCGGTCCAGCGCGCCGAGGACGTCCCGGAGCTCGGCGGCGAGCGCGCCGAGCGGATGCGCGGGACGGAGGGCGGCGCGGGCGGCGACGATCGCCAGCGCGAGCGGCAACCCGGCGCACCGGGCGATGATCTCCTCGGCGGCCGCGGGCTCGGCCGCGAGCCGGTCGTCGCCCAGGCGGCGGGCCAGCAGCCGGCCGGCCTCGTCCGGCGGCAGCAGGCCGAGGGGGACCGGGCGCGCGCCGTACGCCATCATCAGCCCGGCGAGGTGGTCCCGGCTGGTGACCACCACCAGGCAGCCGGGCGCCCCGGGCAGCAGCGGGGCGACCTGGTCGGCGTCGCGGGCGTTGTCCAGCAGGATCAGGACGCGCCGGTCGGCCAGCAGGCTGCGGCAGAGGCCGGCCTGCGCGGCCGGGCCGTCCGGGATCCGCTGCGGCGGCACCCGCAACGCCGCGAGGAGGTCGCGGACGGCCGTCGCCGCCGGTACGGCCTGGCCCGACGGGCCGTACCCGCGCAGGTCGACGTAGAGCTGGCCGTCCGGGAACCGTTCGGCGACCCGGTGCGCCCAGTGCACGGCCAGCGTGGTCTTCCCCACGCCGGCCGTACCGGCGATCACCGCGATCCGCGGCGACCCGGTCCCGGGCCGGGCCGGCGGGCCGAGCAGCGCGTCCAGCGCCGCCAGCTCGACGTCCCGCCCGGAGAACGTGTCCACGGTGGCGGGCAGCTGCCGGGGCACCGAATCCCCGGCGCCGGACGGCGGGGCGCCGCTGGCGAGCAGGTCGGCGTGGGCCTGCCGCAGCTCGGGGCTCGGGTCGGCGCCCAGCTCCTCGGCGAGCCGGCGCCGGATCGTCTCGTACCGCTCCAGCGCCTCCGCGGGCCGGCCGGCCGCTTCGAGCACCCGCAGCAGCCGCGTCCACAACGACTCCCGCAGCGGGTGCCGTGCGGCGGCCTCGGCCAGCCGGGCCGGGTCGGGCCGCGGCCCATGGGCGAGGTCCAGGTCGACCCGTCGTTCCAGCGCGGTCAGGTACCGCTCTTGCAGCGAGGGGGCCACGAACTGATCGAGCCAGTCCGACGTGATCCCGTCGAACGGGACACCGCGCCACAGGGCCAGCGCCTCGGCGAGCCTGGCACGGCCGGCCGTCGCGACCTCGTCGAGCAGGCGCTCGAAGCGCAGCGCGTCGACCTGGTCGGGCTCGGCCGCCAGCAGGTAGCCGCCGGGACGTGCCTCGACGAGCCGCTCCGCGCCGGGCCCCAGCGCGCGGCGCAGCCGCTTGACGTTCGTCCGGACGTTGGAGCCCGGGTCGCCGCCGGAGTCCGTGCCCCACACCGCCGTCGCCAGCCTGCCCGTCGGGACCGTGCGCCCGGCCGACATCGCCAGCACGGCCAGCAGCGCGCGCTGCCGGCCCGCCGGCAGCTCGACCGGCCGCCCGTCCACCGAGACGCGCAGCGGCCCGAGTAACTCGACGGTCAGCACCCGGATCGCACCTCTTCCCTCGACCGGCGGTCCTCCTCGACCGATGGCGGATGCCCCCAGACTGACACAGCCGTGTCACCCGAGGTCCGCGATGCTGGCGATCTCTCAACAGGACACGAGGAGGCCGGAGTGCCGGTATCAGTGCTCGCCATGTCGATGTCGCTCGACGGCTACATCGCGGGACCGAACGACGAGCCGGGCAACCCCGGCGGCGACGGCTTCATCCGGCTGCACGAATGGGGCCTGACATCAGAGGGGGAGTTCCGCACGTCCGGGCCCGCGGGGGAGGTGCTCGGCGAGATCGCGGCGACCGGCGCGGTCGTGACGGGACGGCGCACCGCCGAGCAGGTCGGCCACTGGGGCGGCGACCACAACGGCCAGGGCGTCCCGATCTTCGTCCCCAGCCACCGCCCGCCCGCCCCGCCCGTCGCGGACTATCCGCTGGTCACGTACGTGAACGACGGGATCGAGAGCACGATGGCCCAGGCGAAGAAGGCCGCGGGCGACCGGAACGTGCACGTGATCGGCGCCTACACGGCGCGGCGGGCGCTGGAGGCGGGCGTGCTGGACGAGCTGCTGATCCACCAGGTCCCGGTGTTGTTCGGCGGCGGCCGGCGCCTGTTCGACGTGCTGCCGTCCCGCATCGAACTGGAGATCATCCGGGTGATCGACACCCCGGAGGCCACCCACCTCCGCTACCGCGTCCTCCGCTGACCGCTCCCTACTTGACGGGGCCGGGCAGTACGAGGGTGCGGGTACGGGCGGTGCCGCCGTTCCAGCGGGCGACGTGTCCATGGTCCCCGGGCGGCGGGCCTTGACGGTGAACGTGAACGTCGCCGTCTCGCCGGGCCGGAGGGGACCCACACGCGGTAACGCGTGCCCGGGACGACCGAGTTGTCGACGCGCAGGCTGCGGTCGGCGGGCATGCCCGCCGCCGGGAAGGCGGCGTTCTCGACCAGCGCGATTCCCCAGTCGGTGCCGGAGGGGACCCACCCGTTCGTCCGGTTCGGGTTGCCGGGCCCCAGCATGTAGCCGGGATCGTTGTAGTCGATCTCCAGCGACGGCGCGGCGAACGCCGCCGGAACGGCGAGCACCCCGCGGCACAACGCTGGAATGATCTTTACATCCCACCTCCGCGGCCTGGCCCCTCGCTCCCGGCTCGTTGATTTGTGACGTTCTGCCGGCCAAGAGCCCTGAAGGGCCTGACTCTGACGAGACAGTTGCCTTGACCGCGCGTTCGGTTTCTGTGGTGACCGGACCCTTTTCCGGGCCGGGGACCAGCGATTAGCTTCGCTCAGTGACGCTACGTGTTCGTTCGAGCACGGTGACATCACGTATCCGGCAGCTGAAGGAAGGGTCCCTCATGACCATCGTCAGTGACTACCAGAACGACGTCGCCAGCTACTGGAACGCCGAGCGCAACGCCGTCAACCTGCGGCTGGGTGACGTCTCGGGCATCTACCACCACCACTACGGCATCGGCGAGGTCGACTGGTCGGTCCTGGAGGCGCCCGACGACGTCCGCGAAGAGGCGATCATCGCCGAGCTGCACCGCCTGGAGAACGACCAGGCCCGCCTGTTGCTCGGCCACCTGGGCGACATCGGTCCCCAGCACCGCCTGCTGGACGCCGGCTCGGGCCGCGGCGGGTCCAGCATCCTGGCCAACGCCGCGTTCGGTTGCCAGGTCGACGGCGTCTCGATCTCCCAGACCCAGGTGGAGTTCGCCAACCGGCAGGCGTCCGAACGCGGGGTCGCCGACAAGGTGCGCTTCCACTTCAAGAACATGCTCGACACCGGTTTCGAGGCCGGCGCCTACCAGGCGATCTGGAACAACGAGTCGACGATGTACGTCGTCCTCGACGACCTCTTCGCGGCGCACTCCCGGCTGCTGGCCCGCGGCGGCCGGTATGTCACCATCACCGGCTGCTACGACGACGTCTACGGGCTGCCGTCCAGAGCGGTCTCCACCATCAACGCCCACTACGTGTGCGACATCCATCCACGCAGCGCCTACTTCCGCGCCATGGCAGCCAACCGGCTGGTGCCCACCAGCGTCATCGACCTGACCGCCGACACCATCCCCTACTGGGAGCTGCGCCAGAAGTCCTCGGTCGCGACCGGCATCGAGGACGCCTTCCTGGACGCTTACCGCGACGGCGGGTTCCAGTACCTGCTGATCGCCGCAGACCGCGTCTGACCCCACCGCCCGACCCGACCAGAGACAGGTGAACCGACCATGCGCCCGACGCACCACCCACAGTGCGGCACCGGCGGGCACACCGCGCTGACGGACGCGTCGCCGGCGAGGTCGCTCGGGCCGTCCGGCCTGGGCAGCGCCGCGGCACTGCTGCCCACCCTCCTGACCAGCTCCCGCTTGAGCCGCGACGCACCGTACGGCGGCTTCGCCGAACGGCCCCCGGGGCCGGGCTACATCGAACGGCCCTGGGGCGACGGCACGCACTCACCGCTCTACTGCCCGCCGCACGAACGCGCCGACGAGGCCCTCGCCGCCGAGGTGGACGCCCGCCTCATCGCTTGGGCGGCCGACCAGGGCTTCGAGGACCACGAGCTCGAAGCCCTGGCCAAGGCCACGTTCGGCCGCCTGGTCACCCTCGCCCACCCCGACACCGACGATCCCGACGCCCTGCTCGTCGCCGCCCAGCTCAACGCCGCCTGGTGGGCCGCCGACGACTACTACGCCGACGACACCGCCCTGGGCGCCGTCCCCGCCAAGCTCCCGCCCCGCCTCGCGCTCGCGATGGCCGCGATGGACCCCCTCCCGCCCGCCGGAGAGCTCACGCCGCCCCTCGACGAGGCCCTGCGGGACGACCTGGTCCTCAGGCTGCTCGGCTCCGCCGTCTCCCATCTGAGCCGGCACGCCACCCCCGCCCAGGTCCAGCGCGTCTGCTACTCGACGTTCGCCATGTTCGTGAGCTGGAACGCCTACGCGGCCTGGCGCGAGACGGGCGACCACCCGCCCGCCTGGGAGTATCTGGCGGCCCGCCAGCACGACAGCTTCTACACCTCCATGACCTTGATCGACGTCGTCGGCGGCTACGAGGTCCCGGCCGACCTCTACTACGAACCCCTCGTCCGCCGTGCCGCCATCCAGGCCGGCACCGCCAGCGTCATCGTCAACGACCTGCACTCGGTCGCCAAGGACGCCGCCGACGAGAACCCCGTCTGCAACCTGGTCCTCCTGGTCGCCGACGACCGCGGCTGCTCGGTCGAGGAGGCCACCGAGTTCACCGTCGGCCTCCACAACGACTTCGTCCGAGGTTTCGAGGACACCCACCGCGAGCTCGCCCCCGTCCCGTCCCCCGACCTCCAGCGTTTCCTGCGCGGCCTGCGCGCCTGGATGGGCGGCGGCTTCGAATGGCACGCCACCAACCCCCGCTACGCCCCCCAGCACTGACCCCCGGTAACGGCCGAGCAGCACCCGGTGCTGTTCGGCCGGCTCGGGCGTGCGCGGGCATGTGTGTCCGTTCCTTCACGGCACCTTCGCACGACGCGAACAACAAGATCGACTTGGTGGCCGTCAGAACACGCATGACGGAGAACAGCCACGGTGACCGGCCGCCGGCGTACGGCGCTCCCCACGCTCTCCCACCGGCCCGAGGACGGGCGGTGGGCTGCGCGTTCCTGATCGTGTGCGTGCCATCGCCGCCGCGGCGCACGCCGGTGGCGAGTACGCCGCCGACGCCGCGCCCATCTCCCGCGGCCTCAACCTCCAGATGACCGCGGTCCTCGCCGTCGTGGAGGCACTGTGGACGATCCTCGGCACCCGCCTGCGGGCCGGGCACGCCCGGCCCGCGGCGCTGCCCGCGGCAGGCGCGCTGCTGGTCGTCCACCTGTTCGTGTTGTGGCTGGCCTGGACCTTGCAGCCGCTCGGCGACGACGCCTTCATCGACGACCAGTCCGGGTTACTCGAACACCGCCCGTCCTGGCACGCCCCGAGCCTCGCGCTGGTCCTCGTCCCGGCCGCCGTGGCGCCGTTCGCCGCACTCCTCGGCCTGGCCACCGCGGTCAATCGCCCTGAGCCGCGTCCAGGACGGGGACCCGGGCGGCGCGCCGGGCGGGCAGGGACGAGGTGACCAGGGTGACGGCCAGCGCGCCCGCGGCGACCAGGACGTAGATCCACCACGGTGCCGAGGGACGGATGAACGAGCTGCCCGTGGCCAGATGGATGAGGGCCACGGTGCCGACGGCGACGCCGAGGCCGAGCGCGGTCCCCAGCGTGACGACGGTCGCGGCCTCCCAGCGGACGATCGCGCGGAGCTGGCGGCCGGTCGCGCCGACGGCTCCGAGCAGGCCGAACTCCCGCCTGCGCTCGCCGACGTTCATCGACACGGTGGTGGCGGTCCCGAACAACGCCAGCACCAGCGTCATGACGATGAAGCCGTAGATGACGTTCATGCCCTCGGTGATGGTGGCGGACGCCTGCTTCACGTAGGCGGGACGGTCGAGGACCGTGGCGCCGGGCACGCCCCTGACGGCCTGGGAGATGCCGGCGGCGGTGCCGCCGCGGACCAGGACGGCCCGCGTCACCGCGTTCTGGTCCAGCAGGTCCATCGTGGCGGGGGCGACCAGCGCCCCGTCGGCGAACAGATGGGAGGGATCGTGGTAGGCGCCCACGAGGGTGAGCGGGACCGGGCCGTGCTTGCCGCGAACGACGATCCGCTGACCGGGCTTGAGGTGCTGAGCGTCCATCAGCGTCGACGGCAGCCCGATCTGGCCGGGAGCGAGGGTGGGCAGGGCGCCGCCCAGGTTCAGGACGGCCGGCAGGGCGGCCTGGTCGGCGCCGGTGACGGTGACATAGAGGGGCTTGGCCTTCTGGTCGGAGGTGTACGCGCGCGGCGCCGGCTCGACGAGCTTGACGTCCGTGGCGGTCAGGGCGGCGGCGTGGGTCACGCCGGGCGCGGCCGCGATCCGGCCGGCGACGTCGCGGGGGAGCGGGCGCATGCCGTCGGCCGTCTTTCCCGTGGTGCTGACCGCGTGCTCCGCGCGCATGACCTCGCCGCCCGCCTCGTCGAAGCGGGCGGTGGCGGACAGGACGATCAGCGCGGTCGAGGTGACCAGGGCGACGCCCAGCATGACCGAGGACGCGGCCGACGAGACGCGGCGCGGGCTGCGGGCGATGGTGGCGCGGGCGAGCCGGCCCGCCTCGCCGCTGACGAGCATGCCGAGTCGGCCGACGAGACCGCCGAGCGGACCGGCCAGCAGCGGGCCCAGGACGGCCAGGGCGCACACGATGATCATCGAGCCGATGACGATCAGCGACGAGATCGCGATCGTGCGCTCGGGGCCGGGCGGGCTGTCGTTGAGGACGGCCAGGACGGGCCCGTAGAACAGGAAGGCCGACAGGAAGACGGCGGTGGCCCCGGCGATGCGGAGCCCTCGCCGGTCGGACGGCTCGGTGGCGGTCTCGCGCAGGGCCCGCATCGGGGCGATGTCCGCGGCCCGCCGGGCCGCGCGCCAGGCGGCGAGCTGGGTGACGCCGATCCCGGCGGCGAGCGGGACCGCCGACGCGAGCGGGCCGAAGGAGGGCTCGGCGACCGAGACGTCGAAGCCGTCCTCGGCGAACAGCCGGGCGAGCGCACCGGCGATCGGATGTCCGAGCAGGACGCCGCCGGCCGAGGCGATCAGCCCCACGGCCAGCGCCTCCAGCCGGATCAGCTTCTTGACCTGCTCGGGAGTGGCACCGATCGCGCCGAGCAGCGCGAGCATGCGGGTGCGCTGGCGGATCAGCCCGCCGAAGGTGTTGGCGACGACGAACAGCCCGACGAACACCGCGACCGTGGTCAGCATGCCGATCCCGCCCGCCACCGACGCGCCCTCGGCCATCAGGCTGGAGGACTGGGCGTCTCGCACGGCCTCGGCCGTCCGTACCGTGGCGGTGCCCGGGCCGAGGGAGTGCCCCAGGTCGCGGGCGAGCCCGGACGCCTGTACGCCGGGCGCCGCCTTCACCCAGACCGCCTGCCAGGTGCCCGCCGGGAGACCGGCCGCCCGCCGCACCGTCTCGGGCGGCGCCAGGAGCAGGTCGCCGGCGGCCACGGCGGCACGGCCCTGAACGGTGACGATGCCGACGACCCTCAGCGCGCGGGTCTGCCGGGGCAGGCCCACGGTGAGGGCGCCCCCGGTCTCCAGCCCGGCGGCGTCGGCGACATGCCGCGTGACCGCGATCTCGCCGTCGGCGGCGGGGGCGCGGCCCGACTCCAGCCGGTAGGGGTTCAGGCGGACGTCGGCCACCCACGGCCGCAATGACGTGCGCGCGCCGGCTGGAGGCATCACGAGCCGCCCGTCCGCACCGGCCGCGGTGACCGGGACCGTCGCGTCACCGGTGGCCGCCGCGACCCCCGGGCGTCCGGCCACCCGGTCGAGGCGGACCCGCCCGTCCGGAACGGCGTGCGGATCGTCGGGGTCCACCGAACCGCCCTGGACGAGCACGTCGGCGCGGGCGAACTCGCTGGCGCCGGTGCCCGACACCGCCGCCTGGGCGCGCAGCGCGAACTGCATGGTTCCGGCGATCAGGCCGACCGACAGCAGCGCGGCCGCCAGCGTCGCCGCGAGCCGTCCCCAGCCCGTGGTGAAGGAACGCCTGGCGATGAGCCACATGTCTCAGCCCTCCATCGTCCGCATGCGGTCGTGGACCAGGTCGGCCGTGGGGTCGGCGAGCTCGCCGACGATGCGCCCGTCGGCCAGGAACAACACCCGGTCGGCGCGCGCGGCGGCCGCCGGGTCGTGCGTCACCATCACCACCGTCTGCCGGTAGGAGTCGACCGCACCGCGCAGGAACCCCAGCACTTCGGCCCCGGCACGGGAGTCCAGGTTGCCGGTCGGCTCGTCGGCGAACAGCACCTGCGGCCGGGTCAGCAGCGCCCGCGCCACCGCGACCCGCTGCTGCTGCCCGCCCGACAGCTCCGCGGGGCGGTGCCGCAGACGCCCGCGCAGGCCGAGCGCGTCCACGATGGAGTCGAACCACTGCCGGTCCGCGTCGCGTCCACCGAGGCGCCCGGTCAGCCGGATGTTCTCCTCAGCGGTCAGCATGGGCAGCAGGTTGAACGACTGGAAGACGAAGCCGAGCCGGTCCCGGCGGAGCCTGGTGAGGGCCGAGCGCGACAGGCGGGTGATGTCGACGTCGCCGATCAGCACCGACCCGGAGGTCACGGCGTCGAGCCCGGCCAGGCAGTGCAGGAACGTCGACTTGCCGGACCCCGACGGCCCCATGATGGCGGTGAACTGCCCGCGGCCGAACGCGGCGTTCACCCCGCGCAGCGCGTGGACCGCGCCTTCCCCGCGTCCGTACGACTTGGCCAGGTCATGCGCGACGGCGACGTGTTCGCCGAGGCCCGCGCGCGGTTCTGAGAGCGTTTCCATGCGATTTCCATCCATCCTTCGCGGTGTCCGGGAGAACGAGGTGTCCCCGGGGGAACGTCGTGTCAGGGGAGAGGCGGAACGCGGCGGGTCAGGGCAGCGCCCGTGCGTCGGCGGTGCTGGCGGAGGGGGCGGCGTCCCGCCCGCTGCGGGCCGGTCCGGAACGGCGGGGCATCAGCGCCAGCGCGGCGAAGCAGGCGCCCACGGTCAGGTCGAGCGCCAGCCGGAGCCAGTCGAGGTTCAGCCAGGTCTGCGCCTGGTCGATCTGGGCCTGGGTGGGCGCCTGTCCGGCATGGTCCTGCCAGCTCAGCGCAGTCGGCGCGAAGTAGAGGTAGGTCCACGCTCGTACCGCGAAGTAGACGGCGGCGCCGGCGACCACGAGGGCGCGGCGCCGGGCCACCGGCCAGTTGAGCAGCACGACGGCTGGGACGATCACCCACTCCATCAGCGGGTTGAGCACCATGAAGTAGACGTAGGCGGCGCCCGGGTCGTCCGACATCATCAGGCCGAGATAGGACTCGCCCGTGAGGTAGGTCAGGTGCGTGTAGAGGCCTGGCCCGAAGAGCAGCTCGGCGCCGAGAGCTGCCAGGAGCGCCGCCACCTCCGGAGCGCGTGAGGACGCCTGGGCCCGTCGTCGGAGCAGCGGCCTGGCGACGGCGGCGGCGACGGCGGTCCACAGCAGGCCGGCCGCGATGCCCATCGGGACGCCGGCGGCCGGCGAGAGGCCCGGCATCCCCAGTGTGGAGAACCCTCCCCAGGTGGCGGCCAGCAGGGCAACGACCAGCAGCGGCCTGCGTGCGAGGACGGGACGGCGGGGGGTCGATGAGTCCATCGGTGCCTTCCTCCTTCGTCCGTGACCGGATCACGAACAGTGTTAGTTGAACAAACACTGTTTTATTCACAAACAGTGTTCGCGTCAAGTACGGTGTTCGTATGCCAACCGCGGAACCCCTGCCGCCTCCGCCCTGGGTGCGCGGCGCCAACAAGTCGGGCCGCCGCCAGCTGAGCCTCGAGGCGATCCTGGAGAGCGCGATGCGCATCCTGGAGAGCGAGGGCCTGGACGCCGTCACGATGCGGCGGGTGGCGCAGGACATGGGCACCGCCGCCGGGTCGCTGTACGCGCACGTCCGCAACAAGGCCGAGTTGCACGAGCTGCTCCTGGACGCGGCCCTCGCGCCGGTTCACGTCCCCGAGCCCGACCCGGCCCGATGGCGCGACCAGTTGCTGGAACTGCTGACCGGCACCGCGCGGGCGATGGTCGCCAAGCCCGGCATCGCCCGCGTCTCGATGGAGACCGCGATCCCCACCACGCCCAACGCGCTGCGGCTCATGGACGGGGTGCTCGCTCTGCTGGACGCCGGCGGCATCCCGCCGCGCGAGGCGCTCGCCGCGGCCGACGTCCTCGCCCTGCACCTGACCGCGGCGGCCTACGAGATGAGCGTGGGCGGGACGCCGGACGCCGCCGCCGAAGAGCTCCAGCGGCGGACGTCCCAGATCACCCAGTACCTGGAGTTGCTGCCGCCGGACCGGCTGTCCCACCTGCGCGCGGCGCAGAACCTCTTCGAGACCGAAGAGGAGGCGGATGTCGACGGCCTGCGCCTGGGCCTGGAGATGTTGCTCGACGGCTTGCGCGCCCGCTCACGGTGATCCTTACCGGAGGATCCCGGCCAGGGCGCTGGTGAAGGGGTCGTCGCGATGACGTCCGGCTTCCGCAACTGGGGACTCAGCGCCACCGTCCGCCTCGACGGCTACGATCTCAGAGGCCCGGCCGGGCCGTTGGCCGGAAGTGGCGCAGGCCGCCTGGAGCGGTGTGGTTACGGGCAGGATGCTCTCGACAGCGGGCGGTGCCTGCCCTCGGGTTCCCTGCCCTTGGGTTCCCTGCCCGGAGGCCACGGCGACGCATTGGCACCGGCGGGGAGGCACAGCGGCCGATGAGACGCGATCGACTGCGGCGATGGGTCTGGCTGCTGGACGCCGTGTCGGCGGGGCTGGTCGTGGCCATCGGGGTCGCCACCAACCAGATCCTCAACGACGGTCGGTGGGCGTGGTGGTGGCTGGCCGGAGACCTGGCACTGGCCGGGCTCGCGGTCGTGGTCACGCACAAGGTCGCCTCCGTCCGGGCGGGCGAGGACGAGCGGGACGTCGAGCCGGTGGCGTGGCCGGCCCTCACCCGTCCCGACGGGACGCCCAAGACCTTCACCGAGGTGACCCCGCGGGCCCTGGGAGTGCATCCCAACCGCTTCGGCGCCGAGGGCGAGGCGCTCTACATCCCCCGAGACGTCGACGAGACCCTGGGCGCGGCACTGGCCGGCGACGACCGGCAGGTCGTCATCGTCCAAGGGCCGCGGCTGGCCGGCACCACCAGCACCCTCGCCCAGGCCGCCCAGTCCCACCTGCCCCGGCATCGTGTGATCGGGTTCGTCGACGACCCGCGCGTCCCGCTCACCGACATGATCGATCACGCCCGCCGGTGGACCGGCCCCTCCCAGGGGGCGGTGCTCTGGCTCGACGGGCTCGACCCCGGCCGGTACGTCGAGCTCGCCACCCTCCCCGGCGGCGAGACCGGCCGGATCCACCCGGGCCTGAAGGTGCTGGCCACGTTCGACGACGACGCGTTGAAAGGGCTGCGGATCCACGAGCACCTGGTCGAAGCCCTGCGGGAACGTGCCGTGCGGATCGACCTGGGCGCGCTGTCGGCGGACGAACGGGCCGACGTCGCCGACCAGGAGGTGTACGCCGACCTGCGGCCGATCCTGGCCGAGGGCACCGGCGTGCTGATGGGCCGGCTCATGACCACCTGGGAGCAGATCCGCGCCGCGCTCACCGAGACCGGCGAGGACGCCACGGAGCGGCTCGCCCTCGTCCGCGCGGTCACCGACTGGTACCGCGTCGCGGTGCCGAGGTTGCTCAACCGCGACGTGCTGGACTACCTCTACCGGATCCACCACGCCGAGCTCACCGGCCGTCCCGCCGGGGCACCGAGCGACATCGACGCCTACGGGAGCGCGCTGACCTGGGCCACCACCAGGACCCCCGACCGCCCCCAGCTGATCAGCCGGCAGAAGCTGGCCGACGGCCACCGCCACGCCCCGCACCCCCTGCTGTCCGTCCTCGCCGACGACCCCGAAGACCAGGCGGCCTGGCCGGTCGGGGACGCGCTGTGGCGCTACGCCAACACGTTCCTCTCCGGGGACGCCCGCCGCGACCTCGGGTACACCGCGCTCCAGCGCGGCGCCCACTCCGCCGCCCGCCGTCTCCTCGACCACGCCGACACCACCGTCGATCCGGCCGCGCTCCGCCAGATCGCCGAACGCCTCCAGTCCACCGGCGACACCTCCGGCGCCCGGCACTGGTACCAGCGCATCATCGCCACCGGCGATCCCGAGCACGCGCCCCGCGCCATGTGCGACCTCGGGATCCTGGAGAAGCGGCAGGACGATCTCGAACAAGGCCGGCACTGGTACGGGCGGGCGATCGCGACCGGTCACGCCGACGAGAGGCCGCGTGCGTTGTTCTGTCTCGGGATCCTGGAGGAAGAGAAGCAGGGCGATCTGACGCGGGCCCGTCACTGGTACGAGCAGGCGGTGGCCACCGAGCATCCGGACCACGCGTCGTTCGCCATGAGCCGTCTCGGTCACCTTGAGCACGTTCACGGCGATGCGGACCAGGCCCGGTACTGGTACCACCGGGCGATCGCCGCCGGTCACGCTGACGAGAAGCCTCGCGCCCTGTTCAACCTGGGGTTTCTGGAGGCCCGGCAAGGGGACCCAGGCGAGAGCCGCCGCTACTACTGGCGGACGATCGCCACCGGCCATCCCGAGCACGCGCCTTTCGCCATGCGCAACCTCGCGGTCCTGGAGGAACGGCAGGGCGACGCCGAGCAGGCCCGGCGCTGGTACCGGCGAGCGGCCACCACCAGGCAACCCGAATGCCGGGCCAACGCCATGTACGACATGGGGCGCCTGGAGGATCTGCAGGGCGACGTCGAGCAGGCCCGGTACTGGTACCGGCAGGCGGCCGCCACCGGACACCCCGAGTACGGGGCCCAGGCCATGTGCGCACTCGGGATCCTGGAGAAGGGGCAGGACGATCTCGAACAAGGCCGGCACTGGTACGGGCGGGCGATCGCGACCGGTCACGCCGAGCAGAGGCCCCGTGCCATGTACTGCCTCGGGATCCTGGAGGAGGAGAAGCAGGGGGACCTGGGGCAGGCCCGCCATTGGTACCGGCAGGCCGTCGCCACCGAGCATCCCGAGCACGCGTCGTTCGCCATGAGCCGTCTCGGTTACCTTGAGCACGTTCACGGCGACGCGGAGCAGGCCCGGTACTGGTACCGGCGGGTGATCGCCTCCGGCCACCCCGACGAGAAACCCCGCGGCATGGTCAACCGCGGGATCCTGGAGTCTCGGGAGGGCGACGTCGAGCAGGCCCGGCACTGGTACCGGCAGGCGATCGCCACCGGCCATCCCGAGGAGGCGCCCTTCGCCATGTACAACCTCGCGGGCCTGGAGGAATGGGAGGGGGACATCGAGCAGGCCCGGCACTGGTACCGGGAGGCGATCACCACCGGACACCCGGAAATGGCGGCGAAGGCGGCGTCGTCCCTGAGCGGCCTGGAACGCCGGCAACGGGATGACCAGAGAGCCGAGCACTTCCGCCGATTCGGCTGGCAGACGTTCGCGGACCCGGCCCTGATGCGCCGGCCCGGCGAGCCCGCCAACGAGGAGTCCGCCCAGCGCCCGCCGCAGTGAGGCCGAGCCGCGGTGGACGGCAGGCCCAGGTGCCCACGCCGCCGGTCGACGGCGTGGACACGGCCGGATCGGTCTCTAGCCGATGTCAGGCCCCGAGATCGGGGTGTAGCCCCCGAAGGGCGCGGGCGGGGTGGCGAACGGGCGGATGTTGAAGGCCGGCGCACCGTTGGGCTGCCGGGCCAGCAGGTACTCGTCCTGCGGGCCCGTGTAGGCGGGCACGGATTGCGCAATCTGCTCCAGATCGGAGTAGGGGCCTGGAGTGCGGGGGGTGGGACATCGGAGGCGGGAGGGGCGGGATATAGGCCGAATATGGGGGGCGGTCATAGCTTCCGTTCCGACGGAAGGCTGATGCGTGAGCTTCGACATAGCCCTGCTGGGCATGGACGGGATCGGCAAGTCGTCGGTCTCGGACGCGTTGGCCGAGGTGCTGCGCCGTCAGGGGTTCGAGGTCACGCTCACGTCGTGGCGACGGCATCTGCGGGCGGACCGGTCCGGCCGGGGGAGCGAGGCGCTGCACGCCGCCTACGGCGCGATGTTCCGGTCGATCTACTCGGGCTGCCTGGGGCCCGACGGCGAGAGCGCCGAACACCTGCTCGACCTCGATGACCTGGGGTTCCTTGCCGACCCGGACGTGGACATCGCCCTGGACGTTCACCATCCGGCTCCGTTCGTGGCCGCCGGGCTCATGGAGACCGCGGCACGGCTCATCGAACGCGATTTCGTCATCAGGCCGGCTCTCGCGCAGGGCCGGATAGTGATCCAGGAGAGCCACGGGCTCAAGAACGTCCTCAAGATGGGCATGTTCGCGCGAGCCGTGACCGTCGGGCGCGTGGAGACGGACCGGGCGCTCGACGAGTACTTCTCGCTCGTTCACCGGTGCCTTGCCCACTGGGCGCCGGCGGCGCAATCCGTCGTGCTGCGCGGCGATCCTCGGCTGGCCTGCCGCTGGCGCGAACGCCAGCAGGGCAGGATCCCCCGGGGCGAACATGCCGGCATCAGCGGCCGGGCGACGGAGGCGTCGTTCATCGCGCTCCAGTCGGGCATCCAGGCGAAGCTGATCGCGATCGCGGAGGCGGAGCGGTGGCCGTGCGTCGAGATGACGGACAGGGCCCGCGAGGAGAACGTCGCGGCGGCCGTTCGCGTGACGCTCGACGCCCTGGCGGAACGTGATCTCATACCGAGGGAGATGGCGCTGTGACGACGCGGCCGACGCCGAGCCCCTGGCAGGTACCGGACGCCGGGTTCGCCCCGCAGCACCTGGCCCACCTGCGGAAGGCCGTGGCGGCCCTCCCGGGGGCCGGGAGCGTCCTGGCCGCCATCGCCGCGGGCAGCCGTGCCGCGGGCCTGGCGCATGCCCGGTCCGACCTCGACGTGATCCTGGTGTTCGCCACGGACGCCGAACGGAACGCCTGCGATGCCGACCGCCTTCCCCATGACCTGCGGAAACACGACGGCCTGGCGCTCGACCTCATAAAGATCACTACTGCCGACCTCGAACGGCTGCGGGACACCGCCTGTGCCAGGGCGGAGGCATCGCGGGAGATCCACCGTCCGGGTTTCATGCTCGGCTCGTTCCGGGAGTGGGCCCTGCTGACCCGTGTCGTCACCGGCGACGTGATGTTCGCCGAGCCGCGGGTTCGCGCCCTCCTGGAGTGCCTTGATCGTGACGCGCTCCGGCGTGACGTCATGACCCACTCCGCCCTGTGCCTCGCCAGCCTGGTCGAAGACGTCGCCGGGACGCTGGGGAGCGGTGATCTGGCGACGGCCCTGGCGGCCTCGGAGGAAGGCCTGCGGACGTCGGTCGACGCGGCGCTGGCCGGATGTGACGACCTCTGGGTGGGGCGCAAGTTCCTCCAGCGCCGCATGGCGAGGAACCCGTTCCTCGCGCGGATCCTGGACGAGCACGGGCACCGCGTGTTCGGCGGGTTCTCGGCGTCGTTCGACGAGTCCGTCGTTCGCGACACGATCCGCTGGCGGCTGGCCTTGGCGGGGCACCTGCTCGGCCGGTCGCTGCTGGACGCCTGGAGCGGGCCCGTCGACGGTCTGCCCCTCTTCAACGTGCCGGCTTCCGGCCCCGTCCGGAACCCCTGCTACGCCCCCGTGCGGTGGGCCGGCGGGTTCGGGCTGATGGTCGGCGTCGACGTCGTGCACCGGCTCACGGAGGACTCGTTCCACCTCTGGAACCTGTGCGACGGCCGCGGCACCGAGGACGTGATCTCCGACTTCGCCGGGCGAACGCGGGGAGGCGCGTCCGGTGGCGGCGCCTGGGCGCGCGGGCAGATCCGGGACTGGGAGTCCCAGGGAGTCCTCCGCCCCCGAGCCCCGGCACCTGACGGCGTGTGACGTTGCCTCTGTCTCGCCGTTCTCTTTGCGGGCTTGGTATCTCCAAGGGCTCCCCTTGATATGGACATTGCCCTGAAATGGGGAGGTTCTGTATGCGGACTGAGGGCTCGGGTCCGTCCCGGGGGGTGGGGGCTATGGATGGGGTGGACGTCGCCGCGGTTTTCGACGCGTTGCCGATACCGACCGCGGTACTGGGGCCTGATGGCGTGTTCCAGCTGGTCAACCGCGCCTACGAGGAGGTCTGCGGCCGCTCCCGCACGTTGCTGATCGGCGCGAAGATCTATGAGCGGTTTCCCGGCGGCCCCGCCGACCAGGGCGCGAGAGTGTTGCGGGCGTCGCTGGAGCGGGTCGTCGCCGAAGGCCGCATCGACGTGATGCCGCTGCTGCGCTACGACGTCGAGTCGCCCCGCGGCGTGGTGGAGGAGCGGTACTGGAGCCTGATGAACGCCCCGGTGTTCGGCCCGGACGGCACCGTGACCCACATCATCCACCGGGGCGAGGAGGCGACCGCGTTCGTCGACCAGGTGCGCGGTGTCGCCGCGACGCCGACGAGCCGCTCCAGCCCGTTCGGCCTGGAGGCGCGCATGCAGGTCATCGAGGCCGACCTGTACGCCCGCACCGCCGAGCTCCAGGCCGACAACCTGCGGCTGCACAGCGCGCGCGAGCGCGACACCATCGAGCTGCGCCTGGAGATGGAACGCCACCGCAACGCCGTCGCCGACACCTCCCACGACCTGCGCGGCCCCATCACCGGCCTGCAACTGCGGCTGCAGGCCGCGCTGGAGGACCCGCAGGCCGACCCCCATGACATCCTGCGGGCGGCGCTGCTGGACGCCGAACGGCTCGGCGACATCGTGGCCGACCTCCTCGAACTCGCCCGGCTCAACGCCGGGGCGCCCGCCACGAGCGAACCGGTGGACCTCACCGAGACCGTCCGAGCCTCCCTGGAACGCCGCACCCGGCCCGAACCGAAGATCGACGCCCGCCTGGCCGAGGGCGTGGTCGTCACCGGATCGCCCGTCCGGCTGATGCGCGTCGTGGACAACCTCCTGAGCAACGCCGAACGGCACGCCCGTTCCCGGATCGAGGTGCTGGTGACCACCGAGGACGGGCACGCGGTCCTGGAGGTCTGCGACGACGGCCCGGGCATCCCCGAGGAGGATCGCGAGGCGGTGTTCGACCGGTTCTTCCGCCGCGCCGACGCCCGCCGCGCCGACCCGTCGGGCACGGGACTCGGCCTGGCGATCTGCCGGGAGATCGCCCACAACCACGGCGGCACCCTGCGCGTCGCCGACTGCGACGGCGGCGCCCGCCTCGTCCTTCGCATCCCCCTGACCCCGACGACCCCGCTGGACCCCGAGCACCCGCTCTGAGCGGGGCAGACCTTGATTTGATCGTGATCGTCATCCGGCACTCCGGAGGCCCGCGGCCGCCCACAGGTTGGCGGCGATGCCCCACAACCACGCGCGTCTCTTCACGGGGGCCTCCGCGGTAGGGGGTGCCGACACCCTCCTCTCTCCCGAAGCCCGCCTTCCGGTTGCGTTCCGCCGTTCCGCTTCGCGGTTCCCCGGATCAGTGCGCGGTCACGTCGCAGTCCAGGATGCGGCCTTCGGCGGTCCCGATCAGCATCCGGCCGTCCCGGTCGAGGCTCATCGACAGGGGCGTGCCCGGGATCTCCGTCCGCCACCGGACCGTCCCGTCGGCCGCGTTCAGGGCGACGATCTCACCGGCCTGGAGCGCGGCGTAGACGGTGTCGCCGTCCGCCTCCAGCGCGGTCACGGTGAAGTCGCCCCGGAGCAGCCAGTCCACCGCCCCGTCCGGCAGCCGCCGCCGGACGATGTACTCGCTGTCGGCCATCCGCCCCCTCCGCGCCGCGAGCCCGCCCCCGTGCACCAGGGCCCCGTCCACCCGGACGGCGGGCCCGCCGAAGATGAGCCGGTCGACTCCCGCCTCCCATTCGAGCGGGAACAGCCGCCGAACCTCCCCATCGGGAACGCCGACGGACACGACCCACGTGTCGTCCCTGGGGGAGGCGCTGTTGCGGCCCTGGATGAAGTGCAGCTCGGGACTCTTCCTCACGCGCAGGACGTGGTGGCCGCCGACGCACCGCCCCAACGCGACCCGGCCGGCCTCGATCCCTTCGGGACTGACGAGCCGGGTCTGCGGCCGTTCCTCCTTGTAACGCACGTCGCGCAGCGCCAGCCAGCCGTCCTCGCGCGTCGTGAACACCATCGAGGCCCCGATGTCGAACGTCTCCAGGACGTTCCCGTCCGCGAGGGAGACGCGGAGAGCGTGCCCGGAAGGCCGCGTCCAGCGGCCCTCCACCAGGCGCGTCCGCTCCGAGATGTTGACCATGGCCGACCGCTCGTCCGGGGCGACCGCGATCTGCCGTCCGCCGGCCTCGTCCGGAACGGCCCACTCGCGTTCTCCCGAGACCGACCAGGCCTCCAGCGCGACCCTCTCCAGGACGGCCAGCACACGCCCATCGCCCACACGCGCCACGTCCCACACCTGCCGCCGCCGGGTCCATCCGGGCGACAACTCCAGCAACTCCGCCTCGGCGCTGCGCCGGACCGGCGCCTCCACCAGAGGCTTGTCACCGGTGTTCAGGCTGATCGTGTGCTCACCCGCACCACCCCAGTCCCTTTCGAGCACGAACTCGTACCCGTGATCGTGCGCGCCCTCGGTGTCCTCACTCCGCGGAGCCACCAGCAGGCGCAGCGTCCGGTCATCCAGCCACTCGACCAGGCGGACGTCGCGTTCCGCGTCGAGCATGGACCTCGTCCACCCCGACTCCAGATCCACGAGCAGCAGTTCGCCGTCGAAGCAGTAGCCGCCGTCATAATCGCCCGTCCCCACCGCCAGCAGGGGCAGGCTCGGGTGGAAAGCCACCGACCTCGCCGGCCATCGCAGCCGCAGCAGGTGTTCAAGACGCAGGTCGTCGGCCCAGTAGATCCCCAGCCGCCACCGTCGCCACCGCCTGCTGGCCGTCATGTCCCCGTGCCAGCTGAGCCACCCCAGATCCCCGCCCACCACCGTCCAAACCCCGTTGGAAGCCACCACCTCAGGGGCCCCGACATCATCGAACACCCCATCCCCCAAGACCCGCCGCACGCCAAGCCCCATCAACACCCCTCCCAGTGGCCAACCCCCATACTCCCGACAAGCCCCTCAATCCGAAAGCGTTCGCCCCTGCCGTGTCCGCTGGTAGCCACGCGGCGGGCTACGCCGGTGGGAGTACGGGGGGTTGCGCCGAGCGTCCGACGACAACGGCGGGGCGATTGCCGAGGATGGCGATCACCGGTTGTCGACGTTTCGTGGGGCCATGGACGTGATCAGTACCGCCGAGATTCCGGTGGAAGAGCGGTTCGCGCTGTTCCGCGAGGTGAGCGAGAGGTTGTGGCTGCCCCTGGACGCTCGCTGCGACCCGCACCAGGTGAACGGATTCAGGGGCCGGGCCGGTTTCGGTGGGTTCGGTGCCGTGCAGGTGACCGTGCTGACCACCACGCCGTTGTCGGTGCACCGCACGCCCAAGCTGATCCGCCGGTCCGATCCCGATGCGTTCATCCTGGACTGTGCCGTGCGGGGGCGCCTGGTGGGGGAGCAGGACGGCCGGCAGGCGGAGTTGCACGTCGGGGATCTGGTCCTGCGTGACAGCTCGCGTCCCTACCTGACCAGCTTCGCGACGGGGCAGCCGGCAAGCGAGGTGCTGTGCGTGCAGTTCCCGCGTTCGTTGTTGCCGTTGCCCGAGCGGGATCTGCGGGAACTGACCGCGGTCCGCATCCCGGGCGATCGGGGCGTCGGCGCGTTGTCCTCGGCGTTCCTGCTGGAGCTGGCCCGGCGCATGGACGAGTTCAGCCCGGCCGACACCGCACGGCTGTCCACCCTGACGGTCGACCTGCTGACCGTGGCGCTCGCCCACGAGCTGGACGCCCGCGACGCCGTCCCGCCGGACACCAGGCGGCGCGCGCTGCTGGCTCAGATCCACGCTTTCATCGAGCGCAACCTGGCCGACCCCGAACTCACTCCGGGCCTCATCGCCTCGGCGCACCACGTCTCCCCGCGCTTCCTGTACACGTTGTTCCGCGAAGAGGGCCGCACGGTCGCCGGCTGGATCCGCGAGCGCCGCCTGGAACGGTGCCGCCGCGACCTGGCCGATCCCGGGCTGGCCGCACACTCGATCAGTGCGATCGCCGCCCGGTGGGGTCTCGTCAACTCCGCCCATTTCAGCCAGATGTTCCGCAGCGCCTACGACCTGTCCCCCCGCCAGTTCCGCCGCCAATACACGACAGGCCGCACCGGCTAGCTGTACGTGGCGCTGAACGTCGCGGGCCGGGTGGTGCGCCTCGATCCCGGCACCGGAGATGTCTGCACGGTCGCGGACGGGCTGCCGCTCGTCTCCTCGGTTCGATTCGGAGCCGGGCCCGGCTGGGATCCGAAAGCGCTCTATGCGACGAACTCTCTCGGTGGGCTCACGAGCCTGACCCGCGGCTGAAGGCCACCGGCACCGAACCGGCGAACACCGCCGTCTCGAAGGCGGGGCGGGGCTGTCTCCGGGAGGGCGGCCGGTTCAGGTGGGGGTGCGGGGGAGCGAGTCATCGGGGGGTGGTTTGGAACGGGCCTGCGTTCGGCGGCGGTCCAGGTCCCAGGAGCGCAGCGCGAGCTGCATCTCGAATCTCCAGGCCGGGTCCTGGAGGCATGCCGTGCCGACGAGGTGCCTGATCTGGCGCATCCGGTAGCGGACGGTCTGGGGGTGCACGCACAGCTCGGTGGCCACCTGGGGGGAGGTGGCGGCGCCGTGGGTGAGCCAGGCCAGGAGCGTCTCCAGCAGGAGCGAACGACGGTCGGCGCTGAGCCTGGCGAAGGGTTCCAGGGAGGTTCGCCTCAAGAGGCGCAGGTGCCTTTCGCTGCTGGTCAGGTGGAGCATCGCCAGATGTTCGTCGCAGCGGATCTGGCCGGCTCCGGCGGGGAGGACGCCCTCCTGGGCGAGGTCGAGGGCCTGGCGGGCCAGTGTCATCGACAGGGGTGCCTCGGTCGGCTCGGCCGGCGGGCCTATGGAATGGGTGACGGTCCGCAGGGTTCGGCGCAACATCCGGCGCCGGGCGTGCAGGCCGTCCGCCGGGACGATCAGGCAGGGGTCGGGCCGTTCCAGGTCGGGCAGGACGTCGTTGTCGAACGTGAACGGCGCCGCCCGCCGCGCCTCGGGTCCGTCGAGGGCGACGCAGACCACCCGCGCGGGGATCTGCCATTTCGCTTCGCGGGTCAGCGTGGTGATGGCCGGGCCGATGGGGGTGACGTCGCTGAGCAGCAGGCGTACGAGGCGCTGGCGGACCTTGCGCAGCGCGTCCTGGGGCGCGGTCTCGAAGGAGTCGAGCGCCTGGCCGGATTCGGCGGAGACCCCCTGGAGGCGGCTGAAGATGGCGTCGGCCAGGTGGTACATGTACTCGGGGTCGACGCCGGCCTGGGCCCCGGCCTGGGAGACCCAGCGCCAGATGATGCGAGCGCCGACCTGGTAGGCCGTCTGCAGGTCGCCGAGCGAGCATCCGTCCAGGAACGCCCGGGCGATGAACGCCTCATGCGCCCGCATGCCGTGTTCGGCCGGAACGGGTTCTCCTCCGACGGCCCAGGCCAGAAAACCCGCGGTCTCGCTCGCGACCGCTCGCAGGGCGGCGGTGCGCGTCTCGCCCTGAAGCAGGCGGCCGACCGAGGGCACCTGCGTCTCGATCTCCTTGACGACCTCGTCGGCGAGCGCGGCCAGTTGCGGGCGCAGGATGTCAGCCATGATCGCAGCCGCGGGGTGGAGGCGGGCCTCGTGCTCGACTCGCCTGGTGTTGGGCATCGTTGGTCCTTCGTCTCGGTCGCCGGCCGGGAGCCCGGGGCACCTCCAGGTACGGGCCGGTACGCGGCCACCGGCGCCTGGGGGCCGTGCTCCCGGGCCGGTGCGCGGCCCGGGAGCACGGCGAGCAACAGATCGGTTCACCCGACGTCCGCCCGGCCTTCACCCTGCCCGGCGGCCGGCCGGGAGATGACGACCGGGCGGGAGGTCACGGCTGGGTGAAGTCGTAGGCGGCGCTGAGCGTCACCGAGGCGGGGCAGAGGAATCCGCTGGTGCGGGTGGCGGGCTGGTCGGTGAACGACGCGGTGCCGGGGATGTCGGTCGCGTCGTAGGTGCCGGTCAGGTCACCGCGGTAGGTGCAGCCGATGGCGCTCATGGTGAAGCCGGTGAAGACGGGACAAGGGAGCCTTCTTTCCAGAGATGGACGCCGGAGCCGGCGTCCGGGGTACGGGGAGCCGGCCGACTCAACGCGCCGTTCGCCATCCGGAATGGCGACGCGGCCACGGAGAATTGGCGGTAAGGCAGGAACTGCTGAGCTATTCGGGATGGGCGGCCATTGCGCCCGTGTCAATGGTTTCGATGGCCGATTCATCGGCGGGCCGGGGTGGGGGAGATCGCGCACGGTGCCGGCGGTGTGAGCTCGACCGCTGGTGTCGGCCGGATGCCTCCTGCTGGGCGTGCGAGCCTGAGGCGCATGACTCCGGTTCCTTGGCGGGGAGCCGCATGTCGGAGGCCTATCGCTAGATGAGAGCAACGTTCTCGTCAAACGTAAACAAGCTTTCCGGAACCGGAGCATCGCACGGTCTCCGACGGCGGTCAACAATCCCGCAGCCCGCCGGCGCGACCTGGCGGCGGGCCTCTGCTGCACGGATCAGGGCGCGGGCCTCCGGCGTTCGAACGTGGGGACCGGCGGCGGCAGAGGTGTCCCCGTCCAGATTTGTCATTGATCTGAGTGCTGCGTTATCACCGAGGTGACATTGACAGAAGGGGGTCGCTACGCCTCAATATGAGAACGCCATTTGCTGGAGAGGAGAGGCACCCTACCTTGCGGAGTCTGGGGCACGGTCACCACCGGCCCTCCCCCGTTCCTCCGCCCTCCGACTCCCACCCTGTCTCACGCGGCCCGATCACCCGATGCCGGTGATCGGGCGACGACCCCGCTAGGAGCCCCATGTCCCCGCCCGCGGAGATCTCCATCAACCGCCGTTCCCTCCTCCTCGGCACCGCGGGCGCGACGGCCGCGGCCGCCCTCGGAGCGCCGAAGCCCGCGTCCGCCGCCTCCGGACGCCGGATACCGCTGACGCGTGAGGAGCACCGGGTCGTCATCATCGGCTCGGGGTTCGGCGGCGGGGTGACCGCCCTGCGGTTCGCGCAGGCGGGGGTGCCCTCCCTGGTCCTCGAACGGGGGATCCGCTGGCCGACCGGCCCGAACGCCGAGACCTTCCCGCACGCGACGTCCCCTGACAACCGGATGTTCTGGCTCGGGTCCCGCGTGTCCATCTTCGGAATCCCGATCCCGGGTTTCGCGTCGCCGTACACCGGCCTGCTGCAGGTGGTGGGCGGCAACGGGATGGACGTCATCTGCGCCGCGGGGGTCGGCGGCGGCTCCCTGGTCTACCAGGGCATGACCATGCAGCCCTCGGAGACGCTGTTCAACGCCACCATGCCCGAAGGCCTCGACTACGCACGCATGAACAGCGAGTACTACCCCCGGGTGGCGAGCATGCTCAGGCTCCAGACCGCCCCTGACGAACTGGTCGGCAGCAGGAGCTATCAGCCGTCCCGGATCTTCGCCCGCAACGTCGGGAACGCCGGCTACGAGCTGTCGAAGATCCCGATGCCGATCGACTGGAACTTCGCGCTGCGCGAGCTCAAGGGCGAGATGAAGCCGTCCTACACCAACGGCGACTGCGCCCTCGGGGTCAACAACGGCGGCAAGCACTCGGTCGACGTCACCTACATCGCCGCCGCGGAGGCCACGGGCCTGGCCCGGGTCGCCACCCAGCACAACGTCACCGACGTCGCCCAGGCCCGGGACGGCCGCTGGGAGGTCCGCGTCGACCGCATCGCCACCGACGGCACCGTTCTGGAAAACAAGATCATCACAGCGAAGGCGCTGGTCATGGCGGCCGGGACCGTCAACACCACGAGGTTGCTGATGCGTGCGGCGGCCAAGGGCCAGATCCCCGACCTGCCCGACGGGCTGGGCACCAACTGGGGCTCCAACGGCGACCGGATCTACGTCTGGACCAACTACTGGGACGACTTCGGCAACCCCCAGGGCGGGCCGGTGGTCTACGGCAGCAAGGCCTGGGGCGACATCGCCACCGCCAACACCGTCATCCAGGCGTCGCTCCCGCCGCTGCCCGCCAACCTGCGTTCGACCATGCTCGTCGGCTACGGCATCAGCCAAGGACGGGGCCGCTACGTCTACGACTCCGCCAAGGACGACGCGATCCTGAACTGGCCCGCCGGCGCCGACGACACCCTGTACAAGAAGATCAACGCCCGCGTCCAGAAGATCGCCGGACCCCTGTCCACCCTGGTCGACACCACGGCCGCCTACCCCTCCACCTGGCACCCGCTCGGTGGCGCCTCGATGGAGATCGTCTGCGACCTGGCCGGTCGCGTGCACGGACACCGCGGCCTGTACGTCCTCGACGGGGCGCTCATGCCGGGCACGACCGCCGCGTGCAACCCCTCCATGACGATCGCCGCCGTGGCCGAACGGGCCACCGACGAACTGATCGCCCAAGACGCCGGCACGGTCTTCTGAGAGCCGCGGTCGCCCTGGCCGGTCTCAGCCCCCGACCTGGGAGTTGAGACCGGCGCAGACGCCACCGTCCACCAGGACGTCCGTCCCGGTGACGAATCCAGGAACCGCTCGTCGAGGGGATCGTCCAGGATGGCGGTGACGGCGGGGTCCAGCTCGAACGGCCCACATCGACCAGGACCAGCAAGTCCCCCGGGCCAGCCGCTAGCTTGGCACCACATGGGCCTCAAGGCCGAGGGGGCCTTCAGGACCAGCGGGCGCGGGCGTCAGGGCTTCGGAGGGACATGCTGGAACCAGTGTCCGCGGACGTTTTCCGCGGCGATGTGGAACGGGTGTTCCTGATCGGTCATCTGCCGGAACAGGAACTCGGTGGCCGTGCACTCGAACCGGCTGCCCTCGTCGAGGCTGTCCACGGCGTAGACGGGCCACCGGTCGGGGTCGGGCCCGTCGGTGATCCAGAAATGTGTCTCCTCGTGCTCGTTGTTCGACCAGGGGATCAGCCCGCCCGGGGCCGGGAACGGAGGATGCTCCTCCCCGAACCTCATGTCGCGGGCGGCGTGAACTTTGGTGTCCCGGATGAGCCTCTCTGGGGTGAACACGTCGAAGAATCCGTTGAACATGCCATCGCAGCCGAATGTCTCGACGAGCCGCCTGTAGTCGTTCGGCAGGGGCGTGCCGAGTCGGGACTCGACCGCTGCCCAGTCGGGCGAGGGAACGGGCGACGAGGGTCCACCCGTGATCGCGACCAGCCGCTCCACCCACGACATCCGCGCCGGTAGAGCGACCGGCTCCGGAATGGTCCGCCGCGCGACGGCGACGACCAGGCGGATGTCCGCGTCCGCCCCGACCGCGACCGCCCGCATGCCGTGTGCCCAGGCGCCGTCCCAGACGTGCCCTTGCGGGAGGGCCATCGGCGGCTCGCCGTTCCAGTACATGACGGGGTACCGGCTGTCGAACGCGTCCGATGGATCGATGTCGTTGTCGGAGACCGGCACGCAGGTGTGCCCGTCCCTGTGCCCGGGCTGTTCGCACGTCAGTTCGCTCGTTTCCGCCTCCAAGAGGCGGGACACGGTCGCCAGCAGTTCATCGCGGTCCATAGGAAGCCACCTGAGAAGTCGTGCGGAAGGGCGAGAGCGGGGGAGAGGCGTTCGGAAAATGGCGAGTAAGACTCAAGGCCGGTCCTCGATGGTCGGCTCGCCCAGATCCTCGATGGCGACAGGGCTTCGCGGGGCGAGGATCGTGATCATGTGCGTGAGTATCGCGGACCCACGGAACGGCTCGCAGCAGCTGGCGAGTTCTCGCCCAATCCGCCGTTCTGCGGGCAGGCCAGACGGCTTGCTCAGTGGGCAGGAGGTCCATCTGACGCTGCCCTTCGTCCTGCCGCAGGTCGGCGAGATGAGCTGGACACCGGCGTCGTCGACACTGAGGTCGGCGGCACCGAGCCGTTCGCCGACCTCCGCCGCCGCACCGCGGACGGTCTCCCAGGGCCGGTGACGTCGACGGCCACGGCGACAGCCGGTAACCACCAGCCCTCGTATCCGAAGCGGCCTCACGAATCCTGAGGCCTTGCGCCCGGATCGGCCCGAACCTGCCCGCTAGGCGACGGCGATGATGGCCTTGCCGCGCGAATGGCCTTCCTGGAGCCGCCGGATGGCCTCGGGTGCCTCGTTCAAGGGATAGCTGCGGTCGATGATCGGGGTCACCTTGCCGTTTTCAAGAAGCGCCGAAAGCGTCTCAAGCTCCTCCTTGTGCGGCACGGAGAACATCGGGCGCAGCTTGTGGCGGACGAACGGCGACAACGCGGCGGCGTGGAAGGTCCGGCCCGATCCTCCCAGCAGTCGTCCCTCCCCTTCGCCTCCGACCAGGACGAGCGTTCCGCGCGGGGTGAGAACGCTCCGCAGCCGAGGCAGCGGCCTCATCCCCGCCGTGTCGAGGATGAGGTCATAGCGGTGCGTGCCCTCGGCGAAGTCCTCCCGGGTGTAGTCGATGACCTCGTCGGCGCCGAGCGAGGTGACCAGATCGGTCTTGGACGTGCTGCACACCCCGGTGACGTGGGCGCCGAACTCCTTGGCGAGCTGCACCGCGAACGTCCCCACGCCGCCGCCCGCGCCGACGACGAGGACCCTCTGTCCCGCCTCGGCCCGCCCCTTGTCGCGCACCGCTTGCAGGGCGGTGATGCCGGAGGTCGGCACCGCCGCGGCCTGCTCATGGGTGACGTTCGCCGGTTTCGGCACGACCTTGCCCTCGTCCGCGCACACGTACTCGGCGAAGGAGCCGTTGCCCACGCCGAAGACCTCGTCGCCCGGCTTGAACGCGGTGACCTTCGCCCCGACCTCCTCGACCTTTCCCGCGAAGTCCCATCCGGGAACGCGGAGCTTGGGTTTGCGCAGCCCGAAGGCCGCGCGGACCAGGTACGGCCTGCCCGTCATCAAGTGCCACACGCTCGGATCGAGGCCCGCCACCCGCACCCGCACCCGTACCTCGTCGGCCTTCGGCACGGGCTTGTCGATGTCTTCCAGCGCGAGAATCTCTACAGAGCCGTACCGATCCTGCACGATCGCCTTCATCGGGTGCCCCCGCCTGCGTCAAGGTCATGGTCACTCGCAGACTCTCCCGTCCGGCCGGGCACCGCAAGAGACCGGAACTCGGACGGTCTCGACCTGATCGCCACCGCCGGCGCCGAACGTCCGATGCGCGTGCTCGGCGTGCGCCTAGGGTGCGGAGAGGGTGATGTCGCGCCAGGTCGCGGGCGTGGTCGGTGGCGGGACGGTCTGCGGGTCGGGATGAGGGTGGCCGGCGGCCAGGACGTACAGCGGCGTGCGTCCGGTGTTGTCCAGGCCGCACCGCTCGGCGATGTCGGAGTCGCGGAAGGCCGCGGTCTGGGCGGGCCCGAGCCCGAGCGCGGTGGCGGTCAGCACGAAGGTCTGGCCGAGGTGGCCGGCGTCGAGCAGGCAGGCGCGATAGGTGCGCGGCGCGGGGTACTTCACGCTCATGCGCTCCAGCCGCGCCGCGAGGACGACCAGGAACGCCGTGTCGCCGCACCACTCCTGGTCGCCGCACAGGTAGGCGGCTTCTTGCCCGGTGAGCCCGGCGGTGAGCAGTTCCAGGCCGTGCTGGAGCGCGTTGTAGTGATACCAGCCGGGATCGAGATCGGAGACGTTGAGGACGCCCACGTACGCGTCGATCTCCTGGCGGGCGCCGCCCTGCGGGCTGGTCCGGCGAAACACCGGCCCCTGCCCGCTGTCCACGAAGTCGACGGGGCCGAACACGGTGGCCATGAGCGCGGCGAGCACGTTCAGGGCCACCGGTTCGGTCCGGAAGTCGCGGTGCGTGCGGCGCCCGTACAGGACCTGCTCGTACGGAGCGCGAAGATCGGCGGGGCGGCGGGGCAGCAGCAGCCGCGGCACGTCCGGATGGCCGGTGAACATCGCGGGCAACTCGACCGGATCGACGAGCAGCTGCTCCTCGGCGAGAGGGATGTCGTCGTAGACGTCCTGGACGGCGTAGTGGAAGAAGGACGCCTCAGGCGTCCATGCGCCCCAGTCCTGGTGGACACGCGCATCCCGCCGGGCCTGGGGGGTGTCCTCGGCGACGAGCGCCCCGGCGTCGAGAAGGGCACGGGCGGCTTCGTCGATGGTCTCGCGGGTCAGGTGGTCCAGCGTTTTGGCCGCCTGCTCGACACCGCTCCAGTCCTCGAACGCCGACAAGATCTCGGCCGCCACCGGATGCACCGTCACGGGCGTGCCGGAGGGATACGGATGCAGGACGAACCGGCCGTCGTTCCAATAGCACATCAGACAACGGGAACGACGAAACCGCATGAAGGCTCCAGGCGCAGCTGTGACGGTGAGGGGGCCGGGGCCCGGGCGGTTGGGCCCGGGCCCCGCGTCATGGTTCAGACCCACCAGGGGAGGAGCACGATGGCGCCTCCCTTGGGCCGGTCGGACCGGACCACCGGCTTGGTCTTCATCGAGATCGTCCGCATGGGATCCTCCCATTCGCCATTGACAGGGCAGCTGCGAGCTTTCCACGGACAAGCTTCACGCCTGCTTCATGGACGCCGCAATGGACCGCCGCAGACGTCGGCCCGCCCACCCCCGCGGAGTGGACGGGCCAGCGCGGCAGCCACGGGTCAGCAGTACTTCGATGATCCCTTGCCGCCCCACGAGCACTGGTCGGCCGCTGCGCCGCTCGGGTACCGCAGGTAGGCGGTGTCACCGGTGTTGTTCCAGACGTACGCGCTACGCCCCCAGTAGCGGTGCGTGGCGTTGTTGGTCCCCTTGCCGGTGTGGACGTACACGCTCTTGCGGCCCTTCAGCGTGAACGTGCCGAAGGTGTAGGTGTAGCCGGTCTTGTCCCGCAGCTTGACGCCCTTGAGCTGCTTCGAGCTCTTGGAAGTGTTAAACAGCTGCACCCACTCCCCGTTCAGCGAACTGTTCGACCGGTTGTCGCTGCCCGGCCGGTAGCAAAGCGCTGCGACCAGACCCGGACGTGCACGTCAACCTTCAGGCACACATCGGCGTCTACACGCAACTTCCCCGCGCGCGCGGGGGAGAACGGGAAGGTCGTTGCCGCGAGCGACACCCCTCTCGCGACCGGGCCGTTCTGGCTGTGTCGGCGGTGATGTGCGTTTCGAAGGTCGGTTCGTTGGCGCGGTCGTGAGTATTGGGTGAACGCACATTTGTTCAGTGAGCGTGTACCGCGTGTGGATGGTTGTCGCTGGATCGGGTTGGTCACGTGCAGGCTGGGGCCGATTCGCCGTATCCGCGGCGGCCGGGCCATTCCGGGACGTTCTGTGCCGTGCCTCGCAGATCACGCGTCCAGAACGGAGTCGGATTATGAGAACGCGCGGCTTTCACGCGGGGATGCTCATCGCGGCAGCGGGCCTGGTTCTCACGGGATGCGCCGAGGACGCCGCACCGACCCAGAGTCGGCCACTCAGACTCCGACCGTCGCGGCGACCCCTTACAAGACCAACGGGGACCTCGGCCAGGTCGTCGTGGAGGACCTGGGATTCTCCAAGGTCAAGTGGGAAGAGAACCCCCCCGCGGCTGTCCTTCGGCCTCATATTGCGAAACCGCGACACGACCGATGTCGCCTTCCCCACCTTCACCCTTACCTTTTATGGCGGGGGAACTCCGGTCGGTTCCCAGGTTCGCGGTGTCACGGAGGCGCCCGGATCCTGCCCGGCGGCCGCATGGGCATAGCGGGCAGCGCCGTCTGGCCGGCCGGCAGGAAGGTGACCGGCATCCAGGCCACCATCCACCAGATCACCTGGTTCCCCAGCAACGCCCAGGGACGCTTCACCGAGCTCGAAGCCAGCGATCTGCGAACGCGACGGGTCCGCTCCCTGCTGGACGTTCCCGACCTGACGAGCCTGACCTTCACGATCGACTCGGCATTCACCCAGCGAATCCCCGGCGTCCACGCGACAGTGATCTTCCGCAACGGAGCCGGAAAGATCATTGGTGGATCCGATCACGGCGCCGCCGACGTCCAGGGCTCCGACCCCCAGCCAGGACGTTCCGTCCGCGAGTTGTTGCTCCCCACGGATCACGAAGACCCGGCCGCCGCCCCGGCCCCCGCCGCCGCCGACCTCGGCCGCACCGAGATCTACGTCTTCCCGAGCGAGTTCCCCTGACCCGACGCCTTCCGAGGCGCGGTCACCCGGCTGGGTGACGACGCACACCTCCGACGGCGTGAGTCCCGGACGTCAGAACGCGAGGTCCCGTACACCGACCGGGCGTACTCGTCGCGACCCCGACCTGTGACCGTCCAGCCGGTCAAGTCAGTGACGACGGCGGACGCCGCAGTCCTGCGCGAGATCACTCGCCGCCGGGCACGTCGAGCGGCCACCGACGAGCAGCTGATCTCGATGCTGCTGGACCGGGCCCGCCATGGATTCCTGCGGCTCTCCCCGACACCCTCGACTTCCCGGCCCTGGAAGCCGTTCAATTCCATTTCGATGAACAAGCCCGCATCAACTCCGTGATCGGCCTGACCAGTCAGGCATCAAGCAGCACTGCGACCTTCGCAGCGAAGGAGAGTGACCCTTGTCCACCGAGTTCAAGGCCGCCGCCCGCGCGGTGTTCGACGTCTGGAACAGCGGAGACCTGGCCCGGCTCGACGCACTCGTCGCCGCCGACGTGATCCACCATGACCCCTACGACCCGCACGGCCCCGCAGGACTGGCCGGGATGAAGACGACCATCACCGACCGGCGCGCCGTCTACCCCGACATGGCGTTCGCCATTCATCACCAGCTCGCCGATGACGACAAGGTCGCCACTCACTGGACGGCCACCATGACCCATGACGGCCGGCCAGTGACGCTCACCGGCATCACCATCGACCGGTTCGCAGACGGCAAGATCGTCGAAGCCTGGCGCGTCATGGACATGCTCGGCTTCAACCGGCAACTCACACTCTGATGGCGACCGCGCGGTGCACCACCCGCTCAACCCGTCCGACCCGGACGAGCATCGCGCGGTCACCACCCCTCCACCACCCTGCATCTGGTCTGGCGAGCGGGCGAGACGAGTCCCCTCCTCGCACGTTTCATGACCGCCCTGAACGCCACGGCATCGGCCGTCACCATCGCGCCGGGCGACACCATCACGGCGGACTTCCCCGGGCTCGGAACGGTGACGGCGGTGCACCCGCCCTGACCGCGGACCGGCACCACCGCCCGCCCGAAATTGACCCACTCGCCGCCCCCGTCCCGAGCCGCACAGGGCAACACGACGCGGAGAGTGAGGATTGCACCCATCAACCGGCAGCAGGCCGAAGCCAAGGTGAAGCAGCGGTGAAGCGGACGGTTGCTTGGCTCGCTCCCGATTCGGATCAGAGCGAGGAGATGCATGAGTCTCAGACCACGCAGCAGAAAGACCGGCACGGCACTCGCGGCGGGACTGCTCACGGCCGCCGCCACGATGACCATGGCGGCCGCGCCGACGGCGAACGCGGCGTCCGGCACACGGCTGGCCGCGAACGTCCCGTCGACGTCACCCGCGCCCGAGCGCTTCATCCCGAACGCGAGCGGCTCGATCGCCTGCCCGAGCGGCAGGGCGTGCGCGGTGGTCACCAACGCGGGGACCAAGTACTTCTTCCAGTTCTACAAGTACGGCCGCTATCGCCTGAGCTACTTCCTCGGCAGCGGGCCCGTCCACAACAACCAGACCGGCAGCGCGGCGATGAGGTTCTACGACAGGAACGGCGTGCAGCTGCGTGACCGCGGCTGTGTCCGCGCCGGCGGCCACGAGTGGATCAACTGGGATCCCGTCTGGTACATCGGGCTCACCCAGACCCCCTGCTGATCCCTGCCGACAGGCCAGGCCCCGGCGCACCACCTCCCACCAGGGCCTGGCCACCGCAAGCGATCGATGACCCGGCCGCCGTCCGATTTCGTTCACCTTCGTCCGAGGCATGGCCCGCTCGTACGGGACGCCTTTCGATGTGGTGCAGAAGTAGCCGAACAAGGAGAAGGAATTCGTGAAAGTAGCCGTGAAACGTAGGACCTGGGTGGCCGGGGTCGGGGCCGGGTCCCTGGCGGTCGGCGCCGCAGCCGTGACGCTACTCAGCATGGCGCCAGCTCAGTCGGTCACCGCCGAGTCCAGCGCGGCGGCCGCCGGGTCCGGGGTGACGGCTGCCGCTCCGTGCAGGAAGGCGGCCAGCGCCAACGGCGACACCGTCCGGTTGTGGTACTGCAACGGCACCGGCGGGACCAAACGCGGCTACCACGGCCAGGCCCTCCTCAACAAGGCGGGCAATGAGATCACCCTGCGCAGTTCCAGCGGCACGGTCATGACCCGCACGAGGATCACTTACACGGGAGTGCTGCACCGCTGGTTCAACACCAAGACCATTCCGGGCCCCGGCCCCTTCCGGGCCTGCACCGGACATATGGGCGCCACGGGAACGTGTACGCGGCTGGCGCGATAAGCGCCCATCCGGGCAGTACGACCGGCCGTGGACGGCAAGGCACCGGTCGTCGGCACCGCCGGGCTCTTTCGGCCCCGGCGGTGCCTTGACGTTTGATCGGCTCCCGTCGCCAAGCGCCGAGAAAGCAGGCCCTCAGAAGACGGGGGTCGGAACTTGTTGAACCACCAGAGTGGTCGAAGCGAGACCGTCACCCGCGATGGCGAGCCACTCGGCGAGGCTTGAATAGGTTTCTTGGCGACGATCAGCCGGGCCGTCCTCGCCGGTCACCACACCCGTAACCCTCGCTTGCGGCTGGTGGCCCCTCAGTCTGCACTTCGTCTCGAAGGGCAGACCGGGCAGCGAATCTGGGATGAGCCTGCACAAGGCCTGCACACGCTTGACGTGTGAGCAAACCGCACTGCGATCGAAGGGAGACATCTCGCCATGCGCGAACTGGCGTTCTGGTCCGAGCTGCAGGTTCCCGATGTCGCCACCGCCGAGGCGCGGTTTCAGCGAATCCTGGGAGACGACGATCCCGTGCCGCTGAGCGGTCTCGAACAGCGGCTCCAGGATTTCGTCGGCCGTGTCAAGGAGCGCGCTCCGCAGGCCGAGATCGTCGAGATCGGGCACGCCGGCGGCGAGCCGCTCTACTCGCGTTCGGGAATCGTCGTCCGATTCCCCGAGGAGATCACCAAGCAGGTCCATCCCAAGCTCGGCAGTGCCGCCGTCAAGCTCCGGCTGCACACGTACGACCGTCACCGGCAGTCCGTCTTCGGCGTCAGTGAGGACCCCGATATCTCCACCCGCTCATCCTGAGCATCCGATCAGGACCTTGCCCTGCTTCAGGGGCCAGTCCCACCAGGGGCCGCTGTTCCAGACGAGTTCGTCGTCGGTGAAGCGGCAGCATCCGCGAACGCCTTTGCGCCCGCGAGCGCACATGGAGCGACCGCGGCGACCATCCCGCTGCTGGTCGGCGCGTTCCTGGTAGGACGGCCCGTGCCGGGGGGCGAAAGGTGCCGTAGGCCCTCCCACCTGGTTGTCCGGATCGTCTGAGGCGATGTCCGGAGGCTCCACGGACTTGTTTCGGACAACCTCCGGCCCCCATAGAACTGACGGCATGAGGTTTCACGCACCGGCTTCACCCGGGATCCACCAGGTCTGGCCCCAGCCCTGTCCGCTTCCGCGCGGACCACGGCACCACCCTCGTTCGGCCGTCTGCTCCTCTCGCCTCGGGCCGCGAAACCTCGCTCCAACGACCGTCCGCAAGTGACCATCGACCGGAATCACCAAGGGGAAATCATGCGTATCAAGAAGCTGGCTTGGCGGACTCTTCTCGTCGGCGCGCTCGCCGGCGGCGCGGTGGCGGTTCCCGCCGCCGCCCAGGCATACAGCTGCTCCTGGACGTTCGTGACGACCATCGGGGCGGGCAAGGGGGCCAAGGTCCGCATCTACGCCAAGGACTGCAGCAGCGGGCACTCCGTCAAGGGAGAGATCATCGACGACAAGGCCGATGGGCGCAACGCCGTCGCCACCATCGGGTGGAACGACTGGGGAACGTGGAACGGCAAGGGCGACAGTGCCACCTACCAGTACAAGGTGAGCACATCCACGAAGTCGCTCACGATTAAGGCCAAGGCGTGTAAGCACGACGCCGCCTTCGGGCCGCTGTGCAGCACCAAGGAGACGAAGACCGTGACCTTCTAGCGACCGCGGGCGGATGGAGGAGCGGCCGTCGCTCCTCCATCTCCCCGGTGCGCGGAAGCCCCCACGCACCGCGGGTTCGCTCCGACCGGCCCTTTCACCGGTTCAAGCCATCGCCGGGATCGTCGCACTTACCGCTGCCACCCTCACGGCGGTTGCCGGAACCGCCTCCGCTGAAGGGGCCGACCGCAAGCGCCAGTTATGACTGGGAGGTCGGCAAGCCAGGTATTAAGCTCTACATCAAAGAATACGGTGACGTCGTCTCCGTATGCGGAACCGGTGTTTCAGTTCAGATCCGCCATTTTCGGGGGTCTTACACGCTCGATGTCGGCGGGCGGCTTTGATGCGGATCAGAGAGGGAAGCTACGCCCGATGAGGTTCCCTGTCGCCGGAACCAGTTGATCTCAAGTGCGGTCGAGATAGCAGAATGCCGAGCATGAGCGAAGACAAAGTGATCATCTATGAAGAGACCGGTGCCGACCCGACGACCGACGTCATGACGATCCAGAACGGGAGCGGGCGCACGCGAGTGCGGGCCGTCGGCAAGCCGGAGCAGATGCCAGAGCTGGTATCCCAACTGGTCGACGAAGGGCTGACCCGGGTCGAGCTCTGCGGCGCGTTCGGCGCGGCATGGCACGCCGCGGCCGGCAGGGCGGCCGCCGGAAGGATCCCCGTGGGGGCCATCTACTACGGGTTCGAGTCGCTCGCCGGCGTGGCCTCGTACAAGAAGCGTTTCGAGGACGGGGAGGTGCTGTCGGAGGCGTTCATCATCGTGCACGATGGCGCCGATCCATCCTCGGACGTGGTGGTGCACGACAAGCCCGGCGGCGGCAAGACGACCTTCGTGGCGGTTCCGGACGAGGCCACCGCCGGCCTGGTGGCAGGAAGGATGGCCAGCGAGCTGCAGTTGATCGAGCTGTACGGCGGGCCTGGGCCCGAGGGCGCCGAGCCGGCCATCCGGGCGGTGGACGGCACAGTGCCCGTCGGCGTCACCGCGTACCGGCGTTAACGTCGCGGCTCGTTCTCCCGTGCACCCTGGCCTGCCCCTTCGAGACGGGCCAGGGCATCACGGCCGGTGTTGCCCACCGTGCTCGGCGGTCGCCACGTGATCATCGAGTGAAGCCTTGTATGAGGGCCCTGAGCAGCTGTGGCGGGTCGGGCTGCGGCACTCGGCGAGGAGGGCGCGGGCGACTCCGCGCTACTCCGGGTGCAGGGCCCATGCTCGTTCGAACTGCCATTCCCCCCGGCAGGAAGAGGGAACGGCCCGAACGCGGGCGTTCGGCCCGTACCACGAGGTCAGTGCCGGCAGGGTGGCCAGCGGGCCGGACGGAACGGCCGCCATGTGCGCCGTGGACCGGTGCTCCCGGGCCAGGGGCAGCAGGCTCGTCTTGACCGCCTCCAGCGGATGACGTGGCACCTTACGTTCCATGGCCCAGCCCGTGGCGCTGGGCGCATTCCTCCTCCAGGGGACTGAAGCGGCGGACCAGGCGGTCCAGTGCCACGCGGCAGGCCGCGGCCTGGATCAGGGACGATGAGACGCGGGCCATCGCCTCACCGTCTCGTCCCGGCAGCGATCGAGAGATCATGGAGATCGTTTCGTGGTTCCACCGCGCCTTGTTCCTGGAACGAGATTCGGCCAGGAGCCGTTCGGCCCGTTCCAACGTAACGTCCTCCGGAAGCTCGGCCATCAGCGGCGCCATGACGTCCACCGCGGTGAAATCGGCGATCGCCTCCACGTCCTCGGGCAGGAGGGCCAGCAGATTGTCGACGTAGGAGCAGCGGCCGAGCAGCAGGAACATGCCGTTAAGGTCGCCCCACACACAGCCGCTCTCTCTCGTCGTCGAACCATTCCCGGACGACATCGCGTCCCGGTGGGGTCGTGAACACCTCCGGGACGCGGCTGTAACCGTGGTCACGAGGCTGCCCGTACCAGTCCGTACTGGAAGAATTCTCGGCGGTCAGCTCAAGGTCGGAGCGAAGCCGCGCTCGCAGTGCCCGCGCGTACCGTTCGTCCACCGCGAGATGGCGCAGCTCGGGACGGTGGCGGAGCTTGAGGTCGTACAGGCTGCCGGACAGCTCCGGCGGGGTCGGCTCGCGCGCAGTCGCTCAGCCAGCCGGAGGCCGCCCCTTCCGGCAGCCCGGGAGCCTCACCCGTCAACTGCGCCAGGGCACCGGTGCGCACCAGCAGGGTCCGTCACCAGTCAGATGGTGTTGGCAGAGGGCTCGTGGTCGAACTGGTCCAGCGGCAGCATCGTGATCAGCGCGTCAACCCCCGTACCCGGCCGGCCCCACCGCCATCCGGCGGATCAGGGTCGACTTCCAAGCCCGGGTTCGCCCAGCACCAGCGTGTGTCTCCGGACGGGGCGGCATCGAGGTCCACCCCAGCAATCGCTGACACCAACGGTCATCACTGACGCCAGAGCGTGCCGGAGACTCGTGGAAGCGCCGGGCGGGCCAGGTCGCTGCCTATGTCATAGTGCCTTGTGTTCGTGCTGGAGGTAGTCGCTGGCCGAGCGGAGCCAGTTGATGTAGGAGCGGGTCGAGAACGCGTCGGAGACGAGTCCGGTCATTGGTCCCTGCCGGCTGGGCATCTCGGCGTTCACCATCCTGGCGACCTTGCGCACGGTCTTGGACCTCGCGCGCTCGTAGCCGCGCGGGTCGCCGGGCGACGCGCTGAGCGCCCAGGCGTCCTCGATCGCCTGGACGGTGCCCATCGCCATCGCGGGCGGCATCGTGTGGGCGGCGTCGCCCATGAGCGTGGTCGGCCCCCGGCCCCAGACCGCCGGGACGCGCTGACGGTAGTGCGGGTAGAAGTCGGCTCCCTGGGCGTGTTCGAGCAGCGTCGGGAACGGCTCCGGCCAGCCGCCGAACCGCTCCCGCAGCCGGTCCATCACCTCAGGCTCGTCGCCCCAGAACCGGCCGCCGGGCTTGGCGCGCAGGTCGAACCACCACAGCGCCCTTCCGTGCCCGGCCGGGGCCACGCTGCCCAGCGACCGCCCGTTCGAGATCATCATGGCCGCGCCCGAGTCGATGATCTCGCGGGGCAGCGAGGTGAACGCCTGCCAGGTGACCCAGCCGTTGAGCCTGGAGGTCTCCGTTCCCCGCAGCGCCCGCCCGATGACCGATCTGCGGCCGTCGGCGCCGACGAGCAGATCGCCGCGGGCGGTGCTCCCGTCGGCGAAGGTGATCTCCGCGCGGTCGGGATCGGCAGCGGTGACCGCGTGGCCGTAGCGGACCGGCACGCCGTCGGCCAGGCGCTCGAGGAGTTCGCGCCTGGCGATGTGCAGGGCGGGCAGGCCGCCGAAGCGGCGCTCGACGGCGGTGAGGTCGATCGTGTTGAGCCTGCGCCCGCGCACCGACCGGCTCACCATCGACTCCAGGCGGCGTCCCGCGCCGTCCAGGTCGACCTTGAACTCGCGCAGGATGCCAGCCGCCGACGGCCAGATCGATACCGAGCCGCCCTCGGTGCGCAACTGCGGCGCCGCCTCGTACACCTGGACGTCGTGACCCGCCGCGGTCAGCCCGCGCGCCGCGGCCAGTCCCGCGACACCACCGCCGACGATGAGTACCCTCATGCCCGGGCCCCTATTCTGAGACTGACAGTTTCTGATACTTGGAGTATCGCAATGAAGTCCCGCGGACGCAAGCCCGACCCCGACGTCGACGCGCGCATCAAGCAGGCGGCGGTGACGCTGCTGGTGAGCAAGGGCCCCTCGTTCACCATGGACGAGGTGGCGACCGCCGCCCACGTCGGCAGGGCCAGCGTCTTCCGCCGCTACGCCACCAAACGCGACATGCTGCTCGACGCGATCAGCGTTGCCATGGACGCCCAGGTCCCCGCCGTCCCCGACACCGGCTCCCTGGAAGGCGACCTCCTCGTCATCGTCACCGAGACCCTCGCCGCATGGAACTCCCCCGAACTCGCCGAACGCACCCGGCAGATCTTCGGCGAAGCCGGCCGGGACCCCGCCATCGCCGAAGTCATCCGCACCGCCATGCGCGACCGGATGACGCGCAGCTGGGCGATCTACGACCGCGCCACCGCCAGAGGCGAACTGCCCCCCGGCACCGATCTGTGGCTCCTGTCGGACATGCTGGTCGGCCTGGTCGTCTACCGCGGCCTCATCGACGTCCCGCAGCCCGACCCGCCGCAGATGCTCAGAGCCCTCATGCGCGGCTTCACCCCCTGACCCCGCGGCGGCCACAGCTGTCCCGCCGACGAGACATCTCGCGGTGAGACACCGCGCTGGTGACCGTATTAGCGGTCCGCGGCGCTGCCGGGCTCCAGAGTCGACAGTGCGCGGTGTGCGAGGTCGGCCAGATGCCGAGGACAGTTCCAGTCCTCGAATGAGAATGAGAGCCCCACAGGCTCGTATTCCTCCGGGGCGTAGAGCGCGTTGATGGCCATGCGTGCGGCCATTTCGCAGGCGCGTGCGTTCTGAACGACGTCGTCGGGGTCACCGGCGCCGTCCCACACCGCGTCCCACGGATGGGGCGCACCGCCGTGCCGGCAGGGGGAGCCGAGCGCGGCGGGATCAACGGTGCGCAACGCCGCCCGAACATCGGCGGCGATCGGCGCGGGAAGGGCCATGCGGGGTCCCCGGCACCGGCTCCAGAACAAGAACACCAGCAAGACCAGGCGTTCCCGGGGTCCGCCGGGGTCGGACAGCAGCCTGCGAGCGGCCCAGTGGGACGCCTCGGCGACGTCGAACTCTTCCCAGTCGAAGAACTTCAGCAGCCCGGTGAGCTTATCGATCTCCAGCCGACCATCGGGGCGCAGCAATTCAGCGTCCAGGTACGGGGTCTCGCCGGTGCCGAAGAGGCCGCGAAGGCCTGCGCGCATCTCGTCCGATGCCACTCTCGCGGAATGCCGCAGGAAGATCGGGCAAAGCCAGGAGTCCAGGGAGACGCCGCCGAATCGCCGACGCCGCCATTCATAGGCGGCTCGGCCTCCGTGGGTGAGGAACCAGGAGACGGTGGAGATGTCCTGTCGCTGGTCTTCCGGATTCGGGCCGCCCAGCGCCGGGTTCCATGCCTCCGGGTCCGTGGCCAGAACAGGGTGGTCGTCGTCGTGTGCGCAGCGGGCGGCGGGAAGCGCGTCCAGAGCGGTCTCCAGAGCCGCGATCGCCTCCTCCAACACCCGCGGTACGGCGAACCGTGGGTGGTGCGTGGCCAGCGTGCGGAGGGTGACGATCAGTGCTGCGCATTGCCCGTGTTCGGTGGCAACGGAGAGTTCCGCCGCCAGATCCAGGACGGTGACACGCGCATCGTCATCAGTGAGCGGGTAGTCCTCAAGAACGTCCCCGGCTCGGCGGCTCAAATGCTCGGCTGGCTCTCGTGCCAGGAGGGGCGGGTGGATGAGAACGTCCTCGGCGGCACCCGGCCGTAGCGCGTCGATCGCCATGCGGGTGAAGGCCGCGACGTTACGCGGGCATCGCCAGCGCTGCTCAGCCTGATCCGTCCACGGTTCCGCGCCGACGAGCCGCGCGGCCGTCGCGGGCAGGTCATTCCAGCCCTCAAAGGTGTGGCAGCCCCAGAAGTCCTCCCAGACGACGTCGTACATCAACTCTTCATAGTCGTCGATGGCCGCGTCATAGGCGTGTACGCCGTGCTCGCACGGGCGGTCACGCAAGGCGGCGTCCACCGCGGTGAGCACCCGCACGACGCTGTCGACGGGCAGGTCCGGCGGAGCATCGTAGAAGGGCTGAGACATGATCATGATTCCCAGTGCCAGCGCTGGAGCGACCCGGTCGTCGGGAGCCGAGCCGAGCCGCGTCACGCAGTCCATAAGCAACTCCTCGCGGGACCTTCCGGTTGTGAGCGGTTCCCCGATGCCCGCTCGCCGCCATTCGTCCACCAGTGCCCGCCAACCGGCGGCGTCTTCGGGCATCGGGGCGAGTTCCGTCTTGTCATCGACCATGCAGTCAACGACGACGCCGGCCGGCATGCGGTTCCCGTTCACTGCCGCCGCTCTGCGACCACCATCCGCCGCGTCCTTGGACCCGTCGCATTCGAAAAGATCACCGGCGGTCCGGAACTGCACGACGCCATATCGAATGATGGTCGCACTCTCATGATTTGACTTCAGGCAAGCTCGAGGTGCCATTGTGTCCCGCATGGAGACAACGAGATTTGACGAGCAGGCGCGCGAGGCCGAAATCGGCGAGATCAAGCAGGTGGTCGCCACTATCCAGCATGCCCAGCAGAACGAACTCCCCGGGGAGTTCGTCGGGCTATTCCGGGCCGACGCGATCTGGACGACGGCCTTTGGTAAGCGCCTCACCGGCCGCGAGGAGATCTCGGCGTTCACGCACGAAGTCCTGCCTGGTGCGATGAGAGAATCCACAGCCACCTACGAAGTGGTCCACATCCTGTTCATCCGTCCCGACGTCGCCGCCGTCAAGGTCCGCCAGCGGGCGGTGACCCTGGACGGCCGGCCGATCGAGGGCCAGAACGAGGGCAGCCCGCTGTACGTCATGGCCAAGCAGGACGGGCGGTGGCTTCTGACCGCCTGCCAGAACACCGAGGTACTCGGCTCGTGACCGTCAGCCCCGGACTGCTCGATCCGCCATAAGGGGCGGGTCGGGCATAGCCGAGCCCGTGGGGAACCCGGCGGGGCTTGGTCTCCGGTTCAGTGCTTTCTGAAGAAGGTTCGTGTCGGTCCGGACAGCAGGAAGGCCACAGCCAGCAGGGAACTGATCACGAAGGGAAGAAAGATGATCGTCGCCCAGTGGAGGTGCAACAGCGTGACAAGGGCGTAGCAGACGCTTCCGAAGGCGAGACAGGATTCCAGGAGGAGTGCGCCTATCCAGGTCCTGGTCCGGCGCCGCGGCATGGTCCGGGCGAGCCGGATTCCAGCGAGGGAGACGAGAATGACAGCCACGCAGAGGAGTAGATAGACGTAGCCGAAAATCACGAAACCCGTCTCTCGCAGGTCGTAGGTGACCACCGTGGAGACGACGAGACCTCCCAGGCCGACGAGCCCGACGGCCGACCAGTGAGCGTACATGTTGATCGCGGCGAGCCGTAGCACCTTGGGCGGCGCCGGTACATCGGCCATTCATTCGCTCCTTGTTCTGTTCGTCCGAATAAAATGTACGTCATACAGGTGCGACCGGCACTGGACATGACAATGCCTTCTGATCCGAGCCGGTAGGTACACTTTGCCCATGTCGAGAAAAGTGATGTACTTCGTGGCGCTGATCGCCGCTGGTGCGGCCCTCACACTCCTTGATCAGGTCTATGCGAATGACCGGTCCTGGTGGCTGGCAGCACTGTCGGTGTTGGCGACTTTGGCCGTGGTCTGCGGCTTGTGGCTGCTCAGGCAACGGCGCGATTCCGGCGACCAGAAGCCGTTCTGAGCGATTCGCCCAAGGTTCACTGTGTCCGGTCGGCGGGACACCGCGGACCACGGGGTGATCCAGGCTTACCCCGAGGCGGCTATATCACGTCAAGCCGCTTGAGAAAGATCTTCATGGCTCTTCTGGGGCGGACGTTCGAGGGTCTTGAAGACTTGGCGGCCGATGGCGCGTTTGAGGCAGCGTTGTGCGTCGCGGGAGGACTTGCCCTCGCTGGTCCGTGGGGCAACGTATGCCTTCGTGGTCGGTCCAGCTGATCAAGCCAACGGGTGGGCCAAGGACGAACGGATTAATCTCGGCGATGACTTGCATTCCAGTGGACGGTACCTGGGTGCGCCGAATGGCGGAAACTTCCGAACGGACTATGTACTCAGGAGGCGTCGCCGCGGCGTTCACGCCGTCGCCCCGCAGTTGCGTACGAGTCCCGCCGCCGCCCACCGGATGGAGGGGTGCTCGTCGTCCTGAAGGTGAAGCAGTGAGGGAAGAGCCTCCTGGACGGCTGCGCGCGCCTCGCCGCGGCCGTCGGCGATGAGAAGGAGCGTGTTGCGGGCCGGGGGGATGAGCATCCGTTCGACCAGGAACAGCAGCGCTGGGGGACGCGTCGCCCCTATGCACGGAGCTGTAGAGGCTTTTGACCGCTTCCTGTGCGGTGCCCTCCTCATCTGAAGCGACCTTGGCGAATAGATCGGGAACCTCGTGCGCAGGACCGCGCCCCGCCCAGAGGGGAGGCCCAGTCGGTCTCGTCGAGCCGCCGCGAGTGCGCTGCTGGTCCCGGTCGCGATCGGACGGCTGGACCGCCGGACCGTCCTGTTGGCCTGATCACCCTTGCCCAACGGTCACGTGTACTGATTTCTCACCGCCGATGCCGACCGGCCGGGCATCCGCCACCACGACGAACTGGCCGAGGTACGGCGCCGCGTCGGCCACTGGCACGATCCGATCCCGCGCGTCCTGGCCGCCAGCGCTCCCAGCGCGGTACTGCACCACGACATCACCACCCTCGACCCGCTGGACACCTATGTGCGCGGCCGGGTGGCGCTGCTCGGGGATGCGGCCCACGCCCAGTCACCCGACCTCGGGCAGGGCGCCTGCCAGGCCATCGAGGACGCCGTCGTGCTCGCCTCGGTGCTGGCGGCCGAACGCGATCCCGGTCCGGCGCTGGAACGGTACGACCGGGAGCGGCGTCCGCGCACGCAGGCCATCGCCCACGCGGCGCAACGTCAAGCCGAGCTGAGCCACAAGCATTTTCAAGCGATGACCACCGCGGCCCGGCTACTGCCGCCCACACTGTGGCGCCGCCAGATCGCGCGATGGTGGACTGGATGCCACCCGCCCTGCGGTGATCGTGAATCCCGATCGGATGGGCCCGCCGTCCAAGTCCAGAACCCAGCGAAGGCCGATGCGCAGGGTATCCCCGTCGTGTGATCGAAGTGCTGGTCCGGTGATGCGGGCCCGCAGGTTTCGGCGGCCTGATCATCGGTCGACCACCCACCGGACCCGCATCGAACGGCAGCTCTGGCGAAACAGTGCCTAGCCGAGTTCGCGGGTGATCCAGTCATAGATCAATGCCGAGGTGTGGGGGAGATTGCCGATGCCGCAGTGGGCGTCCGCACCGTCGGCGGTGGCGAGGGTGGTGAACTGCTTGGGTGCGCGCAGGGTGTCGTGGAACTGCCGGGCTTGTTCCGCCGCCACCCCGATTTCGCCTGCGGCGGCGAGACTCAGCGTCGGGCAGACGATCTCCTGCTCCAGGCCTTCCAGGGTGAAGAGCCCGGCCTGGGCGGCGAATTCCTCGAGTGTGGCCGCGCCGGTGCTCCACAGGAGGTAGTTCTCGACGAAGGCCGACCCCACCCCAGCGTGTCTCCTTCACCTCCTTCATCAGGTTGTCGTCGTTCCGCTCGCCGGCGCCCAGGACGATGCCGAGAAGGTCCCGTTGCGGGGCGTTGGCCACCAGCGCCTTGACGCGCTTGTCGTGCGCGGCCGCGCGCGGGGCGAGGTAGCCGCCGAAGCTCATCCCGTACAGGGCGATCCGGTCGCCGTCCACGTCCGGATGGTCGGCGGCGTAGTCCATCACCGCGCCGAGCGGTACTTCGGCGTCCGGCTGGAAGGCCAGCTCCGGGTGGTACAGCTGCAGGCCGCGCTGGCCCGGGCCGTGGAAGGCGACGACGTTGAGCCCGCGGGCGAGCGCGTCGGGAACCCCGGCCAGCAGGTACATCTCCTCTCCGTAGCCGTCGACGCCGCCGCAGGCGACCACCGTCGGCCGTGGCCGACCGTCGTCGGCGACCGTGAACACATAACCGGGAAGCATCACGCCGTTCGCGTAGGGGATCGCGATCTTCTCGGCCGGGTGGGGCATGAGCGGAACGGCGGCGTCGAACTGGGCGACGCTCTCTTCATACAGTTTCCGGCGCTCTTCCAGCCGGCTCGCGGGGACGAAGAATTCAGCGGCCCGAAGGTAGTTGTAAGCCCGCAGGTATGCGCTCAGCGCGGTGGCGCGCCGGCCGGTCGCGATCGCTTCCGCGCCGTGCATGGCGACCCGTCGTCCCTGCTCGGCCCAGGCCTGGATGTAGGCGTCACGGTCGCCGCCACGCCGCCGCACCGTGTCGGCGACCACGAGGACCTCTCCGGGAGAGGCGGCGCCGTAAGACGCGCCGGCCAGCGCACGTAGATACTGCAAATCCAGTGCGGCGTCGTCAGTGAATCCGGGTCGGGTGAACGAAGAATTCGCTTCGGTCATCTGCTTTCCCGCCTTCTTTTGGTATAGAGAGCGCGTCGTGAGCAGCGTAGGTGCAACGTTGAATGACGCACATTCGACAGAATTCGGCGACCGTCGTATATACGACAGTGAGAGAGAGGACCTCGCCACCGACATCCTGGTGCAGGTGGCCCTCGAGACAGGCCAGGCGTCTGCTGTCGGTGGTCGCCTGGTGCCTGGAACGAGGTATGCCCCACCCTCCGCGGCAGATGGCGGCCGTTTCGTCGGGATGCCCGGGGGGTCAGTCCAGGGTGGGCTGGGTCTGGAGGATGTGGAGTGCGGCCTGGTCGAGGATCTGCGAGGCCCAGTAGGCAAGGTCGGCCCCGGCGCGCTGGGCGGCCTCCTCCCATTGTTTCCGCCGGTGCGGGTCGATCTCCATCGTCACCACGACGACAGCCTCGCCCGTGGGAGCCGGGCGGGAACGATCGGAACGCAGCCGGTTCTTCAACCGGCTCACCGACCACCCCTCACGCTCGGCGCGCTCCAGCCACACATCCTGCTCCTCATCGCCCAGCGCGGCGACGACCGCGTGATGCTGCATGCTCAGGGTGTCCCGCCGGCGGGACACCGCGAACCGCCGGGCGATCCAGGCATAGTTGCGCAGCGTCTGATACGACAGCCCGGTCTGATCGATAGCGCGCTGGTAACGATCCGGATAGCACCGCTGGCCGTACACCAGCCAATCACCCAGCCACCACGCCGACGCATCCGCGATCACACCGATCTGCCGCCCGATGTCCACCCACGAACCCAACGGCAACTCCGCCGGCAACGCCAGACCCACACGCCGCGTCAACGCACGCCCATCCAACGAAAGCCGCTTACCCCCACCCGCGGCGACCATCGTCTCTTCGGTCATCGTCTCCTCTTTCCGTCGTCCATCCCGCCGCCGACGAGGAGCAGCTTCGCCATCCGTTCCGATTTTCGATACTAGGAATCTCAGATACTCCGAGTATCACAATAAACCGTAGCGGACCTCAAGCCCGGACGTCGACGCCGATGCGCCGAGCAAGCAGGCAGCGGTCACGTCGCCGGCGAGCAAGAGGCCGGCTGACGGCGTCGCGAGAGAGCGGGCAACCGCCGAGTGACACGAACCGAACACGACGGCGTGGTCCCCGGCTGTGGCCTGCCGTTGCCTGGCTATCGGCCGCCGACCTGGCCGTCGCGGTGGTGTGCTTCGCGATCGTCTCGACCGACCGGCATCCGGGCTCGTTCCGGCCGGTGATCGACGGCCTGGAGGACGTGCTGCTCATCACCGTGCCCGGCGGTGCGTTCTGTCTGCTCACGGTGCTGTCGGCGGCGGCGGTGAGCCGACCCGGTACCGGCGGACTCGCGGGGACGAGCACCAGCAGCGCGTTCGACCACGTCCCCGATTGCGCCACAGGCCGGACGAGCTGGACGGTCGTCCCGGCGGAGATCTCGGTCTCGCCCGAGCTGGTCGCGCGCCGCTTCGCGCCTGAGGTCGAGACGGCGGTGTACTTCTGCTGCCTTGAGGCCCTGCAGAACGCGACGAAGTACGCCGGCATGTGCCTGCCTCGATTGAGGCTGACCTGCGACGGCGGCGTTCTGGAGTTCTCGGTGTCAGATCCCGGCCTCGGCTTCGACGCGCGGGTCCGCCACGTCCGGCTCCGGACTTCGCAACATGCGGGACCGGCTTGAGGCCATCGGCGACCACCTGGAGATCCATTCCGCCCCAAAGGCGGGCACTACGGCGCGTGGACGTGTGCCAGTGCTCGATTCGCGAATTCGGGATTCAGATCCCTGAAGCGCACCCGCTCTGACCTGGGCATTACCCCCGAGCGAAGGCCCGGTGCCAGACGGCATGCCCCGCAGCCGGCCCTGCGGCGTCAGCCCCGGCTGACGATGCCGTTGTCGTAGGCGAAGATGACGCCTGTCCCCGGTCCCGGGCGCCCATTTTGATGGAGATGTTCCACCCGTCCGTTTCACCGTGGAGGCTCCCGACCTGATTTCCTGAAGGGAATCCCATCTACTTTAATGCCTGAGAAGATATGGCATGGTCCGTCCTGATAGAGAAGGGAATTCGGTGTACCTTAACGCGGATGGCACCTTTGATCGCGAAAAACTGGCTTCTGATCTGGATCAAGCCGTCCATGGGTACGGCCTCTGGGATATCGATGAGGTGGTGGGCTGGGTGGCCGATCGTCTACACGAAGACCCGCGTCACCAGGACGTGCCCGCACTCTTGCTCGCCGTGTACGTGGGCCGGTTCCCTATCGTGTATGGGCTGCGGGATTCCATCGTCCTTGACGAGGTGACCGAGGCCTTGAGATTCGTGGCCGCCACACTGTCCATAGCGGAGTGTTCAGCGCCAGGCGTGCACATCCACCCTCCCTTGAAAGCGCTCCACGAGAGCGAGGAGTTGTTGGGCGGTCCTGAAGGTCTCACCCTGGTCATCCGCTTGCTGGATGACCGGCGTGCCTGGGCCGAGGAGATCCAGGCCGACGCCGAGGACAGCGACATGATGGACGAGCTTACGGAGAGTGTCTTTGGGCATTCCTCGCTGACGGACTTCGACGGATGGCACTGCTCGGTGTTCATCGCCGCTCTGGCCGCCCACACCCTTGAAGAACTTCGGCTGTGGGCACGGGACCGTCCGCGGCCACTTCAGTGAGCCTGGCCGTGAACAGACGTCAGGGGCAGCAGATCACCTGTCCGGCGTAGGTGGGTCCGCCGACAAAGCAGAAGAGCAGGACGGGGGAGCCCTGTATGCGTTTGATCTTGCGCAACCGCGCCGTCCACGCACGCGCGAGGTGTCCCGCCGATGGGACAGCGGTGACCGCCAGCCTACGGTTCCCCTAGACCGAAGTCCCATCGGACCAAACAGCGCGTCTGGTCACCGCCGGGGATGGACGCTGCACGAAGAGGGTGATCAGTCGACGGAAACCGAAGGCCGGGAGGGCATGCTTCCCGATCCTGCGCTTTCGCGGGAAGGCGGAAGGCAACCACCGCCTCCTGGAGGTACGGCCTACCCGCCTGATTCGACCGTATGTCGAGGGCCCTGGTGCACGGCCCTCGGACGGGATGTCGTGCTGGTCTCTCAAGGTGCAGGTCTTATCGGCAGACCGTCCGCGATCACGCTGTGACAGCACATCCGAACCTGCCCTTGAAGAAGCAGCCCCGAGTCCGCCGGGGGCACGGTCGTCCGCTCGGGACCGCTCACCGCCCTCATCACGAAACCGGTGCGTGCCGGGCTCAGGTGAAGCGGCCGTCTGGGTGATCCCCGAGCAAGTGATCACGGCTTCACTGTGTTGTCGCCGACAGCGTCTAGATGATCACCACCTTGCCCTCAACCAAACTTGAGGTCATACGGTCTCCACGCGACCTGTACGACCGTGCAGGTCCCACACCGCGGTACCAGGAGGAGCGTCCCATGACGATCCAGCAGATCCCCGACGCCGAACTCGCCGGACAGCCCGCCGCGTACTGGACCGGTGTCGCTTACGAGGCGCTGATTGCGTACACCCGGGCCCGACAGGCCGAGAAGGGCTACACCCAGCCCCAGTTCTGGCTGCTGCGCAACCTGTCGGTGAATGACATCTCGCCCACCGGCGACGGGATGACCCTGCCCGAGCTGCGAGAGGCCATGGCCTCCTACATCCGGCCCGAGGACGACCTGGCGGCAGAGGCCGAGGCGCTCCTGGAACGTGGCTGGCTGAGCCGGGACGCCGAGGACCGGCTGTGGCTCACCGAGGAGGGGGAACAAGCGCGCGTCGACCTCGCACGCAACGCCCCCGCGGTCCGCGCCGCCCTCCACGAAGGCATCGACGACGCGGACTACGTCACCACGGTCAAGGTGCTTCAGCGGTTGATCCGCAACGCGGGCGGAACGGTCGCCTGAGCTTGTCATTTAACTAGGCGTCTATCCTTCAGAGTCCGGTTCAGTGCCTATGGCACGACCGCTCGCTGCTGATTGATCTTTCGGTGGGGCTCGGCCGGGGTGTTCGATCTTGTGCTGGCTTCTATGGCAAGGCCGGCGACCTGACCGGCGACGATCGCGAGCACGTCGAGGTGTCCACCCTGGCGTTGCACCTGATCCAGGCCACCATCGCCTACCTCGACAACAGGTCTAGTTGTCGCCTCGGTGTCCGTCGCGGACCACCGCTAACCCGCCGACCCGGGTCGTGATGCCCGCTGGCCCGCGTCGGGCCGAAGCGAGCACGCTGGCCGGTCGGCCGAGGGTGTCGCCCTGCTCCACCTCGATCGCGACCGTCTGTGCCCCTGTCGTGTCGAGCAGGTGGGCGGCCAGGCAGCCGGTGCTGTTGGCGTTGGCGACGTCCTCGTCGACATTGATCGCCGGCGCGAACATCCGCGCCGCACCCGGTTGGTCGCCCACCGGCGGTGCGTACACGAAACAGCCGAGGAGCCCGTACCGCTGGCACGCCGCTGTCAGCCTGCCGAGGTGTGGGTGGACTCGGAGCAGCGCCGACCGGTCGTGGACCGGCACCAGCATGCGTGGTGCGCCGGGCGCGGCGATCCGTGGCGCGTCGGTCGGATGCGGGTCGTCCGCGGTGAGCCCGAGCGCGGCGACGATCGCGGCGCGCTCGTCCGGTGCCGGGTGACGTAGCGCGACGAGGCCCTGGTCGAACCACACCTCGATGCCGGAGGGGCGGCGGATCGCGACGGTGTCGAACGTGCGCCCGCCGGTGTGTTGGCGGTCGTTCAGTTCGCCCAGCGCGGTGCGGGTCAACCGGACGGCCTGCGCGGCAACGGTGCCATGGCCGCAGCCGGACAGTTCGGTGGTGGCGGTGAAGAACCGGACCGGCCGGCCACCGTCCGGCGTCCGCCCCGGGCCGAGGAACGCAGCGTGCGAGGTGCCGGCCGCAGCAGCGACCGCACGCCGGTCCGCGTCCGTCGCCGCCGGGTCGTCGTCGGTGACGGCCGTGGGGCTGCCGCCCCGGCTGTCGCGCCGCACGCACGCATCAACCACCGTGACATCCGGCCAGGACATCGGCCCACCTTTGACGCTCAACGAACCGGCAACCGCGAACGGCGTTTCGCCGTCGCCGGACCTGGCCGCAACGGCCGGCCGAACGCGTCCCGGAGCATACCGTCCTGCCTCAGCCGGTGCCGTCCTGCACCGGATAGTGGATGATGACCGCACCGCCGGTGGCGTGCGTATCAGGTGACGGATGCTCAGCGATGGCTGTGCCCGCCGGTCAGTCGATGCCTTCGATGATGCGGAAGTCGCGCTCGACGCCGCCGGGGAGGGCCACCAGCGCCTTCTGGTATGCCTCGCTCTCGTATGCCGCGACGGCCTGTTCAAAGCTGTCGAACTCGATCAGAACGACGCGTTGCGTGATTCCGGCCTCGTGGGCGACGACTCGACCGCCACGGGACGGGAGGAGGGACAGGTTGCGCCCGCCCCCGGCCTGGACAGCCGGACCGGCCAGCTTGTCGTAGGCAGTCAGCCCCTCAGGGCCGGAAATGGCGGGGTAGACACTGACCCAGTAGCCCTTAGTCATGGAAACCTCCTGTGCTCGGCCGGACACGTCCGACTTCGAATTGACACTCAGATCGATCGATCCCGCCGACGGGTACTGCGGTCAGTTGAATCGTCATATGCGCAGGTTAGGGCTTGATGTCCGGTCGAGGGAAAGACCGGTACGGGATAGAGTCAGAACGGATCGTTATCAATTGGCGGGGAGGTCACGTGGCGCCGGATACGGTGAGCCTGCGGTACTTCCTGGTGCTGGCGCAGGAGTTGAACTTCACCCGCGCGGCCGCACGGATCGGTATCGCACAGCCCGCACTCAGCGCCCGGATGCGCCGATTGGAGGCGGAACTCGGTACGGCCCTGCTGGTCCGCAACACGCGTAGCGTCGTATTGACCACGGCCGGTGCGGCTTTGGCGGAGTCCGCGCCGCCCGCGCTGGCGGCGCTGGACCGGGCATGGGACACCGCCCGGAGCGCGGCGGCCGGTGAACTGGGCACGCTGCGCATCGGATACAGCCTCAGCGCCGGGGCCGAGACGGCACCGGCCCTGGTGGACAGGCTGATTCGCGGCAACAGCGGACTCGAGGTCGGCGCGGTCCCGATGGCGACACCGGAGATCTCCCACGCGGTCGCCGACGGTCGCATCGATGCCGGGATCACCCGCGGTGAACAGCCGGGCCGTGGCGTGCGCCGGTTCCTGCTGCGGCGTGCGCGCGTCGGGGTCCAGTTGGCGCAGCACCATCCGCTGGCCGAATACCCGGAGATCGAGATCGCCGACGCGGCCGCGTATCCGCTGCGACTCCCGGACCGTGCGGCCAACCCCGTGATCCACGATCAGCTGTCCGCACTGTTCCGAGACACCCGACCACACCCCCGATTCCACACGCCCGCAGTCTCTTTCGACATGTCTCAGCGCGACCTGCGCGACGGGGTCACCCTCGCCCCGGCCGGAGAAGCCGCGGTCACGGCATCACCGGCCGGTCTCACCTGGCGACCGCTGCGGGGCGCGCCCAGCCTGACGTTCCACCTGGTCCTCCCACGCGAGCAGTCGCCGCTACACCGCCGCATCCGTGCCGTCGCCAAAACCCTGGCGCACGAGCTGCACTGGCTGCCGGACTGACGCGCAAGAGGTCAAGTGAGACGGAGACGTCTGCGGTGGCGAGCCGAAGACCTTGCGCCCGGCGGATTTCGCGGTGATGAGCCGCCCCGGGTCGGGTGGAGACCTCAGTTGGTGGCTGTGAGCTGGGGTTTCATGATTGCCAGGTAGTGGTCTCACAGCCATACCCCCGGCTCCCAGGCCCCCCGGATCCTACGAACGACCAGATCGGACCCGCATCAAAACGGTAGGACAAGCTCGGGTGATCTACTCACGCAACTTGGGCTCGGACAGATAGCGCAGCAGACTCATGGTGCGGATCGCGCGGCCGAGCTTGCGGAAGGCGCGGTAGAGCCGGTTCTTGCGGGAGTGGTTGCCCAGTTGGCGCAGCAGCGTCACCGACGACAGCTTGTTTCTCCCGGATCGAGATCGCGGTGCGCAGCAGATCGGGCCAGTGGTTCTCGATCAGGCCCCAGTCGACCACCTTGTCGCCGAACAGCGAGTCGATGTGGGCGTAGCGGCTTCCCTCGTCGGGCCGGTAGAAGATCAGGTCGTGCCAGTTGCGGATACGCGGCAGCAGGTCGAAGGACCGTGGACGAGACGGTGAACTCACCGACGGCAAATCTGAACGACCTTCTCGGTTGCGACGAGCGGGACGCCGGATGGGATTCGGACGGCGACTACGAGTGGGTCCGGTGAACGTGCCAGGCGCTCCGATCGGGTGCCTTCCAGGGGCGGTGTGCCTGCGTGAGGGCTGTTGTTGCTTGGGCGGCGGTCGGCGTTCAGGGGGAGGGGAAGTCGTCTCGGTCCAGGGCGTAGACGGTGCAGGGGAGGCCGAGGACGGTGTCCTCGCGGCATCTGGGTCGGCGACGGCGGCGAGGGCGCCAAGTGCTGGCTGCACGTTTTCACCGAGCTGAAGAAACCGCGGCGTTCAGGACGTGCTGATGCTGGTCTGCGACGGCCTCAAGGGCCGGCCCGAGGCGGTGCAGACCGTCTGGACTCGCACGATTGTCCAGACTTGCACCGTTCCCCTGCTGCGCAACAGCTTTCCGTTACGCGGCGCGTCAGTACTGGGACAAGATCGCCAAGGCGCTCAAGCCGATATCTACACGGCGCCGAGCCAGGAAGCGGCCGAGGAACGGTTCCTGGAGTTCCAGGAGGCCTGGAGCGGGAAGTATCCGGCGATCATCAAGCTCTGGTCGGACGCCTGGGTCGAGTTCGTGCCCTTCCTCGGCTTCGACGTCGAGATCCGCAAGGCCGACTCACCCCGACCGCCAACTGAACACCCCAACAACCAAGATCAACCGTTAACTTGACACACCCTCACCGGTCTTCCACAGGATGAATTGTGAGGGTTTGGGGACCTCGGCGATGTTGAGGACCCCGTGGCGTCCCTCGTTGCTGCGGACGCGGAACGCGAAGTCGCCCTGAACGCGATTCAGAGCGCCGGTGTTGGTCTTCCAGCTTTTCTCGGGAAGCCCCGAGCATGCCTTGAGGCCCGGTTGCGCCTCGGACCGCTTGGCGACCCGAGCGCCGTTCAGGGTGTCCCAGCCCTTGAAGGCGCTACCTGACTTGATGTCGGCGCTGGCCGGTGTGCCCTGGTCGGTCTTGTACGTGCGGCCGGCGCTTCGCCCGGAACCGCGATTGATTTCTCCCCAAGCCTGGGTGACGACCCCGAAAACGGGCCCGACCAGGCCCGGTCCGTGCCCGCGAGCAGGCATCGAGCAGCCACGGGAACAAAGTGGGACATGGCGGGAGGTGTGCAAAATGGGGCATTCTCGCGTTTGGGCTGGTCAGAGTGGGTGGGTCGGGTGGGACTCGAACCCACAACCTACGGATTAAAAGTCCGGAGCTCTGCCAATTGAGCTACCGACCCCGCTCGCCCCGAGTGTAGAGGCCACGACTGGCTCCTTGCACATCAGTAATGCTCGGGGCTGACCGGCCAGCGTTGCTGGCGGTAGGCGGCGTCCCAGAACATCCACTCGTAGCGGGCGGCCGTGATGAAGCGCTGGCGCATGCGTTCGTGGTCGGAGGGGGAGAGCGTGGCGGCGTGGCGTTCGGTGATCTCCAGGACGGAGGTGACGAGCCGCTGGAAGTCCGGGGCGGCGTAGGTGGCGATCCAGCGGGCGTAGAGGGGGTCGGGAGAGGAGGCGGTGAGGAGCTCCTCGCCGACCTTGGCGTAGATCCAGTAGCAGGGGAGGACGGCGGCGACGGCCTCGCCGAAGGAGCCGGCGTAGGCGGAGGCCAGGAGGAAGTTGGTGTAGGCGACCGTGGTGGGGGCCGGGGGTTCGGTGACGTCGCCCAGCTCGGCGAGGAAGGTGGCGTGGAGGGTCTGTTCGACGGCGGCTGCGTTGGTGGCGTGCTCGGCGAAGAGGGTGGCCTCGGCGGGGGTCGGGGCCTTGGCCGCGACGAGGTCGAGGGTGCGGGCGTAGTCCTTGAGGTAGTGGCTGTCCTGGATGACGTAGAAGCGGAAGGCGTCGCGGTCGAGCTTGCCGGTGGTGAGGCCCTGGAGGAACGGGTGGAGGCGGATCTGTTCGTAGATGCCGGCGCTCGCGTCCCACAGCCAGGCGGTGAAGCTCATGGGCGGTGACCCTAGCGGGTGAGTGTTACCGGGAGGGTCTTCAATCCGTTCTGGAAGTTGGAGGCCAGGCGGGTCGGGGTGCCGGAGAGGTGGATCTTCAGGGGGAGGAGGTTGCTGAAGATCGCGCGCATCTGGGTGCGGGCCAGGTGGGCTCCCAGGCAGAAGTGCGGGCCGAAGCCGAAGCTGACGTGGTCGTTGGGGGAACGGGTGATGTCGAAGGTGTCGGGGGAGGCGAAGACGGTCTCGTCGCGGTTGGCGGAGGCGTGGTAGACGACCACCTTGTCGCCGGCGTCGATGTGCCGGCCGGAGAGGGTCAGGGGCCGGGTGGCGGTACGGCGGAAGTCGAGGACCGGTGGCCAGTAGCGGAGCATCTCCTCTATGGCGGTGGGGAGGAGGGAGGGGTCGCCGCGGAGCTTGGAGAGCTGGGCGGGGTGCTCCAGGAGGGTGAGGAGGCCGCCGGGGATGCCGTTGCGGAGGGTCTCGTTCCCGGCCACGGCGAAGAGGAAGAACATGTTCTCGAACTCGTCCTGGGTGAGGCCGCCTGCCAGCATGCGGGACATGACGCTGCCGGCGTTGGCGGGCCTGGCGGCCAGGGCGTGGGCGTAGGCGAACATGTCGGCCAGGGCGGCGCGGGAACGGGGGTTCACCGGGCGGCCGTCCGGGCGCGTCATGGTGGTGGGGCGGTGGGCCAGCGCGGCCTGGGCCATGGGGGAGAGGCCGTCGGCGGCCGTGGAGAGGGTGGCGTAGTCGGCGTCCTGGTAGCCGATCACCCGGGAGGCCCAGTCGTACAGGAGGGCGCGGTCCTCGGAGGGGACGCCCATGATGTGGGCCAGGGTCCAGACGGGGAGGTCCGAGACCAGGGCGACGAAGTCGACCTCGCCGGGGTTGACCAGGGTGCGGGCCCGTTCGCCGATGGTCTCCTCCAGGGCGCGGACGGCGCGGGGGGTGAACGCGGCGGCGACGATGCGGCGCAGGCGGGAGTGCTCGGGGGGATCCTGGTTGAGCATCATGGCGCGGACGAACGCCAGGTCCTCGGGCGTGTCGGGGTCGCGGATCTGGGTGGCGCCGAGGTTCGAGGAGAAGAGGTCGGGCGAACGCAGCACGTGCTTGACGTCGGCGTGCCGGAAGACGGCCCAGTAGCCGGTGCCGGCCGGCCAGGCGCCGACGGGCGGCTCGGGGATCCAGCAGACGGGAGATTCGGCGCGCAGGCGGGCGAACGTGTCGTAAGGAACGCCCGTGGCGTAGGTGGCGGGCAGGAAGATCTCCTCAAGCATGCCTTCAGCGTGCATCATGACGGGGTGACGATGCAGCCCGCCGAAGGCGACGAGATCCTGAAGGACAACTTCGCGGCCTGGGTGCTCGACCTGGGGCTGACCGTGGAGGCGGTGGAGGAGCGCGCGGCCACGTTGCGGCTGCCCTGGTCGGACCGGCTCGCGCGGGAGGGCGGCGGGCTCAGCGGCCAGGCGATGATGGCGGCGGCCGACACGGCCACGGTGATCGCGATCTCGGCGGCCCGGGGCGGGTTCGTGCCGATGACCACCGTGCAGCTGTCGACGTCCTTCCAGCGGCCGATCGTGGGCAAGGACCTGCTGGTGACGGCACGGCTCAGCAAGATCGGCCGGACGCTGGCGTTCGCCGACGTCGAGATGACGGGCGACGGGGACGGCGAGATCGCGGCGCGGGCCACGACGGTCTACGCGATCATGGGCTGAGGCCGGGCCGCGGCGCCGGCGGCGCCGGAGGTCAGCGTTCGGTGGGCGCGAGGCGGAGTTTGTGCAGCTCGCGGCGGGACGAGACGCCGAGCTTGGGATACGCCTTGTAGAGGTGGTACTCGACGGTGCGCGGGCTGAGGAACAGCTGCGCGGCGATCTCGCGGCTGCTGATGCCGTCGGCGGCGAGCCGGACGACCTGGAGTTCCTGCGGCGTGAGGCGGTCGAGCAGGTCGGGCGCCACGGCCTTCTCGTACGTGGCGGACGCGGTGACCGTCTCGCCGGTCGCGCGCAGTTCGGCGCGGGCGCGCTCGGCCCACGGCGCGGCCTTCAGGCGTTCGAAGATCTCCAGGGCCGAACGGAGCGGGACGCGGGCGTCGGCGCGGCGGCGGGCCCGGCGCAGCCACTCGCCGTAGAGGAGCTCGGTGCGGGCCCGTTCGAACGGGCGGCCGCCGTCGCGGGCGCCGTCGCGTTCGTGCAGGGTCAGGGCGTTCTCGTACGCCTCGCCCGAGTCGGAGACGAGGGCCTCGCAGCGGGCGGCCACCGCGAGGGCCCAGGGGAGGCGCCCGGCGTCCGCCCAGGCGCGGAACCTGGCGAACGGCTCGCGGGCACGATCGGGCAGGCCGAGCCGCATGGCGGCCTCGACCTCGTCGGCGGCGGCGAGCAGGCCGGTCGAGGTGTGGCGGCGCGGGTCCCCGGCGATCTCGCCGAGGCGGCGCAGCGCCTGCTCGTACCGGCCGAGGCCCAGGTCGAGCAGGCTCACAGCGACCTCGGCCAGGCCGCAGCCGCCCGCGACGGGCGCCTGCTCGACCAGCGAGCGCAGGCGTTCCTCGTCGCCCTCGATCGCGGCGATCCGGGCGAGGACGACGCCGATGCGGCCCTCGCGCGCCGCCATGCCGGTGTCCCGGGCGATGGTGACGCCCTCGGCGGCGGTGGCCTCGGCGTCCCGGTGCCGTCCGGCCGTGACCTGGACCTGGGCGAGCGCTTGCAGGGCGTCCGGGAGCGCGCCGATCAGGCCGTCGCGGCGCAGGCGGCGGGCTTCGGCGGCGGCCAGGTCGAGCGTGGCGGCGTCGTCGCCGAGGATCAGCCCGCAGTTGATGACGTGCAGCCGTTCCTCCGTGGTGGCGGGCGGGGTGCGGCGGGCCTCGGCGAGCAGTTCGGCGAGCAGCGGAAGCCCGTGCGCGTAGCCGCCCTCGACCACGTGGGCCAGACCCCGCACCGCCTTGTCGTCGTGGCCGCCGGCGCGGAGCAGCTCGGCGCTGCGCCTGATGGTGGTCACGTCGCCGCAGCTCCAGGCGTACGTGGCGCCGGTACGGAGCATGCCGGGGACGTCCTCGGGGGCGGCATGCTCGACCGACTCGAGCAGGAGGCGGGCGGCGCCGGGCTGCTCGCCGCGTTCGAACTCCACGGCCGCGCGGATGCGGGCCAGCCGCGCGTGCTCGGCCGGGGACTCGGCGTACTTCTCCGCCGTCGCCGCCAGCTCCTCGGCGACCGCGAGCCGGCCGGCCCGCAGGACGGCGGAGGCGGCGGCGCTCAGGCGGCGGACGCGGTCGGCGGTGGCGGGGGACAGATCGGCCGCCTGCTGGAGGAGCGAGGCCGCGGTGGCGTACCCGGTCCGGCCCAGCGCACGTTCCGCCGCGGCCTCGAGATCGGCGGCGGCCGGCTCCTCCGGGGACATCGCCGCCGCCGCGCGGTGCCGGGCGCGGCAGTCGGGGTCGGTGGCGCTGTCGGCCAGCGCCCGATGGACCTCGATCCGGCGCGCGGCGGACGCCCCCTGATAGGTCGCCGAACGGATCAGCGGGTGCCGGAACGACACCGAGGTTCCGGTGATCGACACGAGCCGGGCCCGTTCGGCGTCCTCCAGGTCGGCCAGCCCGGCATCGAGCAGCTCCCCGGCGCCGAGCGTGGCGGGCAGGTAGCCGCGCCCCTCGGCGGCCGCGATCAGCAACATCAGCCGCGTCTTCTCCGGCAGCCGGGCGATCTGCGCCCGGAACGCGGCGGCCACCCGTTCCGCGACCGGCAGCGGCGACGGCACGGTGACCGCCCCGGACGTCCCGGCCCGTGGCGCGGAGCCGAACTCGATCAGCGCCAGCGGGTTGCCGTCCGCCTCGGCGAGGACGCGGTCGCGGGTGGTCGCGGTGAGCGCGGCGAGGTCCTGCCCGTCCAGCACCCGTTCGGCGTCCGGGCGGCTCAGCCGGGACAGCTGGACCTCCGGGAGCCCGGTGCCGGTGAAGCCGTCCTCCCGGACCGCGAACACCATCACCACGCCCTCGGCGGCCAGCCGCCGCGCCGCGAAGAGCAACGTGTCGGTGGTCGTGTTGTCGAGCCACTGCGCGTCATCGACCAGGCAGAGCACCGGCCCGTCGTCGGCCATGCAGGAGAGCAGCGTCAACACCGCCAGCCCGCTGAGGAACCGCCCCTGCCCCCCGTCCGGGTAAGCCTCACCGCCGTGGGCCCGCTCGCCGTTCGAGGCGACCGCCCCCGCGCCGTTCGTGGAGGCGCCCGCGCCTGGGAGCCTGCCTTGGCCGTCCGCGCCGGCGGTCTGGATGGTCACGTTCGTGTTGTGGGTGCTTGGGGGTGCGTTCGGGAACGTGCCGTAGGGGTTGAAGCCGTCGGCCATACCGAGTGCCCGGCGCAGGGCCGTCGCCTGCGGGGCGGGCAGGTCGTCGATGCGGTCGCGCACGGGCCAGAGCAGCTGATGAAGGCCGGCGGAGGCCAGGCTGCTCTCGCTCTCGAAGCCGGTGGCGCGCAGCACGGTCCGTACACCGGCGGCCTCCGCGGCGAGCCAGTCGAGCAGCGCGGACTTGCCGATGCCCGCTTCGCCGCGCAGCACCAGGGCACCGCTGCGCCGGGCGGTACGGGCCTCGTTCACCAGTCCGGCGAGCCGTCCCTGCTCGGCCTCACGTCCGTAGAGCACATCTCAAAACTACGGGGCCCACTACCGAAGCTTTACGGATTCGGCCCGTATGTGGTGCTCCGTAGGTTCGTGACCAGTCAGAACGTGCTGAGAAACGACTGGAGACCCGAGATGGACGAGCTGTTCGAATCCGTGAACGTGGGAGCGCTGAGCCTGCCCAACCGCCTGGTGATGGCGCCGATGACCCGGAGCCGCGCGTACGACTCGGGCAAGGTGGACGAGCTGACCGTGGAGTACTACGCCCAGCGCGCCGAGGCCGGTTTGATCATCACCGAGGGCACCCAGCCCAGCGTGATCGGCCAGGGGTACATCGACACCCCGGGGCTGCACGACGACGACCAGGTGGCGGCCTGGCGGGCGGTGACCGATGCCGTGCACGCCAAGGGCGGCCGGATCTTCGCCCAGATCATGCACGGCGGCCGGGTCGGCCACCCCTACCTGTACCCGGACGACGCGCTGCCGCACGGGCCGTCCGCGATCGCGTCGGGCGAGGTGCTCTACACGCCCGACGAGGGCATGCTCGCGCATCCGGAGCCGCGGGAGATGACGCTGCGGGAGATCGGCCGGACGGTCGAGGACTTCGCCTCGGCGGCACGCAACGCGATCGCGGCCGGTTTCGACGGGGTCGAGCTGCACGGGGCGAACGGCTACCTGATCCACCAGTTCCTGGCGGACGGCAGCAACCGCCGCACCGACGCGTACGGCGGCTCGATCGCGAACCGGATCCGGTTCGCCGTGGAGGTCGCCCGCGCGGTCGGCGACGCCATCGGCCCCGAGCGGGTGGGCATCCGGATGTCGCCCGGCAACACCGCCAACGGCATCACCGAGAGCGACACGGCCGATCTGTACCCGGCGCTGGTCCGGGAGCTGGCGCCGCTCGGGCTGGCGTACGTCCACGTGATGGAGCTCGTCACCCGCGACATCACCAGACTGATCCGGGCGGAGTGGCCGGGCACGCTGATCCTGAACGCGCACCCGAAGCCGGACTCGTTCCCGTCGCGGCCGGAGGACGGCGCGGACGCGGTACGCGAGGGCGTCGCCGACGCGGTCTCGTTCGCCGAGTTGTGGCTCGCCAACCCGGACCTTCCCGCCCGCATCAGGGCCGGTGGCCCGTACAACGAGGCCGACAAGGCCACCTTCTATGGCGGCGACCACCGCGGCTACACCGACTACCCCAGCATCGAGGCCGCCGAGGCCGCCGCGGCCGCCGGGGCCGCCTGAACGATGACGACCGGAGGATGGAAGGGGAGATGTGGGGTGTGGGGCGCCCCGGTGGGCTTCGTCGGCCACCGGGGCGCCCTCACGGGGTCCTTCGGCGTGCGCCCGGTCAGTAGCCGGGGCGGACGGCGCCGGAGAAGTTGCGCTTGTAGTAGCCCTTCAGCTTGACCTTCTTCACCCGCTTGCCGGAGCTGGGCGCGTGGATCATGTAGCCCTTGCCCACGTAGATGCCCATGTGGCTCTTGCCGCCGTAGAAGAAGAGCAGGTCACCCTTGCGCGCCTTCTTCCAGGACACCTTCCACTTCACGGCCCGGTAGATCTGCTGGGTGGTGCGCGGCAGCTTCACGCCGGCCTTGCGCCACGACCCGCCGGCCAGGCCCGAGCAGTCCCAGGAGCCCGGGCCGGTGCCGCCGTAGCGGTAGCGGTCGCCGATCTGCTTGTGCGCGTACTTGACGGCGTACGCGGCGCGCTTCTTCTGGCGCTCCAGCCGCTGCTTCTTGGACAGCTTCGCCTTCGTGCCCGCAGCGCTCAGCTGGACCGCCGCCGGTGCGGTGGCGGTCTGCGGAGCGGACGCGTTCACCGGCCCGGCCACCAGGAGCGAGGCTCCCAGCGTGGCCGCGGTGCCCAGCGTGATGCCACCGGTGAACGTCTTGAGGGGGATTCGAGGGGTATGCAGGACGACTCCTGACCTAGCTGATGGTGCCTACCGGGCAGCCCGGAACCCCGGCGGCATGGACCGCCGTGAGGTCTGGGGATGCTGCGCGCCGCGGTTCCGGGCATGTCTGAACGGGACATCCGGGAACGGTCGGCACTTCCGGCTCCGCGCTTCTGGTCTGCGCGGACGCGGCCGTCGACGGCGGATGCTCACGCGGTGGGAAGGCTGGGGGCACCGCTGCCGCTCGTCGGCGTTGATGTTGTTCTGTTATCTGCAGGGCCACCATTGCCCTGCGGAACGGCTAGAACGTAGCCACGCCCCGCCATATCCGGCAAATCACGGACCGTCGAAGCGGTGGGCGGGGCGTTACTCGCATACCGGGTATTCAGCGCTCCGCCTGCACGGATATCGGCGATGTGACGCCATTGTGATGTGGCTCACATTTGACTTCCAACCCCTGACTCGTGGGGGATTCGGGGTGAATTGGGTGATCGACCTCACTGCGCGCCCGACACGATCCGTGCCGGGCGCACAGCGTTGTGTCGCGGCGCTTTTGCTGATCGAAAAGCGGCAGGCGAACGTCACGGTCAGTAGCCGGGGCGGACCGCCCCACTGAAGTGCCGCTTGTAGTAACCCGACAATTTCACCCTCTTCACCCGCTTGCCGGAGCTGGGTGCGTGGATCATGTAGCCCCGGCCCACGTAGATGCCCATGTGGCTCTTGCCGGTGTAGAAGAACAGCAGGTCACCCTTGACGGCCCCCTTCCAGGAGACCCTGTACTTCACCGCCCGGTAGATCGAGTGCGTGGTGCGCGGCAGTCTCACGCCGGCCTTGCGCCACGATCCACCGGCCAGGCCCGAGCAGTCCCAGGACCCCGGGCCGGTGCCGCCGTAGCGGTAACGGTCGCCGATCTGCCGGGAGGCATAGGTCACCGCCGCCGCGGCGCGGTGCTTCTGCCTGGCCTTTCTCGACTGGGCCTTCGATCGGGCGGCGGCGACCGCGGCCGGTGTGTTCGCGGCCTTCGCGGTGGTCGCCGGCCTTCGCGGGGCGGTCGCCGAGGCCATCGAGGTGGCCGGCAGCGCCAGTGCTCCCGCCGCGGCGGCCGTGCCCAGAGCGCAGCCGCGGAGGAGCAAAGCGGTGGCACGGGACGAAAAGGGGATTCCCAAGGTGTTCAGGATTGCTCCTAACCTCGTTTTCTCGCCTGCCGGGCGGCCGAAATACACAAACGTGATTCGGTTTCGGCGATGACTCCTCCGCGGCCCGCCCGGGATGGCTTCCGGGGGCGGCGGGCGTCCGGCTCCATGCCTCTGGTCTGCATGGACTCGGCTGGTCGGCCGTGATGGCGCCGGTCTGTGGACGCGCTTGTCGAAGACCATGTACGCGGGGCACATGGTCGCGGCGGACCCGTTCTTCGGTTGTTCAGCGACCCCTTCGCCGCTCGCGGAACACATTAACCAGACCGCCGCGGGAGCGGCAATGACGTAGAAGTCAGTAAAGACTTTCGGATGAGGAATTGTGATTACCCACCGTGATGGTAAGCGTCCCAGTGGCCAGACCCTTTACCGGCCCGTGATGGCGGCCACAATGGGCCACGCTCCGGCATTTAGGGGGTGTTTGCCGGAAATCGCTGCGGGCGGAGTGAGGTGATCAATTTTTGGATCGTCCGAGCTCGTCGCGGACGCGAAAAGCGCCCGCCAGGTGGCGGGCGCTGGGGCGTGGGTGCCAAGGGGGTGGGTGTCGGGCGGTTTGTCGGCTCCGTGGTCACATTCGGGCGGTACGTCCTTTGGCCCGATGCGGCCAATCGTGATCGCGCGTTCAGGGCACGTCCAAGGGTCGTCCGAATCTGTCCGGCCCATGCCGGTCGGCTCCAGGAGGCCGGTCGGCTTCACGGGGCCGGTCAGCTCCAGGAGGCGGCGCCCGACGGGTCGACGTACGGCGCGTTCGGCGGCAGCACCGGCGGGACGCCCTCCGGGCGGCCGCCCATGGCGCCGGCTTCCTGCCGGTCCCGGATGACCTTGGCCAGGGTGAAGGTCGAGGTGATGAGGTAGAGCCCGCCCAGCGCCAGGAAGGCGCGGATCCACACCGGCGCGGGCATGTAGACGATGCCGAGCGTCATCGCGGTCACCGCGACGGCGAACGAGATGATCGCCTGGATGAAGAATGCGGTCGTTCCCTTGAGCTGCAGGAATCCGTTCATGGGACAACTCTGCGCCGCGCTGGACGCCCGCGCCTGAGTACGAGCGCGGGGATCCCTACTCACCCGGTGCCGCAACCCGTCTGAGTACCCGAGCCCCGGTGTCGGGGGCGGGCCACCGAAGCGTCACCGGGGGCGGCATTGACAGCGCACCCGTGCCCACCTGTCATCCGAAGCAGATTCACATCTGTTCTCCGGAGGGAGATCCCGTGTTGGGCAGGCCCCGAGTCGCGCACGTCCTATCCGCTCTCGCCCTGTCAGCCGCGGTGGTGATGACGGCCGCCCAGCCCCCCGCCGCCGCGCGGGCCGGGGCCGCGGACGCCCTGGGGGGCAAGTTCCCCAAGGGGTTCATGTTCGGGGTGTCGACGTCGGGGTTCCAGTCCGAGGGGTCGTTCCCCGACAGCAACTGGACCCGGTACGTCGACCGCAAGGCCTACGGGATCAAGGACCCGTACAGGAACTCGGTGGACTTCCGGAACCGCTACCCCGAGGACGTCCAGCGGGCCAGGGGCCTCGGCGTCAACGTCTTCCGCACCTCGATCGAGTGGTCCCGCGTCGAACCGCGCCGCGGCGTGCGCGACGCCCGCGAGCTGGCGTACTACGACGACCTGATCCGCCGTGTCCGAGCCGCCGGCATGCGCCCGATGATCACGCTCGACCACTGGACGTACCCGGGCTGGGTGGCCGACCAGGGCGCGTGGGACAACCCGCGGACCGGCCGGGACTGGCTGCGGAACGCCAGGTTCCTGGCCGAGCGTTACCGCGGCCAGGGGATCATGTGGATCACGTTCAACGAGGCGAGCCAGTACATCTACCACGAGCTGCTCGCCCGCCCGATGAACCTCGGGCAGGTGGCGACGATGCGAGATCAGCTGATCAAGACCCACCGGGCCGCGTACGACATGTTCCACCAGGTCGACCCGAACGTGATGGTGTCGAGCAACGTGGCGTACGGCGCCGTCCTCAACGGGATCTTCGACGCGGCGCTGTTCAACCAGGTCACCGACAAGCTCGACTTCGTCGGCGTCGACTACTACTACGGCGTCAACGTGCGGAACACCACGGCGATCAACTCGCTCACGGGCGAGTTCTGGAAGATCGACCCGGAGCCCGAGGGGATCTACTACGTCCTCAAGAACTACCAGCGCCGCCTGCCGAGGCTGCCGCTCTACATCGTCGAGAACGGCATGCCCACCGACGACGGCAAGCCGCGCGCCGACGGCTACACCCGTTCCGACCACATGCGCGATCACCTCTACTGGGTGCAGCGCGCCATCGCCGACGGCGTCAAGGTGATCGGCTACAACCACTGGAGCCTCACCGACAACTACGAGTGGGGCAGTTACCGTCCCCGCTTCGGCCTCTACCGGGTCGACGTGCTGAACGACCCGACGCTGACTCGGCGCCCGACGGACGGGGTGGCCACGTACCGCCAGATCATCGCCGACCGCGGCGTGCCGTCCGGGTACGTGCCCAAGCGGCGGCCCGGCTGGTGCTCGTGGGAAGACCCGATCGCCACCTGCTTCGGCACGATCCCGACCCCGCCCGCCCCGTACCGCGACTGATTTCTGCCGGAACCTCCCAGCCCTGCTCGATAGAATGATAATCATTTTCATGCGAGCCTGAGGTCTCCGACCACGAAGGGAGACCGGTCATGTCCTTGACCGTCGACGACCGCCTGCTCGAGCGGGCCCGCCGCGGCGAGGTGGACGACGCCTCGTTCGTCGCCTGCGTGCGCGCCTCGCTGCCGTACGCCTGGGAGGTGATCAGCGACGTCGCCGGCCGCATGCGGGACGGCTTCGCCGACAACGAGACCCCGCCGCCGGACGAGGAGGCCCGCGGCCAGCTCCTGCGGGCGCTGGCCAGCGACTCCATCCGAGGCGCGCTGGAACGCCACTTCGGTGTGCGCCTGGCGTTCCAGAACTGTCACCGTGTGGCGGCCTTCGCGCCGTCCGCCACCGACCGGATCGAGGCGTTCACCTCACCGCGCGCGCAACTCCTCAACCAGTCGCCGGCCCTCCGCGACTGCTGACCCACCACCCCGGGGCGGGTCCGCACCAGCCCCGCCCCGGGCCGGTCCACGACAAGAGCGGGGTCGTGAGTGGCCCGTGATGACCCTGGGCCCAGTCCGCACTAGCACCGCGCCATGACCGGCCCTGTTGTGGCCCAGGCTGGTCCCAACAGGGCCGGGCCGTGATGGGCCGCAGTAGGGCTGGCTTGGGTGGGCCGTGTTGTGGGCCGGGGTGGTGCGTAATAGGGCCGGGGGTGGGTGGGCGGTGATGGGGTTCGGGGTGGGGTGGTGTCAGCGGTGGGTGGTCTCCTCGTTGGAGGAGCCGATGACGTGGGCGAGGGTGATCTCGCTGAGCAGGGTCGACTGGTGGCGGTGGAGGCGTTCCCAGATCTCGGTCAGGGGTTCGGCGGCGCCGGAGAAGTGAGGCGGGGGCGGGGAGACGCCCTCGGTGGCCTGGATGACGTCGGCGAGGGTGATGCGCTCGGCGGGGTGGGCCAGCCGGTAGCCGCCGTCGGAGCCGCGCTGGCTGTGGACCAGGTCGGCCTGGCGCAGGAACCGCAGGACGTCGCCGCAGTAGCGGCGCGGGATGTCCTGGTCGGCGGCGAGCCGGTCCAGGCTCATGGGGCCGTGGACGGCCAGGGCGATCATGGCGCGGAGCGCGTACTGGGTTCGGGCTGCGAGGCGTATCACGGTTCCTGCCGGCGACGTCGCGGGCTGGGACTGGAACGGCGAGGCAAGCGTTGATTCAAGCGGTGATTGACACGGTGACGGGGGAGCGGGGCGGGGCGCGACGACTTCACAGGGCACTCCGGTGGTCGCTGGCTCGGCGGGGGGCGGTGATGGCCGAGGCCCGGCTCCCGGGGAGGGGGCCGGGCCGGCGGCCGGACGTGCCGTTCCCGGCGGGATCGAGGGGATCGGGCGGGTCAGGCAGATGCGAGCTCCTTCTCGATCCGGGTCTCGCTCTGCCGGAGGTCGCCGTCGACGGCTTCGACGTTCTCCTCGTCCCGGTGACGGCGGTACTCGCGGATGGAGTAGGCGAGGGCGGCCGCCCACAACACGGAGATGACGACGTAGGACGTGGACCGCACGGCGAGGGGCGCGTCGATCCAGTCGCTGCGCAGCAGCGTGCGCGCGTTGGTCAGGATGATCAGGCCGCCGACGGAGGAGCCGAGGACGCGCGGCGGGAGGTGCCGGACGAGCCAGGCGGCGATGGGCGCGGCGATGACGCCGCCGGCCAGCAGGACGGCGACCCAGGCGAAGTCGATGTTCTCCGAGCCGATGCCGACCAGGAAGCCCAGGCTGGCGGCGACGGCGATGAGGAACTCGCTGGTGTCGATGGAGCCGATCACCTTGCGCGGGGCGATGCGGCCGCTGGCGAGGAGGGCGGGGGTGCCGACCGGGCCCCAGCCGCCTCCGCCGGTGGCGTCCACGAATCCCGCGAAGATTCCGAGCGGGGCCAGGAAGCGCCGGCGCAGCGGCTTGCCGAGGTCGCCGCGCGGCAGGCCGAACGCGGTGAAGCGGACCAGGATGTAGAGGCCCAGGGCCAGCAGGATGATCGACATGATCGGGGCGGCGGTCTCGGTGGAGAGCCTGGAGAGGAACGTCGCTCCGGCGAAGGCGCCCGCGGCCCCGGGGATGCCGATCTTGGCGACGACCTTCCAGTCGACGTTGTCGAAGCGCCAGTGGGAGACGCCCGAGGCCAGCGTGGTGCCGATCTCGGCCAGGTGAACGGTGGCCGAGGCCGCGGCGGCGTTGGTGCCGGCGGCCAGGAGCAAGGTGGTGGAGGTGACCCCGTAGGCCATGCCCAGACTGCCGTCGACGAGTTGAGCGGCCAGGCCGACCAGGCCGAGCAGGATGAGCTTGCGCACCACTTCTCCTTTCCACCTTTTTCCTACTACAATCGTTGGGAATTGTATCCGATCGAGCCCAAAGGCTCGTCAAGCCGCGTACGGGGTGGCGGGTGGAGCTGCTGCTCGGGTTCGCCGCCGGCGCGCTGATCGCCCTGGTGACCACCCCGGTCGGGGTCTCGGGGGCGGTGTTCCTGCTCCCGGTCCAGCTCAGCGTGCTGAACGTGCCCAACCCCGCGGTCACCCCCACGAACCTGCTGTTCAACGTGATCGCCGGTCCGGGCGCGCTGGTCCGCTACCACCGGCATGGGCAGCTGGTGGGCGGGCTGACCCGCCTGCTGATCGCCGGGACGTTGCCCGGCGTCGTCGCCGGAGCCCTCATCCGGGTTTTCGCGGTGCCGGGCCCCACCGTCTTCCGTGTCCTGGTCGGGCTCCTGCTGCTGCCGCTGGGGGTGTGGCTGTGCGTCCGCACCCTGCGTCCGCGCCTCAACAAGGCCGGCGAGCCGTCCAGGCGCTTCGTCGGCACGCTCGCGCTGGGCGTCGGCGTGGTCGGGGGGATCTACGGCATCGGCGGCGGCTCGATCCTGGGCCCCATCCTGGTGGGGCGGGGCATGCCGGTCGCCCAGGTGGCGCCGGCCGCGCTCGCCTCCACGTTCCTGACGTCCGTGGTCGGTGCGGGCACGTACGCGGTGCTCTCGCTCACCGTCCCCGGCGACATCGCGCCCGACTGGACGCTCGGGGTGACGTGCGGGCTCGGTGGCCTGGTCGGCGGATACCTGGGCGCACGCCTGCAACCCCGGTTCCCTGAGAAGGCCCTCCGGCTCGTCCTGGGAGCCCTGGCCACCACCCTGGCCCTCCTCTACCTCTGTGGCGCCGCGATCCAGACCGCCGCAACCTAGACGTCACCGCGCGGGCCTGGGCCGTCACCGCGGGCCGTCACCGCGCGGGCCGTCCGATTGCTCAGGCCGTGACCGCTTGGGCCTGTACCTGCTCAGGTCGTCGCGGCTGTGGGCGGCGTTGGGTACGGGGTCGCGGAACCGGCGGGCGGGATGGGAGGGGGGACGGGGCTCCTCCGGTCGATCTCGAAGGCGGAAAGGCAATCATCAGGTGGCGCGTATAAGAGGGTGCCGGATGTGGGGTACCTGTGAAGTCAGGGGTCGGGCGTTCCCCGTATTGTGACCTGTGGGTAACATCACCCCGAACCACATTCGGTCTCTGACGTAAGGTGCTGCTTATGGACCTGAACGGAGTTTCCGCCGTTGTTTCCGGTGGCGCGAGCGGTCTCGGTGAGGCGACCGTCCGCGAGCTCGCCGCCAACGGCGCCAAGGTAGTCGTCGCCGACCTCAACGAGGAGAAGGGCAAGGCCCTCGCCGACGAGATCGGTGGCGTGTTCGTGAAGACGGACGTGTCGGACGAGGCCTCGGTGCAGGCCGCCGTGCAGGCCGCCGTCGACACCGGTGCGCCGCTGCGCGTGGTCGTCAACAGCGCCGGCATCGGCTGGGCCTCCCGGACGGTCGGCCGCGACGGCAGCCCGCACGACCTGTCGACCTTCGAGAAGGTCATCCAGGTCAACCTGATCGGCACCTTCAACCTCATGCGCATCGGCGCCGCGGCGATCTCCAAGACCGAGCCCGCCGACGCCGACGGCCTGCGCGGCGTGGTCATCAACACCGCGTCCATCGCGGCGCTCGAGGGCCAGACCGGCCAGGTCGCGTACTCCGCGTCCAAGGGCGGCATCGTCGGCATGACGCTGCCGGCGGCGCGTGACCTCGCCGCCATCGGCGTCCGGGTCAACACCGTCTGCCCCGGCATCATCGACACCCCCATCTACGGCGAGGGCGAGGCCGCCGACGCGTTCAAGGCCAAGCTGGCCGCGCCGGTGCCGTTCCCCAAGCGCATGGGCAAGGCGTCGGAGTTCGCCCACCTGGTCAAGTCGCTCATCGAGAACGACTACATGAACGGCGAGACCATCCGGTTCGACGGCGGCATCCGCTTCCAGCCCAAGTGACGGGGAGCCGCCCCGATGCCAGCATCCGCTTCCAGACAGTCCTGTAAGTGAGGCTCTAATGACCGACGCAGTTCTCACCGAGGAAGACGGCGCCGTCCTCGTCATCACGATCAACCGCCCCGAGGCCAAGAACGCCGTCAACGGCGCCGTGGCGCAGGGCATCGCGGCCGCGATCGAGGAGCTCGACAGCCGCAAGGACCTGTCGATCGGCGTCCTCACCGGCGCGGGCGGCTCGTTCTGCGCGGGCATGGACCTCAAGGGCTTCCTGACGGGCGACAACCCGATCGTGGAGGGCCGCGGGTTCGCGGGCATCGTCGAGCGCCCGCCGGCCAAGCCGCTCATCGCCGCGGTCGAGGGGTACGCCCTGGCCGGCGGCTGCGAGATCGCGCTGTCCTGCGACATGGTCGTGGCGTCCAGGGAGGCCCAGTTCGGGCTGCCCGAGCCCAAGCGCGGCCTGGTCGCCGCGGGCGGCGGGCTGCTGCGACTGCCGCAGCGCATCCCGTTCCACATCGCGATGGAGATCGCGCTGACGGGTGACAAGTACCCGGCGGACCGGATGGCCGAGCTCGGTTTCGTCAACCGGCTCACCGAGCCGGGCGAGGCGCTGGCCGGTGCCAAGGAGCTCGCGCTGAAGGTCGCCGAGAACGCCCCGCTGGCGCTCGCGGCCACCAAGAAGGTCATCGTCGAATCGGCCGACTGGCCGGCCGACGAGGCCTTCAAGAAGCAGAGCGAGATCACCATCCCGGTGTTCGTGTCCAAGGACGCGCAGGAGGGCCCCGCCGCCTTCGCCGAGAAGCGCAAGCCCGTCTGGAAGGGCGAATAGCCCTTTCGCACAGCACAGCACAGCACAGCGCAGCACAGCACAGCACAGCGCAGCACCTGGGGAACGCCCGGAGCCGTCCACCGGCTCCGGGCGTTCCTTCGTCGTTCCTGAGGCCTGATGTGGTCACCGGGGCTGAGGGGTTACCACGAAGTAAGTGATCCCGTACGCTTTCACCGCCTCAATCGATCTTGGGAGTCCCACATGTGGCGGAACGCGGTGACGGCGGTGCTCTGCGGCGCGAGCGTGGTCCTGGCCACCGCGTCCCCGGCGGAGGCGGCCACGTGGCGCGACGTCCCCAGCGCCGCCCTGACGTACAACGGCGGCCTGGACCGGGTGGACTTCGCCGACTCCGGGGCCGGCTGGGCGGTCGGCTCCCAGGGCAGCATCTTCGGCCCGCAGGCCATGATCGTCCGCTGGAACGGCTCGTCCTGGGCCGGCCAGACGAGCCCCGTCGGTTTCTTCCCGACCGACGTCGCCGCCGCGAGCGCGACCCGCGCGTGGGCCATCGGCTACAACCTCACCAGCGGCACGGTGGGCATCCACTGGAACGGCACCGCGTGGACGAAGGTCGACTACCCGATGGTCGGCATGCCGTTCATGGTGTCGGCCGCCCCGGACGGCACCGCCTACTCCCTCGCCGGGATCGACGCCTCGGGCGGCGGGCTCAGCGCGATCCTGCGCTGGAACGGCACGGCCTGGGTGGGGGAGAGCGTGCCCCTGCCGCCGAGCACCACCGTCACCGCCGTCGAGGTGAAGAGCAAGGACGACGTCTGGCTGGCGGGCACCACCACCGACGGCGTCACCGTCACCGCGCTGGTCATGCGGTGGAACGGCACCTCCTGGAGCCGGATCGACGTGCCCGGCTCGATGGGCACGCCCGCCTACCGCGCCGCCGTCCACCGGATCGTGGTGCATTCGCCCACCAACGTCTACCTCGACCGCGTCGCCCAGAACGCGCAGGTGACCAACGCCCTGCTGCGCTGGAACGGCTCGTCCTGGACGACGATCACCACGCCGCTGAACGCCGCCGGGGTGGGAATGTCGTCCGACGGCGGGTCCGGCGTGGTCGTGCTGCCGCCGGGCACCGGCAACCAGACCCGCTACCTGCACTACGACGGCTCGGCGTGGACCACGCTGACCGGCCCGGCGCGCTCCGGCACGGTCGCGGCGAACGACGTCGACCACCGTCCGGGCACCACCGGCATCGGGTCCGTCGGGACCGATTCCCAGCTGACCAGGAAGGTGCCGTTCATCGAGTATTTCGGCTGATCGCCCCAAGCCTCATCCAATTCGGAGTGGACGTTCAGGCTCTTTTCAGGTTTCCCTGAAACCCTCTGGATGATTGAGAGGGGTGTGGGAGTGACTGAGCAGCCGTTGAGCGGCGAGGTGGGCGGCAAGGCGCCGGAGGGCCTCCTGCTCGTCGTGGAGGACGAGCCCAACATCCTGGAGCTCCTCGCCGGAAGCCTGCGGTTCACGGGGTTCGCCGTGGTCACGGCCACCAACGGCGCGGACGCCGTGCAGGCCGCCCAGCGGCACCGGCCCGACCTCATCGTGCTGGACGTCATGCTGCCCGACATCGACGGCTTCGACGTGGTCCGGCGGCTCCGGTCGGGCGGCACGCACACGCCGGTCCTGTTCCTGACCGCCCGCGACGCCCTCCAGGACCGGATCAAGGGGCTGACGATCGGCGGCGACGACTACGTCACCAAGCCGTTCAGCCTCGAGGAGGTCGTCGCGCGCATCCGCGCCGTGTTGCGCCGTGTCGGGGGCGGCGCCGCCGAGCCGTCGCCGCGCATGGTGTTCGCCGACATAGAGCTCGACGAGGACAGTCACGAGGTGTGGCGGAACGGGCGGCCGATCCAGCTGTCGCCGACCGAGTTCAAGCTGCTGCGCTACTTCATGGGCAACGCCGGGCGGGTGGTCTCCAAGGCGCAGATCCTCGACCACGTGTGGAACTACGACTTCCGCGGCGACGCCGGGATCGTCGAGTCGTACGTGTCGGCGCTGCGTCGCAAGGTCGACAACGCCGAGCCGCGGCTCATCCACACCCTGCGCGGTGTGGGGTACGTCCTGCGATTGCCGCCGACGCCGGGCTGATGGCTGTTTCGGGGGGGACGGAGAAGCCGGGGCGGATGACCGAGCCGACACGGCCGACACAGGCGACGCGGCAGACGCGGCAGACGCGGCCGACAGGGTCGACGGGGCCGGCGGCGGCGCTGCGGTCGTTGCCGGGGCGGACGCCGATCAGCGTCAAGCTGATCGCCGGCACGCTGGTGCTGGTCATCGTCGGCCTGATCGTGATGGGCGTCGCGGGCGTCTGGGTGCTGCGCGGATACCTGCTCGACCGGGCGGACGGCCAGCTGCGGGTCAACGCCGACCGGGTGTCGGTGCAGGTCGTCCAGCAGCTCCAGCGGCCGACCATGGACTTCAAGATCAGGGTGCCCGGCGAGATGTACACGCAGGTCTACACCCAGGACGGCCAGGCCCGCTCGCCCGATCCGGCCATCGACCAGCCCGGGGCGCCCAAGCTGCCGGGCGACATCGGCGCGCACCTGAACACCCCGTTCACCGTGCCCGGCACCGGCGGGTCGCGGGTGCCGTGGCGGGTCCTGGCGGTGCCGCTGCCGAGCGGCGACACCCTCGTGCTCGGGCTCAGCCTGGACGAGATGGAACGGACGGTCGGGCGGCTCGTCGTCATCGACGCGATCGTGGGCGTCAGCGTGGTCGCCGGGCTGACCGTTCTGGGAGTGGCGGTCGTCCGCGTCAGCCTGCGGCCGCTGCGGGCGATCGAGGAGACGGCGGGGGCCATCGCCGCGGGCGACCTGTCGCGGCGGGTGCCCGACGCCGGTCCGGGCACCGAGGTGGGCCGGCTCGGACGTTCGCTCAACAGCATGCTCGCCCAGATCGAGGCCGCCTTCGGGGCGCGCGCGGAGTCGGAGGCCGCGGCGCGCTGGTCCGAGGAGACCGCCCGGCGGTCGGAGGAGCGGATGCGGCGCTTCGTCGCCGACGCCAGCCACGAACTGCGGACGCCGCTGACCGCGATCCGCGGGTTCGCCGAGTTCTACCGGCAGGGCGCGGCCCGTACGCCCGAGGAGCTGGACCGGCTCATCGGCCGCATCGAGGACGCCGCGGCGCGGATGGGCCTGCTGGTCGAGGACCTGCTGCTGCTCGCGAGGCTGGACCGGCAGCGGCCCATCGAACGCCGCCCGGTGGACATGCTCGCGGTCGCGGCCGACGCCGTGCAGGAGGCCAGGGTGGTCGCCCCCGACCGGCCCGTCGAACTGTCCGTCCGGGACGGCATGGCCTACCAGGTGCTCGGGGACGAGCCGCGGCTGCGCCAGGTGCTGGGCAACCTCCTGGCCAACGCCCTCACCCACACTCCGGCCGACGCGCCGGTCGAGGTGCGGCTGCTGTCGGGGGAGCTGGACGGGAGCCCGGCGGTGGTGTGCGAGGTCGCCGACGAGGGGCCTGGGCTCCCGCCCGAGCAGGCCGAGCGGGTCTTCGAACGGTTCTACCGCGGCGACCCGGCGCGCGGCTCGATCGGGCAGCACGGCAAGGGCGGCGGGACGGGCCTCGGCCTGGCGATCGTCGCCGCGCTCGTGGCCGCCCACGACGGCAAGGTCGAGGTCGAGTCCGCTCCGGGAGAGGGTGCGGTGTTCCGGGTGTATTTGCCGCTCGACCAGGCGTGATCTCCTTAGAGAAGCTTGGGGATCGGTTCAGCGTGCGTTCAGCTGGATCGGGTTATCTCTCCATCACAGGGCGCCCCTGGAACACCAGCGACGGGAACTGGGGCGTGCGCCCTGGCCAACGTTCCGAAGGCCGTGACCGGACTCCCCGGTCACGGCCTTCCGCTTGCCGGACCGGCGTTCAGGGGACTTTCAGGTTCGTCTCAGGGTGGTTCCAGGCCCGTCGGCCATTCTCTGGATGACTGAGAAACAGGGGGTCCAGATGAGCGCGGGAAGCGCGGGCACGCCGAGAGACTACGACGACGGACAGAGCACTGGTTACGGCCAGGCGCAGGGTGGCGGCCACGGCCAGGCGCCCGCGTCAGGGTCATGGCCCACCACCGGGTACGGGCAGAACGCCGCCCCCGGCTACGGGCAGAGCACTGGCTACGCACACAGCACGGGCTACGCACAGGGCACTGGGACCGGAACGGGCACCGGCTACGCGCAGCGCACCGACACCGGCTACGGCCAGAGCACCGGCGCCGCCCCCGGCTACGGGCAGGGCACCGGGCACGGGCAGAGCGCGACCGCGCAGACCGGAACCTTCGAGCAGCCCCAGCGGCCGCAGCCGCAGGCGGGCCCCTACGGGGGTGGGGGACAGCCTCCCTACGGCGACGTGCCGCTCTACGGCGGTGCCGTTCCGCCCCAGCAGTCGTACGGCGACGGCTGGTGGACGATGCGGCGCAAGCTCGCGGCGGCCGGCGCGGCGATGGCCCTCGCCATCACCGCCGGCGGCACCGGTGCCGTGGGCGCGGCGATCCTCACCGGGGGCGAGACGGTCTACGGCAGCCCGACCGCGGTGTCCGGGGCCTCCGCGGGCAGCGGGGCGACGGCCAAGGTCGCCGCGGCGGTCCAGCCGAGCGTGGTCTCGGTCGCCGTGCGGTCGGGTTCGAGCGGCGGCAGCGGTTCCGGGGTGATCCTGCGGTCGGACGGCGTCATCATGACCAACGCGCACGTGGTGCGCGGCGCCGACCAGGTGTCGGTGAAGTTCAGCGACGGCAGGACCGCGCTCGCCCAGGTGCTCGGCAGCGCCACGTCCAGCGACATCGCGGTGATCAAGGCGCAGGGCGTGACCGGGCTCAAGCCCGCCACGCTCGGCGACAGCGACGCGCTGGCGGTGGGCGACACGGTCCTGGCGATGGGCAGCCCGCTCGGCCTCGACGGGTCGGTCACGTCCGGCATCGTCAGCGCGCTGGGCCGCGAGATCAAGGAAGGCTCGGACGACGACCAGCAGCAGCTCCCGCCCGGCCTGCGCGGCCAGGCGGCGCAGCAGCAGGAGACCACCGTGATCAAGAACGCGATCCAGACGGACGCGGCCATCAACCCGGGCAACTCGGGCGGCGCGCTCGTCAACTCCGCCGGGCAGGTCGTGGGCGTCAACACCGCGATCGCCACGTCCGGCAGCAGCTCGGGCAACATCGGCGTCGGGTTCGCGATCCCGGTCAACGACGCCAGGAAGGCCGCCGACCAGATCATCAAGGCGGCGTCGATCTGAGGAGACTCATCGGAGGCCGCCGCCGGGACACGGCTCTGGGGGGAGCGGGCGGTACCGCGGCGGCCTCCGATGACCGGGTCGTCCCGGGGTCCTGATCAGGGGAAGGGTCCCGGCGGGGCGGCCCGCCAAGGGGATGGGAGGCCCGTGCTGGGGGGCGCGGGCGTTCGTTCCCCGAGGGGGTACGGAACGCGGCCGCGTGACCGCCGAGGGGGGTTGGTCACGCGGCCGTTTCCGTTCCTCCCGCGGCGGTGCCGCCGCGTTCGGTCTTGACGGTCAGGACCGGGTTCCGCTGCCCGGCCAGCTTCGCCAGGGTCCGCCGGGTCGTCATGAGGTAGTACTCGCGCGGCATGGTGCGGACCCGCAGCGGCAGCCGGGGGTAGACGGTGGCCAGGGCGCCCATGAGGAGCCGGAAGCGCCGCTCCCGCCCCGCGTTCCACGTCCAGCCGTACTGCTCCCGGATCGGCGCGGGCATCATCCCGGCCGTGATCAGCCGGACCATCGCCAGCCCGGGAGCGCCCAGCGGGCCGGCCGGCGTCTTCGGGCTGAGCACCTGCTCGGCGATGGCCCGGGACGCGTCGGTGATCCGCAGGCTCCGCACCATCTCCGCGTAGTAGACGCGGAAGTCGGCGTACGTCGCCGGCAGGCGTTCCTCGGGGCAGCCCAGGATCGTCGCGTAGACCTTGGTCTGCCGGTAGTACTCCTCGAACTCGGCGTCGCTGAACGACCGCCGGAAGAGCGCCTGGTAGAACTGCGCCGACACCGCGAACAGCGTGGCCGCCACCCAGACCTGGAGCTCGGGGTCGTTGGCCTCGTAGTCCGGCCCGGTGATCTGCTCGTGCCCCTTGCGCACGAGGGCGCTGAAACGTTCGGCCTCGTCGCGGGTGCCGAACTGCACCGCGTACAGCCAGCCCATCGTGTTCTGGAGCCGGCGCAGGGGGTTCTCGGCGGTGTAGCTGTGGTCGTAGACGCCTTGGGCGACCTTGGGGTGCGCGGTCTGGAGCAGGGAGGCCACCCCGCCCGCCGCGATGAGCACGCCCTCGCGGGTGATGACGCGGATGAGGTCGTCGTCCCGGAACAGTCCGTCGGTCATGGCGATCATTGTAAGTAAGTACTTGCTAGCGCGCGACCTCGCCGCGCGAACAGCGGCGTCTCAGTCCTCCACGCAGTCGATCCCGGGTGCGTGCAGCAGCGCTTCGACCAGGTCACGGATCGCCGCGCGGTGGTCGTCGGGCCGCCAGGCGAGAGCGAGCTCCGATAGCTATCACGGCATGTATTGGACCTGGCGAATCACCGTTCCCCATGATGATCACATGAGCACCACGGAAGATCGCCTCGCGATCGTCGAGACCTGCACCCGCATGGCATGGCACGCCGACCGGCGCGAGTGGGACGAGCTGGCCGGGATCTTCGCCGACCCGGTGACCCTCGACTACACGAGCCTGAACGGCGGCGAGCCCGCCGAGCTTGCCCCCGACCAGGTCGTGGCGGCCTGGTCGGCGACGCTCGGCGCGTTCGACGCCACCCAGCACCTGATCACCAACCATCTCGTCACGGTCGAGGGCGACTCCGCCGTGTGCACCGCCTCCTTCCAGGCCACGCACCGCCTGGCGAACCCGCACGGCGGGCCCTTGTGGACGCTCGGCGGCACGTACCGCTTCGACCTCGTCCGGGCGTCCGCGGAGTCGGGCGCGGGCTCCGGTGAGGAGTGGAAGATCAACGCCGTGGTGATGACCGCGATCTGGGCCGACGGCAACGAGGACCTGCCGTCCCTGGCCGCCGCCAAGGCCGCGGAATCGTCGTGATCGCCCTGGTCACGGGCGCGAACCGGGGCCTCGGCCGGGAGACGGCCCGGCAGCTCGCTGGGCGGGGGCACACGGTCCTGGTGAGCGCCCGTTCGGCCGCGGACGCGGAGGAGGCGGCGCGCGAGCTGGGGAAGGACGCCGTTCCACTGCGGCTCGACGTCACCGGCCCGGACCTGTCCGGGATCGCCGCCGAGATCGAGGAGCGGCACGGCGGGCTGGACGTCCTGGTCAACAACGCCGCGATCCACTACGACACCTGGCAGCGCGCCGCCGAGGCCGACCTCGCGGTCGTGCGCGAGGCCGTCGAGACCAACCTGTACGGGCCGTGGCGGCTGATCGAGACGCTGCTGCCGCTGCTGCGCCGCAGCGAGCACCCCCGCATCGTCAACGTGTCGAGCGAGGCCGCCTCGCTCACCAACATGGGCGGCGGCACGCCCGCCTACACCGCCTCCAAGGTCGCGCTCAACGCGCTCACCCGGATGCTGGCCGCCGAGCTGCGCGCCGACGGCGTCCTGGTGAACGCCGTCTGCCCCGGCTGGGTGGCGACCGACATGGGCGGCCCCGGCGGCCGTCCGGTGCACGACGGCGCGGCCGGCATCGTCTGGGCCGCCACCCTCCCCGACGACGGCCCCACCGGCGGCTTCTTCCGCGACGCCCGCCCGCTCCCGTGGTGAAAACCAGGCGACATGATCCGCTCAGGATGGGGATAATCAGGGCATGCCCGCCGAGCTCCACGTCCGAGGCTCGGTCTCCATCCCGGAGACCGAGCTGGCCTGGCGTTTCTCCAGGTCGTCGGGTCCGGGCGGGCAGAACGTCAACAAGACCTCCACCGCCGCCGAGCTCTCCTACGACGTCGCCGGGTCGCCCTCGCTTCCCGAGCACTACCGGCAGCGGGCGCTGGAACGGCTGTCCGGGCGGCTCGTCCGGGGCGTCCTCACGATCCGCGCCGAGGAGTACCGGTCGCAGGCGCGCAACCGGGACGCCGCGCGGGAACGGCTCGCGTCGGTGCTCTCCGACGCCATCGCGCCGCCGCCCAAGAAGCGCGTCCCCAAGAAGGTGCCGCGCGGCATCAACGAACGCCGCCTGGAGAACAAGAAGCGCCGTGCCGACGTCAAGCGGGCACGGTCGCGGCGCTGGGACTGACCCCGGCGGGCCGGGCGGCCGTCAGGCCTCGGCGGCTCGGATGGCGCGCATCGCCTCGCGGCGGGCGTCGCCGGACAGCACGTCGATGTAGACCTGGCCCCGCAGATGGCCGCACTCGTGCAGGAGGCAGCGGGCGAAGTAGCCGGTCCCCTCGACACGGACCGGCTCGCCCCGCACGTCCACGCCCTCGACCACGGCGTGGGCCTGGCGCGGGGTGGCGAAGTTGAGGCCGGGCACCGAGAGGCAGCCCTCCTGCTCCACGACCGTCTCGCCGTCCGCGGCGACCAGCACCGGGTTGATCACGTGGCCGATGTGGCGGACGTCCTCGTCGTCGGCGCAGTCATAGACGAAGATCTGCTGCGAGACGCCGATCTGGTTGGCCGCCAGTCCCGCGCCGTCCGCCTCGTACATGGTCACGAACATGTCGTCGACCAGCCGTTCGAGTGCCGCGTCGAACGTCCGTACCGGGTCGCACTCGGTGCGCAGCACCGGGTCGCCCAGGCGCCGGATGGGCCGCACCGTGCCGCGCCGATCGCCGCGCCGATCGCCGCGCCGATCGCCGCGCCGGTCGCGGCGCCGGTCGTCACGTCCGCGAGCTGCCTTGGCCATGACAAGATCTTATTCAACGGAGAACGGTGCCTTCACCGCGGATCGTCGTCCGCGGTGAAGGCACCGTTCGCGTCTGCCTGAGCCCCCGAGCCCGTGACCTGAGCGCGTCAGCCCTGGTCGCCCGGCTTGGGCCCCGGCTGCGGCGGGACCGGGCCGGCGGGCGCCGGGCCCTCCGGGTCGCCCGCCGGGGCGGGGGACTTGGCCTGCTGCGGGACCTGCGGTCCGGGACCGTCCACCAGGGTGGGCTCGGGCTCCGGCTTGCCGCGGGGCGGAACGGGCGCCGACTGCTGGACGGGCGCCGCGGGAAGCGACGGCGTCGCCGGGGACGCGGGCACCGCCGGACCGGCGGGCTTGGCCGCGGACGGCGACGCGGGAACGGACGGGCCGGCCGGCACGCCGGCGCCGACGGGCTGCTTGCGCGGCGGCGCGGGGGAGATCGGCTGGCGTACCGCGTCCTCCACCATCTTCTCCAGTGGCCCGGCGTCGTTCTCGGCCTTGAGCAGGCGGTTGAGGGTCTCGCTGATCTCCGTCAGCCGCTGCAGCGACTGGGTGTGGTTCTTGGTGAGCTGCGTCAGCCGCGTCGTCGCGCCCTCGTTGATCACGCTGGCGCGCCGCTCGGACGCGGTCAGCGTGCGCTCGGCCTCGAGGCGGGCGCTCGTCACCGTCTGGTCGGCCTCCTGCTTGGCGGCCGTCAGGACGCTGTCGGACTCCTTCTTGGCAGAGGCGAGCACGTGCTCGGCCTTCTGCTTGGCCTGGGCCAGGTCGTCGTCGGCACGCCCCCGGGCGTCTTCGACGATCCGCTTGGACTCGTTCTCGGCGTCCTTGCGGATCTGCGTGCCCTTGGCCTCGGCCTCGGCCACCTTGTCCTTGGCCTCGTCCTCGGCCAGGTTGATGATCTGGCGGAGGCGGTCGCTCAGGTCGTCGCCGGTGGGCTTGCGCGCCTCCCGGACCTCGGCCATCTCACGGCGGGTCCGCTCGACGTCGTCGAGGGCGCGGGCGAGCCGGGCCTCGAGCTCGCGGATCTGGTTCTGGCTGCGGGCGATGAACTCGTCGACCTGGCGGCGGTTGTAGCCGCGCATGACGATCTCGAAGGACTCCTCGCGGAGGAGGTTCGGGAGGATTTCTGCTTCGTTGTTCATGATGCCTTGGGGGTCGTTGGCGGGGGGTGATCACCCCGTCAGGGTCGGAGACGGCAGGGAGGGAAGCTCGGTAAACGTCAGGATCGACTCTTGTCCGGTCCACCCCATTCGCGCAACCGAAACGGGTGTTGTCGCAGCCATTTCTTCACCTGGGGTGAGTCGGCAAGTTGTCCAATCTTAGGAAATATCGCGTCAATGTCCGCACGGGGTGCAACCTGCCCGGGTGCACCGTGCGTCCCCTAATACAAGGCGTCCTCGCGACGTCCCATCGGCGCCCGTCGTGCGCCGTCCGGCTGGAGCCGCGAGAAGCGGCAGCGGTGCCGTCCCTTCCGCATCCTGTCCACGGGGGCGGGCCCGCTGCGTACTTCGATCGTGCGCACGACGGGTCCGCCCCCGGCGAACGGCCGGAAGTGGACGCCACCTACGATCGCGGCATGAGCAGCTACATCGGGTCCCTGGGCGCGGACGAGCCGCGCATCCATCCGGAGGCGTGGGTCGCCCCGGGCGCCGTCGTCGTCGGCAAGGTGACGCTCGGCCGCGAGTCCAGCGTCTGGTACGGCTCGGTGCTGCGCGGCGAGGACGAGGAGATCGTCGTCGGCGATCACTGCAACATCCAGGACCTGAGCTGCCTGCACGCCGACCCGGGCCTGCCCGCGGTCCTGGAGGACCGGGTCAGCCTGGGCCACAAGGCCATGGTGCACGGCGCGCACGTCGAGACCGGGTCGCTCATCGGCATCGGCGCGATCGTGCTGAACGGGGCGCGGATCGGCGCCGGGACGCTCATCGCGGCGGGGGCCCTGGTCCCGCCGGGCAAGCGGATCCCGGCCGGCGTCCTAGTCGCGGGAATGCCGGGCAAGGTCGTCCGCGAGCTGACCGACGACGACCGCCTGGTGCTGGAACACACCCCCGAGGTGTACGTGAAGAAGGCCCGGCTGCACCGGGACGCCACCTGGAAATAGCCCATCCGGGCGGTGACGGCGTAGGCCGGGAGGATGGACCGTCCAATAGTGCGGGCGCCGTGTAGCTGACTACGATGACCATTGTGGTGTGGGGACCGGGCTATGGCAGTGCTCCGCCGCCCAGCCCCCAGGCTGGGCAGGATCCTTTCTCGGCGGCAGAGCGTGACACGAGGGCGATGGTGGGCGCCGGATGGTGGCCGTCGGCGCCGCCGCAACAGCGCCAGCACGCCATCGGCGGGCGCATGCTCATGCTCCCCGACGGCACGTGGTGGCTGTTCGGGGCCTGGTCGCGGTGGTACCGGCTGCACCCGTCCGACGGCCAGTGGTACCTGTGCCCGCCGCCCCGTTCGCCCGGTGTCCGGATGGCCGCCAGGTCCGCCCAGCACGGCGGCGGCCAGGTCCCGGCGCTGCCTCCGCACGTGGTCCCGGCCGGCCCCGACTTCTCGTTCGCGCCGCCCGAGCCGCGCTCGTTCGTCGGCCAGGGCTTCGCGCTCGAGCTGACCGCCCGGGTCCGGTCGACCGTCGACTCGGCGTCCGCGCTGCCCGCGTCCGAGTACCCGCACTGGTGGTCGTTGTTCACGTCCGAGACGCCGTCGACGGTGGTGGCGGCCTGGGGCGTGATGTTGTGGTGCGGCGCCGCGCCGGTCTTCGACTCGCGGTTCGACGGGCAGATGCTGGATCTCTGGAAGCCCTACCGCGCCAAGCCGCTGCCCGAGGTGGACGGCCCGCGCTGGCTGACACCGCCGCCGATGGAGGCCCTGGTCGGGCTGTACGCCGAGCGCCTGCGCGCCGGCCGGGTCGACGCCGCGGTGGTCGTCCTGCGCACGATGTGGGCGGTCGCCAGCGTCCTGCGCGAGGACCCGCGGTTCCAGATCCGCGCGGACGCGCTGCTGGAGATCCTCGGCGCCACCCTCAGCAACCCGACGGTCGACTACGACGCGCTGCCGTACGGCGACCAGGCGATCGTCCAGCAGTGGCTGACGCGCTGCCCGCCGCACCTGGTGCCCGCGCTGCGCAACGAGAGCTCGCCGGGCGACAACTTCCGGCACGCCTACTACGGCCTGGCCGAGGTCGTCGCGACGCTGGCCGGCGACCCGTCCGACCCGGTCTACGTCGAGCCGCGGCTGGTGGCGGCCGCGCTGGTCGCCGCCGACCTCGACGTGGTGCGCAAGGACGTGGCCGAGGGCATCGTGCCCTGGCTCGACCCGGAGATCCGCTACACGGTCCAGGCCGTGCGCGGCCAGCCGGGCCACCCGCTGCGCCGCCTGTGGCCGGGCGACCTGCGGCTGCCCGAGCCGCTGCGCTCCACGATGACCGGCGGCGACGCCGCCGGTCGCCTGCTCGCCTCGATGTACGAGGTCGACCTCGCGTGGTGCCGCCTGGCGGGCATGCCCGCACGGCCGCGCGGGTTCCCCGTGCCCACCGCGATCATCGCCGAGATCATGGGATCGGCGCGGGTCAGGTCCACCGCGACCGGGACGACGAGCGCGCCGCAGCCGGTCCCGCCGGTCCCGCAGCCGCCGTCGCCGATGACCTCGCAGAGCCAGCCGGGGCTCAAGCCCGGCACGCCGCCGCAGCCCATGGGGATGCCGGGCGAGCCGGACAAGCCGTTCGTGCAGCCGCCGGCGCGCTCCCAGCCCTCACCGCACGTGGCGCCGCCCTCCGCGTCGCCGTCCCCGCCACCGCCGCCCGCGCAGCAGGCCGCCTTCGCCTCGCCCGACCCGCAGATGGGCGGGGGCTCCGGCGGCGAGGGCCGCAAGGACGACGGCAACTTCGCGCCGCCCTACACCGAGCTCGGCTACCAGCCCAGGGCCAGGTCGGCGACGCCCCAACCGCCCGCGGGGCCTGGCGGGCCGGGAGCGCCTGGCGCCCCCGGTGGGCCGGGCGGGCCCGGCATGCCCGGTGGGCCCGGTGCCCCCGGCCAGCCTGGGGTGTCCGGTCAGCCTGGGGTGCCCGGGGCGGCCGCCGCGTCGGCGTCGCCGCCTCCGCCTCCCGTGCAGCAGCCGGAGCAGAAGCCGTCGGAGGTGGCCGCGCCGCCCTATACCGAGCTGGGCTTCCAGCGTCCGGGCGCGGGTCCGGGCCCTCAGCAGCAGCCCGCGGCACAACAACAGCCCGCTCCGCCCCCGGGCCGGGAGCAGCCCGCGCAGCCGCCTCAGCAGCCCGCTCAGCCGGTCGACCCGTACGCCACCCGCTTCGACGAGCCGGGAGGCGCCAAGCGGCCGCCCGGCCAGGGCGGCCCGCCCGTGCCGCCGGCACCGGCCGGTCCGCCGCGTACGCGGATCCTGGGCCCCGGCGACGTCGCCGGAGACGAGTCACCCCAGCCCCGGCCGCCTTCGCCGCCCAAGGCGGGCGCGGGGCCCGGCACGCGCATCATGTCCGAGACGATGGTCGGCGACTTCGACTTCCTGGACGACACCCCGTCGCCCGACCGGCCCGTCCACGAGATCCCGCCGCCCGCCGAGCGCGACGAGCGGCGCACCCTCGAACGTTTCGGCATCGGCTTCGTGTGCGGCGAGCAGGACGCGGGCGCCCTGCTCGACGCCGTCCGGGAGCGGATCGAGGCGTGGAACGCCCCGGCCGCGGGCGGTGCCGAGGCGACCCGCGTCGACGGGGCGCCCAGCGAGATCGCCGCGGTGCCCAGCGTGATGCTGGTGGGCAACCCGCACACCGGGCAGCGCCGGCTGGCCCGCATGATCGCCCTCACGGCCGCCGAGGCGGGCGTGGGCGACGGCGCCATCCGCGCGCACGACGCCGACGACGTGCGGGACGCGCCCGCCGAGGGGGTCGCGCGCGTGCTCGACCAGACGGGCGCGGCGATCCTCTTCGAACGGCTGGACGTGGCGATCACGTCGGCCGCCGACCCGGTGGCCGTGGCGGGCGCGGTGCGGCGTTCCCGCCGGCATCCCGCCACGGGCACGGTACTGATCGCGACCTGCGATCCGCGGACGTACAAGCGGCTCCTCAAGGACCACCCGCGCCTGATCGAGGTGTTCCGGGTCTACCGGATGCCCGACCTGGCCGAGCTCGACAACCGCATGACGCTGCTGCACCTGCTCGCCGACGAACGCCGTGTCACGCTGGGCAACTCCGCGCTGGAGGTGGCGCGCGAGGACCTCGGCAGGCTGCGCGGGCCGGGCGACCTGGTCAACGCCCGCCTGGTGGAGGCCTACCTCGACCAGGCCTGCCAGCGGCACCTCGAACGCGCCGGCGCCTCGCGCGACCGGCTGCTGCTGACGCCGGACGACCTCGGCGGCGTGGCGGAGGGCATCGAGCCCGCGCTCCGGCCGCCCGGCGACATCGACGGCTACCTGCGGCGACTGGACGAGCTGATCGGCCTGACCGACGTCAAGGAGGCCGTCCGCGAGCTGGTCGAGGAGGCCGGGCTGGCGGCCGACCGGGCCCGGCACGGGGTGGCGTCCGAGACGTCCCGGCACCTGATCTTCACGGGCCCGCCCGGCACCGGCAAGACGACGGTCGCCGGCCTGCTCGGCGGCATCTACGCCGCGCTGGGCCTGCTCGGCTCCGGCCACGTGGTGGCCTGCCGCCCGGTGCACCTGGCGGGGCGCGACGCGCTCGACACCGAGGGCCGGGTCGCGAGCATGATCGACCAGGCGCTGGGCGGCGTGCTGCTGATCCAGGAGGCCTACCGGCTCGACCGCAGCCCGGCGGTGGTGAACGAGCTGCTGCGGCACATGCGGGGCCAGGAGGGACGGTTCGTGATCGTCTGCTCCAGCCCGGCGGCCGAGATGGAGGGCTTCCTCGCGGGCAACCCCGGGTTCCGCAAGGAGTTCGGCCGGACGATGCAGTTCGAGGGCATCGGCGACCGTGATCTGGTCAACCTCTTCCAGAGCTACGCCGAGCGTGATCTTTACATGCTTGACGAGGAGTTGCGGGTGGAGTTGCTGGCCCGCTTCGCCCGCATGCGGGAGGACCCCTCGTTCGGCTACGCCCGGACCGTCCGGGCCATCTTCGAGCAGACCGTCTCCCGGCAGGCCGCCCGTCTCGCGGGGGCCGACGTCAACGCCGCGACGGTCGCCCGCCTCACCGCCCGTGACCTGACCGAATCCGCTCTGGAGCAGATGCTGGGGGACTTCCACCAGGGCCGCTGACACCCCCACACACCCCGAATGAAATGGGTAAATGGGGGAATGGGTTCTTATGGGAGCGTGTCGGGTGTGGCCGCGGAGAGTGGCCCTCGAATGGCCCTCTTGGGTCATGTGCCTGCGGGCCCCTGACGCGTAGCCTCGACAGTGGGTGTGGGGAACGAACGGAGGTGGACGCGGTGCGCCAGTTGAACCTCGACCTGCGCGTCCACGACCGTGTTGCGCTGGACGAGATCGAACTCTATGCCGAGATGCTCAGCGCGGTGGCGGCGGCCGAGCGGCCGCTGACCCTCGCGGAGATCGACATGGTGCTCGGAATACGTCCCGACGAACCCGGTCGTCGCAGTACCGAAATGTTCTAACGGCCTCGGGGCCCGTGTATCTCGCCCTTGTGGCCTCTGGCTGAGCCGGCGGCTCAGCCAGACCACAAGGCGGCCGGGCGCGACCTCGCTCCGCGATCGCCGCCGATGGCGCTCACACCGTCACCGCACGTCATCCGGGCACGTTGTAACGAATCTCACTCACCTGGATCCGCACTCTGCGTAGCCGTCTCCTCCCCGGCACGAGAACGCGGCGCATCCCCGCAGACAGGCCCGTGTCGAGCGGGTGTGCGGCTCTTGATCCCGGGCAATCTTGTAGGTGAGAGGATGGCGGACACCAGCCGAAGCTGGGGCAAAGGTTCTTTTTACGGCTGGTTGCGCCTACGATCCTCTGCGGACCGTTCCGGCACTTCAGGAGAACGACGTGCGCTTGCGTCTCACGCCGCGTGAGGACAGCTTCTACGACATGTTCGCCGACTCGGCGAACAACCTGGTCACTGGCGCCAGGCTGCTCGTGGAGCTCATCAGTGACGGCGCCGACCGGGAAGCGATCGCGGAGAAGATGCGCGCCTGCGAACACGCGGGCGACGAATGTACTCACGCGATCATGCGCCGGTTGAACGAAACCTTCATCACGCCCTTCGACCGCGAGGACATCTATCGACTGGCCTCGACGATCGACGACGTCATGGACGAGATGGAGGAGGCGGCCGACCTCGTCGTCCTGTACAAGATCGAGGAGTTCCCCAAGGGCATCGTCCACATGGTGGAGGTGCTCGAACGGGCCGCCGAACTCACCGCCGAGGCCATGCCGAGGCTGCGTTCCATGAAGGAGCTCAACGAGTACTGGATCGAGATCAACCGGCTCGAGAACCAGGGCGACCAGGTCTACCGAAAGCTGCTGGCCAAGCTGTTCAGCGGCGAGTACGACCCGCTGACGGTGCTCAAGCTCAAGGAGGTCATCGATCGTCTCGAGGACGCGGCCGACGCCTTCGAGTCCGTGGCCAACACGGTCGAGACGATCGCGGTCAAGGAATCATGAGCGACCCCTCCGGTTCGGGCGCGACCCTCACCAAGGAATCGCCGCCCGGTGCTGAGCCGACTCTGGCCGAACAGGCCAGGCGCGGTCCCAGCAAGTTCTGGTGGGCGCTGCTGGGCGGCGTGCTGCTGGTGATGCTCATGGGCGCGTTCGGGCTCCGCTCGGACGCCCAGACCGCGGTGCTCGTCCTGGTCGTGGTCATCGCGCTGATCTTCGACTACACCAACGGCTTCCACGACGCCGCCAACGCGATCGCCACCTCGGTGTCGACGCGGGCGCTGACCCCGCGCGCGGCCCTGCTCATGGCCGCCGTGATGAACCTGGTGGGCGCCCTCCTGGGCGTCGAGGTCGCCAAGACCGTCAGCGAGGTCATCACGCCGCCGAGCGGGCTGCACGGCCTCACCGTGGTCGCCGCCGGCGTGCTCGGGGCGATCACCTGGAACCTCATCACCTGGTACTTCGGGCTCCCCTCGTCCTCGTCGCACGCCCTCATCGGCGGGGTCGTCGGCGCCGGTCTGGCGTCCGCGTCGACGGTCAGCTGGGACAAGGTCGTCGACAAGGTCGCCATCCCGATGGTGATCTCGCCGGTGGTCGGCTTCTTCCTGGCGTACTTCCTGATGGTCGGGATCCTGTGGATGTTCCGCAGGGCCCACCCGGCCCGGGTCGGCCGCCGGTTCCGCATCGCGCAGACCCTGTCGGCCGCCGCGATGGCGCTGGGCCACGGCCTCCAGGACGCCCAGAAGACCATGGGCATCATCGTGCTCGCCCTGGTGACCACCGGGCACTCCGACGGCAACTCGGTGCCGCTGTGGGTGGTCGTCTCCTGTGCGGGCGCGCTGTCGCTCGGCACCTACGCGGGCGGCTGGCGCATCATGCGCACGCTCGGCCGCAGGGTGATCGAGCTCGACCCGCCGCGGGGGTTCGCCGCCGAAGCGACCGCCTCGATGGTGCTCTACGCGGCCGCCTACATCTGGCACGCTCCAATCTCCACCACCCACACGATCACTTCGGCGATCATGGGTGTCGGCGCGACCAAGCGGCTGTCCGCGGTCCGCTGGGGCGTGGCGGGCAACATCGTGGTCGCCTGGATCCTCACCATGCCGATGGCCGCCGCGGTGGCCGCCGTCGTCTACTGGATGGTGCACCTCTTCGGCGCCTGATCCGCCCTTTCGAACGTGCGAAGGCCGCCCCGGCGACGTCCGTGCCGGGGCGGCCTTCGCGTTCGTGCTCTTTCCCTCTCCGCGCGTTCCCGCCTGATCGTTCCCCGCGTTCGCCCTACTGGCCGCTGATGCGGTTGAGGGCCGGCGGGGCGACCGGCGAGTTGGCGCCCAGGTAGGCGGTGAACGTGTCCAGGTCGATCGGGCCGCCGAGGACGGGAGCGGGGTCTTCGGTGAAGACGGTGAAGCCGTCCCCGCCGCCGATCAGGAAGTTGTTCGCCGCCACCTTGTACCCGGTGGAGTCGTTCACCGGGGTGCCGTCGATCGTGATGCCGGCGACGCGGTCACCGGCCGGCCGGGACCGGTCGATCGTGTAGTGCAGCGTCGACGACGGCTGGAGGACACGTTCGGTCGCCTGCCCGACCCACTGCTGCTCCAGCAGCTTGTCGAGCTGCGCCCCGGTGAGCGTCACCATGCCCATGATGTTGCTGAACGGCTGGACCGCGAACGCGTCGCCGTAGGTCACCGTGCCGTCGCCCTTGAAGACGAGGTCGGCGCGGACGCCGCCGGGGTTCATGAGCGCGATCTGGGCGCCCTGGTCCTTCATGGACGCGAGCTGGGCGTCGGCGATGACGTCGCCGAGCGTGGTCTCGCCGGCCGGGGAGGGCTTGCGGTCCAGCGTCGCGGTGATCTTGCCGATCGGCCGGTCGGCGATCTCGGCGACCCGTTCCTTCCAGGTCGCGACGAACTTCTCGGTCTCCGGGTCGGCCACGTCGCGGGTGACGACGTGGTTGTCGCCCTTGAGCGTGGAGCGCACGATGTCGCCGGTCCGCTTGTTCACCTGGAAGTCGACCTGGGTGATGACCCGGCCGAACGAGGAGCCCGACGAGTAGAGGCGCGGGTCGCCCTTCGGGTCCGGCACCGAGCAGATGTACTGCTGGTGGGTGTGGCCCGCGAGCACCATGTCGATCTCGGGGTCGGCGGCCTGCGCGATGCGCGTCCCGGCGCCGGGGACGACGCCGCAGGCGTCCGGGCGCTGCCCGGCGGTGACCTGGTCGCCCTCGTGGACGAGGAGCACCATGGCCCGCACGCCGCGCCGCTTGAGCTCGCGGGCCGCGCGGTCGGCCGCGGCCACCTCGTCGTCGAACCGCAGCCCCTTGATGCCGTCGGCGGTGACGATGGTCGGCGTGGTCTTGGTGACGACCCCGATGAAGCCGACCCGCACGCCGTTGATCCTGCGGATCGTCCACGGCTTGAGGACGGGCTTGTTCTGCTTCTCCTTGATGACGTTCGCGGCCAGGTAGTCGAACTTGGCGCCGCGCCACCTGCCGGCGGGGGAGCAGCCGTCGGTGGGGTGGCAGCCGCCCCACTGGATGCGCTGCAGCTCGCGGTACCCCTCGTCGAACTCGTGGTTGCCCACCGCCGACGCCGTGACGCCGACGTTGCCGAGGAACTCGACCGACGGCTCGTCGTGGTAGGCGGCGGAGATGAGGGGAGTGCCACCGATCAGGTCGCCCTGGGCGACCGTCAGGGTGTTCCTGTCGGCCAGGCGCTTGAGATGCGAGGCGACGTAGGCCGCACCGCCCGCGGGCACCGCGGTGCCGCTCTCGTCGATGGCGGTGCCCGAGCTGCCGGTCGGCGGCTCCAGGTTGCCGTGGAAGTCGTTGAGCGACAGCAGCCGTACGGACGCGGTGGGCGCGGGCTTGGCGGCGGCCGGCTGCGCGGCGACCCCGAGCACGGCAAGCCCCACCGCGGCACAGGCCAGGGTCATGCGTCGTCGTGTCATTCCGGCACTCTAAGCCTGGGGGTATTACGGGTTCGGTCGCCCGAATGACGTTTCAATGACGGTTTGACCAGGACTGTCCGGGTGTCGCCACCGCCTAAGCTGTGATCATGTCTGAGTCGCAGGTGCGCGCCACGTTGTCGGACGCCGAGATCGGCCGCGTCCGCGGTCTCGTCGAGGCCGCCACCCGCCATGACGGCGTCGCCCCGCTCTCGGAACGTTCCGTCCTCTGGCTCCAGAACGCCGCCGACGGCGCCCCGGCCGGGTCCGAGCCCGGCGACGCGGCGGGCGCGCGGGCGCTGCTGCGATTCGACGACGAGGGGCGGGTGGTGGGCTACGCGCACTTCGACCCGCCGTCCGAGGAGGAGCCCGCGGCGGGAGAGTTCTTCGTCGAACCCGACGCGCGGCGGCAGGGGCACGGCCTGGCCCTGCTGAAGGGGCTGCGGCGCGAGGCGGACGGTCCGCTGCGGGTGTGGGCGCACGGCGACCTTCCCGCGGCCTCGGCGCTCGCCGCGGCCGAGGGGCTGGACCGTGTCCGGGTGCTGTTCCAGCTGCGGCGTCCCGCGGCCGAGCCGCTTCCCGAGGTCAAGGTGGCCGACGGCGTGCGGCTCCGCACGTTCACGGTCGGCCATGACGAGGACGCGTGGCTGCGCGTCAACGCGCGCGCGTTCGCCCATCACCCCGAGCAGGGCTCCTGGACGATCGAGGACCTGCGGCTGCGCGAACACGAGCCGTGGTTCGACCCCGAGGGCTTCTTCCTCGCCGAGGGCACGCAGGGTGAACGGAACGGAAAGGTCCTGGGCTTCCACTGGACCAAGATTCACCCGGACGGCCTCGGCGAGGTCTACGTCGTCGGCGTGGATCCCGCCGCGCAGGGGCTCGGCCTGGGCCGTACGCTGACCCTGCGGGGCCTGCGCCACCTGCGGGAACGCGGGGTCCCGACGATCCTGCTGTACGTCGACGAGTCGAACGTCGCGGCGGTGCGGATGTACGAGTCGCTGGGGTTCGGACGGTATGCCGTGGACGTGATGTTCGAGGCCCCGTGAGGCACCCGAAACGCCCTGGATGTCGGCTGTTTTATGGCATGTGACCTGGGCTGTTAACCCTCTGTCTATGCCGATTCGATATTTTCTTCCTGGCTCTGCCTGACCCAGTTCACTCTCCGTTCACCTGGATCAGGGTGAGTGGTCACCTCCCCTGCTTAGCGTCGCTCTCGACGGTGCCCCCCTTACCTGGACAAACGACTCCAGAAACCTGGCCGGGACACCGCTAACGACTAACGAGGAGACCCTCCGGTGAAGAACGGATCTCGGCTGGCCGCCCTGGGCGGAGTGGTCGTCGCGGGCGCTCTCGCCCTCTCCGCTTGTGGGAGCGACGACAACGCGGGCGGCGGGAGCTCCGCTGCCCCCGCCGGCAACATCGACTGTGCCAAGGCGACGGTGAACGCGGCCGGTTCCAGCGCGCAGAAGAACGCCATCGAGGAGTGGACCAAGCTCTACGCCTCCAAGTGCGCCGGTGCGAACCTGAACTACACGGCCAGCGGTTCGGGCGCGGGCATCCAGGCGTTCAGCTCGGGCCAGGCCTCCTTCGCCGGCTCCGACTCGGCGCTGAAGGACGACGAGGTCGGCCCGGCCAAGCAGCGTTGCCAGGGCAACACGCCCCTCAACCTGCCGATGGTCGTGGGCCCGGTCGCGGTGATCTACAACGTGCAGGGCGTCGACGGCCTGAAGGTCTCGCCGGAGACGCTGGCCGGCATCTTCTCGGGCAAGATCAAGACCTGGAACGATCCCGCGATCGCCAAGGAGAACGAGGGCGCCAAGCTGCCCGGCTCCCCGATCAAGCCGGTCTACCGTTCCGACGAGTCGGGCACCACCGAGAACTTCACCAAGTACCTCGCCGCCACCGCGGCGAAGGCCTGGACCTGGGAGCCCGCCAAGAAGTGGCCGAACGGCACCGGCCAGGGCGCGCCCAAGTCGGACGGCGTGAGCGGCCAGGTGAAGAACACCGCGGGCACGATCTCCTACGTCGAGTACTCCTACGCCAAGAACAACAACCTGCAGACCGCGCAGGTCAAGAACGGCGCGGGTGAGTACACCCAGCTGACCCCCGACAGCGCCTCCAAGGGCGTCGCGGGCGCCAAGGTCGAGGGCACCGGCAACGACGTCGCGCTGAAGATCGACTATGCGACCAAGGAGGCGGGTGCCTACCCGATCGTCCTGGTGACCTACGAGATCGTCTGCGAGAAGGGCCTGCCCGCCGAGCAGGGCGCGTTCGTGAAGTCCTTCCTCACCTACACCTCCAGTGCGGACGGCCAGAAGATCCTCACCGACCTCGGTTACGCCCCGCTCCCCGAGTCGGTGCTGACCAAGGTCCAGGCCTCCGTGAAGGCCCTGTCCTGACCAGAGAACCGAACACCGGCAGCCCCGTCACCGACGACCTCGGTGGCGGGGCACGCCTGGGTTCCGACGACGACGATCTTCGAGGAGGACCCCCCGTGACGACCGAGACCGGCGTCGAGGCGACCGCCGGCGCCAAGCACCGGGCGACCGGCCGCCCGATGAGCACCGGCAAGGCCGGTGACAAGATCTTCAGCGGTGCCGCGCGCGGCTCGGGCATCTTCGTGCTCGCCCTCATGGCCGCGATCGCGGTGTTCCTGATCTGGAAGGCCGTCCCCGCGCTCCAGAAGAACGAGGCGAGCTTCCTCACCACCGAGGCGTGGAACCCCAACGCGACGCCGCCCGAGTTCGGCATCGCGCAGCTGGCGTTCGGCACGGTGGTCTCGTCGTTCCTCGCGCTGCTGATGGCGGCCCCGGTGGCGATCGGGATCGCGCTCTTCATCGCGTTCTACGCGCCGCGCCGGATGACCGGCGTCCTCGGCTTCACCGTCGACCTGCTCGCCGCGGTGCCGAGCATCGTCTACGGCCTGTGGGGGCTCTACTTCCTGTCGCGGCACATGGAGGGCGTCAGCGCGTTCCTCAACACCACGCTCGGCTGGATCCCGTTCTTCGGCGGCGACAGCCCCGGCAAGAACTCGATCTTCACGGCCTCGATCGTGCTGGCCATCATGATCCTGCCGATCATCTCGTCGATCTCCCGTGAGGTCTTCCTCCAGGTGCCGCGGCCCAACCTGGAGGCCGCGCAGGCGCTCGGCGCCACCCGCTGGGAGACGATCCGGATGGCGGTGCTGCCGTACGGCCGCTCCGGCATGATCGGCGCCTCGATGCTCGGTCTCGGCCGCGCGATGGGCGAGACGATCGCGGTCGCGATGGTGCTGACCTTCGTTCCCGGGATCAACATCCACCTGCTGGAGGACGGCGGCGCCACGTTCGCCTCCAACATCGCCAACAGCTTCGCCGAGGCGGGCGAGACGGGCCGCGGCGCCCTGATCGCCTCCGGCCTGGTGCTGTTCGTGATCACCCTGCTCGTCAACATGGTCGCCCGGGCCGTCGTCGCCCGTCGCAAGGAGTTCGTGTGAGTGCCGTGACCAGCCCCGCCAAGCAGACCCGCACGCTCGGCTCGGTCTCCAGCGGGCGCAAGATCAAGGACCGGGCGGCACAGGCCCTGGTCTACATGGCGTTCCTGCTCGCCCTGATCCCGCTGGTGTCGGTGTTGTGGACCGTCATCTCGAACGGCGTCGCGCGCCTCGACGCCGACTTCTTCGGGTTCTCCATGAACGGGGTGTCCGGCAAGGACGCGGGCGGCGGCGCGTACCACGCCATCATCGGCACCCTGGAGCAGGTGCTGATCACCAGCCTGATCGCGGTGCCGATCGCCGTGCTCACCGCCATCTACCTGGTCGAGTACGGCGCGAACGGCAGGCTGGCGCGGGCGATCAGCTTCTTCGTGGACGTCATGACCGGCATCCCGTCCATCGTGGCCGGCCTGTTCGTGCTGGCGATGTGGCTGCTCACGCTCGGGATCATGAAGGAGGGCGCGGGCTTCGCCGGCTCCCTGGCGCTGGCGATCCTGATGATCCCCACCGTGGTCAGAGCCACCGAGGAGATGCTCAAGCTGGTGCCGAACGACCTGCGCGAGGCCTCCTACGCGCTGGGCGTCCCGCGCTGGCGCACGATCTGCTTCGTGATCCTGCCCACCGCGCTCACCGGCATCCTCACCGGCATCATGCTCGCCGTGGCCCGGGTCATGGGCGAGACCGCCCCGCTGCTGCTGGTGATCGGTTTCACCAAGGCGATCAACACCAACCCGCTGGAGGGCCCGCAGGGCTCGCTGCCCACGTTCATCTGGGACCAGGCCGGCGACCCCAACCAGACCGCGATCGACCGCGCCTGGACGGCCGCCCTCACGCTGATCCTGATCATCATGCTGCTCAACATCCTGGCCCGCCTCGTCGCCCGCCGGCACCGGCCCGACGCCCGCTGACCCACCCGACCGAAAGACCCGATAGGAGCACCACCGTCATGGCCAAGCGCATCGAAGTCTCCGGACTGCACGCCTACTACGGCGGCGTCCACGCCATCGAGGACATCTCGATGACGGTCGAGCCGCGCTCGGTGACCGCGTTCATCGGGCCGTCGGGCTGCGGCAAGTCCACGTTCCTGCGCACCCTCAACCGGATGCACGAGGTGATCCCCGGCGCCCGGGTGCAGGGCAAGGTCATGCTCGACGACGAGGACCTGTACGGCAAGGAGGTCGACCCGGTCGCGGTGCGCCGCGTGGTGGGCATGGTCTTCCAGCGGCCCAACCCGTTCCCCACCATGTCGATCTACGACAACGTGGCGGCCGGGCTCAAGCTCAACGGCGTTCGCCGCAAGTCCCAGCTCGACGGGATCGTCGAGGAGTCGCTCCAGGGCGCCAACCTGTGGAACGAGGTCAAGGACCGCCTCAGCAAGCCCGGCGCGGGCCTGTCCGGCGGTCAGCAGCAGCGCCTGTGCATCGCCCGCGCGATTGCGGTCAAGCCCCAGGTGCTGCTGATGGACGAACCGTGCTCGGCCCTCGACCCCATCTCCACGCTGGCGATCGAGGACCTCATCGCCAAGCTGAAGAACCTCTACACGATCGTCATCGTCACCCACAACATGCAGCAGGCCGCCCGGGTCAGCGACCGGACGGCGTTCTTCAACATCGCCGGCACCGGCCAGCCCGGCAAGCTCATCGAGATCGACGAGACGAGCAAGATCTTCACCAACCCGGAGGAGAAGGCCACCGAGGACTACATCACGGGCCGCTTCGGCTGATCGGGCCGTTCGAGACGCCCAGCCGTCCCAGAAGGCGCGCGGACGCGTCGCGATCGGCGCGCGCGGGGAGCCCGGACGGAACGCGGGACGGCGCTCCAAAAGGGCGGCGGGGCGGGTGCAAAGCGGCTGTCGGCGCCGGGCGCCGCCGGGGTCTCCTGGACTCTCCACCTCACGGGAGGAGAGGTCCATGACCCCTACCAGGCCACGGTCTCCGGACGACGGGGCGGGCGCGCTCCCGCCGGACGACCGCGCGCTGGAACTGCTCGGCGAGTTCGCCGTGCTGCTCCGCAGGTCAGGACAGGACGTCCTGCTGGCGGGCGGCGCGCTGGCGCTCGTCGTGACCGGGCTGCTGTTCCAGTCCGGTGCCGTCCACGACCTGGACCGGCCGCTCGCGGGGGCGCGGCTGGCGGTCCTGGTGATCCTGGGCGCGGCGAGCCTGCGCTGCGCGGCGCTGCTCGCCCTCACGCACGGGGACGTGCTGCACCCGCTGAGCGCGCTCCGGCGGGCGACCGACGCGCCGGCCCGATCGGGCTGGCGGCCCTACCTGCGGACGCCGTCCCGCGCTCCCTCGGGGCCCGTCCTCTACGAGCACGTCCAGATGCTCATCGCCGAGGCGCACGACCGGCACTACCACGCGCACGCGGCGTTGCGGTGGGCGTTCGGCTGCGCCGCGGTCCTGGTGGTGTGGACGGCCCTCAACACGTTCGCCGGGGCCGGTTGATGCCTTCGGGCCGTGATTCGGGCCGTGGTCCGCGTCACAGTTCATTGACCGGCCGCCGGGCCGCGCTTGCACTGGGGGGTGCGGGCGCGGCCTGCGCCGGTGCGATCGCCGTCCGTTCGCGCCGGACCGGTGGAACGGAGGACGACCGCGTGGCCGAACACCAGACGTTCTGGCAGCTGCTGGACGCCTCGGCGCAGGGGGCCCTGAGCGAGCTCGGGCGCTACCGGATCATCCCCGACACGCACTCGCTCATGCTCCAGGGGGACACGCCCGAGCGGGTGTACGTGGTCATGGAGGGCCGGGTCAAGGTCTGCATGGTCAGCGACCGGGGCAAGGAGACCGTGCTCGACCTGCTGGGCCCCGGCGACATCGTGGGCGAGCTCGAGGCGGTCGACCGCCGGCCGCGGCTGGCCAGCGCGGTGGCCAAGGGCATGATCAAGGTGCTGGAGCTGCCCGGCGAGCAGTTCCGCAGGCTCGCGCTCGGCTCGCCGGTGATGTCCGAGGCGATGTTCCAGGTCATGAGCGGCCGGTTGCGGTCGGCCAACGAGATCCGCGCGGCGCGCAGTGCCCGCGACCGCGTCATCGAGCTGCTGCACCAGATCGCGCATCGGGAACGCCGCGGCCGCGAAGGCGAGGTCGCCGTCAACCCGGGCGTCAACAGCGAGGAGTTCGCCAACTGGGCGGGCACCTCGCGCGGCGCGGCCGGGCGCGCGCTCAGCTGGCTCCAGGGCCGTGGCGTGATCCAGCGGGTGGGCCACGAGATCAAGGTCAACCTCGAGGAGCTCCACAAGTCGATGGACTCCCACGCCCACGAGCGGGACCGCGACGACAGGTACGACAGGGACGACAGGGACGACAGGGACGGCGGCGGGAACGGCGACAGGGACGCCCGGGACTGACCGGGCGCCTGGATCGCTCCAAGTGCATGAACGCGCCGAGACGGGGCGGAAACGCCGCCTCAGGAGCGATCGCGCACCGCAGGATCACACAGGTACGGAGGCCTCTTCGGTCTCGCCGGGCCGGTGGTCGGGGACGAATCGGTAGCCCACGTTTCGGACCGTTCCGATGAGGGACTCGTATTCGGCCCCGAGCTTGGCGCGCAGACGGCGGACGTGGACGTCGACCGTGCGGGTGCCGCCGAAGTAGTCGTAGCCCCAGACCTCCTGGAGCAGCTGGGCGCGCGTGAAGACGCGACCAGGGTGCTGCGCGAGGTACTTGAGGAGCTCGAACTCCTTGAACGTCAGGTCGAGCACGCGGCCGCGCAGCCGGGCCGTGTAGGTCGCCTCGTCGATGGTCAGCTCACCGCTGCGGATCTCGCCCGGCACCTCGTCGGCCTCGGCCACCGACACCCGGCCCACCGACAGGCGCAGGCGGGCCTCGACCTCGGCGGGCCCGGCGGACTGGAGCAGGACGTCGTCCAGCCCCCATTCCGGGCTCAGCGCGGCCAGACCGCCCTCGGTGACGATCGCCAGCAGCGGGCAGTCGAGCCCCGTCGTCCGCAGCAGCCGGCACAGGCTCTTGGCCTGGACCAGGTCACGGCGGGCGTCGACGAGCACCACGTCCGCGGGTGGCGCGTCGATCAGCGCGGATGCCTCCGCGGGCGCGACGCGCACCGAGTGCAGGAGAAGCCCCAGTGCGGGCAGGACTTCGTCGGAAGGTTCCAACGCGTTGGTCAGCAGGAGCAAGCTGCTCAAGTGCCGCCTCCTCGCCCTCAAAAGACGTAGGACCCAGGCGGTCCATCTCCCAGCCCGGCATGGCCGACTCGAGGAGAGGTGACCATGAAGGCTGGAAATGAACTCCATGGCCTCGTCGCCCGGATCCCTCACGCTGAGCATATCCGAGTGGTCCTCCAGGGCAATGGGACGTTTACGACAGGTTTCCGGTGTCGCCGGGATGAGATCCTGGGGCCATGGCGAACGGAACGATCAGATACTGGGCCGCGGCGAAGGCCGCCGCCGGTGTCGCCGAAGAGCCCTACGAGGCGGACACGCTGGCCGAGGCCATCGCCGGTGCGGCCTTGCGGGACGGGCGTGACGGCGACTTCCGGCGGGTGGTCGAGCGCAGCTCGTTCCTGGTCGACGGCGACCCGGTGGGCACCCGCGCGCACGACTCGGTCACCCTGCCCGAGGGCGGCGTCGTCGAGGTCCTGCCGCCGTTCGCGGGTGGCTGAGATCACAGTTCGGGGCGACGTTCGCGGGTAGTTCCGCGAACCTACGCGCGCGTCCGGCGATCTCAATCCCCAAGGCGACTCGGCGCCGGGTCCGTGCCGACTATCGTGTGGCGATCGCCGCCGTCGCCCAGAGGAGAGACATGCGGAAAGCACTGCTGGTATTGCTCGTCCTGCTGATCGGAGGCGTGATCGCCGCCGACCGGCTCGGCGTCCGCTTCGCCGAGGACGAGATCGCCCGGCAGGTGTCGGCGCAGTACGACCTGAAGCAGGAGCCCGAGGTCGAGATCCACGGATTCCCGTTCCTGACGCAGGCGATCGGCGGCGAGTACGACAAGATCGACGTGAAGCTCGGCCAGTGGACCGAGCGCGGTGTCACCGTCGGCGACGTCACGGTCGAGATGCGCGGCGTCCAGGCGCCGCTGTCGGAGGTCGCCGCGGGCAACTCCAACAACATCACCGCCCGCGAGGCCACCGCGTCCGCCGTCATCCCCTACAGCGTGATCAAGCAGCAGGCGCCCAAGGAGGTCACCGGGATCGCCGCCAAGGGCGAGAACCTCCAGGTCGACCTGAGCGGCTCGGTCGCGGGCTTCCCGCTCAGCGGCAGCGCGGTCGTCGCGGTCAAGCCGAGCGCCAAGGGCATCGTGATCACTCCGATCTCGGGCGGGCTCACCGGCCTGCCGCAGCTGCCCGCCGTCGGCCAGCTGGTCAGCTGGACGGTCCCGGTGGCCAACCTGCCGGTCGGGTCGCGGATCAGCCGGATCGAGCCGACGCCCGAGGGGCTGCGGGTGTCCGCCACCGCCCAGAACGTCCGCTTGAACGACCTTCCGACCGCCTGATCACAGAACGATCGAGTTTCGGTAGCGGGAAAAGCGGTGGTCTTGTGAACCGGGCCCCGACCGCGTACGTGTCACTGGTGTGGGTCCCACCGCGGATGAAGGGCTGCTGCGCGCCCTGTACAACGAGCACGGCGGTCCTCTTCTCGGCTACGTCCTCCGGCTGACCGGAGGCGACCGGCCGCAGGCCGAGGACGTGGTGCAGGAGACGTTGCTGCGCGCCTGGCGGCACCCTGAGGCGCTCGCCGGGCGCCCGGTCCGGCCGTGGTTGTTCACGGTGGCCCGCAACCTGGTGGTGGACGCCCATCGCGCACGGCGGGCGCGGCCTCCCGAGACCGGCATCGACGAGCAGGTCACGCAGACCGCCGGAGACGACGACATCGACCGGGCGCTGGAGTCGTGGACGGTCGCCGAGGCCCTGGCCGACCTCAGCCCCCCGCACCGGGCGGTGCTGGTCGAGACCTACTACCGGGGCCGGTCGGTGGCGGAGACGGCCAAGACGCTCGGCATCCCGGCCGGCACGGTCAAGTCGAGGACCTATTACGCGTTGCGGGCGCTGAAACTCGCGTTGGAGGAGCGGGGGTTGGCGCCATGACGGGGTGCGGTGAGATGCGGGCCACCCTCGGGGTGTACGTCCTCGGGGCGATCGACCCGGCCGAGCGGAGCCAGATCGAGACCCACCTGTCGGCCTGCCCGTCCTGCCGGGACGAGCTGGCCGCGCTGGCCGCGCTCCCGGCGCTGCTGGGCCGGGTGAACGAGGCGCAGATCGCCCAGGTCGCCGGGCCGCCCGAGGAGATGCTCGACAGCCTGCTGGCCAAGGCCGCCGACGAACGCCGGCGCCCGCTCGCCTGGCTGGCCGGGGCAAACGGCGCCCGCGGCGGGGACGGCGGACGGCGTGGACGGGTCTCGCGGTGGGCGCCGGCGGCGGCGGCCGCGGCGGTCCTCCTGGTCGTGGGAGGCCTCGTCGGCGGCGCGATCGGGGTCACGTCCCTGGCCGGCGACGACCGGCCCGTCGCGGTGCGGACCGTGACGCCCCCGCCGACGCCCCCGACGGTGCCGCCCAAGGCCGAGCAGCTCATCGCCCGCTCGCCCGACGGCAAGCTCGAGGCGCGGGTGATGCTCTACAAGAAGCGCTGGGGCACCCGCGTCGAGTTCTACCTGCGCGGGGCCCCCTACGAGGGGAGCTGCCGGCTCTACGCGGTGGCCAAGAACGGGCAGCGCGACCCGCTCGGCAGCTGGTTCGTCGCGTACCGGCGCGGCTACGGCGAATACCCCGCCTCCACGATGATCCCGCGGGACCAGCTCTTCTCGTTCGAGGTCGTCACCGTGGAAGGCCAGCCGCTGCTGACCGTCCCGGCGTGACCGCTCCCGCACCGAGGTTCGGGGGCGGAACGGGAATCTTCACGGCTCCCGGGTACTTTCATCTGACGATGACTGGTGCACTCGTGGCGATCGGCGTGTTGCTGGCGGCCACCGTTTTCGGGCTGGCCCGGCGGCGCCGCGACGGCGTGCTGCGCCAGGTCGGAACGGCCGGGGCGCGCGAGCCGGACGGATCACGTGAGGTGGACATGCCGGACGGCGACATCGACGACGCGGGCGTGCCCGCGCAGGTTCCCGCCGCCGGGGGAGAGCGGCTCGACGCCGCGGACCTCGGGGGCGAGCCGCTCGGCGAGCGGGCCACCCTGGTGCAGTTCTCCAGCGCGTTCTGCGCGCCCTGCCGGGCCACCCGGCGGGTGCTCGGAGAGGTCGCCGGCATGGTCGACGGCGTCTCACACATTGAGATCGACGCCGAGCGGAACCTCGACCTCGTCCGCCGTCTCCATGTGATCCGCACCCCAACCGTGCTCGTCCTCGACCGGTCGGGACACGTCGTCCGGCGAGCGTCCGGGCAGCCTCGGAAGGCCGATGTCATCGCGGCTCTGGGAGACGCGGCGACCTCATGAACGGCGACCCGTTGACCTGCGTGAAGGCCGCGGTCAGTGTCTCGGAAGTCGAGACAGATGTGACAGCCCGCGGAAAGTCGGCTTACCCTGTGTACGTGCGTGACCGGACAGAGCAGATGCTCACGAAGCGCCGCGCGGTCGACTTCTGCCGCGTGGCCGCCTCGCTCTGTCGCATGGCCTGAGGCATCGAGCCCGTTCGCCCCCGAGCATTTCTCCGACTTCGCTCGTACGCACGATTCTCCGCTCTAGGAGCACTCCCGATGCAGGTTGACCCGAGAGGGCAGCGTTTTGCCGCGGCCGTCACATCCGTCGTCCTCATCGCGGTGCTCGTCCAGGGAAACTGGGTGCTGCTGGCCTGCCAGGCGCTGGTGTTCGCACTCGGCGCCTTCCTCGGCCTGCGGTACTCCCCGTACGGGATGGTCTTCAGACTGCTGATCCGGCCCCGTCTCGGCCCGCCCAAGGACTACGAAGACGCCGCTCCGCCGCGGTTCGCCCAAGCGGTCGGCCTGGTCTTCGCCCTGGTCGGAACGGTCGGTTACGCCCTGGGGATCGAATGGCTCGGCATCGGTGCCACCGCCTTCGCACTGGGGGCGGCGTTCCTGAACGCGGCGTTCGGGTTCTGCCTCGGCTGCGAAATGTATCTGCTGGTCCGCCGCATTTCTCCGAAGAAGCATTCCGACTGGGAGGTTCCCGTATGAGCCGCTCCGACGTCCTGGTGGACGCCGACTGGGTGGAGTCCAACCTGGACGCCCCGGGTCTTGTTCTCGTCGAGGTCGACGAGGATGTCTCCGCCTACGACAAGGGCCACATCCGTGGCGCCGTGAAGATCGACTGGAAGACCGAGCTGCAGGACCCGGTCCGCCGCGACTTCGTCGACAAGACCGGGTTCGAGCAGCTGCTGTCCGCCAAGGGCATCGCCAACGACGACCTGGTGATCCTTTACGGCGGCAACAACAACTGGTTCGCCGCCTACGCCTACTGGTACTTCAAGCTCTACGGCCACGGCCAGGTCAAGCTGCTCGACGGCGGCCGCAAGAAGTGGGAGCTCGACTCCCGCGAGCTGGTCACCGACGTGCCGAGCCGTCCGGCCACCGACTACAAGGCCAAGGACCAGGACCTCACCATCCGCGCCTTCCGCGACGAGGTCGTCGACGCCATCGGCACCAAGAACCTCGTCGACGTGCGTTCGCCCGACGAGTTCAGCGGCAAGCTGCTCGCCCCGGCGCACCTTCCGCAGGAGCAGGCGCAGCGGGCCGGCCACGTGCCGACCGCGCGCAGCATCCCGTGGTCGAAGGCGGCCAACGACGACGGCACGTTCAAGTCCGACGACGAGCTGCGCGAGATCTACGGCGAGGCCGGCGTCGACCTCGGCAAGTCCACCATCGCCTACTGCCGCATCGGTGAGCGTTCGTCGCACACCTGGTTCGCGCTGCACGAGCTGCTCGGCCTGCCCGACGTCAAGAACTACGACGGCTCGTGGACCGAGTACGGCTCGCTGGTGGGCGTGCCGGTCGAGCTCGGCGAGCCCAAGTAGCAAGCAGCAGGACCTTCCGCCCCTCTCAGCGGATCGACTCATCCGCCCGCCGGCGGAGAAGGAGGAGAGATGACTCAGGGCTGCGCAGCGCCCGCGCAGACGGCGCACCTTCCGGCGACCGTCGACCTGAACAACGAGGCCGTCATCCAGGGCACGGTCACCCGTGACGGTGCCCCCGTTTCCAGCGCCTACGCCCGCCTGCTCGACTCGACCGGTGAGTTCACCGCCGAGGTCGTCACCGGCGACGAGGGCGTGTTCCGGTTCTTCGCCGCCGATGGCGACTGGACCGTCCGCGTGCTCGCCGCCGGCGGCGTGAGCGTGGACAACGCCGTCACCGCCAAGGTCGGTGAGGTCGCCGCCCTCGAGGTCGCCATCTGACCCGAGGCCACCTCGTTCCGTACGCCGAACCCCGCCGCCCGCCACGTGCGATCGGCGGGGTTCGGCGTTCCGGCCGGGCGGCCCTCGGGGGCCGCGCGGGGTGGCGCGAGACTCTCTCCTGCCTATTCGTGCCGATCTGTCGCCTGTGCTCGATAGCATCTCCGAGATGTTCGAACTGTCGGCTCGCTCCCCCCTCGTGCTGCCGTGGGCCACTCTCAAGCTCGCGGCGCGCTTCGCGCTGCCATTGGCGCTCTGGTTCACCGTCGGGGAGCTGCTGCGGTACGGGGCGATGTACGCCGGCTACCGGCTCGGGCAGGGCAAGGGCACCGTGGCCACCGTCATGCCGCTGGTCACCATCAGCGTGCTGGTGATGATCAGTCTGGTCATCACCGTGGCGATGGTGCACTGCGTGCGCGAGGGCCTGGACGTGGTGCAGGCGCGCGAGGCCGACGGCGACCTGACCCCGTGGGCGGTCGGCAACGACGAGGGCGCCCTCGACGCGCTCAACCGCGCCGTCCTGCCGTTCGTCATCTTCTACCTCGCGTGGGGGATGATGCGCGAGGACGCCCTCGACTTCGCCGAGGCCGCGGTCAGCCGCGGGTTCGCCGAGGGCGGCATCCAGGGGGCCACCAAGGGGCTGGGGCTGGCCATCGAGGTCGGCGAGCACATGAAGCTGGCCATCGGGCTCACGGTCGGCTTCATCGTCCTCAAGATCCTCGGTGAGTGGCTGATGCGGTCCAGGCTGCCCCGGGTGTCCGGCCTGATCCTGGCGTTCATCGAGATCAACTTCGCGCTGTCGGCCATCTTCACGATCGACCACCTGCGCGGCGAGGCGGGCGAGTGGATCACCCAGCGCGAGGTCTGGGGCTGGCTCAACGACGTCGCGGGCGGCGTGCTCGCCCTCTGGCCCTCGTTCAAGCACGCGGTGCTCGGCGGGCTGATCTGGCTCGTCATCGCCGGCGTCATCCTGGGCCTGGACGCCACCGACGAGGAGGTGGTCCTCGGCCGGAGCCGGACCGCCCGGCGGCTGGCGCGGGCCAGCGGCATGGCGCGCACCAACAGCCCCCGCGAGCTCATCACCCGCGGCTTCCGCGAGATGTGGCTGCCCGCCTGGTACGGCCTGCGCCTCGTGCGCCGGTCAGGCCTCGTGCCGTTCGCCACGTTCGCCGCGCTCTTCATGGGGCTCAACGTCGTCGAGGTGATGGCCCGGCGCCAGATCTACGAGCTGCTCGGCCCGCACGACGCGGCCTGGTGGACCGGCGCCCTGCCGTTCATCGGCTACGGCGCCGCGATGGTCTTCGAGGCCCTGCGCATCTGCCTGCTGGCCGCCGCGTTCAACCTCGTCGTCACCCGCGTCATGGTGCAAACCGCAGCAAAGGCTGGGGCGCCCCCCGCTTCGTCGTCGCCAGGGGTCGTGGCGCCAGCACCTCAAGCGAGACCGAGTCGGCCTTGGAGCGGGGCAGCGACACCTTGACGGCGAACTGCACCGGCTGGCCGGGACGCGGCGTCCCGACCGGCAGGCCCGCCGCCTTCCAGATCCGGCCGTCCGCGTCGCGCAGCCGATAGGTGATCCCGAAGCCCGCGAGCGCCTTGGACCCGTTCGCGTTCAGCGGCCGCGCGGTCAACGTCACCTCGATCCGTGACACGTCCTGGTCGGGGGTCAGCGCCGACTTCTGCGCCGTCCGGTTGGTGATCCGCCACTCCGCGTCCATCAGGACGCCCGCACCGCCCTTGGCCACCGGGATCACCTTCTCCGGCGGGTCGAACGTCTTGTGCGCGGTGTCCTGCGACTCCACCCAACGCAGGCCCAGCAGGACCGACGCCAGCGTCATCAGCGCCATCAGCTCGTAGAGCCGCCGCTCGCCCGGCAGCTTCGCCCGCCGCGGCTTCTCCTCCTCGGCCGGCTCCTCCGCGCTCGGCCCGGGGTCAGGCCGGGTCTCCTCGAACGGATCCCGCTCCCGCCGGGTTTTCTCGAACGGGTCCCGCTCCCGCCGCGTCTCCCACCCCGGCTGCGTGAACCCCCCGGTCTGCTGCCCGTACGCACCACCGGTCTGCCCGTACGCACCCGTCTGCGCCCGAGCACCAGGCTGCGCGTGTCCACCGGTCTGTGCGTGCTTGCCGGATTGTGCGCGTGCTCCGGTCTGTTCGAACGCGCCGGTCTGTCCATGTCCGCCGGTCTGTCCATGTCCGCCGGTCTGTCCATGTCCGCCGGTCTGTCCATGTCCGCCGGTCTGTCCGTGTCCGCCGGTCTGTCCGTGTCCGCCGGTCTGTGCCTGAGCGCCCGGTTGTGCCTGTGCGCCGGTCTGTCCGTGCGGCCCGGGTTGTCCGTGCGCGCCGGTTTGTGCTTGAGCGCCGGTCTGGCCGTATGCGCCGGGGGGCGGCGCGTACGGGCCCGTCTGGCCGTACGCACCGGGCTGCGGGCCCGTTTGTGCGTGCGCGCCGGTTTGTGCTTGGGGGCCGGTCTGGCCGTACGTGCCGGGCTGCGGCCCCGTTTGTGCGTGGGCACCGGGCTTCGCGTGCGCGCCCGTGCCTGGTTGCCCGTATGCGTCCGGCCGGCTCGGGGGCGGGGGGTCGGTGGGCCACTGGGAGGAGGGCGGGGAGGCCTGCCCTCTGGCGTGCTTGCCGCGCGGGGGCTCGCTCGGGGGCTGCTCGTCCGGGGGATTGCCGTCCCAGTGGGGTGGCGAGCTCATGAGCGTCCTGACGGGTCGTAGTTCACCGCGGCGGTGTTGATCATCTGGGTGGCCCGGGCCTTGGTGATGCCGAGGTCGACCTCGGTCGCGGCCGAGGGGGCGATGAACAGGCTGCTCTCGCTGATCACCATGTGGGCTCCCGCGAGGCGGTTCTTGGGGACCTCGAAGATGTGGCTCCACCTGCCCCAGATCAGCGGCTGGAAGTCGGAGAACGCGAGGTTGCTGGACACGCTCGTGCGGGAGGCCTTCTTGAACGTGTAGCCGCCGGGGGTCTCCAGGACCGCGGTGTCGAGGGTCATCGGCTCCTTCTGGGCCATCGCCCGGCCGGTGACGATCAGGAAGACGCCGTCCGTGGTGACCGGGGGCCGGCTGGTGATGCTGCCGAGCCCCTGCTTCAGCGAACGGGCCACGACGACGCCCTCGACCTTGAGATCGAACTCGGGGTTGGAGATGACCTTGCCGACCTTGCCGCTGGTGCGGATGGGATCCAGCACCTCGGCGTCGACCTTGGGCTCCACGGTGTAGAGCCACATCGCGGCGCCGAGGAGGGCGCAGCCGGCCACTCCGGCGCCGCCGCGGATGAGGACGAACCTGGCGTTCACGAGGCGGCCACCGGGAGCGTGAAGAGGGCGGCGAGGCGGTCTTCGGCCTTTTCGACCACGCGCCAGCGGTACTCGGCGTCGGTGAAGCCGGTGCCGAACTCCCATTCGAGGAGCCCGACCGTGAACTGCCTGGGCGAGTCGGCGGGCCCCATCTTCCACATCGCGGTCGCCTCGATGGGCAGGCCGGGCTGGACGGACGTCACCGGGCTCCCCGCGGACATGCCCTCGACGTCGTCGGGCTTCAGCCAGGTGCCGGCCTTGGTGCGGGCGGCGACGCCGTCCTTGAGGCCGCCCGAGCTCAGCGACGCGGTCTCCTTGTCGTTGTTGACGACCCGCATGCGCACCACGACGTAGCGCTGTGGCTTGGTGTCGAAGACCCCCTTGTCGGTCGTGATGCGCGCGTCGTGCACGGTGACGGTGAACTTGCCCTGGTCGACGATCTGCTCGGGGGCCCGCCGGGGTTGCTGCGGGGTCTGGTCGAGCCCGCCGGTCAGCCACAACACCGGCAGCAGGACGGCGACGGCGCCGCCGATGATCGCGGGCACCAGGAAACGTCGCCGCGCCGGCTCCTCGGCCTGTGGCTCGGAGGCGGGGGGCGGCGCAACCGGGGGGAGGGGCTGCATGCCGCCAGATCGTAACGTCTACCGCTGACAACCGCCCATAGATGGAGAATTCACCCAGGTGGTGACCGAGGCGGCGCAGCCCCGCACGTGGCCGCCGGACGGGACCGGCCGCGGATCAGCGGACGCGGCGGGTGGGGGTGACGGTGTCGTCGTCGGAGAAGGTGACCTGGCCGGGCTTCCAGCCGCGGCGGCGGCCGGCCGGGATGACCATGCCGGCGGCGACGACCAGGGCGGCCAGCCCGAGGGCGCCGCCGCCGATGCCGAGGGCGACGGCGCGGGTCGTCGCGTCGACCGTGTCGCGCCTCGGGAGGGTCAGCGAGCCCGGCTCCGCGCGGGGCGCACCCACCGCGTTCACGTCGATGACGCTCGTCACCGCCTCCAGCGGGCTGACCTGGCCCGAGCCGCTACCGTCGCCCTTGGAGCCCTGCGCGGTGCGCTCGATACGGGTCATGATCTGCTGGCCGTTGAGCTCGGGGTGCTGCTGCTTGACGAGCGCGGCGACCCCGGCGACGAACGGGGCCGCGAAGCTGGTGCCGCCCTCCTTGGAGATGTAGCCGCCGTCCGGGGCGATCGTGACGATGTCCTTGCCGGGGGCGATCACCGAGACCCGGGTGCGGGCGTTGGAGAACTGGCTCACCTGTCCGTCCTGGCCGAACGAGCCGACGGAGAGCACTTCCTCGTACTGGGCGGGGAACGCCGGCGTCGGGGTGCCCTTCCGCTCCGGGTCGATGTTGCCCGCGGACGCCACGATCAGGATGCCCTTGGCGGTCGCCTGGAGGACGGCGGCCCGCAGCTGCGGCGAGGCGGCGTGGGTCTCGGAGGAGATGTTGATGATGTCGGCGCGCGCCTTGATCGCCTCGTAGATGCCCTTGACGAGCAGCGCGGGGTCGTTCTGCGTGGCGGCGGCCGCGTACTTGATCGGGATGATCGTGGCGTCGGGCGCGACGCCGTGGAAGAGGCTGTGCCCCTTCTTCGCCCCGATGATGGCGGCGACCTCGGTGCCGTGGCCGACGCAGTCGCGCTTGCCGGTCCTGGTGAGGTCGATGGTGGGCTCGAACTTGAGCTGCGGGTTGTTGTTGTCACCGCCGCTGTCGATCACCGCGACCCGGACGCCGCGTCCGGTGGCGTGCTCGTGGACCTTGTCGAGCGGCATCGCCTGCTGGGGCCACGGCGCGAGCGTGATCTCGCTCTTGGGCAGGTTGCCGCGTTCGGGCTCGCACTTGGTGGGGGCCGCCTCGGCCGCGGTGGGCAGGGCGAGTTGTGACGCAAGACACACGACCAGAGCCGCGCCCGCCGTCCACCGCATGACCTGCCTCCACATCGGAACCTTCACGATCCACAGAGACTCTAAAGGATCCGCGACCGTGATTCGTGGGCTCGGGTCCCGGAAGTGAGGGTTGGGGTGGAGTGTCGACTTTTAGCCATGCTCCTCAACGACCGATCGGTTTGTCATATCCTGCTCGAAGTTCTCTAACGATCTTCCGCAATGAGCGTCGCGGTCGACCTTCGGCAGGCCTGAACGAAAGGTAGAGGTGTGGGCGGCGAACTTCAGATCAACTCGGAGCGGATCGCGCAGCACGGGACGGATCTCAAGGAGACCTTCGTGCCGCAGCTGACGAAGATCGGTGAGGACCTCAGCGCGGACGGGATCTACAACCTCGAGGGCGGCGCGTTCAGCGTGACCTGCACGATGGCCTCCGTGGCCTATCCCGGGGCGATCCAGTTCGTGTTCGAGGACCTCAAGACCCACATCGAGATGCTCAGCGGCTACGCCGCCAACATCGAGACCACGGCCAAGAACTACCAGGGCGCCGAGGACGGCAGCAAGATCGTCTGACCTGGACGGGGCCGCGCTGGCGGCCCACCCATCCCCGCGACCGAAACGACCCGCCACGTAACGGAAGAAGAGGACCATGGGAGCCGGGAGAGCGCTCGGAGCCGTCGAGACCCTGATGGACACGGCCACCACCGAGGCCGGGACGGCGGCGTTCCTGCTGCCGCCCGCCGCGATGGTCACGTTCCAGTTCAAACTGTCCACGGGCGACGCGCCCGCCCTCGACGTCGCCGGTCAGGCCTGGCGCGAGGCCGCCGAGGCGATCCAGAAGCTGATCACCGAGCTGCCGCAGAACGTGCAGTCCGTCCCCGCCGACGCGTGGACCGACACCGCGCGCCCGCAGTACGAGGCGAAGATCCAGGAGTTCTGCTCCCAGCTGGACGCGCTGCAGGCGTACTGCCAGGCCGTCGGGATCTCGCTGACCACGGTCGCCTACGCGCTCTTCGCCTACGCGCTCTTCGCGATCGGGATGGGAACCTTCCTGGCGGCCCTGGCCATCGCGGTCATCGCGGCCGCCGCCTCGGTGGTCGGCTCCCCGTCCATCGCGGGCATGCAGGCCACCGCGGCCACCTGCCTCACCATCACCACCGTCGCCACCGGGATCCTCGCCGCGTGCGGCCAGATCGTCGCCGCGGTGCTGGCCGGCGGCGCGCTGCTCACCGCCTTCGTCGAGAAGGGCCGGGGCAACGAGCAGGCCCTCGGCGACTTCTTCCAGGCGCAGGCGACGGGCGCCGCGGGCGCCGCGGCCAACCTGCTCCAGAACGCCGCCAACGCCGGCCTCTCGTTCGTCAACCGCTACCAGGACGCGGCCACCCTCCCGGGCAGCAAAGTCAAGCCGCCCAAGGGCGTGCCGCTCCAGGAGGTCGACCTGGACGCCGACCGCGCGTTCGACAACACCTGGAACGTGGGCGCCGGGGCCACGGTGGAGACGCCGGGCGGCTCCACCTACGAGGGCGGCGTGCACGTCCAGAAGGGCGACGGCGAGGCCTGGGGCGTCGACGCCGAGGGTTCGTACGAGGGGCCGCTCGGCAACTCGGCCGAGGTCTCGGGCGGCTACTCGCAGGACGCCGAGGGCACCCAGACCTGGAACGCCGAGGGCGGTTACCAGAACAAGGCCGGCGTCGGCGTCACCGGCGGCTACGAGCACGACGACCAGGGCAACGACACCGTCTCGGGCGGGGTGACCTACGAGGACCCCACCGAGACCGTCAGCGGGGGCGTCGAGGGCAACGTCAACGTGGACGACGGCTCCTGGAGCGGAACGGCCGAGGGACAGTACGCTCCCTCGGGTGTCCAGGTCGCGAACGGCTCCGGCGAGGTGACGGGGCAGGGCTGGGGCATCAACGACACCTCGGGCGACTTCCAGCCCCCCTGGGAGAGCGCCCCGTAAACCGCTCCCGGAGGTCCGTCCATGGGTGACATCCACCACTCTCCCGTTCTGCTGGTCGACCAGCCCAAGGACGAGAACACCTATGTCATCACCGACCCGGAGGGCGGCCCGCTGGGCCACGGCGGCCGGGTCATGGGGGAGCAGCCCAAGAAGAGCTGGCTCAAACGGCACTTCGAGGAGCCGCAGGCCCTGGGCCGTGCCGTCGTCCGGGTGGACCGCCCGGACGGCACCCCGCTGTTCTTCGCGGACCGCGCCGCCGCGTCCGGCGACCCCACCGACCTCCAGGGGCCGCCGTGCGCGGTGGTGTCACCGGACGGGCAGCTGATCGGCCGGTTCGAGTACAACCTCCAGTCGACCGCGCAGAGCTTCCTGGAGGGCGTGCGCGGGCCGCTGGCGGGCGGCGGCGGGTCGTACACCGAGGCGCACCGGCTCTTCGACGCGAACGGGCAGCAGCTCTGTGACGTGCTCTGGGAAGAGGTCGAGTACGGGACGGTGCGGGTCAGCAGGTTCAACTACGAGGAGCTGGAACGCCCGCGCGGCGGTCGTTTCTGCACGTTCTACGACATGAACCGCACGGCGCTGGCCCGGCTCGACAGCCACCAGCCGGCCTGGTCCAGCAAGGACCGCTACGAGCTGGAGCTCAACTACCAGCTTCCCGAGCCGCTGCGTACGCTGATCCTCGCCGCACCCATCGCGCTCGACCTGCTGCGCAGCTCGGAGTAGATCGAGCATCGGCCAGGAGCTGACGACATGGCATACCCCCCGCCGAACGACCCGTCCGGGCGAGAGCCGCAGCGCCCGCCCTACCAGCCGCCGCAGCAGCAGGGGCCACCGCAGCAGGCCGCGCCCTACCCGGGGTTCGGTGACAACAACGTGCACGCGCAGTACGAGCAGCAGCAGCGCGAGCGCGCCGCCCAGCAGGCCGGTCAGCCCGTCCAGCGGGTGAGCCCGGCCGACATCATGCGCGGCAGGTTGCCCGGGGCGGACGACCCCGCCTCGTCACCGGAGACGCGCGCGGCAGTCGAGCACGCCCAGGGCAAGGTCAGGCAGCGCTTCATCGCCCTGGGCGTCCTCTTCGGCGTCCTCATCCTGCTGGGCGTCGTCGCGCTCGCCGGCAGGCTGATGTAGGAGCCGTGGCGCTCAGCCCTGGTAGTTGCCGGGGTGGCCGGGGCCCCGGTAGTTGTCCATGGCCTCCTTGGCGCGCTGCTGCTGGAGGCCGAGCTCGCGGGCCAGGTCCTTCATCTGGCCCGCGAACCCGTTGGCGATCTTGTCGAGTGACGCGAGCGCGGCGGAGGGGTCCAGCCCCTTGTCCGGGTCGTTCGACAGCTTGAACATCGACTCGCTGGCCTCGCGGACCTTGGCCTGGAAGTCGGTGGACGCGGCGTTGACGGCCAGCCGGATCTGCTCGGTCAGCTCGAACGACGGCAGCCGGAGCGCGCGCGGGTCGATGTCCAGGCGGGTGAGGCCGCCCGAGGCGGTGAACTCGGCGTAGATGCGGCCGTCGGCCCCCTCGCCCTTGCCCACGGCCTCGTCGATGCGCTCCTTCATCTTGGTGAAGTCGCCCATTTGCTGTTCCATGTCGCGCTGGAACTGCTCGAAGCCGTTGCCGAGGCTGAAATCGGCCATCTGACCTAACCTTTCTCCGGGAGCGTGTCGGTGGTCACTCGTGGTGGACGGTCTGGACGAGGCGGGTGCCGCCCCGGCGGTCGATGAAGTAACCGCGGCCCGGCGGCAGCGCGTGGGCCTTGATGTTGCCCAGCACCACGCCCTCGTCCTTGTTGCCGGACATCAGGAGACCGGGCGAGCCCATCTCCTTGATGCGCTGCAGGACCGGGTCGTACATGCCGCGGCCGGCGCCACCGAACGCGCGCGACAGGATCACGTGCAGCCCGATGTCGCGCGCCTGCGGAAGCAGCTCGGCGAGCTGGGTCACCGGGTTGTTGGAGGTGGCCACCAGCTCGTAGTCGTCGATGACCAGGTAGAGGTCCGGGCCGCTCCACCACGACCTGTCGCGGAGCTGGTCCGGGGTCAGGTCGGCGGGTGGGAGCCGGTTCTTGAGGGCTCCGACGATGTCCTTGACCAGGGACGCCGCGGCCGTGGAGGACGCGGCGTAGCCGATCCGGTGCTCGGTGTTGGCGTTGTCCAGGAGCGACCGCCGGTAGTCCAGGAAGATCATCCGGGCCTGCTCCGGCGTGTACCGGTCGACGATGCCCTGGACGATCGTCCTGAGCATGTTGGACTTGCCGGACTCGGTGTCGCCGATGACCAGCAGGTGCGACTCCTGCGCGAAGTCCAGGTAGACCGGCGAGAGCGAGTCCTCGTCGATGGCGAACGGGATGCGGTTGCCCGTCTCGGCCGCCGCGGGCAGCTGGCTCATCGGCAGGACCGACGGCAGCATGCGGACCTTCGGCGCGCCCGGGCCCTGCCAGTTGCCGGCGACCGCGCCGACGAACTTGCGGACGCCGTCGGAGAGGTTCTCGCCGTTGGCCTCGCCGTCCAGCCGCGGCAGCGCCGACAGGAAGTGCAGCTTGTCGCGGGTCAGGCCGCGGCCCGGCCGCCCCTCCGGGACGTTGACCGCGAGCTTGCGGTCGACCTCGGACTCGTACGGGTCGCCCATGCGCAGTTCGAGCTTGCTGCCGAACAGGTCGCGGATCGTGGTGCGGAACTCCGACCACTTGTTGACCGTGGCGACGACGTGGATGCCGTAACCCAGGCCGCGCGCGGTCAGGTCGGTGATCACCGGCTCGAGGTTCTCGTAGTCCTGGCGGAGCGTCATCCAGCCGTCCACCACCAGGAACACGTCGCCGTAGCCGTCGCCGGTGATCTCGCCGGCGTTGCGCATGCGGCGGTAGGTCGCCATGCCGTCGATGCCGCGCTCGGCGAACTCCCGCTCGCGCCGCTCCAGCAGCGAGGTGACCTCGGCGACGGTGCGGCGCACCCGGTCGGTGTCGAGACGGTTGGCGACGCCGCCGACGTGCGGCAGGTCCTCGAACGCGGCGAGCGTGCCGCCACCGAAGTCGAGGCAGTAGAACTGCATCTGCTGCGGCGTGTGCAGCATCGCCAGCGACGCGATCAGCGTGCGCAACATCGTCGACTTGCCGCTCTGCGGCGCGCCGGCGAGGCCGACGTTGCCCGCCGCGCCGGCCAGGTCGACGTACATCGGGTCGCGGCGCTGGTGGAACGGCCGGTCGATGATGCCGACGATCGCGTGCAGCTTGTTGCGCCACGCGTCGTTCTGCGTGGTCAGGCCGAGCCCCGGGACGACCGCGAGCGTGGGGAGCAGCCCGTCGAGCGTCGGCGGCTCGTCCAGCGGCGGCAGCCAGATCTCGTGGGCGGGCGGGCCGTGGCACTCCAGCTGCTTGACCACCACGTCGAACAGCGACGCGGTGACCTCGTTCTCGCTGTTCTGCTGCTCTTCTTCCGGCTGCTCGATGATCTGCGGCCGGATGTAGTCGGGGATGTACGGCACGATCTGCCGGACGTGCTGCTTGCTGCCCTTCTTGGCGGCGGGCGCGAGGTCCTCGGTGGCGGGCCCGGAGACGTACGCGGCGCGGAACCGGGTCAGCGACTCGGTGCCGAACTTCATGTAGCCGTGGCCGGGTGCCGACGGCAGCTCGTACGCGTCCGGCGAGCCCAGGACGACGCGGGACTCCTGCGCCGAGAAGGTCCGCAGGCCGATCCGGTACGACAGGTGGGTGTCGAGGCCGCGCAGCTTGCCCTCTTCGAGGCGCTGCGAGGCCAGCAGGATGTGCACGCCCAGCGACCGGCCCAGCCGGCCGATCATGACGAACAGGTCGGCGAACTCGGGCTTGGCGCTCAGCAGCTCGGAGAACTCGTCCAGCACCAGGAACAGCGTCGGCATCGGCGCCAGCTCGGCGCCCTGCTCGCGCGCCTTGTTGTAGTCGCGCAGCGAGGCGTAGTTGCCCTGGGCCCGCAGGTACTCCTGGCGGCGCACCATCTCGCCCTCCAGCGCCGCGTACATGCGGTCGACCAGGGGCAGCTCGTCCTCGAGGTTGGTGATGACGGCCGAGACATGGCTGAGCTCGTCCATGCCGAGGAACGTCGCACCGCCCTTGAAGTCGACGAGCACGAAGTTGAGCTCTTCGGAGGAGTGCGTGACCGCCAGGCCCAGCACCAGCGTGCGCAGCAGCTCCGACTTACCGGAACCGGTCGCGCCGATGCACAGGCCGTGCGGCCCCATGCCGCCCTGGGCCGACTCCTTGATGTCCAGGGAGACCGGACGGCCCTCGGGGTCGATGCCGATCGGCACCCGCAGCCGGTTGCGCGGCGCGCGGGGCCGCCAGACGTCGCGGACGTCGACGGTGAACGGGTTGTCGATGCCGAGCAGCGAGGTCATCGTCGTGGCGGCCGACAGCGCGTCCTCCTCCATGCCGCCCTGCGCGGCGCTGGAGCGCAGCGGGGACAGCTGGCGCGCCAGCGCCTCGGCCTGCTGGAGCGTCATCGAGTCGGGCTTGCCCAGCCGCGTGCCGACGTCCTTGCCGGTGCGGTCCTTGGTGAGGCGGGCGATCCGCTCCTTCTGGACGGCCAGCCGCAGCGTGATCGACTCGTGCACCTGGGCGGCCGAGCCGGTGAGGTCGATGATGCAGACGCCCTCGATGGCGTCGGCGGCGAGCTGGGAGTCGTAGGACGCCTGGCCGCCGTCCATGATGATGATGTGGTAGGGCAGGTCGTCGGCCGAGAGGCCGGGCTGGAACCGCGGCCGGTCCTTGACCGACGGGCCGAACATGGCCTCCAGCGTGGTCATGCTCTCGCTCATGAGCCGGACCTGGCCGGCCGCGTCGTACTCGGTGGGGTGCTGGGTGTGCGGCAGCCACTTGACCCACTGCCACCAGGGCATGCGCTCGCGCGACGCGCACACCGAGATGTGCACGTCGTCGGGGGAGTGGAAGGCGGCGATCTGCATGATCATCGCGCGCACCATGCCGTAGACGGCCTCGGGCTCGCCCTGCGGGACGACCCGCGCGAACGAGCGGATGTTGGCCGCGATCGGCAGGTTGGGCACGTTCGCGTGGGTGCGCATGAACCGGCGGAGCGCGCCGGCGCTCATCGGCTCCAGGTCCTCGACCGGCTTGGTCTCGGGGGCGATCAGCTCGACCGCCAGCTTCTGGTTGCCGGCACCGAGGCGGACCTGGCCGAAGTCCTCGTCGGCGGGGCGGCGCTCCCAGAGTCGGGCGCTCATCACCATCGACCAGAGGCTGGACGGGTCGGGGCTGCCCCACTCCAGGGCCTCCCGCTGCTGCTTGGCCGCGTTCCGCACCTTGCGCCGCACCTGGCCCAGGTAGCGCAGGTAGTCGCGGCGCTCGTTGTTGAGCTTGACCTTGCGTTCCCCGCCGGTCTTGCCGACCTGGCCCAGCATCATGCCGAACATCGAGATCGCGAACATGCCGCCCGCCGCGTACTGCAGCGGGCCGCCGCCGCGGCCGACCATCATGAAGACCATGGCGCCCGAGCCCGCGAGCATGGGCAGGTACGTCATGACCGCCGAGAAGCCTTGCGGCTCGACTTCGGGGAGCTCGGGGGGAGACTCCAGGAGAATCTCTCCCCGCGGCATCGCGGGGGGCCTCCGCCGGTCACGACGGCGGACGAGAACCGTGCTCACGCTTCGTTTCCTTCCACCGGGGACCCAGAGCGGGAGCCCGCCCGCATCCGGCCCGGGCGGGGACCGGGCGGCGGCCGCGACGCTGGCGTCTCTGGGTCACCTCTTAACGCACGCATCAACCAAATCAACCAAATGGTAGTGGCCCGAGCTCGCTGGCGAGAGACCGATTCGTCACGTTCATAGCTGATCATGTGCGAATCAGCCTGCCGATTCGACGGATCGGGGCGGTTTTGTGCCCCGGCGCCGTTCATTGCGTAATCTTGGGCCGGTTCACATCGTGCCACGATGATCTCTCCGGGTGATCACGGACGATCCTCGCGGTCGATGTGATCAGCAGCATCAACCAGGCTGCTGGCGCCACCGGCATGCCACCATGCAGAGTGGTCGTCCCCCGCCAACCCGGTGGTCCCCCCTCCACCCGTCCCGGACAACTGCGAGGAAGTCGTGAGCGCGCCCCCTGGAGCCGACATCTGCAGGATCACGGTCGTCGGACCGAAACGGCGAGTCGACATCGCCGTTCCTGCGGACGCCACGTTCGCCGAGCTCTACCCCACGATGCTGCGTTACGCCGGCCAGGACCTGGCCGACGCCGGACTCGCGCACGGCGGGTGGGTCCTGCAGAAGCTCGACCAGGCGCCGTTCGAGCCGTCGGCCACACCTGGCCAGGCCGGGCTGCGCGACGGTGACCTCATCTACCTGCGGCCGCGGATGGCCCAGATGCCCGACCTCGCGTTCGACGACGTCCCCGACGTCGTCGCGACCGCGGTCAACGACCGGCCCGGCCGGTGGCGGCCCGAGTCCGCGCGCACGTTCGCCCTGGGCTGGGGCGCGACCGGGCTCGGCGTCGGCCTGGTCACGCTGCTCCTGACCGGCCCCGGCTGGATCGTGCCCGCCGCCGTCGCGGGCGGCATCGCGCTGTTGCTGATCATCGCCGCGATCGCGCTCTCGCGTGCGGCGGGCGACGCTGGCGCGGGCGCGGTGCTCGGTTATGGAGCGATCCCGTACGCGTTCGTCGCGGGCATCCTGGCCCCGGCCGGCGACGACCCGCTGTCCAAGCTGGACGCGCTGCACCTGACGGCGGGGTTCGGCGCCGCGGTGCTGGCGGCCACGATCTGCGCCTTCGCGATCGCCGACGGCATGCCGGTCTTCTACGGCACCGCGATCGCCGCGCTGCTCGGTGCGATCACCACCGGGCTCGCGCTGGTCTTCGACTTCGACTCCGCCGGTGTGGCCGCGATCACGGTCGCGGTGGCGCTGGCGCTGACGCCGCTGCTGCCGGCCATCGCGTTCAAGCTCGCCCGGGTCACGCTGCCCCCCGTTCCCAGCAGTGCCGAGGACCTGCGCCGCGACACCCTGATGGTGGACGGCCAGCAGGTGCTCGCCCGCTCGGCCTCCGCCGACCGCTTCGTCACCGGCGGCGTGTCCGGCATGGGCATGGTGGCCCTCGGCGCCTCGCTGCCGCTGGCGCTCCAGGACGGCTGGGTCGCCCCGGCGATGGCCGTCGTGGTCGCGCTCGCCATGCTGCTGCGGGCCCGGATGTTCCGCGGCCGGGCGCAGAAGCTCTGGATGCTCGTCCCCGGCGTCACCGTCCTGGCGGTCCTGGCGGTCGGCACCGCGTTCCTGACCGAGTCCGAGGTCGTCCTGCTGGCCGGCGTGCTGGCCCCGACCCTGGTGGTGTCAGGCATCGCGGTCGGCGTCGGCATGTGGCTGCCCAAGAACCGGCTCACCCCGTTCTGGGGCCGGGCCGGCGACATCATCGAGATCATGCTCGTGGTCGCGCTGATCCCGCTCGCGCTGGGAGTCAGCGGCGTCTTCGACTGGGTCCGCGGCCTCGCCGGCTGACCCGTGAGATCCGAGTCGAGGCCGAACGAGGAGCAGGGGTAGATGCAGACCAAACGCGATCTGCTGCAGGCGCACCGGCTGATGACGCAGCGCGCCTCGCAGGCGCTCATCCTGGGCGAGCCGGACAACCCGGAGCAGCCGCTCAAGCGGCTCAACGTGGGCCTGTTCTCGGGAATCATGGCCGGAGTGCTGGTGGCGGCCGGCTTCGGCATCGCCGGCCTGCTCATGGGCGGCGGTGGCAAGGGGCTGGACGACCCGCAGATGCTTCTCATCGAGAAGCAGACCGGCACCCGGTACGTCTGGTGCACGCCCAAGGGACAGAAGGACAAGGCCCTGTGCCCGGTGGCCAACTACGCCTCCGCCAAGCTGGCGGTCGGCGGCCAGGGCAAGCAGAAGTCGGTGTCGTCCAAGTCGCTGTCGAAGTTCCCGCGCGGCCCGGTGATCGGCATCGCCGGCGCGCCCGACAGCATCCCCGAGCGCAAGCGCCTGGTGGGCGGCCCGTGGTCGGTGTGCGTGCGCACCGGCACCGGCCAGACCGGCCAGGTCCAGTCGTTCGTGTCGCTGGTCGGCGGCAAGAACGTGGGCGGCCGCGCGCTGGACGCCAGCGCCGCGGTGGTCGTCAGCTCGGCGGGCTCCGACTGGCTCGTCTACAACAACCAGCGGCTGAAGGTCAGCCAGGGCGGCCGGACCGTGCTCGGCAACACCGTGCCGGTGCCCGTCTCCCCGGTCTTCGTCAACGCGATGCCCGAGGGGCCCGAGTTCGGTCCACCCAAGGAGGTCCTCAACGGCTTCGGCAAGGCGGTCACGCTGCAGGGCTTCTCGGGGCGGCAGGGTCAGGTCGTGCACGACCAGGGCAACGACCGCTACTACACCGTGCTGCCCGACGGCTTCGCCTCGATCACCAAGGTCCAGGCGCAACTGATCCAGTCGATGCCGCAGTACGGCAACATGCCGCAGGGCACCACGGTGGCGCCCTCGGCCATCACGGCCAACGCGTCCCAGACGACGATCGCGGCGACCGGACTGCCGGACAAGCAGCTCCAGCCCGTCCGGTACGACCCGAAGGAAGCGCTCTGCGTGGTCTACACGGATCTCGGCAGCGGCATGGGCAAGCCGCAGCTGACCGTCGGCGGCGGCACCGACCTGCCGCTCCCCACCACCCAGGGCAGCGGCGGCGTCGACAACGTCGTGCTCCCGCCCGGCAGCGCCGTGCTCGCGGGCGTGCTGACCGGTGACGCGAAGGCGATCAGCAGCTACTACTTCGTGTCGGACTCCGGCCGCAAGTACGCGGTGAAGAACGCCGACGCCGCCAAGGCGCTCGGCTACACCATCTCGCAGGACAGCAGCAGCGACGTCGAGCCGGTGCCGACGCAGCTCCTGCGCCTGCTGCCGGAGGGGCCGGCGCTGGCGCTCCTCGATCCCAACAACCCGCCGCAGATCAACACGCAGGGCAACGGTGGCTAGCCGGCGTGCGTGCGTTCGGCCGGGCGCGACGTGGCTGAAACTCGCCAGCTCCGAAGATCGGCGATCTTTTCCGGAACCGTCCGGGGGACGATGGCGTCAGAGCCAGGAAGATCATGGAGATCACGCGCTCGCCGGGCATCGAGACCGGCGGCCGGGATGTCCGGATGAGGGCGTGGCCGGATGCGGCAGGCACGGTGTGCCGCGTCGCAGGTCGCGTCGCCTGTCGAGGTCGGAACCGGTATGACCGGAAACAGGCTGGTCGTCGTGTGTTCGCCGGTAAGTAGGTAAAAGATCAGACTCGTCCCGGGGTGGCTTGGTAAGTTGCCAGCCGTGTTCCACAGGGCTTGACATTGACGGAGGTGGAGGAGCGTGGGTCAGGCGTTCAGCACGACGTACGCGTCGATGCAGCAGGCGGAGGCTCTCTTCAAGAGCAAGCACAAGGAGCTGACCTCCCTGCTGGACTCCCTGGAAGCCGACCTGCAGAGCGGGCTCTCCCGGTGGGAGGACGACGCGCGCGACGCCTACTTCGAGCAGCAGGCCAAGTGGGACAAGGCGGCCCGCGAGGCGGCCAAGGCGGTGGAGGAGTTCTCCAAAGCCATCCGTGCGGCACATGACAACTACAAGAAGGCCGAGGGTGCCAACACCGGCATGTGGGCCTGAGTGGTTCGACCTCTCTTTGTAACGTTCCGGCCACCGGTTGGTTCGTGGTGGCGGAGCATTGCACGAGGTAGATCGACAGTGATGCGGACGTTGCCCTAGTCTGGTAAAGGCTTGGCAGAGTTGTCTGCCGGGCACGCCGGGCAGGGTGTGGCTCCCGAAGATTCTTGATCAGCTCGGCAACCAACGGGGCCCGCGCCGCATCTAAGACAACCGAGACACACTGGGAAGGGTGACTGATGAGTCAAAGGTCAGCGGTCGACAGAGCAGAAATGGCTCAGGCGGCCCAGCGGGTCGAGTCTGCGGCGCAGGACCTTCACAAGATCAAGGGCGACCTCGCCTCTGAGCAGCAGCAGCTGCAGGGTCAGTGGGTCGGTGAGGCCTCCAGCGCCTTCACCAAGGTCTACACCGAGTTCGACGGCGAGCTGTCCAAGGTGATCCAGGCTCTGGAGACGCTGCACGAGAAGCTCTCCCAGGCCAAGATCAACTACGAGGCCAGCGAGCAGCAGCAGACCGAAGACGTCAACCGGCTCAACTCCCTGCTCAACGGCTGACGGCCGGCTGAGACAAGCGACCCGAGGCTACGGAGGAACCCATGAGCTACAGCTCGATGAACTTCGGCGCTATGCAGCAGGCATACGCCGCGTTCCAGCAGAAGTACACCGCCATGCAGTCGGAGCTCGACGACCTGGAGAAGGCCGTCGAGCAGAAGCTCGGGCAGTGGGAGGACGACGCCAAGTCCGCCTACATGGACGCCAAGCGTCAGTGGGAGGCTTCGGCGGCGGACATCGGCCGCGTGATGAACGCGCTCGGCACGGTCATCAACTCCTCGTCGGAGACCGGCCAGTCGACCATGCGGGCCAACACCCAGATGATCGGCGGCTGACGAAGCCGTTCCCGGCTCCCCGGCCCGGTCGCCGGGCCGGGGAGCCGGTTCAGGGTCGTCCCGGGATCGGCGGACGACCCTCTGGATAACGAAGGCAAGAAAATAGGAGCGGGCGCGGATCAGCCCGCAGGAGGCTGACTGACATGGTTTTGGATAGCGGCGGCGGGGGCGGCTATGCCGGCTTCTACCTGGACCCCTCTTGGCCCGGACTCGAGGCGACCAAGGACGTCGACATCGACAAGGACGAAGTCGAGCGCATCCTGAAGGAACTCCGTGCCGACTACGACGGCTACGCCAACGGCACGGGCACCGTCAGCGACATCCAGTCCCGAGGCAACATCAACACCGCGCACCTGGGCAACTACCCCGCGGCCCAGAGCCTTCAGGCGAGCACGCAGGCCACGTACAACCAGGCCGCCGCTCAGTACAACGCCTTCCTCAACAGTTACGACCAGATCATCACGGCCCTCGAGAACGCGGTGAAGGGCTACAAGGACATGGAGACCAACAACGCGGCGACCGCCAACGGCGTGTCCACCGGCGGCAACTCCAGTTCCCAGCCGACGACCAGCAACACCCAGTCGTACACCTAGGCCGTCAACAGCATTCGTTCGTGGCACTGAGGAAGTGAGAACAGAGCAATGACCGATAGCAGGCCGCAGACCACCGCTCTGCGCGTCGAGGCCTCCCCGCCGGGTGAGTGGGACGGCGGCCTCGACGAGATGAAGCAGATCCTCGAGAGCATGCAGCCGCAGAAGGTGAAGGACGCCGGCCAGGCGTACACCGATGCGGCAGCCAAGTTCGAGCACACCGCGGGTCTTCTGCGCTCCCGGGCCGACGCGCTGTCCAAGGTCTGGAAGGGTGAGGACGCCGCCGCCGCGCAGAAGCAGATGCAGCGGCTCAACGCCACCTCCAAGGAGATGGACGCGAAGCTGGGCGAGGCGGGCAGGGCGCTCGACCTTCACGCCAACCGGCAGATCGAGTTCCAGAGCACCGCTCCCGGTGGCGGCGTGATTCCCGGCTTCACCTACACCGACGCCACGGTCTTCGCGGCGGGCGCGACCATCGCCGGCCCCGCCGGTGGTGTGCTGGCCGTCGGCGGCAAGAAGGTCGCCGACGTCGTCGGCGACCTGACCGGATGGTGGGACAGCGAGGAGAAGGAACTCGCCAAGGAGCACATGAGGAAGCTCCAGGACAGCACCATCAACACCAACAACTCCTGGATGCCGAAGGAGGTCACCACCGACCTCCCGTACGGCGGCGGCACCGAGTGGCAGCAGCCTCCGCCCAACACCGGCGGTGGCATCCCCGGTGGCGGCATCCCCGGCGGCGGCGGTGGCGGCATCCCCGGCGGCGGCGGCGGTATCCCCGGTGGGGGCGGCATTCCCGGTGGTGGCGGCGGTATCCCCGGTGGCGGTATCCCCGGTGGGGGTGGCGGCATTCCCGGTGGGGGCAGCGGTATCCCCGGTGGCGGTAGCGGCATTCCCGGTGGCGGCGGTGGCATCCCGGGCGGTGGCGGCGGTAGCGACCTCGCCGGTGTCGGCGGCGGTGGCGGCCTCTCCGGCGGTGGCGCGAACCTCCCGGGTTCCGGTGACCCGTTCGGTCGCGGTGGCATCGGCGGTGGCGGCGCCGGCGGCGGTATCCCCGGTGGTGGCGCCGGCGGTGGCGGCATGGGCGCCATGGGCGGCATGCCCGGTGCCGGAATGGCCGGCGGCGGGCGCGGTGCCGGAGCCGGCAAGGGCCGCGGGCTCGGCATGGGCGGCATGCGCGCCGGTGGCGGCCGCGCGGGCGCCGGTGGCATGGGCATGCCGATGGGCGGTGCCGGTGGCCGCGGCGGTGCCGGTGAGGGCGAGAACGAGCGCTCCACCTGGCTCACCGAAGACGAGGACATCTGGGGCGGTAGCGACGGCGACGCCGCGCCCCCGGTGATCGGCTGATCCACATCGCGGTTTCCGTGAAGAAGGACTAGGCGGCGTGAACGGCCCGGTATGCTCCGGGCCGTTCACGCCGCTTTCGCGTAAGTGAGGTAGTTGTGCGACGGATGACACGTTTCCTGGCCGCGGCCGGGGCGGGCTCGATGCTCGCCCTGACGGTCGCCACTCCCGCCGGGGCGGTCCCAGGCCCGCGGAGTGAACAGTGGTGGTTCTCCGCTTGGGAGATCCAGAAGAAGGTCTGGCCGGTGAGCCAGGGGGCGGGCGTCACCGTCGCCGTCATCGACACCGGTGTGAACGCGTCACTGCCCGAGTTCCAGGGTGCCGTCGTTCCCGGTGCCGACCTCGAGGGCGGCTCAGGCGGCGGGCGCACCGACACCGACACCGCGACCGGCGGTCACGGCACGGGCATGGCGGCGCTGATCGCGAGCCAGGGCGGGCGGACGGGGTTCGTCGGCGTCGCGCCGCAGTCCAAGATCATGCCGTTGACCGCCAAGAGCCCCCCGACCATCGCGAAGGCCATCCGGCACGCGGCGGACAACGGTGCCAAGGTCGTCAGCATCTCCCAGGGTTTCCCCGCGCGGGGCGGTTGCCAGCCTGACCTCCAGCAGGCCGTCGGTCACGCGATCCAGAAGGACGTCGTCGTCGTCGTCTCGGCGGGCAACCAGGGCAACGCCGCCAACCCCTCCAACAACCCGGCCAACTGCGCCGGAGTGCTGGCGGTCGGCGCGGTCGACAACAAGAAGAACGCCTGGGTCGGGACGCAGCGCCAGCCGTACGTCGCGGTGGCGGCCCCCGGCGCGCCCGTCACGAGCGTCGGCCGCAACGGCGCCCTGGTCGGGAACGTGATCGGCACCAGCCAGGCGGCGGCGCTGACGTCCGGGGTCGCCGCGCTGGTGCGCTCGAAGAACCCGCAGATGTCCAACCGCGAGGTCGTGCAGCGCATCATCGCCTCGGCCGTCGACGCCGGTCCTCCCGGCAAGGACAACATGACCGGCGCCGGCGTCGTCATCCCGGAGCGGGCGCTGACCGCCACCGTGCCGAAGAGCGCGCCGAACCCGGTGTTCGACAAGTACGACCAGTGGGCCAAGACGCAGGGAGCGGGCGGCCAGGCGGGCGGCTCCTCGGCGCCCGTCGCCGAGACGCAGAACAACGATGACCGTAACAGCATCATCACGCTGGTCATCGCCGTGGGCGCCATCCTCGCCGTCGTGCTGGTCGCCGTGATCATCCTGTTCGTCGTCAAGCGCAAGAGCGGCGGCGGTCGCCCGCCGTCCGGTGGCGGCGGGTACGGCGGTGGCGGTTACGGCGGAGGCCCCGGGCAGCAGGCCGGCGGCCCGCCGCCGGGCTGGGGCGCCGGAGCCCCCCAGGGCGGCCCTGGTCAGAGTGGCGGATACCCGAGGCCCCCGCAGGGTGGTCAGGGCGGCGGCTACCCCACGCCTCCGCAGGGCCCGCCCGGTCAGCAGGGCCCTCCGCCCGGCTACCGCCGCTGACCGGAGGGGACGCCGGGGCCGACTACGGCCAACGCGACATGTGGGACATCACGCGCCAACCGTGCGTGGTGCTGGCTAGCATGCAGGACCCGTCAGAGGACAAGCTCCCCAGAGAGGCAGTGCGTTGAAGAAGTTGCTGGTCATGCCTGCGGCGATCCTGGCGCTCGCGCTGAGCGTCAGCGCGTGCGGTGGTGACGACAAGGACGGCGCGGCGGGCGGTAAGGCGGGCGGCGCCTCGGGTTCCCCCTCGGCCTCGCCGAGTGCTCCGGCGGTCATCACGCCGGGCAACCAGGCTCCGGGCTCCGGCACCGGTGCGGGCAACGGCACCGGGAGCGGCCAGGGCACCGGCAACCTCACGCCGGCGCAGAAGAAGTCCCTCCAGACGCTGACCAAGGTCGCCAAGTGCATGCGCGCCAAGGGCTACCAGGTCGACGACCCCAAGCCGGGTGACTTCGGCGTGGCCCCCAAGAACGTGACGGACGCCAACAAGGCGAACGCCGACTCGGCCGCCTGCGTGAAGCAGGCCAACTCCGGCGGCTGACGCCCCGTACGCGGCACCCCTCGTACGCGGCACCCATCACCTGACGACCACACCTGACGCCCGGACGAGAGCGGCCACTTCCTGATGCCGCTTCCGTCCGGGCGTCAGACGTCCCGTCAGGCCGTTTTGTCCCCCATGCCCGGCTTGTGTCTGTCATGCCCCATCGGAAGCGGCCGGACGGGCCCTGAGGGGCGCGGAGGGTGCCATCTCGGCAGGGTCCGGCAGGCGTGCCGGTGGTCGTCCAGGCGCGCCGGCCTCGTCCAGGCGTGCGGGCCGTCGTAACCGGGTCCGGCCAGAACGTGCCGTGCTGACCTTTGTGGCGTTTGTCCAGTTATGATCTCCTCCGGGACGTCTGTGAATCTCGGAGGGTCGGGGACTTGGCGCACTTCTCACTCGGGGCGGACCGATGACCGGGGCCGGATTCGAGGTCTCTCCCGACCGGGTGCGCTCGTCGGGCCTGGAGCTCAAGTCGATCGCCGACCGCCTCGCGGACGCCGCGAAGCAGTTCCAGGCGGAGGTCGCCGGCTTCGGCGAACCCTGGGGCGGCGACGACATCGGAATGATCATCGGCCTGGCGCACGGGGCCGTCTTCGAGGCCGCGGTGGAGTGCTTCACCGACAACGCCTCGGAGATCATGGGGCGCGCGGAGCAGGTGGGGCAGGTCGCCGACGGCTACGACCAGATGGAAGACGCCAACCTGCTGTACGTGAACCGGATCGGCGACGTTCTCTGATGGGCCTGCAACTGCCCGGCGAGCTGATCAGCCTCCTGAGCATGCTGGGGTACACCTGGCCCGAGGCGGACGAGACCAAGCTGTTCGAGCTCGGCACCACGTGGACGCAGTTCGGCGGCACCCTCCAGTCGATCGCGCAGGACGCCGACACCGCGGCCCAGCAGGTGTGGACCGGCAACAAGGGCGAGGACTTCGACGCGTTCCGCGAGGCGTGGACCGGCGAGGACGCCGCGCCGCAGAACATCCAGACCGCCTCGATCAGCTGCATGGCCATGGGCGTCGGCCTGTTCATCGCGGCCGGCGTGGTGCTGATGCTGAAGATCAACGTGATCATCCAGCTGATCATGCTGGCCATCCAGATCGCCCAGGCGATCGCGACCGCCGTGGTCACCTTCGGGGCCTCGCTCGCCCAGATCCCGATCTTCAAGACGATCGCTGGCGTGATCATCGACATCCTCATCGACCAGGCGATCGGAGTCCTTCTCGGTGACTAGAGGACCTGGCCGCGGCGGTGCGACCCGCGGGAAGAACATCCCCGGCGCGGGAAAGCTCGTCAAGCTCGTCAACGGCACCGGCGGGTTCCCCGGTCAGGGGCCGTGGCAGCCGGACAAGTACAAGGGCCTGCCGCAGAGGAAGGGCAAGAACCCCCCGCTGCCGAACGCGATGCGCGGGCAGATCGGCAACGACCTCTCCGAGGCGGCCGCCAAGAAGCGCGGCGAGTCCGTCATCGCCAAGGAGGTCCGGTTCCACGAGCCCGGGGACTGGAAGGACGTCACCAAGGCCGACCACGTGGTCAAGATGCCGGACGGCAAGATCAACGGCGTGGAGATCAAGTCCGGCGGCGGTGAGCTCACGGACCAGCAGAAGAAGTTCTATCCGCGCATCCCCGACGGCAACGTCGAGGTGGGCTCCAGCTCGCTCAAGGACGAGGGCCTGCCGAAGCGGCACGTCCTGACTCCGGGGGAGATTCCGGAGGTTCGGGTCGAACGGTGGGACGTTGATAGCATGCCCACCAGCACGAAGAACGCCCTCGAACATCACACCGTCCAGGACGTCCTCGACGGTAAGGCGGGGCCCGCCGAACAGCAGGCGCTCGACAACTGGATGGGCCAGAGCGGCAGCCGTGTGGTCGAGACGACCTACAGACAGACCCCTCCGGCCGCTCCCACTCCCTGATCACTCTGGAGGCGACCTTGACCGTAGAGGACTTCGGCACCGTGGACGAGATCACGGCGACCGACGACGGGTCCTCCTACACGCTGGTGATGGTCGAGACGCGGCCCTTCGAGATGTCCGAACGGCAGACCGACCAGCTGCTCGCCAAGATCAACTCTTATCTGGACATCATCCAGAGCGGGAAGCTGGTCGAACGTTTCCCGGAGATGGCGGGCAAGGAGATCAAGGTGCGGCTGGTCTGCATGGACGAGCCCTCGCACCCCAAGGCGATGGAGCTGCTCTCGACCGGCGCCGCGCTCTTCCGCAAGCACGGCGTCGACTTCGCGGTCGAGGTCGTGCCGAGGGAGTTCATCGAACGTTCCTGAGGAGCTCGCCGAGCGCCGCGGCGAAACGCCGCCGCTGTTCGTCGACGGACACCACGCCGGTGTCGCAGTACTTCTCCTTGTAGGCGTCCAGCGCCTCGGCGGCCTCGTCGTCGTGCCCGAGGCGGTGCTGGACCACCGCCAGCCGTTCGAGGCGGCGGGCCTCGTGCCCCGGCGACGGCGCGGGCTCGCCGAGATGCGCCAGGAGGGCGTCGGTGCCGGCCCGCTCCTCCATCCAGGGCAGGATGCCGTCCCGCACGGCCGTGGTGACCAGCGACACGGCATGCTCGATGCCCTCGGCGTCGCTGACCCGCACCTTGCCGAGCTCGTCGTTCAGCTCGGCCGGGAGGACCTTCGTCCGGTCACCGGAGACCGTCACGTACTCCGGGGCGTCCTCGCCCAGGCCGCTCAGCTCGCGCACCATCGCCTCGGCCGGCTCGTGGATGAGGGAGAAGCCGATCGGGTCGAGGAAGACCACGAGCGTGTCCTTCGGGCCGGACCGCTTGGGCACGGTCAGGTGCCCGGTCCAGTCGCCCGCCTCGCCCAGCGTGATCGTGGACTGGTCGCCCCGCCCGCCGCGGAAGCCGAGCTCGCCGAGCGCGGCCTTCTCCTCCTTCTTCCAGGCCCGCTTGAGCTCCGCGTTGGTCGCGGGAGGACCCTGGGCGGCGTTCATGAACGCGATCCCTCCATCGGCTGGCCGATCACCGGACCCGCCCAATCTACGCGACACCCCCGGAACCGGCCGGCCGGGCCGTTCAGCCGCGGGCCTCGAGCGCCGTCATGACCAGCGTCGCGACGCGCAGGGCGGCGTCCCATCCGTCCTGGTCGATCTCGGGGAAGGCCTCGCGCACAGGGGAGGGGACCTCGCCGCCCTCGGCGGCGTTGAGCACGTCGGCGACGGGGACGCCGGGCGGGGTGAGCGCCAGCGCGGTCGTGCCATCGGCGTCCTGGACAGCGAGGCGCCCGGCGGCGGCGCGGTTGTCGTCGGTGTCGGAGCCGTAGGCGAGCAGGGCGGCCCGGAACGCCTCGGTCAGCTCCTCCGCGGACGTCCCGGAGCGGTCGGCGAGGGCGAGCAGGGAGGCGAGGAAGTCCTCCCTCGGCGTCGTCGGCATCGAGATCACCGCCTCCTAATCTCGACCTTGCGGACGCGCTCGTTGAACTCCTCACGTGCTGATTCCGGAACAGCATAACGATCGGGCTCGTTCGTCGGCTTGATCTCGTACCCCTGATCCTTGAGCCACTGCTTGGTGCCCGGATCGGCGTGCATCTCGATGTAGTGCGTGTAGTTCTGGCGCTTGCCGAGGGTGCGCGGGTCGACGACGCCCTTGTCGGCGATCCACTTCGGCTGGCGTTCGTGCCCGGGGCGCGGGACGAGGCCGCCGGCGGCCTTGGACGCCTCCGCCTCGCCCTGGCTGCCGTACCGCTCGAACTTCTCGGGCGGACCCTTGGGGCGCAGCCCGAGCGGGTCCATCCAGCCGAGCGGGTTGGCCACGTACGCGTGCGGGTTGAAACCGCCCGCCAGGCCGATGGGGTCGCCGGAGGCGTATCCGGCCGAGATCGGGTCGTAGTAGCGGTGGTGGTTGTAGCTCAGGCCGGTCTCGGGGTCGCGGTACTGGCCGGGGAACCCCAGCGGGCAGTCGACGCCCGACGTCGGGGCGGGCACCTTCGCGCCCCACACCGTGGTGCGCGACCTCCAGACGACCTCGCCCGACACGTCGACCAGTTCGGCGGGCGCTCCGACGAGGTCGGTGACGATGGCGTGGAAACGTTCGTCGATCCACCGCTGGGACGCGTCGCGCGCCGGCACACGTTCGGTCTGGGCGAGGGGCCGGTAGCTCTCCGGCTCGTACTCCCAGACGGTGCAGCGTGTCGACCACGCCCGCCGTTCGGGCGACCAGACGTTGTGGATCTGCTCAGCGACGACGTCGTCGTCCCAGGCGAAGTCGACCTGTTCCAGCACGCTCCGGCCGTCGGCGGCGAGGCGCTGCTTGGAGGCGCGCCGGCCGAGCGCGTCGTACCGGTAGCGCCACCGGGAGCCGTCCGGCGTCTCCACGCCGACCAGCCGGTCGTCGGCGTCCCACTGATACCGCCAGTTCAGCGGCGTGGACGACGGGCGGGCCCGCTGGCGGAGCACGATCCGGCCCTGGGCGTCGTGCTCGTAGCGGACGTTCCCGGCCCGGCGGATCAGCGTTCCGGAGTGCTCGCGCGCCCCCACCGCGTCGGCGTTCGCGTCCGGGCCGGGCCCGGCGGGCGGCGCCGTTCCCGTCCGGCCGTTGACGCTCGTGCCCGGCGGGACGACCGGCCAGTCGGCGTGGGTGAGGTTGCCGGTGGGGTCGTAGGCGTACCGCTCGGTCCAGCCCTGCGCGCGGACCGCGACGATCCGGCCCGCCGCGTCGACGTCGAGGCGGCGGTCGCCGTTGAGCCGGTCCGCGATGCCCGTCACCGCGCCGTCGCCGCGATAGGCGTACGCACGGTGCTGGAGGAGCCGCGGCTGCCCGGCGTCCTGGGCCCCCGGGGCCGGTGCGGCGACGGGGGCGCCCCAGAGGGTCTGGGTGCTCAGCTGGTGCGTCGCGTCCCACTGCTGGGCGAGGATCGTGCCGTGCCCGATCCGGCGCTGCACCTCCCGGCCCGCCGCGTCGTGCGCGAACGTGATGGTCTGGCCGCTCGTGGCGAGCGCGGCGGGCTGCCCGGCCGGATCGAAGGTCCACGTGCTCTCGGCGCCGGACGGCGTGCGGCGCCGGACGCGCCGGCCGAACCGGTCGTACGCGGACGACACAACGGCGCCGTTGCAACGTTCGGCGACGACCCGGCCCATCGGGTCGCGGTCGAAGCGCAGGTCGGCCACGTCGTTGGCGGCGCGGAGCAGGCGGCCGGACGCGTCCCGTTCGAACACGGTGCGGGCGCCGTCCACGTGCTTCTCCGCGACATGGCCGAGCACGTCGCGGGTGAACGTGACGGTCTGCCCGAGCGCGTTGGTCCTGGCGGAGAGGAGGCCCGCCGCGTCATAGGCGTAGGAGACGGTCCGGCCGTTGAAGTCGGTCTCGGCGACGACGCGCCCGCCCGCGTCGTAGTCGTACGTCCATGTCAGGCCCTGCGGGTTCACGACCTTCGTCAGCCGCAGCTCGCCGTCGTGACCGAACTCCAGCCGCGCGCCGTCCGGGCCGATCTCCGCGACCGGCGTGCCGAACGCCGTGAACTCGGTCCGCGTGACGCGTCCCGCGCCGTCGACGTACTCGGTGAGATTGCCCTCCGGGTCGTACGACCAGCTCTCCACCGTCTCGTCCGGCAGCGCGCGCCAGGCCGGCCTGCCCTCGGGCGTCCAGCCGAACCGTGTCACGCCGCCCAGCGGGTCGGTCACCGAGGAGACGCGGCCGAACGCGTCGTGCGCGAACCGCGTGACCGCGTTCAGCGGGTCGGTGACCGCGACCGGGAGGCCGGCCGCGTTCACCTCCATCCGGGTCGTTTGCCCGTGCGGGTCGGTGACGGCGACCAGATGGCCGCGCTCGTCGTAGGCATAGCCCACCGTGGAGCCGGCCGGGTCGAGGATCCGCGTGAGGTTGCCGCGCTCGTCGTACTCGTGGTGCCAGACGTTCCCGCCCGCGTCGGTGATCTCCACGGGGAGGCGGGGGCCGCCATAGGCGAACGCGGCCCGCGCGCCGTCGGGACGGACGAGCTCGGTGAGGTTGCCCTCGTCGTCGTAGGAGTAACGGGTGGTGTGGCCCAGGGGATCGGTGTGCGCCACCATCCGGTCGAACCGGTCCCACTCGAAGTGCGAGGTCCCGCCCAGCGGATCGACCTGGGACACCACCTGGAGCGCGTCGTTGTAGACGTAGGTCGTGACGTGCCCCAGCGCGTCGGACACCAGGGTCCGGTGGGCGTCCGGCTCGTACACCAGCGAGGTGTCGAGGATGCCGTCCGACCCGGCCGCCCGCACCGCGCGGCCCTGCTCGTCGTAGTCGTACCGGTACCAGTGGTCGTTGCGGTCGTGCCAGCCGATGAGGCGGCCCTCCGCGTCGTAGCCGAGGCGGAGCGGACGCCCGGAGGAGTCGATGATCTCCGAAAGGTGCCCGGCGCCGTCGTACCCGTACCGGACCACGGTGACCCCGCCGGCCTGGCCGCCGGTGTCGCTGGTGTGCAGCCGCAGGGCGGTGACGCGCCGTTCGCCGCCGTCGTGAGGGGCGGTGTCGACGGCGACGCGGTAGCCGCCCGAGTGGCGGATCTCGACCAGGACGCGGTCCTCGTACACCAGGTCCACCCGGTTGCCGTTGCGGTCGCTGATCGCGACCAGCGGCAGGCTGGACCAGCCGTGCTCCTCGCCCGGCGCCGGGAAGTGCAGGATCCGGCAGGTCTCCGGGTCCGTCAGGGTGTAGCCGCCGTCGGACGTCAGCACCAGCGGCCACTGCGGCCCCTCCGCCGGCAGGAAGCGGACGTTGGGCAGCCCGGCGTGCGGATACTTGAGGATCATCGCGTCCGCGGACAGGAAGAGGACGCCGTCCGGCTGCGGTTCGAGCCGCTGGTCGAGCGTGGAGGCCCACGTCCGGCCGAAGAGCCGGCCGTCGCGGTAGCTGGAGATGTGCGTGCGCTCCAGCGCGAACGTCAGGACGCCGGGGAGCCGGAGGTCGGTGCCGCTGAGCAGGACCTCGCCGGTGATCACGTCGATGGGGTCGCGGGTCGTGGCCCGGCCGTCGGGCTGCCGCCCGTCCCGCCGGTCGCCGCCCTGACGGCCCTGGTCGCGCCCGCCGCGGCCGCCGTCCCGGCCGCGGCCCCCGCCGCCGCCGGACCCGCCGTCTCCGCCGCCGCCCCGGCCGCCGGAGGAGGGGAATCCCTCCGCTCCGACCGCCTGGCCGAACCTGCCGGGCGCCTGGCCGCCCTTCCGCCTGCCCTTGTTGCCGCCGCGGTTCTTAGCCAAGGAGGGCCCCGATGGCCTGGTCGACGAGCACGTCGATGATCATTCCGGTGATCTCTTTGAAGATGGGGATCTCGAGGAGGGAGGCGCCGAACGTGACCGCGGCGGTGGCGATGGCCTGGGCGATCTGGATCGCCAGGATGACCAGCTGGACGATCACGTTGATCTTCAACGCCAGCACGACGCCCGCGCAGAGGAAGAAGACGCCGCCGACGACCATCGACGAGGTGGCCGCGGTCCGGAGCATCTCGGTCGGCGCGTCCTCGCCGCTCCAGGCCTCCTTGAAGGCGTCGATGTCCTCTCCCTTGTTGCCGCTCCAGACCTGCTGGGCGGCGGTGTCGGCGTCGGCGACGATGCCCTGCACCGTTCCGCCGTAGGCCATCCAGGCGCCGCCGAGCTCGAAGAGCTTGCTCTCGTCCGCTTCCGGCCAGGTGTAGCCGAGCATGCCGAGGAGCCCGATCAGTTCGCCGGGAAGTTGCAGTCCCATGGAGCGCTCAGCCGTTCAGCGCCGCGGAGACGGAGGTGACCTCGCCGACCATCTGCTGCTCCGCCTTCTCGTAGTTGTCGGCCACGGCGATCAGCTTGTCGGCGAAGGCGCCCATGTCCGCGGCGGCACCGGTGAACGACTCGTCGGCCTGCGCCTGGATCGCGGTGTAGGACTCGCCGATCAGCATGCCGATGTCGTCACCGCCCCAGGGCGCGCCCATGCCCTCGACGGTGGAGACCAGAGTGGTCCATTCCTGCGACAGCCGGTCTCCCGCGTCGGAGAGACCGCTCGCCGCGCTGCGGATGGTCTCCGGCTGGATGGTGTAGCCGTCCGCCGTCACGTTCGTCCCCCCTGGACCGAGTCGAGTGGACGATCATGGTAGGCGACAGACCGAATTGGGGCGAATAGGAGAATAAACAGCGATATTGTTCGCGCAGCAAAACCCCGCATGTCCCCCGCCTCCTGATGAGGATGCCGAGTTGAGCACACCACCGCCTGGAGGGCCCTACCCGCCACCACCGCCCGGTGTGCCCGGCGGCCCTTCCCACGGCTACCCGGGCATGCACGCGCCGCCCGGAATGCCGGCGCCTCTGTACCCCGGCGGCCCGCCGCCCCGCAGCAAGGGCAACCCCGCCGCCCTGATCGTCATCCTGCTCGTCGGCCTGCTGGTCGTCGGCGGTTGCGGCGTGGGCGGCGTCATCCTGCTGACCGGGGACGATGACGACGACCCGGGGCGCACGACGGCCGGGTCCGGGCAGCTGTTCCCGACCTCGGTCCCCACGCCGACGTTCTCCGTGCCGACCACGCGGCCGACCCCCCCGACGACGCCCCGCAAGCCGGTGGTCGGCTCGTCCTTCTTCGCGCGGTCGGTCTCGACGAGCAAGGGCACGTACCTCCAGTCGAGCTCGTGGTCCAGGAGCTGCTCGTCGAGCTACAAGCTCAAGTCCCGGCTGGCCACGCTGCTCCGCCAGGAGGACTGCAAGGGCCTGCTGTACGGGGCCATGTACCAGGGGCCCAACAAGCTCACGTACGTGCAGATGACCGTCGTCCAGTTCCCCGACTCCTCGACGGCGCAGCGGGTGGCGCGGCGCGTCAGCTCGTCGACCGCGCCGGTCATCCGGGTCGCCTACGGCAACGAGCCGGGCCACTGGTGGTCGAGCTCGTCGGTCGGCGAGTACGTGCTGATCCGGCAGTCGTTCAACAACGAGGCCCGCTACCCGGGCCCGCGCACCGGCCCGGCGCAGACGCTCGGCGACACGCTGATCCGCAGGTTCCAGGCCGAGCTCACCAACATGTACACCTGGTCCAACTGACCCTGCCCGGCCGGCGCTGCCCGGCCGGCGCTCCCGGCTCAGCCGGTGGACGGGCCGGTGCGGCGGGCCGGTGCGGACGCGGCCAGGTCGCGGTGGCGCAGGTCGGTCGCGACCAGCGTCTCGACGGCGGCCTGGTCGGCGGGCTCGGCCTCCGCGCCGCGCGGCCAGACCTGCTCGCCGCCCTCCCGGTATTCCCCCTCCCGCTGGAACGCGCGGAGCAGCTCCCAGCGGGCCTCGGGGCCGCGCGCGGACGACTCCCGCAGGCGATCTCCCAGACGGCCGTAGTCGATCGTTTCAGCCACGCCTGAAGGTTGGGGACCCGTCGTCTCCGCCCGGGCCTCAGCGGCGGTTGCTGATCTTGGTGATCGTGTCGTTGAGCGCCTGGGTGATGAGCTCCATCTGGCGGAGGCTCTGGTTCTGGATGTCCTCGACCTGCTTGCCGAGCGTGTCGGTGTCGACCGCCTGGTCGGCGGCCGCCGCGGCGGCCTTGGCACGGAGGTCGTCGAGCGCCGCGTTGACCGCGACCACGATCTGCTCGCCCAGCTCGGCCGACGCCAGCCGCATGGCGCGCGGGTCCATCTCGACGCTCTTGAGCCGCCCGCCCGCCTCGACCGTGGCGAGCACCCGGCCGTCGGCCGCCTCGCCGACGCCGACGACGGGCTCGCCACCGCCGGCCGCGTCGCGGGACCGGCCCTGGGAGGCACCGGCCTGCCGTCCGGCGTCCCGCCCGGCCGCGCCTCCGGCCCCGGAGGCCGGGGCCGAGCTGTCCGCGCCGCCCCCCTTGCGCATCGACTCGAGGGTCTTGCGCGCGTCGGTCAGCATGCGGTCGAGCTCGGCTCCTGAGAAGTCGGCCATCCCCCGGCCTTTCATGGTCTGAACTGGTCTGCCTAGCGAGGATAACGAGAACCCGGGAAAGGGGGTATGTCGGGAGACAGGTGGCTGTAATCATGCGGTGCGAGGGACGGCGGCGCCACCGGAGACACCCGGCGTCTCGTAGTCTTGCGGGAGAGGAAAGGGAGGCAGGTGTCCGACTCGAGCTGGCAGCACGCCGTACTCCGTGATCTTGGCACGTCGCAACGTGGGCTTGCGGTGCTCGAGCACACGTCACGGGGCGCGTCGGAGGGTTCCTGGGGTGCCGAGGCGGCGCCCCTGCCCTCGGCGGAGCCGTCCCCGATGTCCGCGATGCCGCCGACGCAGCCTGCCGACAACCCGATGGCCGCCCCCGCCGTGATCCAGGGCACCGGTCCGGTGATGGACGGTCCGTCCGTGATCCAGGGCACCGGTCCCGCGATGCCCGAGACCCCGCCCGCGGTGATCCAGGGCACCGGCCCGGTCCTGCCGGAGAGCCCCCCGGTGGTGATCCAGGGCACCGGCCCCGCCATGCCCCAGACCCCGCCTGCCGTGATCCAGGGCACCGGCCCCGCCATGCCCGAGACCCCGCCCGCGGTGATCCAGGGCACCGGCCCGGCGATGCCGCCCGACGTCCAGCCCCAGCCTCAGCCGCACGCGGCGCCCGTCCCGCCCGAGCCCCAGCCGCACGCGCAGGGCCATGCCGCCCAGCTGTACGCGGAGGAGCCCGGCCTCGGAGGCGACGACCAGGCCCTGGCGGCTCCGCTGGTCAACGAGGAGTTCAGCTGGGACGCGGCCATCTCGCCCGTCCTGAGCGGCCAGGCGCCGGGCGCCCCCGGCGCCCCCGGCGCCATGGACGACGAGGAGGCGGACGAGGGCCACCAGGACGCCGCCTACGACCCGCACGGCACGGGTGCCGCCGCCCAGCCCAACCCGTCGGCCCACCAGCACGGCCAGTCCCTGTCGGGCGGCCACCAGCAGTCCGGTGCCGGCGGCGTGCCGATGGCGCACGAGTTCGTCCGCAAGAACGTGCACGGCGACCCGCTGATGCGCCGGATGGGACGAGGCGTGCGCAAGGCCGTGGGCGCCTCCGGATCCGCCGGGGTCAAGACCCAGGCCGAGATCGTCGAGCTGCTGCAGCGGCCCGTCCCGAGCTACCGGCAGCTGGCCGTCGCCAGCGTCCGCGGCGGCGCGGGCAAGACCACCATGGCCGCCATGTTGTCGACCGAGCTGGCGCGGCACCGCACCGACCGGGTCCTGGCCATGGACGCCGACGCCGAGCTGGGGTCGCTGCCGCTGCGCCTCGGCGTACGTTCGGAGTTGTCGCTCTTCGACCTGGCCGGGCAGCAGCCGCGCACCTTCGAGGAGGCCTCGCGCTACCTGACGCGCACCAACGACGGCCTGTGGGTGTTGTCGTCGACCCGCGGCGGCCGGATCGCCGGCGAGTTCAACCTGGAGACCTTCCAGTCCGCGCTGAGCACGCTCGCGCGCTACATCTCCACCGCCGTGATCGACTGCGGCGCGGGCATCCTGACCGAGCTGCACCGCGGCATCCTGAGCACCACGCACGGTCTGGTCCTGGTCACTCCGGGCACGGTCGACGGGGCCCTGAGCGCCCGCGGCGCGCTGGAGTGGTTCGCCAACAGCGGCCAGCAGGCGCTGATGTCCCGTACGGTGATCGCGATGGTGATGCACGCCCCGCAGGTCGGCGCCGACCTCGACCGCGCGACCCAGATGCTCGGCGCCTGGGGTCTGCCGGTCGTGCAGGTGCCCTTCGACCGGCACGTGGCCGCGGGCGCCGCGCTCGACCTGAGCAGGATCGGCGAGTCCACCCGCATGGCCGTCGACCGGGTCGCCTACGAGGTGTTCGGGCGGGCGCTCGGCCTGGGGGTGGCCCGGTGAGCTGCGACCTGATCGTCCTGGCCCGGCGGCAGCCCGACGTGCACGCCGTCGTCGACGGCATGGTGGCGCTCGGCGAGGCGGTGCACATCCGCGGCGGCGAGCCCGACCCGACCCTGCTCTACGACGCCGACCGCCGCCTGCTGGTCTCGATCGAGGACCCGGTGCTGATCTCGGTGCCGGGCGAGGTCGGCCGGCTGCTCGGGCCGGAGTTCGGCGCGCGCGCCCAGGCCCCGGTGTGGTGGGTCGACGTGCGCGCGGTGTCCGACATCCCCGATGCCGAACGGGTGGCCCGCAAGTTCGCCGAGGCCCTCGTCCACTGGGTGGGCGGCACCGTCTACCCCGACGGCGCCCCCGAGGCCCAGGTCCGCAGCTGGAAGGCGACCGACCAGCGGACCGGCGGCGCCGCCTCCTACACCGGCGGCGTCATCCAGAGCTAGGGCCCGCCAGGCCCTTCAGGGGTTGCGGCCGGTCAGACCGCTCGGGGGGTGCGGCCGGAGTGGTGTTCCAGGACGCGGGCCAGCATCTGGACGAGCTGCTCGCGTTCGGCCGCCGAGAGCGGGGCGAGCAGCTCCTCCTGAACGCCGGTGAGGCCGGTGTCGAGGCGGCGGTAGTGCTCGCGTCCGGCCGAGGTGACCGTGACGATGTTGCGGCGGCGGTCGGACGGGTCGGGGGAACGCTCGATCAGGTCGCGGTCGGCGAGGTCGTTGAGCGCGGCCACGACGTCGCTGCGGTCGATGCCGGTGCGGCGGCCCAGCGTCGCCTGGCTGGCGGGCCCGTATTCCACCAGCGCCGCCAGCAGCCGGTAGTGGTAACCCCGCGAGCCGGCCTCGGCGAACGCCTCGGCGAGGAGGCGGTGGGCGTGCACGGAGGTCTGGCTGATCAGCCAGGTGGGCAGCTCCAGCAACCGGGCGGGCGGGGCGTCGTCGGCCGTCGTCATGCGGCTGAGTCTAGTCCATTTGTTGGTTCATCCCACGATGCCGGGTCGGATCCGCGCGGCGTGAAGGCCAGAGCGGCGCCCGCCGGGAGGGCGGACGCCGCTCGGATGCCGCACGAACGGTCCCGTGACGATGGCGTGACGGTGCGTGGGATCGGCCGGGCCTGCCTGGTCGGCCCGCCCGGGAGATCAGTTGGACCAGCTGATCACGTTGGCGATCTCGATGCCGAGCTCGCCGGACGTGGTGTAGACGGTGCCGTTGCGCTCGCCGGCGTCGCTGCCGCTCGCCCAGTAACCCTGCGAGTAGATGACGAACTGGCCGCGCGTCCAGCTGCGGGTCCACGAGCTGGGGTTGCGGCTCAGGGTCGGCAGGCCGCTGCCCGACGGCGGCAGGAGCAGCGTCGGGTCGGCGCCCTCGCTGGTCTCGTCGTTGACCGCGGCGGCGGCGGACGAGTCGGCGAAGCGCAGCACCGACACCACGGTCACGATCTGCCGCGACGGGTTGGTGTAGAGCGCGGACTGCATGTCCTGGCTGCACGAGTTGGTGCGCAGCGCCCGCTGCAGCTCGGCACCGGCCCGGGCCACGCAGCTGCCGCTCCGGATGCCGCCGGCCCGTGTGAACGTGGTGCCGCCGGCGGTGCTGACCGTGGTCTTGAGGATGGTGCTGAGGTCCTCGGTGGTGGCCGACTGCGAGGTCGTCGGCGTGGGCACGCCGGTGGTCGGGGTCGGCAGGGTGACCGGAGGATCGTCGTCGTCGGCGCTCAGCACGACGAAGGCACCGGCGGCCACGACGATGACGACCAGGACCGCACCGATGATCAGCAGCGGGATCAGCGGGCCGCCGCCGCTCGGCGGCCGCGGCGGTGGGGGCGGGTAGCCGCCGGGTCCAGGGCCGTAGGCCGGCTGCCCGTACGGGGGCGGGCCTGGCACTGGACCCTGGGGGTATCCCGGGTGGCCGGGTGGGGGGTTCTGGCCAGGCCATTCAGGAGGGTTCATCACTGCTCCAGGCCGTTAGTCATGAAATAAGAGTAAAGGTCGGGCAAGGCTATCGGGTATGCGATCCCTGGAGACGACGTCCGGCTCCAGGTCACACGCCCCGTCGTCGTTATTGATTCGCGCCGGGCCCCATTGGTTCCGCCCTTTCGCGTACAGGTTTCGCCGAGCGGGCTTTCAGCTTGGCCGGGCGGCCCCGCCGCGGCCCCCCGGGGCGCCCTAGGACTGGAGGTGCTGCATGAGGTGGCGATGCCGCTGCCAGCCGTCGGGCGAACGGCCGTCGCCCAGCGGGAAGAGGGTCAGCGGGGCGCGCGGCGGGCCGACCTGCTGGCCGGGAATCCCGGCGGGGCCGTTGACGCTGCCGCTCACGGCCAGTGCCACCGGGGCGGGTGCACCGGTCCAGCGCGGCTCGGTGGTGAGGTCGGCGCGTCCCGGGGTGAGCTGCACGAACAGCGAGGCGACCGGCTGGTCGGCGGCCAGGCCGCCCACCAGGGACGGCAAATGCTGGAGTGGGGGCGGGTCCTCCGGCGCGTAGCCGACCGTGACCGTGCTGACCTCGGCGATGCCGCCGCCGGTGCTCGCGGAGAACTCGCACATCGCCTGGGCCGCGCGGGGCCCGTCGCCGCCGACGATCAGCTTGGCACTGGACCGGCCGCGCACGTACTCGGTGAACCGGTCGGACTGCCAGGGGTGTTCGAGGGGCTCGGCCGGCCCCCAGCCCGCCGGCGTCTTGCCGGTCAGCAGCTGGAGCAGCCGTTCGACGGGACCGCCGAGGACGCCGTCGGTGCCGTGCCGCATCCGGTAGACGAGCGTGAGCTGGGAGCCGATCGGGGCGCCCGGCCGGCTGGTGAAGCCCGGCGCGTAGTCGCGGGCCTCGGGCACCGGCGCGAACATGCCCCCGGACCACCGCAGCGGGCGTCCGGTCAGTCCCTCGTAGTAGCCGCTGCCGTCACGGATCACCCACTGCACGCCGTCGCCGGCCGCCGCCACCGTGCGCAGCGGCAGGGACAGCCGGGTGTCGAGGGGGGTGACCAGCTGGAGGACGCGGCCGGAGTCGGCGCCCTCGGCGATGGCCGTGGCGAGCCAGGGGTGCAGCGCGACGACGGGCCGGTCCTGGAGTATGACCATGGCCCGATCTGTCAGCGCGTCGACGGTGCTCATCCTGCCGCCACTCTAGTGGCGTCCGGGCACCGCCGTTCGGGCCGCCCGAGCGATGTCATCCGTGGCCAGGGTTCGCGCGTCTGGGTTACATGGTGACATTTCCGGTTCTGGTGTGATTTATGTTAGTACGCCGCTAAGAGCCGACGCCGTGGTGAGACCGTGCTGACGAACGACGTGGTAACGCGCAGAACAGGCCGGTGGGAGCCGGACGACGCTCCTCGTACCGGTCGCGGCTGGCGTCTCCTCGGCATCCTCTCGATCGTGATGTCGGTGATCCTGGTGATCGCCAGTCTCGGCGCGTACTCCTTCTACCGCAGGCTGGACGGCAACATCGAACGCGAGAAGGTGGGCGGGCGCCTCGGCCCCCGGCCCGCCAAGCTGAACAACTCGGTCAACATCCTCCTCATGGGCTCCGACAGCCGGGACGGCGAGAACCGCAAACTGGGCGGCAGCGTCGGCGGCGGCGGCTCCGACACCACGATCCTCCTGCACATCTCGCCCGGCGGTGACAAGGCGGTCGGCATCAGCTTCCCGCGCGACTCCATGGTGCAGATCCCCACCTGCGAGAAGTCGGACGGCGGCACGGTGCCGGGCCGGCTGGGCATGCTCAACTCCGCGTACGCGCTCGCCGGGCCCGTGTGCACCTGGAAGACGATCGAGAAGCTGACCCAGATCAAGATCGACCACTACATGGAGGTCGACATGGCCGGGTTCATCAGGGTCGTGGACGCCCTCGACGGCGTCGAGGTGTGCGTGCCGAAGGCGATCAACGACCGCAAGGCGCACCTCGACCTGAAGGCCGGCCGGCAGACCGTGCGGGGCGAGCAGGCGCTCGGCTACGTCCGCACCCGCAGCGGCGGCCTCGGCGACGGCTCGGACCTCTCCCGGATCAAGCGCCAGCAGGCGTTCATGGGCTCGGTCGTCAAGAAGGCCACCAGCAAGGGCGTCCTGACCGACCCCGGCAAGACCTACGGCTTCCTGGACGCCATCACCAAGGCGATCAAGGCGGACGACCGGCTCACCGTCTCGGTCATGCGGCAGCTGGCCGGAAGCCTCAAGGGCATGAGCGCGGGCAAGGTCCGCTTCGTCACCGTTCCCGTCGTGGCCTACCCCGCCGACAAGAACCGCGTCATCTTCGACCCGGCCCGCTCGCCGTCCCTCTTCGACGCCATCCGTACCGACAACTCGCTCCCGCCCGCGTCCCCCAAGCCCTCGTCCAGCTCCAAGCCCGAACAGGCCGGCACGACCACCCCCAAGCCCAAGCCCAAGGACGTCAAGGTCGTCATCTACAACACGACCAAGGTCGACGGCCTCGCCGCCCGCACCGCCGACCGGCTCAAGAGAGAGGGCTACCAGGTGACCAAGGTCGGCTCCCTCAAGGCCGCCGCGTCCAAGACGCAGATCCTCTACGGCACCGGCGCCCGCCCGGCCGCCGAGGTCCTCGCCGGCACCGTCCCGGGCCCCAAGCCCACCGCGGGCCCCTCCGCCCGCCCCGGCCTCGTCTACCTGGTGATCGGCAAGGACGGCGTCAAGTTCAAGGGCGCCGGCTCCGCCATCCCCAAGATCACCGGAGAGATCCGAGCCGACCGCGACGTCTGCAAGGCCACCTGAACGATGTGATCGCGAGACGCTTCGTCCCCCGCCGTCCGGAGGTGTGGCGCGGGTACACTGACGTGAATTTCGTGGAGTTTGCCCCGTTGAGGGGCTATGGCGATGTGCCGGTATCAGGGTCGGGTTTCGAAGGCCGCGGGCCGGACGAGCGTAATTGGGGTCTTGGATGTCCATCGATGATCGGTCCTCGGCCGCCTCCGCGGACGAGGGTCCCCCCGCCGATCCCGCCGGGACCGCGCCGGCCGGGGCGGACCGGGCGGCCGCCGCCGCGAACCAGGAGAGCGACACCCTCTCCCGCATGCTGGCGCAGACCGAGCAGCGGCTCCGCGAGACGGAGAAGCGGCTGCAGGACGCCGAAGGCCGCTACGCCTACCAGGTGTACAAGACCGAGTACGTGTCGTGGCAGCTCAAGTCGTCGATGTCCCGCCGCTGGTGGCGGATCGGCGAGGTCTTCTGGCAGGTCAAGCGCAAGCCGGGGAACCTCTTCCGGCTGCCCGGCGGGCTGACCCAGGCCCTGCGCAAGCCCGACATGCCCGTGCCGCCCGAACGTCCGGGACGCGGCGGCCGGCGTTCGGTGATGGAGGCGGACGCCGCCGGCCGCAAGGGCGGCCAGGGCGGCACGGACCAGCGCCAGATGCCCGACATCCCCGAGGCGGCCCTGCCCGAGGGGCCGATCGCCCGGCCGGACCTCACCGTCGCGGTGATCCTGGACCGCTTCTCCGCGATGGCGTTCCGCTACGAGTGGCGCCAGGTCGAGCCGGGCCCGCGCGACTGGCGGGAGACGATGGAGCGCGAAAGCCCCGACCTGCTCTTCGTCGAGTCGGCCTGGGCCGGCAACGACAAGCGCTGGGGCGGCCAGATGAGCGGCAGCGACGCCCCCGGCCAGGCGTTGCGCGACCTCGTCGCCTACTGCCGCGAACGCGGCATCCCCACGGTGTTCTGGAACAAGGAGGACCCGCCCAACTTCGACGTCTTCATCGAGACGGCGAAGTTGTTCGACCAGGTCTTCACCACCAGCGAGGAGATGATCCCGCGCTACCGGGAGATCCTCGGGCACGACCGGATCGGCCTGCTGTCGTTCGCGGCCCAGCCGCGCCTGCACAACCCCGTGAAGGTGCCCGGCGGCCGGCGCCACGAGGTCGCCTTCGCCGGCACCTACTTCAGCCACAAGCACCCCAAGCGCGCCGACCAGATGCGGGTCGTGCTGGAGCCCGCCTGTGACTTCGACCTGCACATCTTCAGCCGGATGCTGGAGGAGGACGCGCGCTTCCAGTTCCCGCCGAGGTACGACGGGCACGTGGTCGGCTCGCTGCCCTACGAGCGCATGCTCTCCGCGTACAAGGCCTACAAGGTCTTCCTGAACGTCAACTCGGTGCCGGACTCGCCGACCATGTGCGCGCGGCGCATCTTCGAGCTGTCGGCCTGCCGCACCCCGATCCTGTCGGGCCACGCCGAGGCGATCGAACGGTTCTTCCCCGGCACCGTCTCGCTCACGCGGAGCCAGGAGGAGACCAAGACCCTGCTCACCGGTCTGCTGGCCAACCCCGAGCTCCGTGACCGCCAGGCCCATCTCGCCATGCGCGAGGTGTTCGCGAGCCATACGTTCGGCCACCGCGTCGCCAGCGTCCTGGAGGCTATCGGGCGGCCCGAGACCCGTCCCGAGCCGTACGTGTCGGTGATCCTTCCCACCAACCGCCCGGACCGGCTGTCCACCGCGCTGCGGCAGGTGGGCCACCAGCGCTGGAAGCGCCTCCAGCTCGTCCTGGTGCTGCACGGCCTGGACCTGGACCTCGACAAGGTACGCGCGGAGGCGGCCGACAACGGGATCGACGACCTGGTCATCGTCGAGGCCGGCGCCGACCTGCCGCTGGGCGCCTGCCTGAACCTCGGCATCGACGCCGCCGACGGCGAGCTGATCGCGAAGATGGACGACGACGACATCTACGGCGAGCACTACCTGTCGGACCTGGTCCCGGCGTTCTCCTACACCGAGGCCGGCATCGTCGGAAAGCGCGCCTGCTACGTCCAGCTCAAGGCGATCAACGCGACGCTGCTCAGCAAGCCCGAGACCGAGCACGCCTACGGCAACCTCGTGCGCGGCGGCACGCTCGTGGCCCGCGGCGACGTCCTGCGCGAGCTGCGGTTCGACGCCATCCCGCGCGGATCGGACACCCAGCTGCTGCGCCGGGCCAAGACCGCGGGAGTGCGCATCTACTCCGCGGACCGCTTCAACTACGTGTACGTCCGCAACGCGGACCCGTCGGCGCACACCTTCCAGGTGAACGACGCCGAACTGCTCAAGCAGGCCCGGGTCGAGTTCTACGGCCCGCCCGAAGCGCATGTCTGCATCTGACCCGGACCAGGGATGAGGCACGGAATGCCGAGACTTTCACCACGGGTGTCGACCCTCCTCGCAGGTCTGCTCGGAGCGGGCCTGGCCGCCGCCGTCGTGATCACGGCCGCCGCGGGCGGCGTCGCCTGGGAGACGGCGGTGACCCTGCTGGCCGTCGACTGCGTCCTGGTCCTGCTGGGCATCGTCGTGATCGGCGTGCGCCGGGTGGACGCCAAGGTCCAGAAGGCGCTGCGCGAGCAGCGCGACCACGCCTCGGCGCTCAAGACGTCGCGCTCCCGGGAGCTGGGCGAGATCGACGAGCGGCGGCAGGCCGTGGCGGAGGAGGTCCGGGACGCGGTCCGGGGCATGCAGGGCGCGCTCGGTGCGGAGCGCGTCGAGCTGTACACGCGGGTGACGGAGCTCCAGGACGGCGTCGCGGCGCTCAAGGGGCAGGTCGAACGCCTCGAACGGACGATGGCCGGGGTCGACGGTCACGTCGGCGCGGTCGACGGCCTCATAAGAGAGCTCCCGGAGAAGGTCAGGGTCTCGGCCGGCACCGCGGCGGACGCCACGTACGCCAAGCTCGAGGCGCACGCCGACCTGCGTTCGTGGGTCGACCCGCGGGCGCCCCTGCCGAGCCTCAGCGGGTGGGCCATCCGGCCGGACGTGCTGCAGATCGTGTTCGAGACGTTGTGGCGCGACAAGCCCAAACTGATCGTCGAGTGCGGGAGCGGATCCTCCAGCGTGTGGCTCGGGTACGCCGTCCAGCGGCTGGGGACCGGCCGGGTGGTCGCCCTGGAGCACGACGAACGTTTCCTCCAGGCCTCCCGGGACCTCGTGCGTGCGCACGGGCTCGACGAGGTCGTCGAGGTCCGGCACGCCCCCCTCGAACCGTGGACGCTCGGCGATGACACCTATTCCTGGTACGCCGCCGGCGCCCTCACCGACCTCGTCGAGATCGGCGTCCTCCTGGTGGACGGCCCCCCTGGCGACACCGGGCCCGAGGCGCGCTACCCGGCGGTGCCGGCACTGCTGGGGCACTGCGCGGACGTGGTGACGATCGTGCTGGACGACGCCCACCGGGCGGACGAGCGCGCACTGAGCGACCGGTGGCTCGCCGCCTACCCGGACCTGGTGCGGAACGCCCGCGGCCAGGGCAACGCCGCCCATGTCTTCACCCGGCGGTCCCCGTGACCACCAAACTGATCGCCGGGCTGGTCGCCGACGCCGCGCCGCCGGTCGTCGCGACGATCGGGCTGCTGCCCGAGGAAGGGCCCGCCGCCGAACGGCTCGCACGGGCCGGCACGGTGATCGACCTCGACGAGATCGACCCGGCGGATCCGCTGGAAGACCAGGAGTCCGGCACGTTCGTCCTGGTCGCCCGCACCTCGACCGACCTGCGGCGTGCGGCCTCCCTCGCCGGGCTGCTGCCCAGGGCGGCGCACATCGTCGTGGGCGTCATCCGGTCGGTGCGGCACCATCCCCTCTCCCTTCCCGCCGTCGGGACCGAGTGGCACACCGCCAGGCGGTTCCAGGCGCTGCGCGGCGACAAGGGCGACTGGGCCGTCGAGGCGCAGTTCAGCCGCCCGGTCCGGGCCGGTGAGTTCGTCGCGTCGCTCGTCCGCGGCCTGGACGGTCACCGGCCGCAGGTGTGGCAGGGGCCGCGCGTCGCGCTGGCCGGGGCGGGCAGCGCCCTCTGGCGTCCCGGAGACCCGGCCGCCACCCTCGTTCCGGTCGAGGGGCCCCTGGCGGAGCCGGACCAGGTCCCGCCCGCGGAGGTCGTCCTGCGTTCGACGGCGCCCGGAGCACCCTCGTGGCCTGACGACGGCGTGCCCGTGGCGGACCGCCTGAGCACCCGGCACTCCCGGTGGGCGGAGCTGGGGGCGCCGGGCGCGGTGGACGCGCGCACGATCGTCGAGGCGTACGCCCACCGCGACCTCGTCCCGCCGGTCGACGAACGTTCGGTCAACCCGATGGGCTTCACGTCCGCCCCCGACCTGGGCTGGGCACCGCTCCGGCAGGACGGCGACCGCTGGGCGGTCGAGGCGGCGCCGGGCGACGTCGTGCGCTTCCACCCCGCCGGCACGGTCACCGACGCGGACGTGGGCAGGCTGCGCCGGCTGCGCGGGATCGAGATCGGCTGGGGACGCCACACGGGGCCGGTCCCCGCCGTGCGCGTCGTGGCCGCCCTCGCCATGGCGGGCGTTCCGGTCGTCACCGACCGGGTTCCGTCCTGGGCCCGGGCGCTGGGGCCCGAGCTCGTCGACCTGATCACCGGCGTGGCACCGGCGGATCTCGCCGACGACGTCCGCCGGGAGGAGCACAGCATCCGCCTGCGGCGAGCCGCGTTCAGGGCGCATTCCACGCGTGCCCGGTGGGAGGCGCTGGCGGGCCCGGCCGCGCCCGGAACCGGCACGTCCCCCACGGCGTCGGTGATCCTGTGCACCCGCCGCGTGGACTACCTCGGCTTCGCCCTCCGGCAGATCGAGCGCCAGCGCGACGTCGACTTCGAGGTGATCCTCACCCTGCACGGCATCCCCGCCGACGCCCCCGAGGTGAAGGCGGCGGTGATGGCCTGCACCCGGCCGATCACGCTGGTGGAGGTGCCCGACGAGGCGCCCCTCGGCGAGGCCCTCAACCGCGGAGCCGCCAGGGCGTCCGGCGATCACCTGGTCAAGTGGGACGACGACGACTGGTACGGCCCGGACTTCCTGGCCGACATGCTGCTCGCGTCGGCGTACTCCGGAGCCGAGCTGGTGGGGTGCTTCGCGCAGCTCATCTATCTCGAGGAGATCGACCTGACCATCTACCGCGCCGCGGGAGGGTCCGAGCGGTTCGCCGACGTGGTCGCCGGTGCGACGATGACGGTGGAGCGTTCCTTCTTCGAGAGCCTGGGCGGCTTCCCGCCCGTTCCGCGGAGCGTCGACGCCGCCCTGCTGACCGCCACGAGGGCGGCCGGAGGACGGACCTATCGCACCCACGGCCTGGGGTTCATCGTCAACCGCAGGAAGCAGGGCCACACGTGGGGCGTGCCGGTCACCTACTTCCTCCGTTCCGCGACCCGGCAGTGGCGCGGGTTCGAGCCCACCGCGCTGCTGGAGTACGACGCCGGATCCATGACGCCGGACCCGTCGCACGACGCGGCACCGGCATCGGCACCATCGAATCACCGAGTTGGGAAGACGTGAACGAACCCGCAGCGGGCATGGGCGGGCAGCCGCGCATCCGCCACAACGACTACAGCGTTCTCCAGGTCCCGGAAACCGGCCGGTGGGCTCCCCACCGGTCGTTGTCCGTGGTCATCCCGGCGTACCGGGACCAGGAGAAGCTCGATCTCACCCTGGCGAGCCTGGCGGCCCAGAGTTATCCGGCGCACCTTCTCGAGGTCGTGGTCGTCGACGACGGCAGCACGCCGCCGCTGCGCCTGCCGGAGATCGTTCCCGAGCGCACCCGGCTGGTGCGCGGCGGGGAGGGCGGCTGGGGGCGGGCCCACGCGTGCCACACCGGCGCGGCGGTCGCCGACGGCGAGATCGTCCACTGGCTCGACTGCGACATGGTGTTGTACCGGGAGCACGTCGAGGCCCAGGCGCGGTGGCACCACCTGGCCGACTACCTGGTGGTGCTCGGCTACAAGAGGTTCGTCGACTTCTCCGGTGGGGAGACGAGCCCCGCGGCGGTCTTCGAGGCGGTGCGCACCGGCGCGGCGGGCGGGCTGTTCGACGTCGAGCGGAGCCACCCGCACGAATGGGTCGAGAAGATCATCGACGAGAGCGACGGGCTCCGTGCCTTCAGCCCCCGGACCTACCGGGTCCACGTGGGGGCGACCGCCTCCGTGCCCGCGGAACTGCTCCGGCGCGCCGGAGGCATGGACGACACCCTCGTCCTCGGCGAGGACACCGACCTCGGTTTCCGGCTGGCCCAGCAGGGGGCGGTCTTCGTCCCCGAGCCGGAGGCGCGCAGCTGGCACCTGGGCCCGTCGACGGTCATGCGGCGGCGCGAGGAGGTGGCCCGGCACAACGAGCCGTACATGAGCCAGCTGCTGCCGCTGCGCCGTGACTGGCGCCGTTCCGCCGGACGGCAATGGCTCGTCCCCTACGTCGACGTCGTGGTCGACGCGACCGACGCTTCCAGCGAGGCCGTGCGCGGTTCCGTCGCGGGCGTCCTGGCCGGGCCGGTGCACGACATCCGGGTCACCGTCGTGGGCCCGTGGTCCAAGCTCGGCGACGAGCGCAGGTCCCCGCTGGACGACCCCCTGCTCGACCTCAGGCTCACCCGGGCCGCCTTCGCCCACGACGGGCGGGTGGACTACGTCGAGAGCCCGCCGGCCACGTCGGCCCCCGCGCCGTACCGGCTGACCGTCCCGGCGGGCTGGCGGCCCACCGCGGAGGCGCTGACCAGGCTGGTCGAGCTGGCCGACAGCGAGGGCTACGGGGTCGTCCTGGCCGCCGTGCCGGACGACGACGGCCTCAAGGTGGCCAGGTTCGAGCGCACCGCCGCCATCGCCCGCGCGGAAGCACTTCGAGACGATTCCGAGGATCTCGACCAGGTCGTTCACGAGTTGTTCGGTACCTTTTGGCTCGACGGTACGGAGTGGGCGCTGGCGCCGGCGACGGACGTGGTCAAGCCCGCCTCGGCCGTCGAGCTGGAGAAGTGGACGCGCGAAGCCAAGCGCTGGAAGAAGAAGGCACGGCAGCAGGAACAGGAGATCGAGCAGTGGCAGCGGGAGGCCGCCCGCCTGAAGCGGAAGGTCCAGGCTCCCCTCAGCGAGAAGCTGATGGACGGGGCCAGGCAGCGGGCCGCCAGAATCGCGGGCACGTCGATCGTGCGGCGATCTCCGAGAGACAGGGACTGAGGATTGCGCGCTGGAAGCCCCGGTAACCAGGGATGAACCAGACATCGGCCGACCGTCCGACGCCGGCTGAGCCGCCACCACCGCCCGCCCAGGCCGGAGGGCCCGCCGGGTGGTGGCCGCGGCGTCCCGCCTCCAACCCGCGTACGGCCGCCTTCGCCTCGGTCGCGGTCGGCGTGATGGCGAGTCTGGTGACGGCCCTGGTCGCGGCGAGCGCCGGCGGGGCGGAGGACGAGCCGGACGGGCGCCGCAGTCCCGGCACCTCCGCGTCCGCGCAGGCCGCGAAGGTCCTGCGGGTCTATCTGGACCCGGCCGGCGCCGACACCAACAACGGCCTGAGCCCGTCCACGCCGGTGGTCGGCCTCGCGCGCGCGCAACAGGTCGTCGCCCAGGCGAAGCCGAACGTGGACGTCGAGATCCGCGTCAAGGCGGGCGTCTACACCGCGGCACCGGTGACATGGACCACCTATGTCCCCGGCCACACGATCAGCTTCCTGCCCGCCGACTACACCTACGGCCGGGGCAGCGACGCGATCAAGGCCCGCCCGGTCTTCCGTGGCGACGGGTCGAACGGCTTCTGGTTCCGGGCGGAGCTGCCCGAGGGGCACGCCGGCGGCGACACCCGGCTGCGCTTCTACTACTTGCAGGTCGAGCAGTACTCCAACGGCGGGATCATGCTCGACGGCGGCACCAAGACCGGGACGCAGGGCATGATCGCCGGGGCGAGCCGGGGCGTCAACGGGAACACGATCTACGGCATGTACTTCCGGGCGATCGGGTCCAAGCACACGCGGGCCGGGGTCGGGTTCGGGGCCGTCGACCTGATCAACTCGCAGAACAACATCATCGAGGCCAACGACTTCGTCGAGATCGAGAACTCGGGCGCGCTGGACCAGCAGGCCCTCATCCACGGGGTCTATCTGGCGCACTTCAGCAGCGGCAACTCGATCCGGGGCAACCGGTTCACCACCGTGAGCGGCGACCCGATCCGCACCCGGAACGGCAGCAACTCCAACACGATCACCGCGAACGTGTTCACCCGCGCGGGTTCCAAGGCCTACTTCTCGGACTGGTTCCAGCGTTCGGGCGAGGCCCGCGAGTGCGCCTCGCTGGAGAACAGGTTCTACGCCAACACCCTGAGCTCCGGCTACACCGGAGCCATCAGCGCGTGGACGGTGTCGCCGGGCGGCCGGACGTTCACCGGGGGCCCCGGATGCAATCCGGAGCCCACCGAGCGCGTCATCTCCTGGGACAACGTCTACCGCTGACCCGCCCCGGCGGCGTCGCGGGCCGGCTCAGCCGCCCGCGATCCGCCAGAGGGTGATCTGGTCGGCCTTCCCCTCCGTCGTCACGCCGACGCCGAGCAGGCCGTCGCCCTGCGGCGCGAGCGCGAGGATCTGCTGCCGTCCGGGGCCGGAGAGCCCCTCGCCCTCGGGCGTCGACGGCTGCCAGCTCTGGCCGTCGGCCGACGTCCACTGGACGGTGTTCGCGTTCTGCCAGCTGCCCATGGAGCCGACCAGGGTGAAGCCCTTGCTCGTCACCGTCTGCGCCCGCAGGTAGCTGGCGCCCTTGTCGGCCGTGAAGGGCAGTGCGGCGCCGCGCCAGGTGTTGCCGCCGTCGGTGGAGACGACGGTGATCGCCCGGTTCTGCGGCATGACCCCCTCACCGGAGGCCACGATGAGGTTGCCGCGCGCCGCGACGTGGATGAGGTGAGCGGACTTGGCCGGCAGGGTGACGGCCTTCTCCGTCCACGTCAGCCCGTCGGTGGACACCCAGACGCCCGGCCGGGAGTTGGCCGGCGCCGCCGCGCCCCGGGTGGACGTCGAGCCGACGGCGACGTAGCCCGTCGGCGTCGCGGTGACGTTGGCCATGGCCCGCGAGACGTTGGCCCTGAACACCAGGCCGGCCGGCTTGGCGGGCGTCCAGATGCCCATGTCGGTCGAGTGCCAGGCGAGGGCGGACGAGGCCCTGGTGCCGCTGTCGTCCCGGCCGACGATCACGTGGCCCTTGGGTCCGCTGGTGACCCCGGTGAGGGTCACCGTCCGGCCGTTCTGCGGTGCGAACGCCGAGGGGTCCACCCGGCGCCAGCTCGCGCCGTCCGCCGAGGTGGCGATCAGGGGACGGCCGCCTTCGGTGCCGATGGCCAGCCATCCCTGCGTCCCGTGGGTAACCTTGGTGAGGCGCTGCTTGCTGTTGGTGCCCAGGCCCTTGGTCTCGGCACGGGTCCAGGCGACGCCGTCGGCCGTGGTCCAGACGGCGGCGCGCCCGTTGGTGCTGCCCACCGCGATGGTCTTGCCGGCCGCGGTGTGCAGGTCCAGGACCGCACGTTCGACGCTGACGGCGCCGGGGACCTTCGCCAGGTCGACGGGCGTCGGCCGCTGGCCGGCGGCCACGGTCTGGAGCTGGGAGTTCAGGTCGGACTGGCGGACGGACTCGCCGACCAGCGTCACCCCGCCGACCGTGGCGAGGCCGACGGCCGAGCCGTTCGTCGCCGCCCCCATGTCGACCGGCTGGCCCCAGGTGGCGCCGTCCTGGCTCTGGAAGAGGACCCGGCGGTTGCCGGGGAGGTTGGACAGCAGCGCGAATCCCGAATCGCCGCCCGCGAGCCGCAGCGGGGCCGGTTCCGCCGAGCCGTTGATCTGGCCCGCCGCCTGCCAGTTGTCGCCGTTCGCCGAACGGAACAGCAGGCCGGGACGCTGGGAGCCCTCCTTGCCCTTGCGCAGCGCGAGGAACCCCGAGCCGTTCGCGGCGAGGTGCAGGTCGCCGAACGCCCCCTTCTGCGTGGGCGTCGCGATGGGCCGCCAGGTCTGACCGCCGTCGGACGAGCGCCACAGCCCGGCCACGGTGCTCTTGGACTTGACGACGGTGCCGGCGATGAGGGCGTCTCCGCCGGCCGAGACGGCGTACCGGAGGGGGCCCACCGCTCCGCCGTCCGTGGGAAGTCGCAGCTGGCCGCCCGCCACGCGGCGCCAGGTCGCGCCGTCGGCGGAACGCCAGAGCAGCGGCAGGGTCTTCGAGCCCTGCTGCCGGTGGCCGACCGCGATGAAGCCGGCCGCCGAACGGGTGATCTGCTCGATCTTGTCACCCGCGACGAAGACGCCGGCCGCCGCGCCGAGCTGGGTCCACGCCCGGCCGTCCTTGCTCGTCCAGACGTTCTCGGCGCTGTTGCTGGAGGCCAGTGCCACCCAGGCGCCGGGGACGCCGAAGACCGCGTCCGGGCCGTTGCCGGTGGCCGGTGCGCCGTCCTTGGCCGTGACCGTCGCGACCTGCCAGTTCTGCCCGTTGTCGGTGGAGACCAGGAACCGCGGACGCGGGTTGAGGCCGCCCGTCTCGGAGCCGACCGCGATCGCCATGCCCTGGGCTGAGGCGACCGCGTTGATCGACTGGTCGAGGCCGTCGGAGCCGCCCTGACCGGCGGCGAAGAGATCGTCGGCCAGCTGCGAGACCGGGACCTTGTCCGAGGAGTCTCCGCCGCTCGCGACCAGGGCGTAGACCCCGGCCGCCGCGCCGACCACGACGACGAGCCCGCCGGCGACGACAAGGATCAGCTTGGTCGGGAACGTGCGCTTGCGCCGCTGCGCGCCCTCGACCAGCCACGGCTCGGCCGGCGGAGGCCCGCCCGGCTGCTGGAATCCGGCGCCGTGCGGCGCGTGCGGTCCCTGCGGGGCGGGCGGTGCGTACAGTCCCTGCGGTCCCGGGAGGGGCTGGGCGGCTTGCTGGGCCGGAGGGCCGGTCTCCCAGGGGTTCATGTCCTGGGGCGGCGGGCTGAACGGCCGGTGCACCTGATCGGCCATGGTCGCCTCGGGCTGGGCGTACGGGGCCGGAGCCGGAGGTGACGGCGGGGCGCCCGCGCCCGGCGGGGGGATCTCCCACGGCTGCGCGACGGGGGGAGGCGGGCTGAAGGGCTGCACGACCGTTTCGGGAGCGGGCTGCGCGGACTGCTGGACGACCGTCTCGGGAGCCGGCCCCACCGGGGGCCGCTGGACGACGTGAGTCTGATCCCCGACCGGCTGTGCCGGCTGGTGCTGGACGACCTGGGTGGCGTCGCCGACCGGCTGCTGCACGACTTGTGTGGCGTCGCCGACGGGCTGGGCGGGCTGATGTTGCACGACCTGGGTCTGGTCGCCGGCCGGCTGGGCGGACCGCTGGACGATCATCGTCCGGTCGGCGGGCTCGTCGTCGGAGTCGTCCGGCGGGGTCACGGCGGGCGGGGTCTCGGGAGTGCCGCCCGGTTGCGTCGCCCACGCGGGCGGCGGGGGAGCGGGGATGCCTCCTTCAGGGACGACGGAGGCGCCGGGAGCCGCGTTCTCCGGCCCCGGCGTGGCGGCCCAGGGCGGGGTCGGCGGGGGCGCGACGCCCCAGCCTGGCGCCTGGGCGGACTCCGCGTCGGCGGGTGACGGGGGCGGCCCGGCATCGTTCTCGGCCTGGGGGCGACCATGCTCGTCGGTCCAGGACTGGTTCGAGCCGTCCTCTGGCTTGCCGGGCGTGCTCACGGTCCCCTCCGGATGCGTTTTTTCACGTGCAAATCAGCACAAAGTACCCTACGGGGTTCATGGTGCGCCGCGTTCCCGGATGGAACGCGACGACGCACGTCCCCAGAGAATTCGTAGTCAGACGCGCGAGACCCCGATCTGGTTTACGGCTCGGGCCCGTTGATCACGTCACCCTGTCCTGGGACACGGTCACGGGCGGGCCGGTGACCGCCGGAGCGGCGCCGATGCCGGCCCACTCCTCCAGGTGGGAGACGAAGAGCTTGCCCTGGTCGGGCCAGTGGAAGTGCAGGCGGGCCGTCAGGTGGCCCTGGGACGCCATCTCCGCGCGCAGCGCCGGGTCGTCGCGCAGGTTCAGGATCGCGGTGGCCGCGGCCTCGGGATCCAGGTAGGGGACGATGAGGCCGGCGCCGCTCTGGTTGACGATGTCGACCGCGGCGGGCAGCGGGGTGGTGACCACCGGGATGCCGCGCGCCATGTACTCGATCATCTTGGTCGGGACGGAGTGCCGGTAGTTCGGCATGTCGTGGAGCAGGGACAGCCCGGCGAGCGCGCCCTCGACGATGCCCAGCGCGGTGTCGTTCGAGCGGTATCCGTGCCAGCGGATCAGATCCGCGCGATTGGCCTCGCGCAGCTTGGCGGCGGTCTGCGGGTCCGCGCCGCCGATGAGCTCGACCTTGATGCCCTCCGGGGCCAGGAGGCGGGCGACCTCCAGCAGCTCCGCCGCGCCCCGGGCGGCCGACAGGTGGCCGAGGTAGACGACGCGGTCGTCCCCGGCGGGCGGCGGCGGCTCGGAGGGGACGAACGTCGTGTTGGGCACGACCGGGTGGGAACCCCGGAACCGCGGCCGGTACCCCTCCTCGGCGAGGATGAGGTGCACGCGCCGTTCGGCGTAGAGCTCCGCGGCGCGGACGAAGGGGCGCAGCAGGAAGCGGAGCGGGCGCGGCAGCCAGGTCTTGCTGACCAGGGACGCGACCGCGTCCTCGTGCACGTCCCAGACGGTCGGCGGGCGGCGGCGGACGAACGGGAGCGTCGCCAGCAGCTCGGGGTCGTGGACGAGCAGGAGGTCCGCCTGGGGAGCGTGCTCGGCGAGCGCGCGACGGGCGGCGCGCAGTGCGCGCAGGCGGTGCACCCCGCCGGCGCGCGGCAGGTCGACGGCGGTCAGGCCGGCCCAGGGAGTGACGTCACCGGAGCTGAACGGCGCCAGGTAGGTGACGTCGTGACCCGCGTCGAGGAGGACCCGGATCTGTCGGTGCAGAATCCGGGCATCCTCGGCGTGATGGACCACGGTGCACACACAGATGCGCATCCTTCTCACAGCCCCCAAAAGGAAAGGGTCTTCAGTATGCAGACGCGCGGGGTCGTGCAGGGGGTTACGCCGCAAACCGGGAACTTGATCACAATGCCTCGACGTTGTCTCCACGAGGCACCGCCCCGCGGGTGTCGAGCAGCAGGCGCGCCCGGGCCGAGAGTTCGCTCATGTCGAAGGCCTGGTGGTCCTGGAGGAGGATGGTGAGGTCGGCGGAGGCGAGCGCGGTGCCCAGGTCGTCCGGGCTGGGGACGGCGTCGCCGTCGACGGTCCAGGTGTCGACGAGCGGGTCGTGAAACGCCAGGTCCGCACCCATCCGGAGCAGCCGCCGCGCGACGGGGATGGCCGGCGACTCGCGCTGGTCGGCGATGTCGGGCTTGTACGTCACGCCGAGCAGCAGCACCCTGGCGCCCCGCAGCGCCCGGCCCTCGCGGTTGAGCAGCCGCTGGGCACGTTCCACGACGTACCGCGGCATCCGGTCGTTGATCTCCTGGGCGAGCTCGACGAAGCGGAACGGGTAGCCCAGCGACCGCACCTTGTACGACAGGTAGTTGGGGTCGATCGGGATGCAGTGCCCGCCCACGCCAGGTCCGGGGCGGAACGCCTGGAAGCCGAACGGCTTGGTGCCGGCCAGCTCGATCGCGTCCCACAGGTCGATGCCGAGCTCGTCGCAGAACACGGCCATCTCGTTCACCAGGGCGATGTTGACGTGCCGGTAGGTGTTCTCCAGCAGCTTGGCCATCTCCGCCTCGCGGGTGCCGCGCGCCTGCACGACCTGCTCGACGAACTTGCCGTAGAACGACGCGGCGGCCGAGGTGCACTCGGCGGTGACGCCGCCGACGACCTTCGGGGTGTTGTGCACGCCGTACACCGGGTTGCCCGGGTCGATGCGCTCGGGCGAGAACGCCAGGTGGAAGTCCTCGCCGACGACGAGGCCGTTCGTCTCCAGCAGGGGGCGGACGACCTCCTCGGTGGTGCCGGGGTAGGTCGTCGACTCCAGGACCACGAGCGCGCCGGGGCGGAGGTGCTCGGCGACCGTGCGGGTCGCGCTCTTCACCGCGGTCAGGTCGGGGCCGCCCTCCGGCGAGAGGGGGGTCGGGACACAGATCACGACCGTCTGGGCCCGCGTGATCAGCGATGGGTCGGTGGTGGGCGTGAAACCGCCGCCGAGCATCACCGCGACCTCGGCGTCGGCGACGTCGTCGATGTGCGAACGGCCGGCCGCCAGATCGGCGACGACCGCCGGATCCCGGTCGAGGCCCGCGACGCGGAGTCCGGCCGCACTGGCCTCCCGTGCCAGTGGGAGCCCTACGTAGCCCAACCCGATGACGACAAGATCAAGATCCACCCCGTGACCCCTTTTACCTGAGCTCGCGTCAGCAGGGGATGTTCAGCGACCGGTAGGCGTCCCGGAGGCGATCGGTGCCCGCCCGCCAGGTCCGCTCACGGCGGACCCACTCCTGTGCCGCGTGTTGCGTTTGCTGCAAGGATGAACTATATAGGAGCATTTTCAGGATTTCGGCCAGCTGTCCTGGATTGTTAGGTGCTGTTATCTGTCCTGTTGCTCCGGGTTCGATGATCTCCCGTAGCGCGGGGAGGTCGCTGGCGACCACGGGGACTCCGCCGGCCATCGCCTCCAGCGGTTTGAGCGGTGTGACCAGGCGGCATACGCGCTCGTCACGGCGGGGGACCACGAACGCGTCGAGCACCGCGTGATAGCGGCGGACGTCCTCGGGCGGCACCCGTCCGGGGAACAGCGCGGCCTCGGAGAGGCCGATATCGGCCGCCCGTTGCTGGAGCGCTGGGCGTTCCGGCCCGTCCCCTACCAGGAGGAGCCGGACGGGGTGGCCGTTCCGCCGCAGCTCGGCGCCGGCCTCCAGCAGGGTGTCGAGGCCCTCGTAGCCGTAGAAGCTCGTCGTGGTCCCGACGACCTTCTCCCCGGGGCCGATCCCGAGCTCGGCCCGCAGCGGGCCGCCGTCGGGCAGCGGCTTCAGGAACTCCTCGTCGACCGCGTTCGGGATCACCACGATCCGGTCCGCCGGGACGCCGCGTCCGGCGATCTCGTCGCGCATCGTCCCGCCGAGGGTCACGACGAGGTCGGCGGCGCGCATGCAGGCCGTTTCGAGGTCCCGGCTGAGGCGGTAGAACTCCAGGTCCGTGGTCCGGCGCGGGTCGCGGGAGAGCCAGGACTCCTCGAGGAAGCCGCGGACCTCGTACACGACCGGGATGCCGTGCTCCGCGCGCAGGGCCAGCGCGATCTGGGCGTTGACGTGGTTGCTGGCGGCGTGGAGGACGGCGGGGCGCAGCCGTTCGACCAGGTGGGAGGCGGCCTTCACGTTCGCCTCCAGGAAGGCGAGCGAGGCCGGCGGCGGCAGCCGCCACGGGACGAGCCGGTGGTACGGGACGCCGTCGACCGTGGCCCGGGTGCGCGGGTCGAGCGCCCCCTGCGCGACCGGGAACCCCAGCCTGGTCACCACGTGCGGGTCCAGGCCCGCCTCGCGCTGCGCCGTGGCGATCTTGTGGGTGCGCACGGTGTAGCCCGCGTTGGTGGTCGGCAGCGCGTTGGTGACGATGTGGAGGACGCGGCCGGGAACGGCGTCGCCGGAACGTTCGGGGGCGGCCGGCGGCGGGGTCCAGGTCAGCGCGTCGCGGCGGCCGGTGAGGTCTCGGTGCAGGCGGGCCGCCTGCCGGGTGGCGGGGACGGGGGCGGGGGCGGGGCGACCGGTCCGGGCGGCCCCGGACGGGAGGGGCGGGGCGACGGCGGCGATGCCGTCGGAGAGCCGGCCCTCCTTGGCGGCGAGGCGGGCCACCAGGTGGAGGCGGCCGGGGGAGTCCGGCGGGAGCGCGGCGATCAGCTTGCCCGCGGTCTCCGGGCGCTCGACGGCGACGGCGAACGCGGCCAGACGCCGGATCCGGCGCGGGCGGGCACCGGCCGCGGCCTTCTCGATCTTGTGCAGGGCCTCGTCGTGCCGGCCGAGGTCCCAGAGCCCGTACGCGCTCGGTACCGGGCCGCCGCGCAGTAGGATTCCGCGCACAACGGTACGAACCGGCTTGGGTAGGATCCGCAGGGCGAGCAGCGGAGTGCGGGCCGGTTCGGTCCGCAGGTGCCGCGCGGCCACCTGTGCGGTGAGGGCGAACGTCTTGGCCCAGGACATAAGCCGTAAGTCAACCAGACCATCGGAGAGGTCGATGCTGTCGCCCGTCGTGCACGTGATCGGTGCCCGCCCCAACTTCATCAAGGCCGCCCCCGTGGTCGCGGCGCTCGCCGAACGCGGGTGCGCGCAGCGGATCGTCCACACCGGACAGCACTACGACGAACGTATGTCCACGGTGTTCTTCCGCGAGCTCAGCCTCCCGGAGCCCGATGTCGATCTTGGGGTCGGGTCGGGCAGCCACGGCAGGCAGACGGGGGCGCTCCTGGCCGCGCTGGAGGAGGAGTTCGTCGCGACGAGCCCGCGGATGGTCGTGGTCTACGGCGACGTCAACTCCACGCTCGCGGCGGCCCTCGCGGCGTCCAAGCTCGGGATCCCGATCGCGCACGTCGAGGCCGGGCTCCGCAGTTTCGACATGACGATGCCCGAGGAGATCAACCGGCGCCTCACCGACCAGCTCGCGGACCTGTGCCTGGTCACCAGCCCGGAGGCGATCGGGCACCTGGCGAACGAGGGCGTCGCGGTCGACCGGGCGCATCTGGTCGGCAACCCGATGATCGACACCCTGCTCGCCCACCTCGACCGGTTCGACCCGGCGGCGGTGCGCGGGCGGTACGGGCTGCCCGAGCGGTACGTGGCGGCGACCCTGCACCGCCCGGCCAACGTGGACGACCCCGCGACCGCGGCCGAGCTCGTGGCACGCCTGCACGCCGTCGCCGACCTGGTGGACGTGGTGATCCCGGTGCACCCGCGCAGCCGGCCCACCCTGACCGCGGCGGGCCTCGACGACCACCCGGGGCTGCACGTCCGCGACCCGCTGGGATACGTGGAGTTCGTGGGGCTGGTCCGGGGCGCGGTCGCCGCGGTGACCGACTCGGGCGGCGTCCAGGAGGAGACCACGATCCTGCGCGTGCCGTGCCTCACACTGCGGCCCAACACCGAGCGGCCGATCACGATCACCCACGGCACCAACCGGCTCGTGACCGTCGACGAGCTCGTGCCCGCCGTCCGCAAGGTCCTGGAGCAGGGGCCGCCGGCCGCGGACGCCGAGGCGCCGCCGTTGTGGGACGGCCGGGCCGGCGCCCGCATCGCCGACGTGATCATCAGGAGCCTCGGTGAGTGACGCCGGGAGCCCCAGGAGCGAAGCCGAGCCCGCCGAGAACGGCACGGCCGGCGCGGCCGGTGCCGAGGAGGAGACGCAGCGGCTCCGCGCGGCTCTCCGCAAGCGGGAACGTGAGCTCCGGGAGCGCGAACGGCGGCTGCGGGCGACCGAGGCGCGGCTGACCGCGCTGGAGGCGTCCACGGCGCTGCGCGTCGGCCAGCGGCTCGCGGCGGCGGCGCGGCGGCCCAAGCGTGATCTCGTCCGGCTGCCCCGCGATCTCTACCGGCTGGCCAAGGGCCGGGCGGCGGGGGCCGCCGCGTCCGTGCCCCCGGCCGAGTCGGCGTCGGGCTGGCCGGTCCTGCGCACCGAGGTGGGCCAGGTCGAGCGGCTCCTGTTCGGCGCCACGCTGCGTCCCGCCGACCGGCCGGTCGTCGCGGGCGCGTTCACCGCGGCGACCGCGGCGGCGCTGGGCGAGGCGGCGCACGTGGTCAGGCTGTCCCCGCACGACGCCGGCGTCGCGGTCGACCAGTGCGACCCCGACGTGGTGATCTTCGAGGCGGCGGCCTGCCTGGCCGGGCACCCCTGGGCCTACCTCGGCGACCCGGCGGCCATGGACCGCTGGCACAACCTGCGCGCCGTCCAGGAGGCGGCCCGGCCGCTGGGCCGTCCGGTGGTGTTGTGGCACAACGCGCACGGCGCGCCCGGGCTGGTGACGCTGGGCTGGGACGCCGTCGAGAACGCCGTCGAGGGCGATGCCGGTGATCTCGACGGGCCCCGGCTGCGGGCCCTCCTGGACGGCCTCACCGCGGACGCGACCCCATGACTTCGAGCGACCCCATGACTCCGAGCGACCCCATGACTTCGAGCAGAGGAGACCGGGTGACGCGCCGCGCGCTCGTCTACGGCGACGTGGACCTCAACCTCATCGACGGGTCGGCCATCTGGGCGCAGTCGATGGTGCGTGCGCTGCGGGACGCGGGCTGCGAGGTCACCCTCGTCCTCAAGGCGCCGGTCCGGACCGGGCGGCTCGTCGACCCCCTCACCGGGCTGGCCGGCGTGACCGTCCGCCGTCCTCACCAGGAGGGCCTGGTCGAGGGCGACGCCGGGATGACCGTCCGGCAGGCCCACCAGGTCCTCGGCGACATCGACGCCGAGGACCGCCACGACCTGGTCGTGGTGCGGGGCCGCCGGGTCGCCGCGGCGCTCGCGGGCGACGCGGCCTTCGCCGGGCGCATGTGGACGTACCTGACGGACGTCCCGCAGTCCCCGGCCGAGCTGGACGGGCCGGTCCTCGGCGAGATCAAGCGCATCGCCCGCGCCTCGCGCGTGCTGCTCTGCCAGACCGAGGAGCTGCGCTGCTTCCTGGAGCAGGCCGTCCAGGACGCCTGCGGGAAGTGCGTGCTGTTCCCGCCGGTCGTCGTGGTGCCCGAGGAGCTCGCCGACCGCGGCGCCGAGACCCGCACCACCGGCACCCCGCTCCGGCTCGTCTACACCGGCAAGTTCGCGCTGCGCTGGAACACGTTCGAGATGACCGAGCTGCCGGGCCTCCTGGCGGGGCAGGGCGTCACCGCCGAGCTGCACATGGTGGGCGACAAGATCCACAACGAACGGTCCGATCCCGGTTTCCACGACCGGATGCGCGGCGCTCTGGCGAGCGCCTCCGGCGTGGTGTGGCATGGCGGCCACGCGCGGGAGAAGGCCATGGCCATCGCGGCCGGCGCCGACATCGGGCTGTCCTGGCGGCGGCCCGAGATGGACGCCAGCCTCGAACTGTCCACCAAGGTGCTGGAGTTCGGCGCCCTCGGCCTGCCGGTCGTGCTCAACCGCACCCCGATGCACGAGGCGCTGCTCGGCGCCGACTACCCGCTGTTCGCCCGTACGCAGGACGACGTCGTCGAAGGGCTGCGCCGGGCGGCGGTCGACCCGGCCGTCTACGCCCTCGCCGCCGAACGGTGCCGGGCCGCCGCGGACGGCTTCTCGCTGGCCCGCGCCGCCGGCCGGCTCCGCGCACACCTCGACCGGGTGTTCCCGCGCTCGCGCGCCGCCACGGCGGAACGTCCCCTGCGCGTGCTCGTGGCCAGCCACGACCTGAAGTTCTTCACCCGGCTGATGGAGCACCTGCGGTCGCTGCCGGGCGTCGAGCTCCGGGTCGACCACTGGCGCTCGCTCTCCGAGCACGACGAGCAGGCCGGCCGCGAGCTGGCCGAATGGGCCGACGTGGTCATCTGCGAATGGTGCGGCCCCAACGCGCTCTGGTACGCCCGCAACAAGCGGGCCGGCCAGCGCCTGCTCGTCCGGCTCCACCGTTTCGAGCTGACCTCGGGCTGGCCGCAGAAGCTCGACATCGGCCAGGTCGACCAGGTGATCTGCGTGAGCCCGCACTACGCCGAGCTGACCCGGCAGGCCACCGGCTGGCCCGCCGACAAGATCACCGTGGTGCCCAACTGGGTCGACGTCGCGCAGCTCGACCGGCCCAAGCTGGCGGACGCGCGCTTCCACCTCGGCTTCATCGGCGCCGCCCCGTCGCGCAAGCGGCTCGACCTCGCCGTGGACGTCGTCGAGGAGCTGCGCCGTCACGACGACCGCTTCATGCTCTTCGTGAAGTCGAAGCTCCCCTGGGAGTACTGGTGGATCTGGAAGCGCCCGGAAGAGCGGGCGCACTACGAGGCGCTGTTCCGGCGCATCGGCGGGACACCGGCCCTGTCCGGCGGGGTCGTGTTCGATCCGTACGGCCGCGACGTGGGCGCGTGGCTGCGCCGCGTGGGGTTCGTCCTCTCGACGAGCGACGACGAGAGTTTCCATCTCGCCCCCGCCGAGGGCATGGCGTCCCGGGCCGTTCCGGCGCTCCTCGGCTGGCCGGGCGCCGAGACGATCTACGACCGCCGCTGGATCCACGCGGACGCCGCCGCCATGGCCCGGTCCATCGCTGAGACCGTCACGTCGGGGCGCTGGGACGAGGAACGCGAAGTCGCCCACGGTCAGGTGCGCGAGCGGTACGACCTGGGCACCGTGTGCTCGGCCTGGCAGGACATCGTCCTGCGTTGAGCCTCCGCCGCCTGAGCCCCTGCCGCGCCAGAAGTGGAAGTTCACCGCCGTGACCGGCGGCTACTTCACGGTGTCGCGGGGGAGCAGTACCTATTGCCTTGAGGTGACCGGTGGCTCCACCACCGCCAGGATCCAGCAGTGGACCTGCGACGGCCGTGCCCCCAGCCCCTGGCGCGTCGAGCCGCGCCCGCCTGACGGACCCCGCGTGAAACCCCGGCGCGGAACCCTCCGAGTGAGCGAACGCGCGGTGAACGAACGACCCCCTGACGGACCGACTTGGAACGGTCCTTGGCCGGATGCGGCCACCTTGTCCATCGCGGCGTGTCCGAACCTTGACGTGGGTGAACGGCCTGACCGAATTAGTGGCTCAAGTCGGTCATGGGTATTCGTGTTCGGTTGAATGTGGCGCGTAGTGCCCGGAACGTCTTTACTCTGTGCGGGTAGGAATCCGAACCAACCCGGCCCCCAGGCGTTACTCACCGTCCCGCAACACCCAGGGGTTTGACTTCGTGACGGACATGGCGAGCGGGTCCGCGATGGCGCGGTTGATACAGGCCGACCGCGTCCACGTCGGCTGGCGTTACGCGCAGGTGCACCCGGACCCTGGACCGCCGCCGAGCCCACCAGAGCCCTCGGCGGACGTCGAGCCGCGAGTTCTGCCTACGCGGATGCCCGCCGAGCACATGGCCGGCCGTCCGCTGCGCACCGCGAGCGCCGGTGCCGGCATCGGGGTCGGGCTCTTCTTCGCCTGCGGGCTCGCCGGGGTGCTGCCGTGGGCCTTCGCCGTGGTGGCGATGCTGGCGGGCGGGGTGGTGCTGGCCATCACGGGCTCGGCGTTGTGGCGTGACGAACGTGTCGTCCGCGAACGCATCGCGGAGGCCGAGGCCCTGGGCGAACGCGAGCGGGCCGCCTGGCGGCGCGACCGGGACGCGGCGGACAAGGCGCACGCGGAGGCGTGGGCCGACTGGGAGCGGCGGCAGCGGGCGTACGAGAGCCAGCGGGAGTGGTATCCCGTGGCGGTTCCGCCCGGTGTCGACCGGCTGGACGTGGTGGGCGGGACGCTGGCGGGCTGGTCGGCGACCGTCACGACGATGGGGGCGGCGCGGCTGGCGGTGGGCGCCAGGGTCACCGTCATCGATCTCAGCGAGGGCGCCGTCGCCCACGACCTGCTGCGGCTGGCCGCCAGCCGGGGCGATGACCCGCTGGTCTGGGTGCTGCCGGCCGACCTGGCGCGGCTGGACGCCACCAAGGGGCTGGCGCCCGAGGCGCTGGCCGACGTGCTCTCGCTGGTGGTGAGCGCCGGCGAGGAGGAGAGCAGCACCAGGGACCTGTCGTTCGACAACTCGATCCTCGAACGGCTGATCGGGGTGCTCGGGCCCGACGTCACGATCCCGAAGATCACGGCGGGGCTGCGGGTGCTGGCGCAGGTGGGAGACCCGCGCGACGACCTGCGGGCCGGTCTGCTCACCGACGACCAGCTGGAGCGCATCGCGACGTTGTTCGGGCGCGACGCGACCGACCGGATCGTGGTGCGGCGGGCCTGGGCGCTGGAGGCGCAACTGCGCAAGCTGGAGCGGCTGGCCACCGAGCCGGTGCGGCTGCCGCCGAGCCGGCTGCACGTGGTGTCGATGGACCGGCGTGCGGGCGTGCTCACCAACCGGGTGCTCGGGACGTACGTGACGACGGCGTTGACGCACCGGATCCGCGAGGCGCCGCCGGGCGGCAAGTGGGACCACACGTTGTTCCTGTGCGGGGCGGAGAAGCTCCGCGGCGACGTGCTCGACCGGCTGATCGACGCCTGCGAGGCGACCGGCACCGGCCTGGTGCTGATGTACCGGTCGATCCCGCGGCATGTGCGGGAGCGGCTCGGGCGGCGCGGGCACGCGGCGGTCGGGTTCATGCGGCTGGGCAATCCGGAGGACGCCCGGATCGCGGCCGAGCACATCGGGTCCGACCACCGGCTGCTGGTGGCGGAGATCACCGACTCGGCCGGCGAGGCCGCGCCCGACGCGGCGGGGGAACGGTACGCGAGCACGGTGGCGTTCGCGCGCAAGCGCGGCGACGAGCTCAACGATCCGGTGTGGTCGCCGCTGCCGGCACCGGCGGCCGACGACACGGCGCTGGTGGAGGGCATCAGCTCCGCCACGGCGTGGGGACGGACGATCCCGGTGACCGAGACGCGGCAGCGGTTCCGCGAGCTGCTGATCGAGCCGCCGCAGCTCCAGGAGCTGCCGCCGACGGCGATGGTGTTCACGCACGCGGGCGCGGCCGGGCGGCGGATCCTGCTGGTCGACGCCAACCCGGGGATCATCACGCTGCCCACCGCGCACTCGGTCGAGTTCGAGGAGCACGTGCGCGAGCAGGAGCGTCTCGCCGAGGAGGAGCTGGCGCGGTCCCGTCAGGCCGAGGTGGAACGCGACACCGAGACCCCGGCGGTGCCCGAGGTGGAGGCCAAGGCGCCGCCTCGCCCGCGCGGCGCGCGGCATGCCCTTCCCCGGGGCGCGGGGCAGCGGCCGGCGCGGATCGTCCCGCCGTTGAAGCCGAACGGCAAGCACGCCCCCAAGCCTCCCCCCGAGTAGGTGGCGCCCGGGGAGGTGGCGCGAGGGGGTGCGCGGGGGTAAGGATGCAGGCGTGACAGTGCCCCCTGGAATGCGGCGACCCCCCGAGACGCAGCGTCCCGAGACGCAGCGTCGTGATCCGCAGGTGGCGGACGCCGGTGTCCTGCCCGGGCCCTGGTATCGGATCCAGTCGATCCCGGCGCCCGAACGGACCGCGTCGGCGGAGTGGGACTTCGTGAGCGTGCTGCCCGCGGCCCTGTCGGCGGCGCGGCGGCAGCGCCCGTTCGTGGTGGGGTGGATCTCTCCGGGCGGCGGCGCGCCGCTCGAACTGATCACGAACGCCGGTCCGGTGAGTCCCGGGCCGGAGGCGCAGCAGGGGTTGTTGTTCCCGAGCGGGGCGCGGGGCGTGCCGGTCGGGGACGGGTGGCTCCGGCGGGCCGAGCGCATGGTGTGGACGCGGTGTCCGGGACGGCTGGCGCCGCAGGTCAAGACCGCCGACAACGGGGCGAGCCTCTTCGAGGCGACGCTGGTGACGTTGATGGAGCGGCCGTTCGGCTGGTTCGTGGTCGCCGACCCGTGCGACGAGCGCATGCTCGACTCGGAGATGCGGGATTTGCACCACGAGCTGCGCATGTTGCGGCGGGGTGAGGACGAGCAGGCGCGGCTGGCGGTGGCGCGGGCCGACCATCGGCTGGCGGAGCTCGACTCGTTCCGCGAGGCGGGGTTGTGGCGGGTGCGGGTGCTGGCGGGCGCCGCGTCGGAGGCCGAGCTCGGGCAGATCGCGCCGGTGCTGGTCGGTTCGATGGAGCTGAGCCACCACCCCTACCGGCTGCGGTCCGGGCACGGGAACGGCGCGTTCAGCGAGGTCCTGCGCCCTCCGCCGGCGGCGCCCGCGCCGGTGCGGCCCGCGGTGGAGTCGGAGCAGCGGTACCCGTTCGTGGCGACCGCCGGGGCGCTGGCGGCCCTGGCCGGGCTGCCCCGGCGGGAGGTGCCGGGCCTGCGGGTGCTCGACGCGGGCTACTTCGACGTGACGTCCGAGACCGATGACGCGGTGCCCGCCAACGTGAGCGAGCCGCGCATCGAGCTCGGCGCGATCCTGGACGGGCAGGACCGGCAGGTCGGGCGGTTCACGGTGCCGCGCTCGACCATCAACCGGCACGTGTTCGTGACGGGCTCCACCGGCGCGGGCAAGTCGCAGACCGTGCGGCACCTGCTGGAGCAGCTGACGCGGGCGGGCATCCCGTGGCTGGCGATCGAGCCGGCCAAGTCGGAGTACGCGGCGATGTCGGGGCGCATCGAGGATCTCGGCGGGCCGGTGACGGTCGTCAACCCGTCCGATCCGGCGTCGGTGCCGCTGTCGGTCAACCCGCTGGCGCCCGAGCCCGGCTACCCGGTGCAGGCGCACATCGACATGGTGCGGGCGCTGTTCCAGGCCGCGTTCGACGCCGAGGAGCCGTTCCCGCAGATCATGGCGCAGGCCCTGCAGCGGGTGTACGAGTCCAACGGCTGGGACGTCGTCACCGGTGGCGGCGTGCCCGGGTCGCTGATCGAACCCGCGGTGCCGACGCTGGAGCAGCTCCAGAACGCTGCGCTCCAGGTCATCGGCGACGTCGGCTACGGGCGCGAGCTGATGGCCGACGTCCAGGGTTTCGTGGACGTGCGGTTGCGGTCGTTGCGGATCGGCTCGGCGGGACGCTTCTTCGAGGGTGGGCATCCGGCCGACATCGGCGGCATGTTGCGCGAGAACATCGTGCTCGCGATCGAGGACGTCGCCAACGACGAGGACAAGGCGTTCCTCATGGGCACGCTGATCATCCGTGTGGTCGAGCACCTGCGGATGCGCGCCCGCGCGTCGGGCAACGCGCCGGGCCTCCGGCACGTGATCGTGATCGAGGAGGCGCATCGGCTGCTGCGCAACCGCGGTCCCGAGCGCACCAGCTCGCACGCGGTCGAGCTGTTCGCCGGCATGCTCGCCGAGATCCGCGCGTACGGCGAGGGCATCATCGTCGCCGAGCAGATCCCCACCAAGCTGGTGCCGGACGTCATCAAGAACACCGCGCTCAAGGTCGTGCACCGGCTCCCGGCGTTCGACGACCGCCACCAGGTCGGCTCGGCGATGAACCTGGACGCCGAGCAGTCGCGCGAGGTCGTGTCGCTGCGTCCCGGCGTCGCGGCGGTGTTCGCCGACGGGATGGACCGGCCGCTGCGGGTGCGGGTGCCGCTGGGCGAGGGACGCGAGGCGGTGCAGCCCGGCCCGCCGCCGCCGGTGGACGGGCGGCGGTCGGACGCGTGCGGGACGGAGTGCCGCTCCGGACGTGCCTGCTCGCTGTACGAGCTGCGCGAGGCCGACCTGCTCGCGGGCAACGCCGACTGGGCCTGGTTGCGGTTGTGGACCGACACGCTCGTCCTCGCCCACGTCACCAACCGGCCGCTGCCCGCCGTCCCGGCCGAGCTGGGCCGTGCCTGGTCGCGCCTGCTGCCGCGGCTGCGCGAGTGCACGCTGGCGACCCTGGTCGAACGCGCGGTGACGCGGCGGGCGTGGGCGCTGCGCCACGCGTACGCGCCGGCCGAGCTCACCGCCGCGGCCGCGACGGCGGCGCAGCGCCTCCTCGGCGGCGCGTACGACCTCATCGGGTCGCTGCCCGGCCCCCAGTGGGTGATCCCGCAGCTGCGCTGGCTGCACGAGATGGAGCGGCTCTTCCCGTTCGAAGGGGGCGCCCCGGACAAGCACGAGCCGGCGCCGGCGCTCGACTACCAGCTGCCGGGGCTCAAGCAGCCCGCCGAGCCCAAGCTGGGCCACCGGCTGCGCGCGCTGCGCCGCCACCCGCTGTCGATGGAGCTCGAACGCAACCGGCCCATCGCCATCACCGCGCTCGCGGGCGACGACCATCACGAGGGGTTCGTGCGCGACCTCGCGGTGGTCGGCATCGGGCTGTCGGATGAGGAGCAGCTCGAGCACGTGGCCGTCACGATGCGGGTGGCCGAGTGGCTCGACCCGGTGCTGAGCTGGCCGGAGCGCTTCGTCGTCCCGTTCGAGGACCCCGCCGAGGGGTTGCCCTTCCCCACGAAGTGACCCGCGGCGCGGTGGCCGCGGGGTGCGGGCGCGGTCAGATGGTGTCGGCGGAACGCGGCTGGAGACCCGCCTGCTCGGCGATCGGCGTCCAGTGGCCGATGAACTCCGACTTGGCCGTGCTGGCGCGTCGGTCGGCGTCGGTCGCGTCGGTCGGGCAGTCCGGCGCCATGGTCAGGTAGTTGCCGTTGGACTCGACCGACGCCGAGAGGGCGCGGACGAGCGCGGCCTTCATCTCCGCGCCGCCGTCCAGCGCGGTGACGTCGAGATCGCGCGCCTGGTCGAGCTGGTCCTGCCGCTGCGAGCGGATGCGCTCCAGCCCGGACCGTTCGCACTCGCCGTCGCCGGTGACCGAGCCGAGCTCGGAACGGGTGGCGACCATCTCGGTGAGCAGCGCGTCGACCTTGCCGGCCTGCTCGGTCACGCCCGCGCCCGACGTGGTGGCGGCCGGCGACTCGGTGCCGCCGCTCTCGCTCGGCACGCCCTGGCTCTGCTGCGTCGTGGGCGTGCCGGGCTGGACGTCGGATCCGCTCGGCCAGAGCACGATCGCCGACGCGATCCCGGCGAGCAGGACGACGCCCGCCGCGAGCAGGATGACCGGCAGGGCGCTGCGCTTGCGCCGCGGGGGCGGCGGCTGCCAGATCTCCGGCTCGTCCCAGGGCTCGCGGGACAGGGAGATCGAGGTCTCGCCGCCGGGCGGCTCGCCGTGGCCGTGCTCACCGGGGCCGTGCTCGCCGGGAGGCGCGGGCCGCGTCCAGGAGTCGTTCGGCCCGCCCTCGTCGCCGGCCCAGGGGTCGCGCGGTGGCGGTGACCACGGCGCGGGGTCCTGCGGCGGCGGCGACCACGCGGCCGGCTCCTGCGGCGACGGTGACCAGGGGGTGGGCGGCGGACGGTCGGACGACCCGTACCGCGGCTCGCCGAAGGGCCCCGGGTCCGGTGTCGTCGCGTTGTCGGTCAGCGGCGCGTCGCATCGGGAGCAGGTGGGAAGCGCCGGATCAGTGTCGCTGCCGCATCGCGGGCACCGCATGGCAAGCCCTAACCCTCGGGGGACGGTCGGTCACAAGATACTGCGTGACGGTCTGCCCTGGTTCGCGGCGCGCGCGGTCGCAATCCGGTTGTGATGGGTGACGGAGCGGGGTCAGATCCCCGTCCACCGCCGCTGCGGGTGGCCCGCCTTCTTGGCGATGGGGTTCCACACCTTGACGAACTGGCGCTTGCCCAGCGTCGCTTTGCGCTCACCGGAGGCCAGGCCGGGCGCCCTGGAGGCGGGCGGCTTCGGCTTGCCCTTGCACTTGCGGCTCGCGCCCTGCGCCCACCGCATCAGCGCCAGGTCGGCCTCCAGGGAACCCTGGAACGACATGCGGAGGTAGGTGCGCAGCGACTCGCCCCGGGGCAGCTCGTCGAGCTTGAGCGCCTGGGTGCGGCGCAGCTGGGACTGGCGCGCCTGCGCGACCTTCTGGAAGCCGCCCATCGCGGCCGGGAGCGTGTCGCACTTGCCGACCTGGGTCATCGCGGCGGTGAGCACGCGCTTGGTGCCGGCGCTCTCGTTCAGCAGGGCGTTGACCGCGGCGGCCTGCTGCTTGACCGGGCCGGAGAGCGGCTTCTCCCCGGAGACCTTCGTGGTCGGCGGCGCGGACGCGGAGGGCTTGGCGGTCGGCGGCTTGTCGTCGTCCCCCGGCAGCACCACCAGGACGACCGCGACCAGCGCGACCACGACGAGCGCGGCGACGCCGATGATGAGCGCCTTGCTCGCGCCGCCCCCCGACCGCGGCGGCATCTGGCCGCCGTACGCGGGGTCGATGGGCATGCCGTTGGCGTCCACCGGGCCGCCGGGACCGTACCCGTTGGGCCCCATCCCGTTGGGGCCCATGCCGTTCGGCCCCATGCCGTGGGGGCCGCCCATGCCCTGGGGATCCCCGTACGGAGCCGTCCCGTGCTGGTCGAACCCCTGCTGGTCGGACCCCTGCTGGTTCATCCCGTAGGGGCCCATGCCGTTGGGATCCATGACCTGCCGGCTCATGCCGTACTGGTCCGCGCCGTACTGGTCGGCCCCGTACTGGTCGGCCCCGTACTGGTCCGCGCCGTACTGGTCCATGCCCGGCCCCGGGGGCGGGGGGTACGGGCCGCCGGGGTGCGGCATGCCCTGGTCGAGCATCGTCGCGTTCCCGTTCATCGCGGGCTGCTCGGCGGGCGGGGGCGACGAGTAGATCTGGGTGCGGTCGCCGGGGTCCTCCTGCTCGCGCGGCGGCCGGACCGGGGCGTACCAGGATTCCGGCACGATCGACTCGGCCGGCTGCTCCTTCGCGTAGGGCGAGGGCGCCGACAGGCCGTTCGGGCCGTCCGCCCAGGACGGCGCGGGAGGCGGCGGGGAGGCGGCGAACGATCCCGCCTGCGCGCCGTTGCCGTTGGAACCGCTGATGCCACCGTGACCGCCGGAGCCCGGGTCATCGTCGTCGGCGTTCGGGTCGAACGTCCAGGCGGCGGTCGACTCGCCGTCCGCCGGCGGCAGCGCGCCGGACGCGGCGGGGAACCCGCCCGAGGCGGCGGGGGAGGGATCGCCCGCCGGTGGCGGGGGCGGCAGGGGGCTGGACGGTTCGGGCGGCGGAGGCAGCGACATCCCGCCCAGCGGCGAGGACCCGCCCGCGACCGGTGGGGTGCCGCCGGCCGGCGAGCCGCCCGTCATCGGCGACGGTGCCCGGCCCATCGGTGAGAGCGCGTCGGCCTCCGGCGGGAGCCCGGCCGCCGCGGCCGGCGTGCCGCCGAGACTTTCGGGAGACGGCGCCCACGCCGGGGTCGGAGGTGGGACCATCATCGTCCTGTCGCCGAAGGCCTCGGCCTCGGCCACCGGCGCGCCCATCGGGGGCGTCGGCAGCCCGGACTGCATGCTCGCGAGCTGCTGGTCGACCGGCGCGTTGCAGTGGGCACACCTGCCGAGCGTGGCGGGCGTGTTCGTACCGCACGTCGGACACTGCATCGCTCAGACCTCGCCTTGTCGCCGCTTTCCCCACGAAACAGCAGGGCCCCCGACAAAGTACTGGTTGACGTCGCTCGCGGGCGCGTCGATGGCGATATTGCGACTCGTTCACCCGATTTGTCGCCGCCATCCGGGGCTGGCACCGAACCATGGACCCTCGGCATCGGTCAAGATCGAGGCAGCCGGTTTACCTGAGATCGTGTGACTCTCGTCGCATTTTCCAGGAGGACGCGCGTGACGACACCGGCGATCTCGTCACGTTCCGGCGAGATCGCCGCTGGTTCCGGCTAGGCTCGACACGGTTTTCTGAAGCGCCCCAGATGCGCAACCCCGGAGAAGACGGAGTCCATGAGCGATCTTCCACTGCGTTCGCAGCTGGCCGTCGCGCTCGGTCGTACGGCCGCCAAGATGTCCCGCCTCGCCGGCAAGGGAGACGGGTCGGTGATCGGCGGCAAGGTCGGCCTCAAGCTCGATCCCGAGCTGCTGACCCGGCTGGCCAAGGACCGCAAGCTCGTCCTCGTCAGCGCGACCAACGGCAAGACCACCACGACCCGGCTGATCACCTCGGCGATGACACCGCTCGGCGAGGTCGCCACCAACGCGTTCGGCGCCAACATGCCCACCGGGCACGTGTCGGCGCTCGCCTCGGCTCCCGCCGCCCGCTACGGCGTGCTGGAGTGCGACGAGAAGTACGTCCCGATGGTGCTCAGGGAGACCGGGGCCAACGTGATCGCCCTGATGAACCTGAGCCGCGACCAGATGGACCGCGCCGCCGAGATCTGGCTGCTGGCCGGCAAGTGGCGCAAGGCCCTGGAGGCCTCCCCGCAGAGCCATGTCATCGCCAACTGCGACGACCCGCTCGTCACCTGGGGAGCGTCCACCGCCAAGAGCGTGACCTGGGTGGCCGCCGGGCAGCACTGGCGGGAGGACTCCTGGTGCTGCCCCGAGTGCGGCGGCCCGCTCGACCGTCAGGACACCGACGAGGACAGCGACTGGCGCTGCCGGCAGTGCCACTTCGCCCGCCCGCGTCCGGACTGGGTGCTCAAGGGCGACCAGGTCACCGACCCGCACGGGCGGATGTTCCCGCTGTCGCAACTCGCCCTGCCCGGCCGCGCCAACCGGTCGAACGCGGCGGTCGCGCTCGCCGTGGTCGCCCAGTTCGGCGTGCCGCCCGAGCAGGCGCTCCCGCTGCTCGGCGAGGTCCGCTCGGTCGCCGGCCGCTACACCACGGTCGAGCACGAGGGCCGCCACATCCGGCTGCTGCTCTCCAAGAACCCGGCGGGCTGGCTCGAGGCGTTCGACGTGCTGGAGCCCGCGCCGTCGCCGGTCGCGCTGTCGATCAACGCGCAGGGCCCCGACGGCCGCGACACCTCCTGGTTGTGGGACGTCGACTACCGCATCCTGCGCGGCCGCCCGGTCTGGGTCACCGGCGAACGCCGCACCGACCTGGCCGCCCGGCTCGAGGCCGCCGAGGTGCCGTTCACCTTCGTGGAGGACATCGACCAGGCGGTCATGGCGGTCCCACCGGGCAAGCTCGACGTGATCGCCAACTACACCGCCTTCCAGAACATCCGAACGAGGTACGGCCGTGTCGTCTAACCGTCCACTGAAGATCGTCTGGATCTACCCGGACCTGCTCTCCACCTACGGCGACCAGGGCAACACGATCGTCCTGGAGCGCCGCGCCGCGCTGCGCGGCATCCCGACCGAGACCCTGCACCTGCGCTCGGACGAGCCGGTGCCGCCGGACGGCGACCTCTACCTGCTCGGCGGCGGCGAGGACCGGCCGCAGATCCTCGCGGCGCAGCGGCTGCGCAACGACGGCGGGCTGCACCGCGCCGTGCAGAACGGCGCGGTCGTCTTCGCGGTCTGCGCCGGCTACCAGATCCTCGGCCACGAGTTCGGCGGCGAGGAGGGGCAGCTGCTGCCCGGCCTCGGCCTGCTCGACATCCGCAGCGGCCGCGGCGAGGTGCGCGCGGTGGGCGAGGTCGTCGGCGACGTCGCGACCGAGCTGAACGTGCCGCGCATCACCGGCTTCGAGAACCACCAGGGCGTCACCCACATCGGCCAGAACGCGCGGCCGCTGGCCCGGGTCGTCGCGGGCATCGGCAACGGCGGCGGCGACGGCACCGAGGGCGCCTACGCCGGCCGGGTGCTCGGCACCTACATGCACGGGCCCGCGCTCGTGCGCAACCCGGGGCTGGCCGACCTGCTGCTGCGCTGGGCGACCGGCGGCGAGCTCCAGCCGATCGACGACTCGTGGGCCGGACGGCTGCGCGAGGAGCGCCTCAACGCCGTCGTCACCGCCGGCTGAGACGCCCCGCACGCGGACGGCCCGCACGCGGACGGTACGGACGTTCGCGAGGGCTCACCCGGAGGCCCGCCCGCTCGGTCACGAGCGGGCGGCCCGCTCCTCTTCTTCCTTCTCGCGCCGCTTGTGCGAGCGCAGGGTGACGGCGTGGGCGCGCTCCTCCGGGTGCTTCCTGACCCGCAGCAGGCTGGCGACGGTCGTGACGATCAGGATGAGCAGGATCACCCCGAGCGAGAGCGGCGTCGGAACCTCGGGGAAGGACGTGCTGATGTCCTCGTGCACGAAGTGCAGGATCAGCTTGATCCCGATGAACGCCAGGATCAGCGACAGCCCGATCGACAGGTAGACCAGCCGCATCAGCAGCCCTTCCACCAGGAAGAACAGCGCCCGCAGGCCCAGCAGGGCGAAGGCGTTGGCCGCGAAGACGATGAACGGCTCGCTGGTGACGCCGTAGACCGCGGGGATCGAGTCGAGGGCGAACAACATGTCGGTGCTGCCGATGGCGACGAAGACCAGCAGCAGCGGCGTCATCACCCGCTGGCCGTTCTCGTGCGCGAACATCCTGCCGCCGTGGAAGTCGGTCGTCACCGGCATGATCTTGCGCGTGCGGCGGACCAGGAAGTTGTCCTCGACCTCGGGATCCTCGTTCCGGTGCCGGATGAGCTGGACGGCCGTCCACAACAACACCAGGCCGAAGATCAGGAACGTGAACGAGAACATGCTGATCGCCGCCGCGCCGACGGCGATGAAGATAGCGCGGAGCACCAGCGCGGCCCCGATCCCGAAGAGCAGCACCTTCTGCTGGTACTCCTCGGGCACCGCGAACCTGCCCAGGATGATCACGAACACGAAGAGGTTGTCGACCGACAGGCTCTTCTCGACGACCCAGCCCGCGTAGTACTCGGTGGCCGCGGTCGTGCCGGCCACCGGCCACAGCAGCAGCCCGAAGAGCAGCGCGATCCCGACGTAGAACACCGACCAGAAGGTGGCCTCGCGCAGCCCGACCGCATGGGGCTTGCGCACCGCCACCAGCAGGTCGAAGACGAACAACCCCAGGATGAGGGCGATCGTCGCCCACCAGAGCCACACCGGAATCTCGATCACGCGGCCTCCTCGCGGGTCGTCAAGCCGCTTATGTCCGTTCTATTGAAGATCAATCAATAGACGAGCGCCTGGGCCCCGTCGGCGGTGGCCTCCTCGACGAACGTCGGCGCCCCGGCGATCCGGATGCCCGGGACGACGTCGTCCTGGCCGATGTCGCGCCGCGCGGCGCACTGGGTGCAGACCGTCACCGTGCCGCCCTTCAGCACGATCTCCAGGAGATCGGCCAGCGGGGTGGCGTGCGGGAGGTCGAAGTCCGCGGCCCGGCCGGGGAGGGCGTACCAGGCCGACTCGCCGGTGAGCCAGAGGGAGACCTCCAGCCCGCTCGCGACCCCGGCCGCCGCCACCGTGAACGCCTGGTTGCACCGCTCCGCGCCGTCCGCGCCGGCGGTCGCCTTGATCACCAGAGATCTCGCCATACCGGCACCCTAACGCCCGCAGGGGATAGGGTGCCGGTCGTGGGCGGCATGGTGAACGCGGGGATTCTGGTCGTGGTGCTCGCGCTGGTGGCGGTCGGCGCGACGTTCCTGGTCGTACGGTTGTCCCGGCTCAGATAGGGCGCCGTCACCGCTACGCTCGGTGTCCATGTCCACGGAGCCCGAGTTGCACCCCGACCTCGAACCGCTGAAGTTCCTCCTCGGCAGGTGGGAGGGCGCCGGCGTCGGCGACTATCCCACGATCCAGGAGTTCCGGTTCGGGCAGGAGATCACCTTCGGCCACAACGGCAAGCCGTTCCTGATCTATTCGAGCCGCAGCTGGCTGATCGAGGACGACGGCTCCCTGGGCCGCCCGCTGGCGACCGAGACCGGCTACTGGCGGCCGCAGCCCGGCAACAAGGTCGAGGTCACGCTGGCCCACCCCACCGGGATCATCGAGATCTACCTCGGGAACGTCGCGTTCAACCGGGTCGAGCTGGCCACCGACGTCATCGCGCGGACGGAGACGGCCAAGGAGGTCACCGGCGGCAAGCGGCTCTACGGGCTGATGCCGGAGAAGGACGGCAAGCGCGACCTCGGCTGGGTGTACGAGATGGCCGCCGTCGGGCAGCCCCTCCAGTCGCACCTGTCCGCCCAGCTCAAGTACGCCGGGAAATGAACGATCCCCGAGCCTCCCCGCCGGGTGGCGGGAGGTGGACAGGACGGGCCCACCGGCTCGGGGATCGGGTAACTGCCTGGTATTCGCCGGTCACCGTGCAACCGGCGGCGCCGCCGCCCGTGGACGACGGCTCCGAGGCGTAAACGGCGACTAGCGGACAGCCACCTCGCGAGTCCCAGAACTATGCATTGTCTGGACCACCTCCTTTCGCGCGTCTTCGCAAGTTATGCGAGCCGGGCGGATCGAGGCAAGCGCATTTTCCGCCACCCCCTTCCGTGACCTCCGGCACATAGACTCGGGGCATGAGCGAGACGTGGCAGGAGGAGCTGAGAGCGAGGGGCTACCGCGTCACCCCGCAGCGGCAGCTCGTCCTCGAGGCGGTCACCGCGCTGGAGCACGGCACGCCCGAGGAGATCTGCGCCGAGGTGCAGCGCACGGCTCGCGGCGTCAACATCTCCACGATCTACCGCACGCTGGAGCTCCTCGAGGAGCTCGGGCTGGTCAAGCACGCCCACCTCGGGCACGGGCCGCCCAACTACCACCTGGCCGAGGAGGCCGAGCACATCCACCTGGTCTGCCGCGGCTGCGAGACGGTCCACGACGTGGACCCCAAGGTCGCCGCGGGGCTGGCCGGGGTGCTGGAGCGCGACTTCGGCTTCGAGACCGACGTGCACCACCTCACGGTCTTCGGCCGCTGCAAGAACTGCAGGACCTGACGGCCCATCCCCGCCCGGGGGTGCGGGCGCCGGATAACTCCCGCCCGGACCAAATAGTCTGGAGGGCATGGAGAGCCCGCTGCTCAAGCTGCCCGGAGCCGTCGCCGCCGATTCGCCCGACCGGGAGGTCGCTGCCCACTACGGCGAGCCCGCGCACGAACAACGCGCCCTGGAGGCGGGTACGGGCTTCACCGACCGGAGCGACCGGGGCGTCGTCACGATCACCGGGGCCGACCGCCACCGCTGGCTGCACAGCCTGCTCAGCCAGCACCTGGAGGTCATGAAGCCCGGCGAGGCCGCCCAGGCGCTGCTGCTCAGCCCCAACGGCCACGTCGAGCACCACATGCACCTGGTCGACGACGGCGAGACCGTCTGGGCGCACGTGGAGCCGGGCGCCGCTCCGTCGCTGGTGGAGTTCCTCGACAGGATGCGCTTCATGATGCGCGTCGAGGTCGCCGACGTCAGCGAGGAGTACGCCGTCGTCACCGGACCCGCGGGGCGCGGCGGCGAGATCGTCTGGCCCGACGTGGCGGGGCTGGAGACGTGGCTCGTCCGTCGCGGCGCCGAGGAGGGCGAGGGCGAGTCCCTGGCGTCGCTCGCCGGGGAGCTCCGGCCGGCCGGGCTCTGGGCGTACGAGGCGCTGCGCATCGCCGCCCACCATCCGCGGATGGGCCGCGACACCGACCACAGGACGATCCCGCACGAGATGGGCTGGATCGACTCGGCCGTCCATCTGGCCAAGGGCTGCTACCGGGGTCAGGAGACGGTCGCCCGCGTGCACAACCTCGGCCGCCCGCCGCGCCGGCTGGTCTTCCTCCACCTCGACGGCAGCGTCGACACGCTTCCCGCGCACGGTGACCCGGTGGAGATCCCGGGCGGCCGTACGGTCGGGTTCGTCGGGTCGGCGGCGCGGCACCACGAGCTGGGGCCGATCGCGCTCGCGCTGGTCAAGCGGAACGTGCCGGTCGACGCTGACCTGCTGGCCGGAGGGGTGGCCGCGAGCCAGGAGGTCGTGGTGTCACCGGACACCGGCGCCAACGCCAAGATCGACTTGCGGAGGACAGCCGCAAATCGGGCGTAAACCGCCTACCGTACGGGGACATCGTCTGTCGTGGACGATGTCCGATCGGACGGGGACCGGGTCACGATCGGATCGGATGGGCCGGTAAGAGGGGTGGGTCCCTGCCGATGGTGGCGAACCTGGGGAACGACGATCCCCCGACCGCCAAGAAGGGCGCACGCGGGTTGCGGCGCAGGCGCCGGAGAGAGTCGGCGCTGGTCTGGTGGGGCGGCTTCGCCGTCCTGCTGGGGGCGGCCTGGTGGTTCGGTTCGTGGCGGCTGGCGCTGATCGCGCTCCTGGTCTGGTGCCTCTACCAGTTCCTGCTCGTGCCGACGATCTGCCGGGTGATGACCCGCCAGGGCTTCTCGTGCCGCGAGCCGGCCCGCGGCCGGCTGTTCGCCTGCGGCGCCGCGCACCAGGCCGTCAAGAACGACGCGGTGTGGCGCCTGGCGGGCCTGCGCAACCCCTTCCGCAAGCCGCCGGACACCTCCGGGGAGCGCGAGACCGGGGTCCTGGTCGTCTCGGCGGAGGCCCGCGGGCGGCTGGCGCAGGCCGACCGGGCGCTCATCCTGCTCGCGGCGCTGGGCACCGTCGTGACCATCGCCGGAATGATCTACGGCTTCTGACGGTCAGATCTCCACGATCAGGGTGATGGGCCCGTCGTTGACCAGGGCGACCTTCATGTCGGCGCCGAAGATCCCCGTCTCGACCCTGGCGCCCAGGTCGCGCAGCCCGGCCACCACCTCGTCCACCAGCGGCTCGGCCACCGGGCCCGGCGCCGCGTCGATCCAGGTGGGGCGGCGCCCCTTGCGGGCGTCCCCGTACAGCGTGAACTGGCTGATCACCAGCAGCGGCGCGTCGAGGTCGGAGCAGGACTTCTCCCCGTCCAGGATCCGCAGGCCCCACATTTTGGCGGCCAGCCTGCGCGCCTTCTCCGGGGTGTCGTCGTGCGTCACGCCGACCAGCACCATCAGGCCCGGCCCCTCGACCGATCCCACGACGCGCCCGTCCACCGTGACGCTCGCCTGACTCACCCTCTGCACTACGGCCCGCATGCCCCCTGATTCTGCCGGGCGCGTGCAAGTGTCCTGAAAGTGGCCTCCAAGTGGGCGGGTCCAGGCTTTCCGCATGCGAGAGGACAGGGTGCTGACGGTCCGGCCGCGCCGGCCGTCCGACCCGCAGGTGGACCTGCGGCTGTACACGGTCGCCCACCGGGCGATCCAGCACGGTGCCCACGAGCTCGCCGATCTCGCGGAACGGCTGCACTCGGGGGACGTCGAACTGACCGTCCGCCGGGCGACGGCGCTGGACACCTACACCGGGTTGTTCGTCGCCGACGTCCGGCACCATCACCACTACGAGGACCAGATCGGGTTCCCGGTCGTCCGGGCGTCGGCGCTCGGGGCGGTGGACATCGAGCCGCTGAGCGTCGACCACGACCGGCTCGAACCGGTCCTCGAGGCCTTCCGCGGCGCCGTCGTGGCGCTGCGGGGCGGCCCGGCCGGCAGCGCCGACCAGGCCGGGGAAGCCGGCCAGGCCGACCAGGTCGCGCGCAAGGCGCTGGCCGTCGAGGCGGTCCGGCTGCGCGACCTGCTCGACGAGCACATCGCCGAGGAGGAGCGCGACATCTTCCCGGCCATCGCGCAGTACGTCTCGGTGGAGGACTTCGGGCGGTGGGAACGCGCCGCCACCAAGGGTTACCCGATCCGGAACCTGTGGTTCACGGTCTCGCGGTACGCGGCCGTGGTCCCGCCGGCCGAGCTGTCGTCGACGATGGCCAGGACCCCGCCCGCCCACCGGTGGGCGTTGCGTCTCTTCAGAAGGAGGTACGGGCGCCTGCACGAGGCGCTCTTCGGTTGAACACGGCCAACTTCGGCCGAACGGCACTTCGGCCGAACGGCACTTCGGTCGAACGACACAGAGCCCTTCGGCCGGCGCGGCGCTCTTCAGCGCTTCAGGCGTTCGAGCGCCGTGACGGCCTCGCGTTCCCACCGTGGTGCGCGGGCACGGCGGGCCAGTGCGAGCGCGGCCTCCCAATGGCGGGCGGCCGTCTCGCCGGGGAGGCCCATGAGCTCGGCCAGGCGGGCCAGCCGTGTCGCGACGGGACCGATGTGCAGTCCCATCGTCTCGCCGCCACAGACGAACGGCTCGAAGGGCAGCAGCCGGTCGTACAGCGGCCCGGCCAGTTCGCGGGGGCTGGCCGGGCCGTCTGTACCGGACGCGCCGACGAGCGCGAGGGCGTCGGCGCGGAAACCCTCCAGCAGCAGCCACAGCTGGTCGCGGGCAGGCTCGGGCGCGTCGCGCAGCAGCGCGAGCGCCCCTTCGGCGTCGCCGCGCGCCGCGAGCGTGCAGGCGTGGATCGGGGTGCCCACGGCGGCGTCGAACGAGGCGATCAGCCGCGCGTCCTGCTCGGCCGCGGACACGTCGCCGGCCGCCTGCCGGGCGCAGATCCGCCCGATCACGCCGGCCCCGGTGACGTCCCACATCTCCCGTCCGGCGGCCGCCTCGGCCAGCGCGGCGAACAGATGCACGGCGGCGTCGAGATCGCCCTGGACGAGCTCGCGGGCTCCGTTGGCCAGCTGGACCTGCATGCGGAACACCGGCAGCTCGTAGCGGTCGGCCAGCACGGCGACGGCCGAGGTGAGGAACGCGATCTCGTCGATGTCGCCGCGCGCGCCGAGCTCGACGCAGCGGGCGAGCAGCCCCAGCGCCTCGACGCCCGGCATGCGCCGGTCGCGGCCGAGCCGTTCGAGCTCCTTGGCGGCCCGGGTGACCTCGGCGTACCGGCCCGGCCTGCGTTCGGTGAAGTAGAGCGCGTTGAGCGCACCGGCGAGCAGGCCGTCGTCGCCGGCCTCGCGCGCCCACTCGACCGCGGCGGTGGCGGCCTCGACCGCGCCGTCCGGGTCGTGGTGCAGGCCCGCCTCCAGCGCGTACACCGTCCGCAGCCGGGCCTGGAGGTCGTCGGGCACGGCCGGGAGCGTGCGCTTGATCAGGGTGATCAGCCCGGTGTCGATCTGGCCGCGCGGGCGGCTGTACCAGAGCGTCGGGGTGGCGATCGCGACGATCGCGCGCCCGATGAGCTCCGGATCGCCGCAGGCCTCGGCCGCGCGCACGGCCTCGCCGCGCAGGTCGTGCGCCCACCGCGGGCGCCCGGCGAGCTGCGCGGCGCGGGCCCGGCCGATGAGCAGCTCGGCCCGGACGCGCGGCTCGCCGGTGGTGCCGTCGCGGTCGAACGCGGCCAGCGCCCGCTCCCAGAGGTCGAGCGCGGACCCGTAGGCCAGGGCCTGTTCGGCCGCCTCGGCCGCGGCCCGGCAGTAGTGCACGGCCTTGTCGGGCTCGCCGAGCACGGCGGCCTCCGAGAAGTGGTGCGCCAGGGCGGCCAGCCCGCCCGGGAAGAGCCGTTCGGCCGCGGCGCCCACGTCGGCGTGCAGCCGGGCCCGGCGCAGCCGCAGCAGGTCGCCGTACACCGTGTCGCGCACCAGGACGTGCGCGAACCTGACCCGCCCGGCGGCGGGCTCCTCCAGGAGGCCGCCGACGACGGCCGCTTCCAGGGCGTCGTAGACGTCGTCGGGGTCCTGGCGCTGGGCGGCGACGACCAGCCGGACGTCGGCCTCCCGGCCGATCACCGCCACCAGGCGGAGCACGTTGCGGGTCAGCGCGGGCAGCCGCGCCACGCGCAGCCTGATCACCTCGGCGATCCCGGTGGGGACCTCGGCGGGCGCCTCCTCACCGGCCCCGCCGCCGTCCTTGGCGCCGTCCTCGCCCTCTCCCTTGTCCCGCGTCGTGTCCCGCGCCGGCGGCGGGATGCTCGGCGTGGCGAACGCGGCGTCCGCGGCCTCGGCCGGTACGCCGACGGGGAGCCGGGCCAGCTCGCGCAGGTAGAAGGGGTTGCCGCCGGCCCGCCGCACGATGCCCGCGACCGTGCCGGGCGTGGACCGGTCGGCGATGCCCTCCTCCTCCTGGACGGCGCGGACGAGGGCCGCCGCGTCCGCGTCGGGGAGCGGGCCGAGCGGCATCCGGACCGCGCCCCGGCGGGCGAAGACCGCGAGGGTGTCCGACAGCGGGCTGTTGACCTCGGCCGAACGGTACGTGCCGACGACCATCACCGGCATCGCGGTCGGCGGCCCGGCCAGCACGTCGCGCAGCACGGCCAGCGTGCCCTCGTCCGCACTGTGGAGGTCGTCGAGCAGGATCAGGACGGGCCGGTCGTCGGTCGTCCGGGCCAGCCGGTCGTTGATCACCCGTGCGGTCTGGAACCGGTCGGCCGCGACCGGCGGCTCGCCGAGGAGCGTCGTGGCCACCTGATGCCAGGGCCACAGCGGCGGGGCGCCGCCCGCCTCGGGGCAGCGGCCCCAGGCCACCCGCCAGCCCGCGGTGGCCAGCCCGACGGCCAGGACCTCCAGGAGGGCGGTCTTGCCGATGCCCGGCTCGCCGTGGACCAGGGCGGTGCGCATCCGCCGGCCCGCCTCGGCGGTCTGCGCGGTCTCGGTGAGCCGTTCCAGCTCGTCGGCGCGCCCGAACAGGCCGGTCTCGGGACCGCCGGCGCCCGGGCCCGGCGCGGGGTCGGGCGGGGCGGCGCGCTTGGGCGGTTCGGCGACCGCGAGCGGGGCCATGTGCGGAACGGCGTCCAGCTCGGGGTCCTGGGCGAGGATCGCCGTCTCCACGTCCCGCAGGCCGGGGCCGGGATCGACGCCGAGCTCGTCGGCGAGCATCGTGCGCGCCCGCCGCAGCGCGCCGAGGGCGTCGCCCTGGCGGCCGGTCCGGTAGAGCGCGATCGCCAGCAGCCGCCAGGACTCCTCGCGCAGCGGCTCGGCCGCCAGGAAGGCCTCCAGGTCGCCGGCGGCGGCCGCGGCCTGCCCGGTGTCGAGCAGCCGCGCGGCGCGCCGTTCGACCGCGTGCGCGCGCAGCTCGCCCAGCCGCAGGATCTCCGGCCGGGCCCAGCCCTGGTCGGCGACGTCGGCGTAGGCGGGGCCCAGCCAGCGGCCCAGCGCCTGGTCGAGCATGTGCAGCGCCTCTTCGGGGTCCGGGCTCTGGTCGGCCGCGCGGACCTCGTCCTCGAAGAGCCGCGCGTCGACGGCCTCGGTGCGCAGGGCGTACCCGGGCGGCGCGCTCACCAGCAGGGTGGCCGGGGCGCGCGGCGGCCGGTCGGGCTCCAGGGCCCGGCGCAGGTGCGACACGTACGACTGGAGGGTGCCCAGGGCGCGTACCGGCTGGTCCTCCGGCCAGAGCTCCTCGATGATGCGCTCGGCCGGCACGACGCCGCCGCCCGCCACCAGCAGGCGCGCGAGGACCATCCGCTGCCGTCGCGGGCCCAGCTCGACCGGACCCCGGTCGGGGTCCCGCGCGGCCAGTGGGCCCAGCACCTGAAACCTCATTGCCGCCCATGATGTCCCGTACGCCTCACTTGCGGGAGGGCCTTGGCAGGACAGATCATTCGAGCATGGGAGCAATGACGCTCATCACGGTGGCCCCGACCGGCGCCGAGTCCGCCAAGGCGGACGTCCAGGCGCTGCCGGTGACCCTCGACGAGCTGGTCCAGACGGCCAAGAACTGCGAGGCCGCGGGCGCCGCGGTCGTCCACGTCCATATCCGCGACGACGCGGCCAAGCCCACACTCGACCCGGCCCGGCTCCGTGACACGGTCCAGGCGCTGCGCGAGTCGACCGGGCTGATCGTCCAGCTGTCCACGGGCGGCGCGGTCACCGATCCGTACGAGGACCGGCTGCGGGTCCTCGACGCCGAGCCGGACGGGTGCTCGCTCACCTGCGGCACGGTCAACTTCGGCGACGACGTCTTCATGAACCCGTGGCCGTTCATGGTGGAGCTCTACCGGCGCACCCAGGACCTGGAGATCGTTCCCGAGTTCGAGCTCTTCGACCTCGGCCAGGTGGCGGCGCTGCACCGGCTGCTCGACAAGCACGGCGAGCCGTACGGCGGGCGGGTGCACTGCGACCTGGTGATGGGCGTGCCCGGCGGGATGCCGGGCGACGCGCGCACGCTGGTCGCGGCGGTCGACGCGCTGCCCGAGGGCGCCACCTGGTCGGCGACCGGCGTCGGCCGCACGTCCCTGCCGGTGATGTACGCCGCGTTGTCGGCGGGCGGGCATCTGCGGGTCGGCATGGAGGACACGCTGACCTACGCCAAGGGCCAGCCGGTGACGTCCAACGCCCAGCTCGTCGAACGGGCGGCGGCGGTCGCCCGCTTCGCCCAGCGGCCGCCGATGGATGTGGCCGAGGCGCGTGCCTTCCTCGGCGTCAAGAACCGCTGACCAGCCTGATCATCCACCTCGTGATCCGGGTGGGCGTTCCCTCTATCCTGTAAGGAACGTTCGGGTCATTCAGGGGTGAACATGCAGGTCAATCCGGTGCTGGTGGAGGTCGAGCGCTCCGGGTTCGTGGAGTCGCGGCACCGCGGGTCGGTGGTGGGCCTCGGCGTCGACGGCACGGTGGCCGTGCGCGCCGGGGCGCCGGACGCGCCGATCTTCCCGCGGTCGGCCAACAAGCCGATGCAGGCGGTCGCCATGCTCCGCTGCGGCCTCGACCTGGACGGCGACCTGCTGGCGCTGGCGGCGGGCAGCCACTCGGGCGAGGGCTTCCACGTCGAGGGCGCGGAGAGGATCCTCGCCGGGGCCGGGTTGTCGGCCGAGCTCCTGCGGTGCCCGCCGCAGTGGCCGCTCGAGCCCGAGGTCGGGCTCGACGTGGCGCGGTCGGGCGGTGACCGGTCCCGGCTGCGGATGAACTGCTCGGGCAAGCACGCCGGGATGCTCGCCGCCTGCGTCGTGGCCGGGTGGCCGACCGACTCCTATCTCGACCCGGAGCACCCGCTGCAGCGGGCCGTACGGGCGGTCGTCGAGGAGCTCACCGCGGAGAAGGCCGCGGCGGTCGGCGTCGACGGCTGCGGCGCGCCGCTCTTCGCCGTGTCCGCGACCGGCGTCGCGCGGGCGTTCCGCTCGCTGGTGCTGGCCGATCGGGGAACGCCGGAACGGCGCGTGGCCGACGCGATGCGCGCCCACCCCGAATGGACGTCCGGCACGCGCCGGGAGGAACGGCGCCTCATGGACGCCGTTCCCGGGCTGCTGGTCAAGTGCGGTGCGGAGGGCGTGGACGCGTTCGCCCACGCCGACGGCCGGGCCGGCGCCATCAAGATCGACGACGGCTCGATGCGCGCCCGGACGCCGGTGACGGTGGCGCTGCTGCGCGCCCTCGGCATCGACGCCGCGCCGGGCGCGGACGCCGCCGTGATCGACGGCCTGGCGACGGTCCGCCTCCGCGGCGGCGACGCCACGGTGGGCGTCATCCGCCCCGCCGACGGCCTGTTCGGCTCCTGACCCGGGTTCGCCGCCCGGCTCAGGCGGGCAGGATCGCCTTCTTCTCGGCGGAGTCCAGCGCCGCCATCTCCTCTTCCGAGTAGCTGTGCGAGTACATGCCGGGCCGGTACCGGTAGAACCCGCCCCCGACCTCGTGCCGAGGCGCGTCGCGCTGCGTCGGCACCGTGGCGAGCCCGGCCACCGCGGTCGCACCCGCGGGCGCGGGCGGCCGGGTCGCGGCCAGGCGCGAGGCCGCGTTCGTCCTCCGCAGCCCTGTCGCGATCATGGACAACATCGCGACCAGCGCCAGCGCGATGACGATCGGCCCCAGCCAGGCGATGACTCCGCCGTCGATTCCGGTGTTCATGTGACCACCCCCGAGGTGGTCATTCCCTGGCCCGATCGTGGGGAATGTCTATTTAGCAGGCATTTGACTCTGTAGGGGCCCTCTTTGCCGTCCGGGCGGGCTCCGGTTCGGGCTCGGGCCCCGCCGGCCCCGGTTCCGGCGGCGCGGTGACCATGCGGTCGCGTCCCGCCGCCCAGCCGAAGAATCCCAGGATCAGGCCGACGCCCATGGCGCCGAGGGTCGGAACGGTCCAGCCGCCGGTCGCGTCGTGCAGCGCGCCGAACGCCAGCGGGCCCATCGCCGCGATCACGTAACCGACGCCCTGCGCCATGCCGGAGAGCTGCCCCGCCACCCGCGCGTCCCGCGACCGCAGGCCGAGCAGCGAGAGCGCGGTCGCGAACCCGAGGCCCTGGCCGACGCCGAGCACGACCGACCACGCCCACACCGAGCCGATCGGCGCCCAGGCGATGCCGGCGAACCCGACCAGGCTCGCCGCCACCGTGGCGACCACGAGGGGGCGCTGGTCGCGCATCCGGCGTCCGAGCACCGGCACCGACAGGGCGGCGAACGCCTGGACGAGGCTGGACAACGCCATCACGTAACCGGCGGGCGCCTCCGCCATGCCGCGGTCCTGGCAGATCGTCGGCAGCCATCCGACCGTGACGTAGGCCAGCAACGACTGGAGGCCCATGAACGCGGTCACCTGCCACGCCAGCCGGGACCGCCAGACATGGGCGGCGAGCGCCCGCGACGGCCGGACCACCGGGGCGCCACGGGCGGCGTGCGCGGCGCGGCGGGCCCGCGGCAGCCACACGAGGGCGGCCAGCGCCGCCGGGATCACCAGCAACCCGAGCGGCAGCCGCCAGCCGCTGTCCAGGGCCTGCTCGACGGGCACCGCCATGCCCGACGACGTGGCCGCGCCCAGGGTGACCGCCACGGTGTAGATCGACGTCACGGTGGTGATCGAGTTCGGGTGGTCCCGCTTGATGATCGCCGGCATCGCGATGTTGCCGATGCTGATGGCGATCCCGGCCACCAGCGACCCCGCGAACAGCGCGACCGGCGCGTCCAGCAGCCGTACCAGCAGCCCGCCGATCAGGATGACCATGGAGCCGATCAGCAGCGACTCGCTGCGCGGCGTGCGCCGCAGGAACGGCGCCAGCAGCCCGTACGAGCCGAAGAAGAAGAGCGGCAGCGTCGTAAGGGCCCCGGCGGCGGTGCCCGACAGGTGGAACTCGTCCTGGATCTCGGTCAGCACCGGGCCGACCGCGACGATGGCGGGCCGCAGGTTGACCGCGACCAGGACGATCAGGAGTAGCTGGACGGTGAGCGCGCGCCGCCCGGTCACCGCCGTTCTCCCTGTTCCTCCTGGCGTCCTCCCTGCTCGACCAGGGCTTCCAGGGCCTCCAGCGCGGGCTCGATGATCGCGGCGGCGGCGCGGCCCGCGGCGTCGGCGTCCCGGGCCTCGATGGCGTCGGCCACCGCCTCGTGCAACTCCTGGCTCGCCTCGGGGATCTCCCCGTCCAGCCGCAGCGTGCTCATCGCCTCGCCCAGCCGCCGCAGGAAGAACCGGCAGGCCTCGATCATGACCTGGTTGCCGGTGGCCTCGACCACGCCCAGGTGGAAGCGGGCGTCCGCGGCGCCGAACTCGGCCGCGCCGGTGGCCGCCGCGCGGGCCGCGAGGAGCTCCCGCAGCCGCGCCAGGTCGGCGTCCGTACGGCGGCGCGCGGCCAGCCGGGCCGCCTGGACGTCGTAGGCGAGCTGGACCTCGAAGACGTCCCGCAGGTTCGCGTGCTCGACCCGGCGCAACATCGGCCGCGGATCGGCGCCGCTGCGCACGTACGTCCCGTCGCCGCGCCGGACCTCCAGCACGCCGACGTGCGTCAGCGCCCTGATCGCCTCGCGCACCGCCGGACGGCTCACGCCGAGCTGGGCGGCGAGGTCGAGTTCGCCGGGGATCCGGTCGCCGACCGGCCACGTGCCGGTGCTGACCTCGGCCTGGAGCTGGTCGAGCACGGCCTCCACGGTCGAGCCGCCGGGCACGGGACTGAGGGCCACCTTAATCCTCCTCGGTAAGATGTCAGACATCTTACCGATCATGCCCACTCCTGCGTTCCGCCGGGTGACCCGGCCCTGCCCGCGGTGCCATGGCCGGGAGTGACGGTGGTTCGCCGCGGGCAGGGGGTCTCAGGTCAGCTGCGGCGCGGTGCCTCGTGGCGGCTGTTGCGCTGGGCCGGATCGCCCTCGATCATCCCGCCCGACACGGGGCCTCGTTCGGCGGCCCGGTCGCGCTTGTGCTCCGGACGCCGCGTCATCTTCCGCTTCCCGCGCCATGTCAGGAAGAGCCACCCCACGAGCGCGAGCGCCAGGACGATGGGCCCGGCGATCAGCAGCGCGTTGGCCCCCACCGGTGATGCGTCTGCCAACATGCCGTTCACCTCCTGACCAGGCCCCTACCCGCCAGGAGGACTTCAACCGTGTACGACGGATCACACGCGACGGATCACACGCGACGGATCACACGCGACGGATCACAGACCCCGGGACTGGGAGATCGATCCCGACGTGGTGAGCGTGAACGCCCGCATCGACTCGGCGAACTTGGACAGGTCCCACTCGGCCGGGCCCTCGTACCAGTAGAGGTTGTCGGCGCCCTTGGCCCGCTCGCCGGCGTTCTCGACCGTCTTGGCCCACTTGGGCACCAGGTCGAACACCACCGCGTACGGCAGGAACCGCGAGAACAGCGCGATCCGCTGCCGCGCGCCGAGCTCGTCGTCCTCGGCGATCTCGCCGCGTTCGAGGAACGCCCGGAAGCCGATCGTGTGCGCCAGCACCGTCGCGCCGCGCGCGGTCTTGGCCGGCATGTACTGCCCGCCGTACGCCAGGGCCGCGCCCGCGATGATCACGGCCAGGCCGACCAGCGCCAGGTCGGTGAAGAACGCCAGCAGGATCGTGCCGACGACGCCGAGACCGGTGAGCACGAACCCGGCGATCGTCCAGCGCGACCGCACGGTGTCGGGGCGGCGGGCGAACCAGCCCTGCGCGACCACGTCGTCGTACATCGCCGCGCGCACCTTCGCGAGCCGGGTCGCGAACGTGCCGCCCAGCGCCGACAGCTTGACGGCGAGGCGCGGCGAGCCGTCCGCCTCGGTGAACAGCGAGTCGAGCAGCAGCCGCTCGTAGGGCAGCAGGTCGTCGGAGGGGCGGTCGAGCTGCTGCAGTTCCCAGTCGAGCCGCCCGGTGACCTCGCGGTCCTCCTCGTCGATCAGCAGGTAGCCGCGGACCGCCAGGTCGACGATCGTCGCGGTCACGTCGATGACGTCGGCCTGCTCGTCGATGAGCGTGCCGATCTGGCCCGGCCGCACGCCGTCCGGCGGCTCGAACTCGCTGCCGGCGAGCGGCGCGTGGTCGCCCTCGGCCGCCTTCTGCGCCACCACCCGGGCGTCCCGGCCGCGCAGCAGGTAGAGGGCGGCGACGCCGCCGAGCAGCAGGAGCAGCAGCCCGCCGAGGGCGGAGCCGGTTACGCCGTTCACCGAGAACGCGGTGGCCACGGTGTGCCGCCGTTCGTAGACCGGCTGGGCGTTGGTGGTCCCGGCCGGGAAGCCGACGACCACGGTCACGTACTCGTCCGCCAGCATCTGTCCCTGCCGGAACTCGGCGCGGGTCTTGGTGTGGTCGGTGAAGAACTGCGTGCAGCCCGTCGAGCCCTCCAGCGGCCCGGCGAAGCAGTTGATGTTGCGGATCATCGCGCCGGCGTCGACGACGACCCTGGCCTCGTCCATCGGGACCCGCCAGCCGCCCAGCGCGGTCCAGCGCAGCTCCTCGGCGGCCCCCATCGGGGCGACGATGCCGCTGACGTCGTACTCCAGCACGACGGTCTTGCGCCCGGTCAGCCTGGCGTCCGCGGCGACCTTGACGGTGGTGCGGGTGTCGGTGGTGGAGGTCGAGACCCGGGTGGGACCGCCGTCGGGGCTGCTGGCCTTGACGTTCTCCACCTTGTAGACCCGGTCGCGGGTGATGCTGTCGTGGGTGCCGGTGACGAACGTCCGGCGCAGTTCGCGGCCGCCCGCGAACTCGTAGACGATCGACTCGCGCGCGTGGGTCACGCCGTCGGGCCCGACCTTCAGCGTCACCTCGTCCTTGATCACGCGTTCCGCCGCCGCGCGCCGGCCGGTGGCCGGGGCGGACCCGGTGGCCGGGGCGGATCCCGCGGCCGGAACGGATCCCGCGCCCGGAACGGAGGCGGATCCCGCGGCCGTGCCGGAGGCGGATCCCGCGGCCGTGCCGGAGGCGGACGCCGTGCCCGCGGTCAAGGGGATGAGCGCGACAACGGCCAGGGAGGCGACCAACGGCCGCAGGCGACCCAACATGGCGGCAAATCGTACAGGTCCGGCGTGAATGCTGGTCAGCGGCGGCCACTATGGGATGATTTTTCGCTATGGCAGGTCACCACCCCCCTCCGGCACCGGCACCCGCTCCGCCGCACCACCTGCCTGCTCACGGCGGGCAGCCCCGCTACCACTACCAGCCGCCGCGCCGGCCGCAGCGGCGTACGGCGGGCGGGCTCGTGGTCGGTCTCCTCGGCGTGGTGGCCGCGCTCGGCGTCCTGGCGATCCTCGGCGCCTCGATCATCTCCTCGCTGATCGAGGGCACGCCGGGCCGGCCCGGCCAGCCGGGCGCACGTTCCGGCCAGCAGGTGACCCGCGCGACGGCGACCGACAACGCCCTCTACAAGACCGGCCCGCTGACCCCGGTCCAGTGCAAGCTGCCCAGGCTCCAGCAGGGCACGGCCTCCATGGGCGGGTTCATGGACGCGCTGGCGCAGTGCCTGGACGCGTCCTGGACCCGGCAGTTCGCCAAGGCGGACGTGGAGTACACGCCGCCCAAGCGGGTGTTCTGGAGCGCGCCGGGCCGCAGCCCGTGCGGCACCTACCCGAGCCCCGGCGCCTCGGCGTTCTACTGCCCGGCCAACAACACGATGTACGTCGGGCTGCAGCACATCATCGAGACGTCCGGCGGCGAGTCCCTCGACCACTTCGGGGTCTTCGCCCGGGTGGTCGCGCACGAGTACGGCCACCACGTCCAGGACCGGGCCGGGATCCTGCTGTACGGGCACCAGGTGATGGAGCAGTCCGACACCGCGGGCCGCAACGCGGCCAGCCGGCGCATCGAGCTCCAGGCGCAGTGCTTCGCCGGCGCCTTCCTCGGCGCCGAGCGCCTCACGATCGGGATGACCCGCCGGCAGTACGCGGCGATGATCGTGGACGTGCAGGGCCGCGGCGACGAGCGGCAGCCGGTGGACCGCCGCGACCACGGCTCGGGCCACAACTACGCGGGCTGGGTCACCAAGGGGTTCCGCGGCCAGGGCCTCGGGGTGTGCAACACCTGGACGGCGCCCGCCTCGGCGATCAACTGACGCCGTCCGGTCGTTCCCGTTACGCCCGTGACATGCTGATCTACGTCTTGTGAGGGGACTCACAGCACAGTGCTAGCAAGCGTGCTTGCAATTGCAAGCACCCTGACGCAGGGTGGAGACATGGCAAGTTCGAAGGTCGGCTCCATCGGGGAGTACATCCGCGAGCAGCGCACCCGGGCGAAGATCTCGTTGCGCCAGCTGGCCGATGTCTCGGGGATCTCCAACCCGTACCTGAGCCAGATCGAGCGGGGCCTGCGCAAGCCCAGCGCGGAGATACTGCAGCAGATCGCCAAGGGTCTGCGCATCTCCGCCGAGGCCCTGTACATCCAGGCGGGCATCCTCGAGGAGCGGGAGGCCGACACCGACGTGGAGGCCGCCCTCCGGGCCGACCTGATCCTCACCGAACGGCAGAAGCAGGTGTTGCTCGACATCTACCTGTCGTTCCGCAAGGAGAACGAACTCGCCGACGTGCCCTCCGAGCATCTAACAGAAGGAAAGGAAGAGGTCGGATGACGCTTGCCAGCAACCTCCGAGAGAACAAGGCCGTCTACACCGTGATCGGCGGCGGCGACTTCGCGGCCGAGAAGGTCCGTGAGCTGCCCGAGCAGGTGACCAAGTACCAGGGCGAGTTCCGGGAGACCGCGGCCAAGTACCGCGGCCAGGTCCGCGAGATCGCGGCCAAGTACCAGGGCGAGCTGCGGGAGACCGCCGCCAAGTACCGCGGCGAGGCCCGCGGCGCCGCCGGCAAGGTGCAGGACCGGGTCGAGGTCAAGGACCTGCCCGGCGCGGCCGTCGCGTACGTGACCCACGTCGGCACCCGGACCGTCGAGTTCATCGACGAGCTCGCCGAGCGCGGCAAGAAGGTCGTGCACCGCGAGGCCGAAGAGGTCGCCGAGATCACCGAGGCCAAGCCCGCCCCGGCCCCCAAGGCCAAGGCCGCTCAGCAGAAGAAGACGGCGCAGTCGAAGGCGACCACCGCCGCCAAGAAGACCGACGCCTGACCGTCGGACGACAATTTCGCAGGCCCGGCCGGGATCACCCGGTCGGGCCTCGTCGTTTACTAGTCTGAAGGGGGACGTCCGAGGGGACACATCCGCGACGAGAGTGGTGAACGCACGATGATGGCAGGGCTTTCCTACTTCTTCTGGTTCTTGGCGATCGTCGCGTTCGTGTTCGAGGTGGTCGCGCTGATCGATGTTCTGCAGGTGCCCGAGGGCGCCTTCCCGGCCGCCGACAAGCAGACCAAGAAGTTGTGGCTGATCCTTCTGGTCGTCTCCAACGTGGTCGGGCTCGGCGGCGCGGTCAACTTCCTGCCGCTGCTGTCGTTCCTGCCGATCGCCGCGTTCATCGTCGCCGCGATCTATCTCGCCGACGTCAAGCCGGCCGTCAAGCCGTACAAGAACAAGAAGGGCGGCGGCAACTCCGGCTCCGGCCCCTACGGCCCCTGGTAGGCGGCCAGGCCCCGCCGCTTCAGCTCGGCGACGAGCCGGGTCGCGATGTAGCGGCTGCCCGTGACGGTCGGATGCGTGCCGTCCGGCAGGATGTAGTGCGGCGCGTTGCCCGTGCGCGTGCGCACGCTCCCGGTGATCCAGCGTTCCCGCAGCGGGTCGATGAACGGCACGCGCTGCTCGTCCGCCGCCTCGTTCAGCACGTCCCGCACGACCAGGGCGGCCGGCCACGGGTCGCCGCCCCACAACGGTCCCACCAGCACCACGCGCGTCCGCGGCCAGCGCTTCCTGATCTTCGCCAGGAGCCGCCGGGCGTTCCGCTCCACCAGTCCCGGTGGATACCAGACGTCGTTGTGCCCGCCGGCGATCACCATCAGGTCGGGCGCGGGACGCCAGCCGAGCTGCTCCTCGAACAGCCCGCCGAAGCCCCGGCCGGTCATCCCGGTGTTGACGAAGCCCGTGCCCGCGTGCCCGGCCAGGATCGGCTGCCAGCCCAGCCGCCGCGCGGTCTCCGCCGCGTACGTCTGCTCCGGCCTGACCCCGCGCGTCCCCACCGTGTAGCTGTCGCCCAGGACGAACACGACCGGCGGCCGGTGCCCCGTGTCCCGCACCGGGTCCCGCAGGGCGGGCGCCCGCACCGCCGACGCCGCCCCGGCGCCGAGGACGAGCACGGTCACGACCGCCGTGGAGACCACTCGGCGCACGCTGAAGAACCCTCCTGTGAACAGGCTTGCGTCCTAGTCTGTCGAAGTATGGGGACACACCTGCACGGCCGTACCGCACGGCTGGAACTCGATGACCAATCGCTACGTGAATGGGACGCGCTCGTGCTCGGCTCGGGCCCGGAGGGGATCGTCCTCGACCGGTCGGCGTTCTACCCGGGCGGCGGAGGCCAGCCGCCGGACCACGGCGTGCTCGTCTGGCAGGGTGTGCAGACCCGCATCGCGGGCGTCCGCAAGGGCGACGACCTGGAGCTGATCCCCGTCGAGGGCGACCCGGTCCCGCCCGCCGGGACGACCGTCACCTGCGCCCTGGAGGACGACCGCCGCACCGCCCTGATGCGCACCCACTCGGGCCTCCACCTGCTGTGCGGCGTCGTCTTCCGCGACTACGGCTGCCTCGTCACCGGCGGCAACATGGACGAGCTGACCGCTCGGATGGACTTCGACCTGAGCGAGGTCCCGCCCGGCTTCAAGCAGGCCGTCGAGGACGCCTGCAACGCCGAGGTCGAGGCCGACCGCCGGATCGACGTGAAGGAGCTCCCGCGCGCCGAGGCGTTCGAGATCCCCGACATCATCCGCACCGCCACCAACCTGGTCCCGCCCGAGGTGCGGGACGTGCGGATCGTCGACATCGTCGGCCTCGACACCCAGGCGGACGGCGGCACCCACGTCGCGTCCACCAAGCAGATCGGCCGCATCCAGGTCGCCAAGGTCGAGAACAAGGGCCGGGGCTTCCGCCGCCTCCGCATCAAGATCGCGGACTGACCGCCCGCGCGGGGCCGTGAACCGCGCTGGGCCATGAAGCGCGCAGGGCCATGAAGCAGGTCGGACGCCGCGGCTCGGGCGCCACCGCGCCACGGCGTCCGACGTCTCAGCCGGCGCTCTCCACGGGCGCCTGGTGGAAGGCCGCCACGCTGCCCAGCCCGCGCTCGACGATGGTGAGCGCGCTGTCGAGGGCGTCGCGCATGGCCTCGGGGGAGTAGCCGTGGCGGCGGCAGTGCACGATGACGGCCTGCATGCCGCCGACGGCGATGCCGGACGCGGCGACGGCGTCGATCTCGCTGATGCCGGGGCAGAGGCCGTGCAGGTGCTCCTCGAGCTCCTGCTGGGTGTCGGTCATGCGCTGGAGGGCGCGGGCGCGCAGGCCGGGGCGTTCGAGGATGAGCTGGATCTGCACGCTGCCGTACTGGCCCGCCTCGCTGACCAGCGCCTCCATGATGTCGACCATGCTGCGCCTGATCGTGGCCAGCGGGGGCTCGCCGGGCGGGCGGGTGGCGAGGCGTTCGGCGACCTCGGCGAGCCGGTCGTCGATCTCGGCGAAGACCACGTCCTCCTTGCTCGGGAAGTAGCTGAAGAACGTGCGGGGTGACACGTCGGCGGCGGCCGCGATGTCGGCGATCGTCGTCTCCTCGTAGCCGCGCTCGGCGAAGAGCCGCAGCGCTTCGGCCGCGATCGTCCGGCGGGTGCGCAGCTTTTTCCGCTCACGCAACCCCTCGACGTGACCCATGTCACGCAGACTAACACGAATGCAAACTTGCAGCTATTGCAAATATGCATCCATACGTGTTTTTCTCCGAGTGTGGCGCGAATTCTGGAGAGGCTGGGCCGCCTCTGCGTTCGGCGACGGCGTACCGTCTTCGAGTTGTGGATCCTGGTGATGCTCGGGACGGGTGTTCTCGGGTTCACCCAAGGGGGCATGTTCGTCCAGCAGAGCACCCTGCCCGGCACCGAGACCCAGCGTGCCATCGACACCCTGCGCGAGGACTTCCCGGCGATGACCGGGCCGACAGCGACGGTGGTGTTCCACGCGACGCCGGACGCGAGCCCGGGGGACTGGCGGGTCGCCCTCACAGTCGGCAAGGCCATCCAGAACATCACCGACCTCGACCGCGTGGCGTTCGCCGAGAACCCCTTCATCGAGGGCATGGGCGGGATGAAGAGCCACGACGCCGTGGTGATCCGGGTCAACCTCAAGGGCACCATGGGCGACGTCAGCGCCGCCGACCTGGACAAGTTCGACGCGGCGGTGGAACCGGCCCGGATGGCCGGGCTCGACGTCAAGTTCGGCGGCATCGTCGCCATGATCCTCAACCAGCCCAAGGGCGGCCCGCAGGAGGGCGTGGGCATCGCGCTCGCGATGGTCGTGCTCCTGCTGGCGTTCGGCTCCTACCTCGCCGCGGGCATCCCCATCCTGGTCTCGCTGTGCGGGATGGTCATCGCGTACTCGCTGATCCACTACTCCGCGTCGATGCTGGAGCTGCACCCGACCGCGCCGATGATCGCCGCCATGCTCGGCATCGGCGCCGGCATCGACTACGCGTTGTTCATCGTGACGCGCTACCGCCAGCAGCTGGCGGAGGGCGACGACGTGGAGACCGCGGTCGGGCGGGCCATGGCGCACTCCGGGCACGCGGTGGTGTTCGCCGGCGGGACGGTCGTCTTCGCGATCTGCGGGCTCTTCCTGTCCGGCATCTCGTTCATCGGCCGCATCGGCCTCGCCTCCGCGCTGGCGGTCGGCCTCATGGTGCTCGCCGCGCTCACGCTGCTGCCCGCGGTCCTGGGCGCGCTCGGCACGAAGATCGACCGCTACAGGCTGCCGCGCGTCCGGCCGGACCGCGGCTCCACACGGTGGATGGCGTGGGGGCGGCACGTCGACCGCAACGCCTGGCCGTACGCGATCGTCGCGACGCTCGTCCTGCTCGCCCTGTCGGTGCCCACGCTCAGCCTGCGCTTCGGGGTCATGTCCGACAGCGTCTCCTCGCCCAAGATGGACGGGCGGCAGGCGTACGACATCGTCGCCAAGGAGTTCGGCGCCGGGCACTACAGCCCGTTCGTCATCGTCGCCAAGGTGCCGGGCGAGGTGAGACGCACCGCCGAGCCCAAGCCCACGCCGCCCACCGTCAAGGGGCCGGGCGGCCTCGGCGGGCTGACCGGTCCGCAGGGCGGCACGGTGGCGCCGCCGCCCTCCAAGGAGCCGGCGATCCCGCTGCCCAAGGGCGCCCCCGACCTGACGAAGAAGCCCGACAAGGGCGCGGTGGTGCTCGGCCAGGAGCTCAAGCAGCGGATCTCGGAGGTCCCCGGCGTCGCGTTCACCGGCGAGCCGATCGTCACCGGCACCACGGCCACGATCCAGGTCATCCCGGCGACCGCACCGCACGTCGAGGAGACCACCGACCTCGTGCACCGGCTGCGCGGCGTCGAGCTGCCCGCGGTGCTGAAGGACCATCCGGGCGCGAAGGTCTACCTCGGCGGCGAGAACCCGGCGATCATCGACCTGGCCGACACGGTCGGCGAACGCATGCTGACCGTCGTCGTCGCCGTCGTCGGGGTGGCCCTGATCCTGCTCGTCATCGCGTTCCGGTCGATCATCGTGCCGATCAAGGCCGCGCTGATGAACCTGCTGTCGATCGGCGCCTCGTTCGGCGTGGTGACCGCGGTCTTCCAGTGGGGCTGGGGCATCCAGCTGCTCGGGATCGACCAGGCCATCCCGATCATGTCGTTCGTGCCGCTGTTCATGTTCGCCCTGATCTTCGGGCTGTCCATGGACTACGAGGTCTTCCTGCTGTCGCGGATCAAGGAGGAGTACGAGAAGTCCGGCGACCCGCACGAGAGCGTCGTGGTCGGCATCGGCGCCACCGCCCGCCTCATCACCTCGGCCGCGCTCATCATGATCTTCGTGTTCACCAGCTTCGTGCCGCAGCCCGACCCGATGGTCAAGATGATGGCGATGGGGCTCGCGGTCGCGGTCGCGGTGGACGCCACGATCGTCCGGATGATGCTGGTGCCCGCGCTGATGAGCCTCCTCGGCCACGCCAACTGGTGGTGGCCCGGCCGCAAGCGCCCCATGCCGCCCGCACCTCCCAGGGAGGAACCCGTCGCCGAACAGCTGGAGCTCGAACCCATCGGCTGAAGCCGGGGCACGCCACCACGTAGGGTCGGCCGAGACCCTCAGGAGGACACGATGCCCCACGGCCGCCATGGGTGACGGCTCCTTTCCCGTCCTGTGGTCGTGCGGCCCGCCGGGCGCCGGCGAGACGACCGCCGTCGACACCGGCCACGGGTCCGTGGCGGAGCCGGCCCGGGCCGTGCGAATGGCTACGCTCGGCCCGTGAGGGAGCCGGACAGCATGATCACTGATGGGGTGCGGGAGCGGGCCGTCGCGCTCGCCGACGACGAGGGACTGCCCGCGTTCGTCCACGACCTGGGGGCGCTGCGGGCGCAGGCGGAGCACATCCGGGAGGCGTTGTCCGGCCCGGGGACGCCCGAGCTCTACTACGCGGCCAAGGCGAACGCCGACGCGCCGATCCTCCGGACGCTCGCGCCGTACCTGGACGGCGTGGAGGTCGCCTCGGGCGGAGAGCTCGACCACGTGCGGCGCGTTCTCCCCGGCCTGCCGCTGGCGTTCGGCGGCCCGGGCAAGACCGACCCGGAGCTGGCCTCGATCCTGCGGCTCGGCGTCGACCGCGTCCACGTCGAGAGCCCGTACGAGCTGGAGCGGCTGGCGACGCTCGCACGCGAGACCGGGCGCGAGGTCGACGTCCTCCTGCGGGTCAACCTGGCGGGCGACCGGCAGGGGTACGCGCTGGCGATGTCGGGGCCGTTCGGGATGGACCCGGAGACGATCGACGCCTGCCGGGCGATCCTGGCCCGGGCACCCTGGGTGCGCCTGCGCGGGATGCACGCGCACCTGGCCTCCGGCCTGGACGCGCCCGAGATGCTCGGGCAGTCGGAGGAGATCCTGACGTTCGCCCGCGGCCGGCTCGACCTGGCCGCACCCGAGATCAACCTCGGCGGCGGCATGGCCGTCGACTACGCCGACCCGTCCCGGCGCTTCGACTGGCCCGCGTACGCCAAGGGCATCGCCGACCTGGCACGACCCGGGGAGACCCTGCGGATCGAGCCCGGCCGCGCGGTGACCGTCCACTCCGGCTGGTACGTCACCGACGTGCTCGACGTGAAGCGGGCGCACGGCGAGTGGTACGCGGTGCTGCGCGGCGGCACCATGCACCTGCGCACACCCGTCACCAAGCAGCACGACCAGCCGTTCACGGTCATCGCGCAGGGCGGGCCCGGCCCGGCGACCGAGGAGCTCGTCACCCTCGTCGGCCAGCTGTGCACCCCCAAGGACGTCTTCGCCCGGCGGGTCCGGGCCGGGCGCCTGGCCGTCGGGGACGTGGTGGCCTTCGCCATGGCGGGCGCGTACGGCTGGAACATCTCGCACCACGACTTCCTGATGCACCCCAAGCCGGGCTTCCACTACCTGGAGGGCTGACGGTCAGCTCTCCCTGTTGTTGGCGAAGAACTGCAGAGCCGGCGGCAGCCGGTGCAGATAGGCGTCCTGGAGGCCGACGGTCGCCGTGCAGCCCCCGGTCGCGTCGTCCAGCCGGAACTCCACCTCGAACGTGGCGGGGCTGCCGAGCCCGTCGTACTCGATCGTGGTCTTCTGGCCGGTCCTCAGCGGGAGCGTGCCGGTGCGCCCGGCGACCCGGTAGGCGAGCCTGGCGTTCGCGGAGCAGCCGCGCGCCCTCTCGACCACCGGCAGCGCGTGGATGAAGCGGTCGCCCCAGCCGGTGACCCGGTAGGACGTCTGCGCCCGGAACACCGACGCGCTGAGCCGGTAGCGCACCATGCTCCTGCCGCGCTCCTTGTCTGAGCCCAGGCAGCCGAACATCACACAGCCGTCGACGGCGTACGCGGGCTTCGGCCCGGACGTTCCCAGCGCCTGGAGATCCTTGAAGCCGCGCCGCCCGTCCACCAGCGGAACGGAGATCATCCCGGCGACGCAGATCACGACGGCGGCCAGGAAGAGGCTCTCCCACGACAACCACCCGGGATCGCCCGCCGCCTTGACCCGCGTCGCCGCGTCAGCCGCCGGGGCCGGGACCTCGGCGAAGGCGAGCACCTCATCGCCGCCACCCGCCCCGTCGGCCGAGGCCGGATCGGCGTTGGCGAGGACACCCGAAGGCTCGCCGCCCGGCGGCTCCACCGGCCCGGGGGGCGCCTCCACCAGCCCGGGGGGCGGCGCGGTCTGGGCGACCTGCGGGGCGGGATCGGGTTCGGTGGCGACGCCGCGGAGCTGGTGGAGGCGGGCGACGAGCTCCGCCGCGTCCGGGCGGTCGGCGGGGTCGACCGACAGGGCCTTGGACAGGAGGCCGCGCAGGCCGTCCGGCACGCCTTCGAGGTCGGGACGGCCGCTGCGGATGCTCGCGTAGACGCCCGCGTCGTGCGGGGTCTGGAAGATGTGGCGCCCGGTGGCGGCGTAGGCCATGGTCGCGGCCCAGGCGAAGACGTCGGCCGCGGGGCCCACCGAGCCGCCGTCCCACAACTCGGGCGCCATGTACCAGAGCGTGCCCGCGCGGCGCCCGTCCTGGGTGAGACGGGTGGCGTCGACCGCGTGCGCGATCCCGAAGTCGATGATGATCGGCATGCCGTCGGCGACCATGACGTTGCCGGGCTTGATGTCGCGGTGCACCACCCGGGCGGCGTGCACGGCCGCGACCGCCTCCGCGCCGCCGATCACGAACGCGGTGAGCGCGTCGCCGCCGAACGGGCCGTCGTCGGTCACCACCGTGTCGAGCGGCCGGCCCTGGGCGTACCGGGTGACCAGGTAGGGCGTCGCGCCCTCGAGGTCGAAGTCGAGGACGGACGCGACCCGGGGGTGCTCGATCAGCCGCATCGTCTCGACCTCGCGGCCCAGACGGGTCCGGATGCTCGGCCGGTCGAGCAGGTAGGTGTGGATGGTCTTCACCGCGACCGTGCGGCCGTATCGGTCCAGGGCGAGATGGACCTCGCCCATGCCGCCCGCGCCCAGCGAGCGCAGCACCTCGTACGGGCCGATCCGCCTCGACGGCGCGTCTGCGGACACGCGGGAACCCCCAAAGATCCCAAGCCCCCCGACTACGACATCCAGGCGGAATCATACGGAGATATTCAGGCCTAGATATACGGCGCGCCGGGAGTCGGTCGCCGACCGTGACCCGGCGCGCCGTACGCCTATCGGGGTCGCCCCTCGCCGCGCTGGAACAACACGTACAGCCATGTCATGGACGGGACGAGGATGAGGGCGCCGACCGCGAGCGCCACGAAGACGACCTGGAGCGCGGCGTCGTGGGCGGCGGCGGACTCCAGGTCGAGGTCGGCCATCCCGGCGGCGCCCCACAGGACGGTGACCACGGCGAGCGCGCCGGTGACCCGGACGGCGAGGAAGTTGCGCCGCAGCACGAGGGCGAGCGAGACGACCCCTGCGGCGGCCGAGGCCAGGATGAGCGGCGAGTGCACGCCGAGCGCGGCGGCGCCCGGCAGGGCGAGGAGACCGGTGACGACCCCGGAGAGCACGGCGTAGCCGCGGAAGCGCAGGACCGCGTCGGCGTCGCCGAGCCGCCGCGCGTCCCAGATCAGGTAGACGGCGGCCAGGTACGCGCAGAGCGCGGTGGTGAGCACGCCGCCGTACACGCCCGGCGGGCTGAGCCAGGACGGCGCGTCCGTGACGACCGTGGTGGCGACGGCGCCGAGGCAGTACGGCGTGAGGACCGAGGAGATCCCGAAGACCCAGCCATAGGCGCGCTGGTCGGGGACGGCCTTGCTGAAGACGAACGTGCTGCCGCGCGCGACGATGCCGAGGACGGCGAGGGACAGCGGGACCCAGTGCACGGCCATGACGTCGGCGAACACGGGCGGGAACGCGGTCCAGGTCATGACCATCACGAAGATGAGCCAGACGTGGTTGGCCTCCCACAGCGGGCCCATGGCGTGCTCGATGACGTTCTTGTCGGAGCGCCGCGGCGAGATCAGGTGCCAGAGGCCCGCGCCGAAGTCGGCGCCGCCGAAGAGCAGGTAGGCGGACAGGCCGAGCAGGATCAGTCCGAGGGCGACGTCGGCGTGGTCCATCAGATCTCGGCCTCCTCACGGGAAGGGGTGGGATCGGTGCCGGTATCGGGCCCGGTGGCCGTCGCGGGTTCGGGGCGGCGGCGCATGCGGCGCAGCACGCTGATGGTGGCGATGGTGAGGACGGCGTAGACGACGAGCACGACGTAGAGGCCGAAGCGCAGGCCGGGATTGGGGTTGACGGCCTCCTCGGTGCGCATCACCCCGTACACGATCCATGGCTGCCGCCCGACCTCGGTGGTGGTCCAGCCCGCTTCCATGGCGACGGCGGCGGCGACCCCGGCGAGCGTGGCGACGCGCAGGAACCAGGGCTTCCAGGGCAGGTCGCGGCGTCCCGCGAGCTCGCCCGAGCGGCCGGCGGCGCGGCGGCGCAGCCACCAGGCCAGGCCCCACCAGGCGGCGAGGGCCAGCAGGGCCATGCCGATCGCGATCATGATCTCGAACGAGGTCTTCACGACCTCGGCGGGCGGGTGCACGTCCTCGGGGAAGGAGTCCAGGCCGCGCAGCGTGGCCTTCGAGTCGAACTTCAGCATGAGCGACAGCGCGTTCGGGATCTCCAGGAAGGCGAACGTGAACGGGACGCCCGCCTGCGTGTGCTCGATGCCCTCCATCGCGGCGAACTTGATCGGCTGGTTGTCGGCCACGAAGCGGGAGGCCCAGTCGCCGACGAGCACCTGGATCGGCGCGCAGACGGCGCCGAGCGTGAACGGGATGGCGAAGCCGATCCGGTTGTAGCGGTCGACGCGTCCCGCCCTGTGGTCGCGGAGCAGCGCCACCGCGTAGACGGACGCCACGACGAAGCCGCAGACCATGAGCGAGGCCAGGATCAGGTGCACGGCCTGGACGGGCGTCGCCGGGTTGAACATGGCCGCGAGCGGGTCCACGTCGGTGACCTTGCCGTCGACGAGCTTGAAGCCGCGCGGCTGGTTCATCCAGGAGTTGACGGTGACCACGAACGAGGCGGACAGCAGCCCGGCGATCACGACCGGGATGCCGGTGACGAAGTGTGCCCGGGGCGACAGCCGGTCCCAGCCGTACAGGTAGACGCCCATGAAGATCGCCTCGATGAAGAACGCGATGCCCTCCAGCGCGAAGGCGGCGCCGAAGACCTGGCCGTAGGTGTCCATGAAGCCCGGCCACAGGGTGCCCATCTCGAACGACAGGACGGTGCCGGAGACGGCGCCGACCGCGAACAGGACCCCGGCCGCCTTCATCCAGCGCCGGGCGAGCTCGGCGTAGACCCGGTCCCCGGTCCGCAGGGATCGCCATTCGGCGAGCAGGGTGAGCGCGGGAAGGCCGATCCCGATGCTGGCCAGGATGATGTGGAAGCCCAGGGTGAACGCCATCTGCTGGCGGGCGGCCATGAAGTCGGCCGGCGTCGCGGCGCCCTGGGCGGCGTCCGCGAGGAGCGCTACGGAGCTCATACGACCGAATGTAGTACTACGCGTTGTAGTACTTGACTCCGTAGTACTACCTGCCGTGGTGATATGCCTCTCAGTCGGTTAACCTGGACGGCGTGAAGGGTCTGGGAGAGCTTGAACGCACGGTCATGGAGGTCCTCTGGGCGAGGGAGGACGCGGGCCGCGGCGCCGCCACTGCGCGCGACGTGAGCCGTGCCCTCGCCGGCGACCGTGACCTCGCGCACACCACGGTCATGACGGTCCTCGACCGGCTCGCCAAGAAGGGCTTCCTCGACCGCGAGCGCGACGGCCGCGCCTGGCGGTACAGCCCGTCCGAGAGCCGGGAGAGCTGGGTCGCCGAGCTGATGCTGGGCGCCCTCAACGAGACCGGCGACCGCGACGCCGCCCTGGCCCACTTCGTGCGCTCGGTCTCCGACGACGAGGCGAACGTGATCCGCCAGGCGCTGCTCAACCTCACGCGCAGGGAGCCACCGGCATGACCGGCACCGCCCTGCTCGCACTGATGTCAATGGGGACCGTTGGCGGGGCGCACGTGCTCTCCAAGGCGCGCTGGACCTGGCGCGCTCCACGCACCGCGATCGCGCTCTGGCAGGCCCTCGGCCTCGGCTGGGGCGTGGCCACCATCGGAACGCTCCTGAGCATCGCCCTGCTGCCCTACGACGAGGGCATCGCAGGCGGCCTGCCCGCGCTGTTCGCCGACCAGGCCCGCCGGCTCGACGCCACGCACGTGACCGCGCTGCTCGCCGCGGTGAGCCTCACCGCGGTGCTGCTCGCCATGCTGATGTACGCGGTGTTCCGCGTGGTCCGGGCCCGGCGCCGGCACCGCGCGCTGCTCGCCCTCGTCTCGCGCAGCGACTCGGCGGCCCCCGGCACGCTCGTCCTCGACCACCCGGAGGCCGCCGCCTACTGCGTGCCCGGCGTGCGCTCGTCCAAGGTGGTCGTCAGCGCGGGCACCCTGGAGCTGCTCGACCCGGCCGAGCTGGCCGCGGTGCTGGCGCACGAACGTGCGCACGCCCGCGAACGCCACGACCTGGTCCTGCTGCCGTTCGCCTCGCTGCGCCAGGTGTTCCCGCAGATCCGCCTGGTCGGCCGATGTCTCGACGCGGTCGAGCTGCTGATCGAGATGGCCGCCGACGACCGGGCCAAGCACCACCGGGCCCCGCGCGAGCTGGCCACCGCCCTGCTGCGGTTCGCCGCCGCCCGCCCCCCGGCCGCCCCGTCCGGCACCCTCGGCGCCGCGGCCACCGGAGAGATCCCCGTCATGGCACGGGTCAACCGGCTGCTGGAGCCGGAGGCCCCGCGCCGGTCGACCCGGGTGGTGGCGATGATGGCGGTTCCCCTCATCGCCGGCCTCCCGATCCTGCTCTACGCCCTGCCGCACTGATTCCTGCCGTACTGATCGCCGTCGTCCCGATCCTCAGCCCTCGTCGGCGGCGTCCGCGACGTCCAGCGCCGTCCCGTACAACCGGGACACCTTGATCGTGATCCAGACCCGTCCCGGACCCGCCTCGGGCGCCGGGACGATCTCCGCGTCGCCCTCGGCGACCGCGAACGACCACACGTTCCCCCCGTTCACGTGCAACGCCGTGCGGGGGTCGTTGCGCAACTGGCGCACCTTCAGCCGGTCCTCGGTCGAGGAGATCCGGACCGTGCGCTCCTCGGGGTCCCATTCGTAGAGCACCGTCGACAGGTGCGGGTGCCCGTCCTTCTTGACCGCGGCCAGCGCCCCGAACCGCTGCCCGGCGAGCAGGTCCACCAGTTCCCGGTCGGTGAGGACGCGGGGGGCGGGGCCGGAGTTCTCGTTCGTGTCGGAGGTCATCTCACAGTTCCTTTCGAGGTTCTTCTCAGCGGATGGGGGAGGGCTTGGACGGGATCGGGCGGGGTCGTCAGGCGATGGGGGAAGGCTGGGCGGCCGGCTCGGCGGACGCGTCCACGGGCTTGGGCTCGGCGGCGTCCTTGGGGGTGCGCAGGACGACCAGGGCGACCACCAGCGCCGCGACCAGGAGGCCCGCCGAGGTGGTGAAGGCCAGGTGGTAGCCGCCGGTCAGCGCCTCGGCCCGGCTCCTGCCCTCGCCGAGCAGGTGCTCGGTCCTGGACGCGGCCAGCGTGGACAGGACGGCGACGCCGAGCGCCATGCCGATCTGCTGCGTGGTGTTGAAGAGCCCCGACGCGAGCCCTGCGTCGTCGGCCTTGGCGCCGCTCATGCCCAGGTTGGCCAGGGCCGGGAGGACCAGGCCGCCACCCGCGATGAGTACCATGACCGGCAGCAGGTCGGTGACGTATCCGGCGTTCACCGGGACGCGGGTCAGCCAGGCCATCGCGGCGAGCAGCAGGAGCAGGCCGGTGACCAGCACGACGCGGGTGCCGAAGCGGGCGATCAGCCGGGCCGAGACGAAGAGCGAGATCCCGCCGATGGCGACCGCCGCCGGGAGCATCGCCAGGCCGGTCTCCAGCGCGCTGTAGCCGAGGACCTTCTGCATGTAGAGCGCGACGATGATCTGGAAGGCGAACATCGCCGACAGCGCCAGCATCTGCACCACGTTGGCGCCGGAGACGTTGCGCGAACGGAAGATCCGCAGCGGCATCAGCGGGGTCGCCGCCCTGGCCTGCCGGACGACGAACGCGGCGAGCAGGGCCAGCGACACGGCGCCCAGGCCGAGGGTGTGACCGGCCAGCCAGCCGTGCTCCTCCACCTTGACCACGGTGTAGATGCCCAGCATCAGCCCCGCCGTGACCAGCATGGCACCGGCGATGTCGGCTCCGGCGGCGAGCCCGATGCCGCGGTCCCGGGGGAGCGCCCGGACGGCCAGCGCGATGGTCGCGAGCCCGATCGGCAGGTTGATCAGGAAGATCCAGTGCCAGTTGAGCAGGTCGGTCAGCACCCCGCCGAGCACCTGGCCGATCGAGGCGCCGGCCGCTCCGGTGAAGCTGAAGATCCCGATCGCCTTGGCACGTTCCCGCGGCTCGGTGTAGAGCGTCACCAGGATGCCCAGGACCACCGCGGAGGCCATCGCGCTGCCCACGCCTTGCAGGAACCGGGCCGCGATCAGGACGCCCGGGGTGGTGGCGGCTCCGGCCAGTACCGAGGCCGCGGTGAACACCGCGTTCCCCGCCAGGAACATCGTCTTGCGGCCGATCAGGTCGCCCAGCCGGCCGGCCAGGAGCAGCAGCCCGCCGAACGCGATCAGGTAGGCGTTCACGGTCCAGCTCAGCCCGGCGGGGCTGAAGCCCAGGTCGTTCTGGATGGCGGGCATCGCCACGGTGACGATGCTGCCGTCCAGGATCGTCATCAGCCCGGCGGCGGACAGGACGCCCAGCGCCAGTCCTCGTGAGTCGGTCGGCATGGTCTCTCCTCGTTCAGGGTCGGGTCGTGCGAGCCCGACAAGAGAGACCGTAGTAGATAGTTCCGTTGCAGACAATCCCCAAGCGATCTATTTGTTGCGCTCCCGGGCCCGGCGCCCCTGTCCGGTGGCCTCCTCGGGGGTGGCCAGGTGCCCGGTGGCCAGCAGGTCGAGGATCCTGAGCAGCGCCGTGCGGTCCTCGTCCGCCAGCGAGCCGAGCGCGTCGCGGTGCACTCCGTCGACGATCTCCTGGCTGCGCGCGGCGACCTCGGCCCCCTTCTCGGTGACCGCGATGATCCGGGCCCGGCGGTCCTTGCCGGACGGGCGCCGCTCGGCGAGCCCGGCCTTCTCCAGGGAGTCGACGGTCACGACCATCGTGGTCTTGTCCATGTCGCCGATCTCGGCGAGCTGGATCTGGGTGCGCTCCTCTTCGAGCGCGTGCACGAGGACGCAGTGCATGCGCGCGGTCAGTCCGATCTCGGCGAGGGCCGCCGCCATCTTGGTCCGCAGCACGTGGCTGGTGTGGTCCAGGTAGAACGACAGGTCGGGCACGGTGCGGGCCGGGGCCATGGCAGTCATGACGCCAGTGTAACAATGTGATCCAGATGCGGATTATCTACGAACTGACGATCCCGTGCAGCACGACCGCGACCAGATCGTCGACGGCCTCCGGCGCCGGAGCGGGGCCGGGCACGCCGTTCTGGAACAGGGCCGACATCACGGTCTCGTGGCAGAAACCCACGATCATCCTCGCCGCCGCGCCGACCCTGGCCTCCGGCGCCAGGCGTCCGAGGTCCCGTTCGGCGCGCAGGTAGCCGTACAGGCGGTCGCGCCAGTCCTCGTCCTGTTCGCCCAGCTCGGCGAACCTGGCGAGCACCCTCGGCTGCGAGAAGAGCCCGACGAACGCGGGCACGATCCGGCGGTGCATCTCCAGGCCGTGGCCGACATAGCGCCGCAGGTTGTCCTCCACCGTTCCGGTGCCGGGGGCGGGCAGCTCGCCCATGTCCCTCTCCACCTGCCCGACATGGGCGCACAGCGCGTACGCGAGCAGCTCCTCCTTGTCGGCGAAGTGGTTGTAGAGCACGCCGTCGGCGACCCCGGCCTCCCGGGCGATCGCACGCACGGTGAGCCCGGCCGTCCGGTGCTCGGCGATGATGCGCCCGGCGGTGGCGATCAGGTGGTCGCGCAGGTTTCCGCCGTCCGGCAGCGCGGCCGCTCTCCTAGGTGACATCACCCGGCATCGTAGTGAAGCCGTACTCCGCGACCTGCGTCAGGAACGCGGCCGGCTCCACGAGTTCGTCCAGGTGCCGTACCCCAGGGGCGAAGGTCTCCAGCCTCCGGACGGCCAGCGCCGCCACCACGCCGGTCGCCCGGCTCTGCCGCCGCCCGCCGAACGAGGCGACTTGCTCCCCGGAGGTGACCGTGACGGCGAAACCGTCGGAGCCGACATGCACCCTCCCCAGCGTCGCCAGCACCCCGGCCCGGATCCGGGGCCTGGACAGCAGCCCCGAAAGCCGCGCCAGCCGGGCGAGCGCGGCCGTCATGATCCGCGAATCCAGGCACAGCCCGGTCGCGACCGCCGGCGCCCCGAGCGTCCGCCGCAGCGTGTGCTGGTCGGAGAACGGGAAGGCGTGCACCGTGCGCGTCCCGTACCCCGTGAACGGCATCGGCCAGGACGACCCCATCGCGGCGAGCCCGTCGAGCGTCCATTCCAGCGCGGCCGGTCCGTGCGCCTCGCCGGAGCCGATCAGCACCCCGATCCGCACGTCCGGCCCGCCCACCGTGCGGGCCAGCAGGTTGGTGACACCCGGTGCCAGGCCCACGCTGAGCACGCCCGACGCCCCGCGTTCGGCGGCCACCCCGTCCAGCCGCTCGATCCCGGCGAGCACGTCGTACGAGGCGGAGACGTCGACGTAGTGGATCCCGCGTTCGAAGCACGCCCGTGCCACCCGGACGTTGCCGTGGTCGACGCACATGACGACGGCGTCGGTGCCGTCGAGCACGCCGTCCAGATCGTCCAGGTCGATGCGCATCGCGGTGGTCCCCGGCACCGGCCGGGCACGCTCCGGGTGCCGCCCCGCGAGCACCACGGCCCCCGGATACCAGCCGGCCAGCAACGCGGCGGCCTCCCGCCCGACCGCCCCGTATCCGCCGATGAGAACGATGCGCTTCATCGGACCGCCGTCACCAGCCAGGCGGCCCCGTCCAGCCGCACGGCCCCGTCACGTTCGAACGGCCGGAACGCGTCCTCCAGCGAAGCCCGCAGCGGCCCCGGGTCGGCGCCGCCCAGGTGATGCCGGACCGGCCCCCACCCGGCGAAGAACTCCGCCGCGTCCTCCGCGTCCCGCCCCCAGACCTCCTCCGCCTCGACCCGCCGAACCTCGACGTCGCGGAAACCCGCGTCGCCGAGCACCGCGCGCACGTGGCCGGGGTCCGAGAGCGAGAGCGGCCCGCGCCGATCCGGCTCCGGAGTCGCGTGCCACACCGGCAGGTGACCGGCCACGGCCGCCAGGACCTTGCCCAGATCGCTGCCACCGGGATCGGACATGCTGAGGAACGCCAGCCGCCCGCCGGGCCGCACCGCCCGCGCCACGTTCGCGAACGCCGCGACCGGATCCTCGAAGAACATGACCGCGAACCGGCTGATCGCCGCGTCGAACACCCCCTCGTCGAAGGGAAACACCTGCACGTCACCCTGCTCGAACGTCACGTTCCCGAGACCCTCCGCCCTCGCGGCCTGCCGGGCGCGGGCGAGCATCGGGCCCGACAGGTCGACGCCCACGGCCTGCCGTGCCCTCCGCGCCGCCAGCCTCGTGGTCTGCCCGGCCCCACAGCCGATGTCGAGCACCCGGTCCCGCTCGCCGACCCCGGCCGCATCCAGGAGAGCGCCGTTGAACCCGCCGTTGATCGCGTTGTAGCGGTCGTGGTGGTCGGCCCAGTGCTCGCCCTCGTACCCGTTCCACGCCTCCGCCTGCCCCACGTTCACGATCTCCATCGACTCATCCTCCATATGAACACACGTTCATGAACACACGTTCATAATCAGGGGGACGGCCGGGCCTGTCAACAGAGGATTCCCGCGAACGCCGGGCCTGTATGTAGTTACTCGATCACAATGTGTGGCATGGCCAAGCACCCCCCGACCGTGCGGATGCGTCGCCTCGGAGCCGAGTTGCGGAAGATTCGTGAGGAACTCGGCCTGGCCCTGGAGGAGGCCTCCACCCTCCTGAACATCTCCAAGTCCGCTCTCCACCGCATGGAGAACGCACAGGTCATCGTGCGGACTCACGAGGTGGACTACTTCCTGATCAAGTACGAGGTCCTGGATCAGGCACTGGGCGAGTCACTACGTGGACTGGCCGGTGCGGGCCGCTCCAAGGAGTGGGTCAAGCGGCACGCGAACCTGTCTCCCACCCCGGTGATCAGCGATGCCGTCCGCCTGGAGCAGGACTCGGCCAGGATCCGGACGTTCCAGCCGAACGTGGTCCCGGGCCTGCTCCAGACCCCGGAGTACGCCCGCGCCGTCATGCGGTCGCGCCCGCCTGTCGGGGACCGTGACTATGACAGCTCCGTGGCCTTCCGGATGGCCCGGCAGGAGGCGCTCACGAGGCCGAACCCCGCCTTCCTGGATGCCGTCATCAGCGAGACCGTTCTCCGGCAGATGACCGGCGGCGCGGAGGTCATGGCAGGTCAGCTCCATCGGTTGCTGGAGGCGTCGCGCACGCCCAACGTCCGGCTCCGCGTGCTCCCGTTCTCCGCCACCACCCTGCCCAGTCCAGAGGGCGCCTTCACGGTGCTGGACGTCGAATCCGGCGACTTCACGCTCGCCTTCATCGAGGGGCTGATCCAAGCTATCTTTCTCGAAGGTGACGATGATGTCGCGCGTTACAGCGTGGTCTTCGAGAGGGTGTGCGCGGCGGCGCTCAGCGAGCCGGATTCGTACGCGCTGGTCGAGCAGGCACTCCGGGACATAGGCGGAGAGGGATCGCGATGACCGTCTGGCGTAAGAGCAGCTATAGCGGGGGCGACGACGCAACGACCTGTGTCGAGGTGGCGGCGTTGACGCTCGGTCCTGTCGGCCAGGTCATCGGTGTGCGGGACTCCACCGACCCGGCCGGACCGAAACTGCACCTGAACCGCCACTCCTTTGCCGTGCTCGTCAGGAGCCTCAAGATGTCAGGGGCCGAGTGACCGTCGCGAGCTTGGACGGACGCATCCGTATTTCCCTCCGCATCGACGGCTGAAGGCACTGTCTCTGCCAGGTGCGCGCCCACGAGGCCGTCCAGAGCGGCTTGTCTGGGAGTGCTCACCCACCCAGGGGCATACCAGAGACCGAGTCTGCGCAGCGTGGCCGACTCGTCAGCTCCCATCAGGCTGCGAGATGGTGATCGCCCCAAGGGTTGTCGCCCGCGTCGGGTGATCTTCCCGTGGGTGGTCTGCCGCGTCTGGATCGTGCGACCCCATCCGGTGGCAACGTCCGGTAGACGTAGCGTCCGTGCCGGTCTTTGGTGATCTGCATTTGTGCCGGGTGGGTGTGTTTCCAGCGGTTGTGCCACCCACAGCACAGCGCGAGTTTGTCGATATCGGTCGGGCTGTTTCCCAGCGCCCACCCATCAACATGGTCGACCTCGCACAGGAAACCCGGCACCTCACACCCACGCACCGCGCAGGTGTCGTATTGGGTTTCCAGGACGCGGCGTTGGCCTGGGCTGGCGATGCGGGTGGTGTGGCCCAGGTAGAGCGGCACGCTGCCCGGCCCCAGGAGCAGGGGCGAGACTCCGGCGGTAAGGGCCAGCCGCCGCACCTGCTCGGCCGGGATGGGGGTGCCGTCCCGCAGCCAGCCAGGCGCGTCCTCACCCATCAATGTCTCAAGGTTGGCGATGACGGTGACGCGGGTGTCCTTGTGCCCGTGCGACAGCACGGTGGTCAGCGCCGCCGCCGTCCGCTCCCCAAGGTCGCGCCGGTCGTCGGTCCCAGCCGGTTTGGTCAGCGGGCCGAGGGTGCCGTCCAGGATCGCGGCGTCTTCGGGATTGAGCCACCCGTTCACATACGACCCGCCATCCAGCGAACGACTCAACGTCAACCACGACCGCTCATAGCCGCGCTGAACGTCCTCGGGCGCCTTCTCGGTGCCATCGGCCTCGTTCACCAGGTCATGGATCTTGCGGCCGAGCCGGGCAACCTTCCCCGCCGACAAGCCATCGTTCGCCGCGTTCAGCAGGATGTCCTCGGCGGCCGCGCAGTCCTCATCGTTCAACCGCTGCACGGCGTCGGCAACCGTAGCCGCGTAGCCGAGCGACAGGGCACCGGCGGCCAGGTCCTTGCCCACCCGCTCCAAACGCGGCAACTGCCGGGCCAGAGTGATGCGTTCCTTGGCGCGGCCTTCCCGCATCCCCAGACGGCAGCGCAGCCACGCCTGCGTGGACGGCAGCCCCCAGCGCTTCATTTCACCCGTGCGATCCACCACCGCAATCATCGCGGCCAACGCGAATTCGGTTTGGTCGACCGCACGCGCCAACTCCTCGGCCAACTCCATGCAAGCAGACCCGGAGTCGGGGGCGGGACGTTGGGTGAGCTGGGTGGCGATCGCCGCTGCCGCTTCCACCAATTCAGCGGTGGAAGCGGACTCCAGATCCGCCACGATCGAACTCATACCCCCAATTATATGACCGGTCACAGATTGCAATTATCTGATTACGGACATTTCGATTGGCCGCAGGTGGCCATCATTTCTCTGGCCGCCGTTACAGGTGGATCTTTCGTCCCACGGTCGGCGCGTGGCCCGGCACGGGTGAGGCGGAGTCTAAGCCGGTTGCCGCAGATGGACGGCTGAGCGGAGCCGAACTGACCCAACGCGCACACCCCCGCCTCCCCGAGCATTGCCGTCACGTTGGCTGAGGTCTCAGAAGCCGAGTCATGCGAATAGGGAAAGGCAGGCCGCCGCCTGAGGTTGCACTGAAACCCGCGCTTCGCGCGGCCACAACGTCCGAACATCAGCCACCCCCCACCCGCGCAATGACACAAGACCCCGACCAGCCGCCTACTTTCTTGTCGCTGCCAAGTTTGAATAGAAGGCCGTACCCGGCCGCACTCGGGCACCGAAATTCGCCAAAGGGGTGACCGATGCCGCCAGCCCTGAAAGGGCTAATGAGAGAACCGGAGATGCGTTGACCCGCTGCGAGGCGCCAGGCCTCAACCACACCTTCTTCCTCGCCGCTGCCCGGTTTGACCTACGGTCCGCACTTCTTGTAGTCGGGCAACTGCATAAGCCAAGCGAGTGACCCTGATCCGCCAGAAGTGTCAACGATGAGCGGCCCAAGCGTCAGTTAGAGGGGCGGAGTAGCCTTCCACCGCCCGAGGCCGCACCGCCCGAGGCCGCACCGCCCGAGGCCGCACCGCCCGAGGCCGCACCGCCCGAGGCCGCACCGCCCGAGGCCGCACCGCCCGAGGCCGCACCGCCCGAGGCCTTCACCGCCCGAGGCCTTCACCGCCCGGAGTGCCTCATCTATCCGGGGCGCCCCGTCTTCCGGGGACGCCCCGTCTTCCGGGGACGCCCCCAGCTACCCGGAGTGCCCATCTGCAAAGAGGGATCCCGTCTGGCCATGCACAGCTAGGCGCCGTTGACGTATTCGCCGAGGTGTTGCGCGGTCAGGCCGTTGGACTTGGCGATCAGGTCGGTGGGGGTGCCGGTGAAGACGACGCGGCCGCCGTCGTGGCCGGCGCCCGGTCCCATGTCGATGATCCAGTCGGCGTGCGCCATCACGGCCTGGTGGTGCTCGATGACGATGACCGTGTTGCCCGCGTCCACCAGCCGGTCGAGCAGCGCGAGGAGCTGGTCGACGTCGGCCAGGTGGAGGCCGGTGGTCGGCTCGTCCAGGATGTAGGTCGTCGCCTTCTCGGCCATCCGGATCGCCAGCTTGAGCCGCTGCCGCTCGCCGCCGGACAGGGTGTTGAGCGGCTGGCCCAGGGTGATGTAGCCGAGCCCGACGTCGGCGAGCCGGTCGAGGATCGCGCGGGCCTGCTTCTCGGTGAAGAAGTCGCGGGCCTCGGCGACCGACATGCCCAGCACGTCGCTGATGTTCTTGCCGCGCAGCTCGTAGGTGAGCACCTGGGGCGTGAAGCGCTTGCCGTCGCACTCCTCGCAGACGGAGGCGACCCCGGCCATCATCGCCAGGTCGGTGTAGACGAGGCCGATGCCCTTGCAGTTGGGGCAGGCGCCCTCGGAGTTGGCGCTGAACAGCGCGGCCTTGACCCCGTTGGCCTTGGCGAACGCGGTGCGGATCGGGTCGGCCAGGCTGGTGTAGGTGGCCGGGTTGCTGCGCCGGGACCCGCGGATCGCCGACTGGTCGACCACGTTGACCCCGTCCCGCTTGGCGAGCGAACCGTGGATCAGCGAGCTCTTGCCGGAGCCCGCGACGCCGGTGACGACGGTGAGCACCCCGGTCGGGACGTCGACGTTCACGTCCTTGAGGTTGTGCAGCGTGGCGTGCTCGATCGAGATCAGGCCGGTCGGCTCGCGCACCTCGTCGCGCAGCCGGGCCCGGTGGTCGAGGTGCCGGCCGGTGAGCGTGCCGGACGCGCGCAGCCCGGCCAGGTCGCCGGTGAACGTGATGTGCCCGCCGTTGGTGCCGGCGCCCGGGCCGAGGTCGACCACATGGTCGGCGATCTCGATCGTCTCCGGCTTGTGCTCGACGACCAGCACCGTGTTGCCCTTGTCGCGCAGGCGCCGGAGCAGGTCGTTCATGCGCTGGATGTCGTGCGGGTGCAGGCCGACCGTCGGCTCGTCGAAGACGTAGGTGACGTCGGTCAGCGGCGAGCCCAGGTGCCGGACCATCTTGACGCGCTGAGCCTCGCCGCCGGAGAGCGTGCCGGACTCCCGGTCGAGGCTCAGGTAGCCGAGGCCGATCTCGACCAGCGAGTCGAGGGTGTGACCGAGCCCGCTGAGCAGCGGCCCGGCCGACGGGTCGTCGATCTCGCGGACGAAGTCGGCCAGCTCGTTGACCTGCATCGACGCGCAGTCGGCGATGTTCCTGCCCTTGATCTTCGAGGACAGGGCGGCCGGGTTGAGCCGGGAGCCGCCGCAGGCGCGGCAGGTGGTGAACGTGACGGCCCGGTCGACGAACGTGCGAATGTGCGGCTGCATCGACTCGCGGTCCTTGGACAGGTAGAGCCGCTGGACCTTCACCAGGAGGCCCTCGTAGGTCACGTTGGTGCCGTTGACCTTGATCTTGGTGGCGGGCTTGTGGAGGAAGTCCTCCCACTCCTGGTCGCTGAAGTCGCGGACCCTGACGTCGGGGTCGTAGAACCCCGAGTGGGCCAGGGCGCCCCAGTACCAGGTGTCGACGCCGAAGCCGGGCACGGTGATGGCGCCCTCGTTCAGGGTCTTGTCGCGGTCGATCAGCTCGTCCACGTCGATCTCGGACTTGCGGCCGATGCCCTCGCACTCCGGGCACATGCCGGCCGCGGTGTTGAAGCTGAACGCGAACGAAGGACCGACGTGCGGCTCGCCGATGCGGCTGTAGAGGATGCGCAGCAGGGTGTACGCGTCGGTGGCGGTGCCGAGCGTCGACCGCGCGTTGGCGCCCATGCGCTCCTGGTCGACCACGATCGCGGCGCTCAGGTTGTGCAGGGCGTCGACGTCCGGGCGGCCCGGGCTCGCCATGAACGACTGGAGGAACGCGGAGTACGTCTCGTTGATCAGGCGTTGCGACTCGGCCGCGATCGTGCCGAAGACGAGGGACGACTTGCCTGACCCGGACACCCCGGTGAAGACGGTGAGCCGGCGCTTGGGGATGTCCAGGGAGACGTCGGCCAGGTTGTTCTCCCGCGCCCCCCGGACCTTGATCACGTCATGGCTGTCGGCGGGATGCCGTTCTGCTTCGTCCTTCATCTGGCCCATTCTTCCCACTTCCCCCAGTTCTCGCCTGTAGGATAACAGCGTACAGCGTACAGAGAAAATCGCGGGATCGCAATATAGAACGGAATTCTTCGTTCCCTTACTATGGGTGGCATGGAGACCAAGACGCAAGCTCCCATGAGCGGCCGCAAGGCCCAGGCGGCCCGGAACGACGAGCTGATCAAAGAGGCCGCGCGGGCCGTGTTCACCGCGGACCCCGGTGCGCCGATCTCCGCTGTGGCCGAGCACGCCGGCGTCGGCATCAGCGCCCTCTACCGGCGGTACAAGAGCAAGGAAGAGCTGCTCCAGCGTCTGGCCGACGACGGGATGGACCGCTACCTCACCCAGGTGGAGGCGGCGCTGGAGGACGACCGGGAGGCGTGGTCCGCGTTCGCCGACTTCATGCGCCGCTGCCTGGACATCGGCGCGGGCTCCCTCACCATGCGGCTGGCCGGCAGCTTCCCCGTCACCGAGGAGATGGCGAAGAAGGGGCAGGCCATCCACATGGCCACCCTGAAGTTGCTGGAGCGCACCAAGGAGGCGGGCGCGCTGCGCCGCGACATCGAGGTCGGTGACATCTCCGTCCTCCTGGAGCACCTGCACACCATCCGCATCGGGGACGATGAGCGGATGAACCGGCTGCAACACCGCTATCTGGAGCTGTACCTGGCGGCGCTGCACATGCCGGAGGCGGAGGAGCTGCCCGGCCCCCCTCCCAACTGGCAGGAGCTGAGAGGACGCTATGACGACTGACTCCCCGGCCTCCGCGACCGCCGGCCAGGTGCTCGACCGGTGGTCGCTCAACCGGGCGCTGCTGGCTCGCCAGCTGCTGCTCGAACGGCACGAGCTTCCTGCCCTCGCCGCCGTCGAGCATCTGGTGGGCATGCAGGCCCAGGCTCCGACGCCGCCCTACATCGGGCTGTGGAGCCGCCTCGCCGGATTCGCGTTCGACGACCTCGCCACCCTTCTCAGCGAACGCGAAGCCGTGCGCATCGTCCTGATGCGCGGCACCCTCCACCTGGTGAGCGGACGCGACGCCCTGGCGCTGCGCCCCCTCACCCAGGCGATCGCCGACCGGAGCGTGCGGACCGGCAACGGCCGTGACCTGAGCGGCATCGACCTGCCCGCGCTGGAGGCGGCCGCCCGCGAGCTGTTCAGGGAGCCCCGCACCGACAAGGAGATGCGCGCCCTTCTCGCCGAACGGTTCCCGTCCGGCGACCCCGAGCTGCTCAACTGGGCCTCCCGGACGGCGATCCCGCTCGTGCAGACCCCGCCCCGCGGCCTGTGGGGCAAGAGCGGCCTGGCCAGGCACACCACCCTCGAGTCGTGGCTCGGCCGCTCGCCCGAAGCCTCCCTCGACCGCGGAGCCTCCCTCGACCGCATGGTGCTGCGCTACCTGGCCGCGTTCGGGCCGGCCACCGTGATGGACGCGCAGCACTGGTCCGGCCTCACGCTCCTGGGCGAGGTGTTCGAACGCCTGGCGCCCGAGCTGGTCACGTTCGCGGACGAGAACGGCAAGGTGCTCTACGACCTGCCCGACGCTCCCCGCCCGGGCCCCGGCGTCCCCGCCCCGATCCGGTTCGTGCCGGAGTTCGACAACCTCACGCTCTCCCACGCCGACCGTGCCCGGATCGTCTCCGAGGAGCACCGCAAGCGCCTCTTCACCGTCAACGGCATCATCCGCGCGGCCGTCCTGGTCGACGGCTTCGTCCACGGCATGTGGAAGCACGAGAAGAAGCGCGGCGTCGCGACCGTGTGGATCGAACTCTTCGAGCCCGTCTCGGACGCCGACCGCGAGGGCATGGTCGAGGAGGGCACCGACCTCCTGCGCGCCGCCTACCCCGAGGCCAAGACCCACGAGATCGAGTTCCTCTGACCCCAACGACGCCCGCCCCCAGCCCCAGATCCGGGCTCAGCCCGGACACAGGCTCGGACCCAGATCCAGCCCCAGGCTCAGGCCAGCTCCAGGCTTAGGCCAGCTCCAGGCTCAGACTCGGACGAGGCTCGGGGTCGCCGCCTACTTGAGCTGGGCCGCCAGCCGCTTCGGCGCGACCAGCCGATAGCTCTCCGCCGCCATCTCGGCGACCTCGTCCCAGTCGACGCCGGCCACGTCCAGCCGTACGCCGATCCAGCCGCGGTGGCCGAGGTAGGCGGGCCGGAAGAAGCGGTCCGGGTCGGCGGCGATCAGGGACTCCTGCTCGCCCGGCGCCGCCTTGCAGGTCAGCGCCTCACGGTCGTCACCGTGATGGTCGCTGGTGTACCAGCCGAAGGTCTTGCCGCGCACCTTGAAGCCCACGTGCGGCGGGCTCTCCTCCACGACGGACTCGGGGAACGCCGCGCAGATCGCCGTCAGCCTCTCCTTGGGGTCCATCCCGTCATCATCGCCCCGGTCACAGGACCCGGAAAGTCACACGGCCCGGAAAGTCACACGGCCCGGAAAGTCACACGGCCCGGAAAGTCACACGGCCCGGAAAGTCGCACGGCCCGCGAGTCGCACGGCGCGGAAACCCGCGTACGCTGGTGGTTGAAGTATCAATCATTGCTCGGGAGGCTGCCATGGCCCGGATGCCGGTGCTCTATCTCAGCCACGGCGCGCCGCCGCTGGCCGACGACGCGGTCTGGACGCGCGAGCTGGCCCGCTGGTCGGACGACCTGCCGCGGCCCACGTCGATCCTCGTGGTGTCGGCGCACTGGGAGGAGGCGCCGCTGGCCATCGGGGCGACCCGGACGGTGCCGCTCGTCTACGACTTCTGGGGTTTCCCGCAGCACTACTACGAGGTGAAGTACGAGGCGCCGGGCGCGCCCGCGCTGGCCGAGGACGTGCGCAAGCTGCTGCCCGGCGTCACGCAGGACGCCGAACGCGGGCTCGACCACGGGGCCTACGTTCCGCTGGTGGAGATGTTCCCGGAGGCCGACATCCCGGTGTTGCAGATGTCGATGCCGACCCTGGAGCCGGCGGAGCTGTTCGATCTGGGCACGAGGCTGGCGCCGCTGCGCGACGAGGGCGTGCTCATCGTCGGCAGCGGTTTCACGACCCACAACCTGCGCGAGATGCGGCAGGACCCGCACGGGGAGGCGCCGGCCTGGTCGGCCGAGTTCGACGAGTGGGCGGAGCGGGCCGTCGGGGCCGGCGACGTCGACGCGGTGCTGGACTTCGCGGGCAAGGCGCCCGCCGCGCGGCTCGCGCATCCGCGCACCGAGCACTTCGCGCCGCTGTTCGTGGCCCTCGGGGCGGGGGAGGCGGGCGGCCGGTCGGTGATCGACGGCTTCTGGCACGGCCTGGCGAAGCGATCGTTCCAGTTCGGATGATCACTGCGCATGATCAGAGCGCATGATCAGAGTGCATGATCAGCACGGACGATCAGCGCGGACGATCAGCACGGACGATCAGGGGCCGATCGGGCGAACGTGCAGGGATCGGTTCTTTCTTGACCCGTTAGGGGAGCGCGGCTGACCCGGTGGCACGTTCACTGGGGGCCATGACGCCGAAGACGCCCCGCCTGCCGGCCCATCCGGTCGTGCGCAAGTTCGCCGAGGCCATCAACCAGGGAGACCGGGCGGCGTTCCGCGGGCTGCTCACCCGCGACGCCGCGATGACCGACGACGGCAGGCCCCAGGACCTCGACGCCTGGGCCGACCGGGAGATCTTCGCCGCCCACGGCCACTTCGACGTGCGCCGTGAGGACCCGGGCGGTCTCGGCATGATCGTCGACTATCGCAACGACACCTGGGGCGCGATGAGCACCCGCTGGGACTTCACCCTCGACGGCGACCGGATCAGCAGGTTCGAGACCGGTCAGGCCTGATCGCCGCCGAGCTCGGCGAACCCGAGCCGCCACGACGGGATCTGCGGCTTCCACCCGAGGTCGAGCGCCTTGGCGTTGGAGACCGGGCGGCCCGTCGCCGCGGCGTGCCGGGCGTTGGCCGGCAGCGGCGCGCCCAGCGCGGCGCTGTAGACCGGCAGCCAGTCGGCCGTGGTCGCGGGCTCGTCGTCGACGATGTTGACCGGGCCGGCCGGCCAGTCGAGCGCCGCCAGCGCGGCGGCCGCCGCGTCGTCGGCGTGCACGAACGAGGTCCACGCCGGGGACGGCCGCAGGCTGCCCGCGCGCACCCGGTCGGCGATCGCGCCGTCCGTCGCGTACCAGGTGCCCGGGCCGTAGAGCGCGCCGTAACGCAGGATGACGCCGCGCGGCAGCTCGGCGACCGACTCCTCCAGCGCGGCCACGCCCTCGTAGGGCGGCAGCGCCGGGTCGAGCGCGTCGGTCTCCACCGCCGGGGCGTCGCCCGGCGCGTAGAGCCAGCTGATGCTCTGCGCGATCATCATCTCGACGTTGGCGGCCTTGGCGGCCGACACCAGGTTGCGGGTGCCCTGGATGCGCAGCTCCGAGTTGGCGGCGAAGTCCTCGCCGCTCAGGTCGGTGAGCTGGTGGACGATCACGTCCGGCCGTACGGCGAGGACGGCGTCGTGCAACGCCGCGTTGTCGAAGACGTCCACGACGAGCGGATCGGCCTTCTGGGAGCGAACGGACTCGGCGCGTTCGGACGACCGGGTCGTGCCGGTGACCTCGTGCCCGGCCTTGACGAGCAGGGGGACCAGCCGACGGCCGACGACACCGGTTGCGCCGGCGACAAGAATCTTCAAGGGGGGTACCTCCACGACTGCACGCCTTTGTGGCCGCCTCCAGGAAGGATAGGCAGAGACTCACGCCAGGTCACGCCCGGCGCGGCCGAGCGCGGCCTACTCACTGTATTCCACCATCTACGCACGGCCACGACTTCCGCCCGGGACGTCGCGGACGGCCAGCCGGATCCGGAAGTGCGCACCTCCCCGTGGGACGGCTCCCACGGTGAGCGTACCGCCCAGAATCCGCACCAGGTCACGGGCTATGGCCAGGCCGAGCCCCGCGCCGCCGTCGTCGCGGCTGCGCGCGTCGTCGAGCCGGACGAAGCGTTCGAAGATCCGTTCCCGGTCGGCTTCGGGGACTCCGGGACCGTCGTCAGTGATGTCCATCACTGCCCACCCTCCGTCCTCCTCCCGCAACGTGACGTTCACCTCGCAGGACGCGTGCCGTTGCGCGTTGTCCAGCAGGTTGCCCAGCACCCGGGCGAGTCGCTCGGGCGAACCCTCCACGACCGGGGCCGCCCGCAGATCGAAAGTGACGGGGATCCGGTCGGTGGCAGCTCGGCGCGCGACCTCCTCCCGGACGAGATCGGCGAGCGCGACCGGTTTCGGCCGTGCGGGCCGCTCGCCCGCGTCCAGCCGGGCGAGCAGCAGCAGATCCGCCGCCAGGTGCTGGAGGCGGACGACCTCGCCGGTCAGCCCGTCCAGATCGAGCAGCTCGGGGTGCGCGGCGGCGACCTCCAGTTCCGTGCGCAGCGCGGCGATGGGGCTGCGCAGCTCGTGGGACGCGTCCGCGACGAAGCCGCGCTGCCGCTCGACCGAACGTTCCAGCGCGGTCAGCGTCTCGTTGGTGGTGACCGCCAGGTCGGCCACCTCGTCGTGGGACGCCGGCACCGGGACGCGGCGGGCCAGGTCGCTGGACGCCGTGATCGCGGCGAGCTCGCCGCGGATGGCGGCGACCGGCCGCAGCGCGCGGCGGGTGACCAGCCAGGTCACGCCCGCCACCACGAGCAGCAGCAGCGGCAGGCCGGCGAGCATGGCCCTGGTCACGGTGCCCACGGCCGCCCGCGCGCTCTCGACGTCGGTGCCCGCGTGGACGGTGAGCGTCTCGCCGGCGGGAGTCGTGACCTCGACGGAGGCGAACCGGTAGCCGGCGCTCTCGCCGTCCACCGTGGCGCTCCCGGCGCCGTGCCGGACGTCGTCGGAGACCTCGCCGCGCGGCGGCGGGGAGTCGTCGTCGCGATCGTTGTCGGTGCCGTCGTTGTCGGTGCCGTCGCTGTCAGCGCCGTCATCAGCGTCCCCGGCCGGGCTCGGGGCGGCGGTGGCGGGCGGCGCGGCCGGGACGCCCGTGCCGCTGACGGCGGTCAGTTTCTCGCTGGCCGCCACCACCCGGCCCCCGGAGGCCACGACCTGGACCGGGTGCTCCTCGCCGTCCGGCAGATCGAGCCGTGCGGCAGGCACCCCCGTCGAGAGCTGCGCGGCGACCTCCCGCGCGGTGACCTCGGACCGCAGGTCGGTCTGCCGGTCGAGCCCCGCCCGCAGGATCAGCACCACCGCGAGCCCGGTGACCACCAGCGCGGCCGCGACGACGACGGTCGCGGTCAGCGTGGTGCGCGCCCGGACGGAGGCGAACGGCCGGCGCATCTCAGCCGCCGTCCGTCACGAGCCGGTAGCCGGAGCCGCGCACGGTGACGATCGACCTGCGGCCGAACGGGGCGTCGAGCTTGCGGCGCAGCGCGCTCACGTAGACCTCGACGATGTTGGGGTCCCCGTCGTACGCCGCGCCCCACACGTGTTCGAGGATCTGGCCCTTGGAGACCACCAGCCCGGCGTTCACCGCGAGGTGCTCCAGCACGGCGAACTCCTTGGCCGTGACCTCGACCTCGGTGTCGCCGCGCCGGACCGACCGCGCGGCCGGGTCCACGGTCAGGTCGCCGAGCACGATCGTGGAGGCGCCGCCGCGGGTGCGCCGGCGGAGCAGCGCGCGGACGCGCGCCAGCAGCACCACGTACGAGAACGGCTTGGTCAGGTAGTCGTCGGCGCCGGTGTCCAGCCCCTCGGCCTCGTCGTACTCGCCGTCCTTGGCGGTGAGCATCAGGATCGGCGTCTCGTCCCCGGCCGCGCGCAGCGCCGCGCAGACCCGGTAGCCGTTCATGCCGGGCAGCATGATGTCCAGCAGGATCAGGTCGTACTCGTGGTCGAACGCCCGGTGCAGGCCCGCCGTGCCGTCGTGGACGACGTCGACCGCGAACCCCTCGGCCGTCAGCCCCTTGGCCAGGGACGCGGCCAGGCGGCGTTCGTCCTCCACGATCAGCAGGCGCATGTCCCCAGGCTGCCAGACGCACCTGAAGCGTCCTTCAGGTTGCTTCAGGTGCGCCTCAGGTCGGTCCGCCAGCGTGGGTCCCGTCAGCGAGCGAAACGACCGAGGAGGATCTGATGAAGCGTGACGTACGGCGTCTGGTGACCGGCCGGAGGCTCCTGGTGGGCGCGATCGCCGCGAGCGTGGTCGCGGTCGGCGGAACGGCCACCGCCGTCGCCGCGGACGGCGGCGGTGACGATGACCAGCGGGAACGCGCGGCCGAGACCCAGCTGGCGCGGTCGGCCAAGGTGAGCGCGGCCGACGCGGCGGGCATCGCGCTGAAGACCGTCCCGGGCCACGTGTCCTCCGTCGACCTCGATTCCGACGACGATTCCGACGACGGCGCCGGCGGTGGCAACGGCGGCGCGCCCGCCTGGGAGGTCGAGGTGGTGGGCAAGGACGGCGCCAAGCGCGAGCTGAAGGTGGACGCCGCCTCGGGCAAGGTCGTCGCGAACGTCCCGGACGACCGGTCCGACGACGATGGCGGGAACGGCGATGGCAAGGACGACGACGGGGACGACGACTGAAGGAGGGCTTGACGAGACGAGACGGTCCGTCGCCCAGCTCGCGCTGTCCGAGGTGACGAAGCGCTACGACGACCGCGTCGTGCTCGACCGGGTCTCGTTCACCGTCAAGCCCGGCGAGAAGGTCGGGATCATCGGCGAGAACGGCTCGGGCAAGTCGACCCTGCTGAAGGTGATGGCGGGGCGGGAGCGGCCCGACAACGGTGATCTCACCGTCGTCGCCCCCGGCGGGACGGCCTACCTGCCGCAGAGCCTGGAGGGGCTGCTCGCCGGGGACACGGTCGCCGACGTCATCGACCTGGCGCTCGCCGATGTCCGGGAGCTCGAAGCGGCCCTGCGGGCAGCCGAGGCCCAGCTCAGCTCGGCGGACGGCACGACAGGCGGCAGCACAGGCAGCAGCACGGGCGGCAGTGCGGGCGGCAGTCCGGGCGGCAGCGCAGACGGCAGTGCGGGCGGCAGCGCAGATGAGGCCGTGCTGGGCGCGTACGGTGACCTGCTGACCGAGTTCGAGCGCCGCGGCGGGTACGAGGCCGACGCCAGGGTGGACATCGCCCTGCACGGCCTCGGGCTCCCCGGCCTCGACCGGGGCCGCCGCCTCGCGACGTTGTCCGGCGGGCAGCTCTCCCGGCTGGTGCTGGCGGCGACGCTCGCGGCGGCACCGGAGCTCCTGCTCCTGGACGAGCCGACGAACGATCTCGACGACGCGGCGGTGTCCTGGCTGGAGGACTACGTCAGGACCCACCACGGCACGGTCGTCGTGATCACCCATGACCGCACGTTCCTCGAGAGGACCACCACCACGATCCTGGAGGTCGATCACGACACCCGCGGCGTGCGGCGCTACGGCGACGGCTACGCCGGGTATCTGAGGGCCAAGGCCGCGGCGCGGGAGGCCTGGCGGCGGCGTCACGAGGAGTGGACGGCCGAGGTCGCCCGGCAGGCCCGGCTGGTGGAGACGGGCGGTGCCTGGCTCGCGACCCTCGGGCGCAAGACCCCGCTGTTCAACACCGGCGCCGGCGCGCACCGGTCCCGTTCGACCTCGCACGGCACGGCCAAGCGCGTCCGCATCGCCAACGAGCGGCTGGCGACCCTGCGGGAGAACGCGGTGCCGCCGCCTCCGGAGCCGCTGCGGTTCGGCGCCCGGATCTCCGGTGACGGCGGTGCGGTGGAGCTCTCCGGCGTCCGGGTGGACGGGCGGCTCGCGCTGGACGGGCTCCGGCTCGCACCGGGGGAGCGGCTGCTGGTCACCGGCCCGAACGGCGCGGGCAAGACGACGTTGCTGCGCGTCCTGGCCGGTGAGCTGGCGCCGGACTCAGGCTCGGTGGTCCGCCCGCATCGCGTCGGCCACCTCCGTCAGGAGGGCGTCGCGGGCCCGGCGAGGCGGACCGTGCTGGAGGCGTTCGCCGCGGGACGCCCTGGCCCGCCGGACGAGCACGCCGCGGAGCTGCTCGCGCTCGGGCTCTTCCGCCTGGACGACCTTGCGCTGCCGCTCGGCGCCCTGTCGGTCGGCCAGCGGCGGCGGGTCGAGCTGGCGCGGCTGGTGAGCAGGCCGGTCGACCTGCTGCTTCTGGACGAGCCGACCAACCACCTGTCGCCGCTGCTGGTGGAGGAGCTGGACGAGGCGCTCGCGGACTTCGCGGGAACGCTCGTCATGGTGACCCACGACCGGCTGTCGCGGAGCCGCTTCACCGGCTCCCGCCTGGAGCTCCGCGACGGCCGGGCCGCTGAGCTGTCGAGGTGCTGAGTGTCGGGGCGCTGAGCTGTCGAAGTGCTGAGGCGTCGAAGTGCTGAGGCGTCGAAGTGCTGAGGCGTCGAAGTGCTGAGGCGTCGAAATGCTGCGGTGTCGACGCACTGAGGTGAGTCGACGCACTGAGGTGAGTCGACGCACTGAGGTGAGCCGCCGCACTGAGGTGTCGACGCGCCGAGGTGTCCGACGCACTGCGGTGTCGACGGGCTGAGGTGAGTCGACGGGCTGAGGGGCCGATGAAAGGGTGGGGAGAGGAGGTGGACGATGCGGATCGAGCTGGTGCTCGGGGACATCACCGAGCAGCGGGCGGACGCCGTGGTCAACGCGGCGAACTCCTCGCTGCTCGGTGGCGGCGGCGTGGACGGTGCGATCCATCGCCGGGGCGGCCCGGCGATCCTGGACGACTGCCGCAGGCTGCGGGCGTCGCACTACGGCGCCGGGCTTCCCACCGGCCAGGCCGTGGCGACGACCGCGGGCGACCTGCCGGCGCAATGGGTGATCCACACCGTCGGCCCGGTCTACTCCACGTCCGAGGACCGGTCGGGCCTGCTGGCCTCCTGCTACCGCGAGTCGCTGCGGGTGGCCGACGACCTGGGTGCCCGGTCCGTCGCGTTCCCCGCCGTCTCGGCAGGGATCTACGGCTGGCCGATCGACGACGCCGCGCGCATCGCCGTCGACACGGTCCGGTCGACCCCGAGCCAGGTCAGCGACGCCCGGTTCGTGCTCTTCGGGCAGGACGCCTACACCGCGTTCGCCAAAGCGCTCAACCCCTGACCGGAGCCCGGCTCAAGTCCGGCTCCAGTTCGGCCGGAGTCCGGCCGCCGCCGGATCAGTCGTCCTCGTGATGCGGGACGATCAGCACCGGGCGCTTGACATGGCGCAGGATGCGGTCGGAGACGCTGCCCAGCAGGACCGACTTGGCCCGCCCCAGCCCGCGCGAGCCGGTGACGACGAGCGAGGCGTCGAGCTCCTCGGCGACGTCCACGATGGTGGACCAGATCGGGCCGGTGCTGGCCTCGGCGTGCGGCTTGACGTCGGTGAGCCCGGCCTTGCGGGCGAGTTCGGCGCCCTCGGCCGCGAAGCTCTCGGCCTCCTCGCGCTGCTGCCGTTCCGCCTCGGCGTCGTCGCCGACGAAGGCGGCGGGGGTGGCCATCGCGGAACGGGCGATCTGGACGAGCAGCGGCTCCCACACGACGAGGACGACGGTCGGGGCCGGGGTCACGTGCTTTCCCGCGAACGCGATCGCGGCCTTGGCGTCGTCGGAGCCGTCATAGGCGATCAACATGGTCATGTCTGGAGACATGTCCCGTTCGAAGCGTTTCGAACTCCCATGATCTCCAAGAGTGGGGAACCTCTCACGCCGACGCGGGCGTCCTGCCGTTGCCGGGCGGACCTGCGAACGCCTGCGCCAGGTCGAGCCAGCGGTCGGCGTCCGCGCCCTCCGCGGTCAGCGCGAGGTCGGCGCGGTGGCGCCGCTGGGTGACCAGGAGGCAGAAGTCGAGCGCCGGGCCGCGCACCGCCTGCCCGGCGTCGTCGGGACCCCACGTCCACTCGTCCCCGCCGGGCGCGGACAGGACGACCCGGAAGGTCTCCTCCGGCGGCGTCAGACCCCGGTTGGCGTAGGAGAAGTCGCGGGTGCGCACCCCGATGTGGGCGACGTGCCGCAGCCGGTGCGTCGGCTCGCGCCGTACGCCGAGCGCGTCCGCGACGTCCTGCCCGTGCGCCCACGTCTCCATCAGCCGCGCGGTGGCCATGGAGGCGACGCCCATCGGCGGCCCGAACCAGGGCAGCCTCGCCCCCGCGGGCACCTGGGTGAGCGCCTCGGCGAGCGCCGCCCTGCCGGCGCGCCAGCGGGCGAGGAGCAACGCGGGCTCGGCCTCCGCCCCCTCGGCCGCGCCGTCGTCGACGAACGCGCCGGGGTTCGCCATCGCCTGGGCGATGATCTCGTTGAAGGCGGCCTCGTCGGTCGCCGCCGCCAGCGCCTGGTCGTCGGTCCAGGCCAGGTGGGCGATCTGGTGGGCGACCGTCCAGCCTTCGGCGGGGGTCGGCGTGGCCCAGTCCCCGGCGGGCCGGCCCGCCACGAGGGACTCCAGGTCGTCGCCCTCGGCCGTAAGGTCGGCGAGGAGCACGGTGAGATCAGGCATGCCGCCCAGCATCCACCGCCGGATACCGCCGAGTACAGACCTTAGGCCGAACCTGATTCGGGTCGGTTGCCGCCCGCGGTGGCGACGATGGCGCGGGCGGCGGCGTAGTCGGCCTTCCCGTTGGGCAGGCGCAGGCCGCCGTCCGTCCGCAGGAAGGCCTTGGGGATCTTGTATCGGGCGAGATGGGCCGCGCACCCCGCGCGCAGCTCCGCGTCGTCCGGCGCGGCCCCTTCGGCGTTTCGCAGGACCGCCACGATCTCGGTGCCCCAGCGTTCGCTGGGCCGCCCGACCACCAGCGCGTCCGCCACGCCGGGCAGCCCGCGCAGCACGACCTCGACCTCCTCGGCGAACACCTTCTCGCCGCCCGTGTTGATCGTGGTCGCCTCCCGGCCGTGCACCTCGACCGTGCCGTCCGCGAGCAGCCGCGCCCGGTCGCCGGCGACCACGAGCCGCTCGCCGTCGACCGTGATGAACGTCGCCGTCGTCTTGTCCGGGTCGTTCAGGTATCCGAGCGGCACCCGGCCGCCCTTGGCGAGCCAGCCCATCTCGTCCTCGCCCGGCTTCATCCGGCGGCCGCGGTCGGCGCTCAGCACCGCCGCGCCGGGCGCGGGGAGGAACGGCCGGTCCGCCGCGCCCTGCCGGGTGACCGCGAAACCGCTCTCCGACGAGCCGAGCACGTCCACGATCCGCAGATTCGGCAGCCGTTCCAGCAGCCGCCGCTTCACCCCGGGGCTGATCGCGGCGGCCGAGTTGAGCATGGTGCGCAGGGCCGACAGGTCGTACGAGCCGCGTTCCAGCTCCTCCACGATCGGCCGGGCGAACGCGTCGCCGACCATCGGCATGCGCGTGACGCGTTCCCGTTCGGCGGTGGCGAGCAGGTCGGCCGCGTCGAGCCCGTCCACCCGGCCGGGGAAGATCACGCAGGCGCCGCCGCACCAGCCGCCGAGCGCCGACCACGTTCCCGCGCCGTGCATCATCGGCGGCCCGATCAGGACCCGGTGGTCGCCCCGGACGGCACGTTCGACCGCCTCGGCCAGGTCGGTGATGGGCGTTCCGTCGCGGCGGCTCAGGCCGAGCGGGCCCACCATGAGGTCGCCGATCCGCCACAACACGCCCTTGGGCAGGCCGGTCGTGCCTCCCGTGTAGAGGATGTGCAGGTCGGAGGGGGAGGGGCGCAGGTCCAGCGGCCCGGGGGACGCCTCGGCCAGGGCCGTCTCGTAGTCGAGCGCGCCGGGCAGGAGTTCCTCGCCGGAGTCGTCGGCGACCTGGAGCAGCAGCGGCGAGGTGCCGCCCTCCTTCCCTGCACGATCGACGACCCTTCCGATGGCGCCGGCGAACCGCGCGTGGAAGAGGATCGCGGCCGGACGCGAGTCGCCGAACAGCTGCGCCAGCTCGTCGTCCACGTAGCGGTAGTTGACGTTGAACGGGGCGACGCGGGCCTTGTGCGCGCCCAGCAGGCCTTCCAGGTATTCGGGGCCGTTGTGCAGGTAGAGCGCCAGATGGTCGTGCGGCGACTCCCACGCCTCGCAGTCGCGCTCGCGCCGGCCCAGGCCGTGCGCGTGCAATACGTTCGCCAGCCGCCGGGTCCGGTCGCCCATCTGCCGCCAGGTCGTCCTGCCGCCCTGCCAGACGAGGCACTCGCGGTCCGGGATCGCGGCCTCGACGGCCTCGTGCAAGGTGGCGAGGTCGAGTTCCGGCATCGGCACTCCTCCAGGGATCCCAAGGGTGCCGCGCGCGCCACACGGCTACCCGGGATCACCGTAACCCGTCGCTTACCGAATCACGTTCAGTGGGGTGGTCCGGGGAGAATCCCAGAGTGGCCCGACCCCAGAGACCCGCCCGATCCCAGAGACCCGACGGTGAGATCACCCGCGGCACCACCGCGCCCAACCGGCTGCGCCGGATCGACCGCTGGATCGCCGCGACGCAGACCGCGGCGCTGCGGTCGGCGCCGCGGCCGCTCGCCGTCGACCTCGGGTACGGCGCGACTCCCGTGACGACGGTCGAGCTCTACACGCGGCTCCGGGCCGTCGCGCCGCGGCTGGAGGTCGTGGGCATCGAGATCGAACCCGACCGGGTGGCGTCCGGGCTCGCCCATCTCGACGCGCACCCGCTGCCCGGGCTGACGTTCCGGCGCGGCGGCTTCGAGCTGCCCGTCGACCGCCCGCCCGTGCTCGTGCGCGCCCTGAACGTCCTCCGGCAGTACGACGAGGAGGCGGCCTGGCTGGCCTGGGACGGGCTGCGCGCCAGGCTCGCCCCGGCGGGCGTGCTGGTCGAGGGGACCTGCAACGAGATCGGCCGCCGGGCCGTCTGGGTCACGCTGTCCCGCTCCGGACCGCGCACGATCACCTTCGCGGCGCACCTCGCCACCCTCGACCAGCCGTCCGAGCTGGCCGAACGCCTCCCCAAGACCCTCATCCACCGCAACGTCCCCGGCGAACCGGTGCACACCCTGCTCACCGACTTCGACCGGTGCTGGGCGACCGCCGCGCCGCACTCGGCGTTCGGCCCGCGCGCCCGCTGGATCGAGGCGGTCGGCCTGCTGGCCCGCACCCACCCGGTGCTCACCCGCCCTCCCTACGGCGGCCGGTCGCGGTGGCGGCTGGGTGAGGTGACGCTTCCGTGGGAGGCCGTGGCCCCTCGTCGCTGATCACCCGGACCGTGCCCCGGGCGCCGTCCACCCGGACGCGGTCGCCGTCGCGCAGCCGCATGGTGGCGTCGCCGCAGCCGACCACGGCCGGGATGCCGAGCTCGCGGGCCACGATCGCGGCGTGCGAGAGCGGCGCGCCCACGTCGGTGACGACGGCGGCCGCACGCGGGAAGAGCGGCGTCCAGCCGATGTTGGTCACCGTGGTCACCAGGATCTCGCCGGGCTCGAGCCGTTCCCCGTCCTCGGGCCGGGCCAGGACGCGCACCGTGCCGGTCACGACGCCGGACGCCCCGGGGAAACCGGTGATCACGGCGCCGGCGGCCCGCGGCGGGGTGAGCGCGGTGCCGTCGTAGAAGTCGGTGCGCCGGTCCGGGTCGGCGGCCCAGGCCTCCGGGTCGAAGCGGCCGAGGATCACGGCCGGGTAGGGCGGCAGCGCGGCGTAGCGCCCGTACGCCCGGCGCCGCTCCTCCACCCGGTCGAGCGGGCCGCGGTCGCCGCGCAGCAGGCGGACGATCTCGTCGATGGTCAGGAAGAACAGGTCGTCGCCGCAGCCGGTGAGCCCGGCGGCGCGCAGCACGAACGAGCGCAGCACCCAGAACACGCGGACGACCTCCGACCGTGCCGCCTCCCGGTCGTGGGCCGCCTTCGCCCAGCGGCCGATCCGGCGCCGGAGCCCGGCGACCTTGCGCGGGTGCCGCTCGCGCAGGCGCCGCCACGCCGCCTGGCTCGCGTCGCGGCGGCGTTCCAGCAGCGCGGCGGCGTCGCTCGCGGTGGCGGCCGGCTGCCGGTCGAGCCAGCCGGGGTCCTCGGCCGGGCGCGGCGCCGCGACCTCGAACTCGTGCGGGCCGCGATGCCCCCACTCGCGCAGGTACGCCGCCCGGTCGATCTCCCCGTTGGCCAGCCTGGCGAGCCCGGTCACCGGGCCGAGGCTCGCGAGCGCGGCGCCGTCGGCGCGCAGGCCGCTGAGCAGCGCGCCCGCGTCCTCCTCGCCGACCAGCTTCTCCAGGTCGGCGCGGACGGTGACGAGCGCGTTCCCGCCCTGGCGCCCGGCGGCCTCCAGCATGTGGCAGGCCTCGGTGAAGTACGGCTCCACCACGTCGTCCCACAGCCCGGCCAGGTCGTCGCCCGTCCCGGCGTCCCAGATCCGGTCGCGCATCGCGGCGCAGCGGCCCGGCGAGGCGGCCAGGAAGTCGGGGAGCCGCCGCTGGTTGACGACCACCCGCGGGACGACGGCCGCGACGACCGGCAGGAGGGCGCGGAACACCTGCGGCCGGGACAGCGGGACGAGCGGGATCTCCCTGCCCTCCGGCAGCCTGCCGAAGACCTGCTCCAGCATGCCCAGCCGGGACTTCATGCCGAACGCGGTGGCGACCGAGGCCGCGACGCTGAGGTTCATGTAGAACCGGCCGCCGATGTTGCCGTACGCGCGGTACCCGGGCACCGACGAGGTCGCCATCGCGCCGCCCATGAAGATCTGGACCAGCGACCAGGTGCACGGCGTCATCACGTCGGGGATCGCCTCACCGAGGTTGCCGTTCGTCCACAGGTAGTCGCCGTCCAGGCTGTCGTTCCACACCTCCGACGGCGCGGGCCGTTCGTCGAGGCCGGTGATCGGGCGGGCCTGGAGGATGTACGGGCGGCCCGCGGCGAACGCCCACTCGACGTCCATCGGCCGGCCGTACAGCTCCTCGATCCGCTTGCCCAGGCGGGCCAGCGCGACCGCCTGGTCGCCGGTGAGGGCGGGCTCGCGGCGCAGTTCGTCGGGCACCGGCTCCTCCCGCGTGCCGCCTGCGCCGCTCATGCCGTCTGCGCCGCTCATGCCGTCTGCGCCGCCTGCGCCGCTCATGCCGTCTGCGCCGCTCATGCCGTCTGCGCCGCTCATGCCGTCTGCGCCGCCTGCGCCGCTCGTGCCGCCTGCGCCGCTCGTGCCGCCTGTGCCGCCTGTGCCCGCGCCGTCCGCGGAGCCGGTGGCGCGGACCGCGCGCACGACCTTGTCGGCGACGCGGGTGCCGATGACCTTCTCGGACGGCTTGTCGACCACGACGGTGTCGGGCGTCACCCCGCCGCCGACGACCGTCTCGCCCAGCCCCCAGGCGGCGTTGATCACGATCTGGTCGGTGGCGCCGCCGACCGGCGCGACCGTGAACATGACGCCGGACGCGTCGGCGGGCACCATGCGCTGGACGACGACCGCGAGCGCCACCTCGTCGTGGTCGATGCCGTTGCGGGCCCGGTAGACGATGGCGCGGGCGTTCCAGAGCGAGGCCCAGCACCGGCGCACGGCGTCCAGCAGCGCCTCCTCGCCGCGCACGTTCAGGTAGGTGTCCTGCTGCCCGGCGAACGACATGTCCGGCAGGTCCTCGGCCGTCCCCGACGACCGCACGGCGACGTCGGCCGGGTCGCCCTCCCGGTCGCCGAGGGCCGCGTAGGCGGCGCGGACGGGCCCGGCGATCTCGGGCGGCGGTTCGTGCGCCGCGAAGAGCCGGGCGATCCGGCCGGCCGCGGCCTCGGCGGTCGCGGGCAGGTCCGGATCGACGTTCGAGAGGGCCACCCGGATCCCGTCCCGCAGGCCGTCATCGCCGACGACGCGGCGGTAGGCCGCGGTGGTGACGTGGAACCCGGCCGGCACGGGGAACCCCGCGGCCGCGAGCCGGGCCAGCGAGGCGCCCTTGCCGCCCGTGTCGGCCGGCGCGCCGCCCTCGTCCAGTGGCACCACGTAGTCGGTCATCCGTCCGTCCCCCTGAGCGGCCTCGACTCCCGTTCAGGGGATACCCGGACACCGGCCGGAATGATCCTTGCGCGCCCTACTGGTTCAGGGGCGGTGCTGCTTCAGGGGCGGTGCTGCTTCAGGGGCGGTGCTGCTTCAGGGGCGGTACTGCTTCAGGGGCGGTACCGCTTCAGGGGCGGTAACGGTTCAGCGGCGGTGCAGCTTGTGCGGGGCCGCCTGGACGCGCGGCTGCACGTCGATCCGGTCGATGTTGACGTGCGCGGGACGGGTGACGGCCCAGGCGACGCAGTCGGCGACGTCCTCGGCCACCAGCGGCTCCGGCACGCCCTCGTACGGCTTGTCCGCCTTGCTCTGGTCGCCGCGGAACCGCACCAGCGAGAACTCCTCGGTCTTGACCAGGCCGGGGGCGATCTCGGTGACCCGGACCGGCTCGGCGACCAGTTCGAGCCGCATGACCTCGTTCACGGCGAACGCGGCGTGCTTGGCCGCGTTGTAGCCCGCGCCGCCCTCGTAGTTGGCGTGCGCGGCCAGCGAGGTCATGTTGACCACGTGCCCGGCGCCGGACGCGATCAGCTTGGGCAGCAGCGCCTTGGTGACGCGCAGCAGGCCGAGCACGTTGGTGTCGTACATGGCCTGCCAGTCGGCCGGGTCGGCGCTGGCGACCGGGTCCAGGCCGATGGCGCCGCCGGCGTTGTTGACCAGCACGTGGACGTCCGCCAAGGCCTCGGCGAGCGCGTCCACCGAGGCCTGGTCGGTCACGTCCAGCGTGACCACCGCGACCTTCCCGGCGCCCGGCACCTCCTCGGCGATGTGTTTCGCCAGGTCCTCCATCCGCTCCCGCCGCCGCGCGGCGAGCACGACGTTGAACCCCTCGGCGGCCAGCCTCTTGGCCGTGGCCGCGCCGATCCCGCTGCTTGCTCCGGTGACAACCGCCGTCTTACGCATGCGCCCTAGCGTCCCAGGTCCCCCGGAACGCCCGCGCGAAGGGTCACGAGGACGGTCACGAGGAGGGCGCGGGGCCGGTCACGAGGTCGGAATCGTCAGCGTGGACGGGGCCTTCGCGGTCGAGGTCAGCGTGAACGTCCCGGACCTGCTCATGGACCGGTAGCGGATGTCGGTGGTGTCGACGACGAGCGCGAGCCGGTGACCGGCCGGGACCTTCCAGCTGACCGGCTCCAGGCGCAGGTCGACCGTCCTGGCCTTGCCCGGGGTCGCGTTCCGGAGGGTGAACGGCTTGTGGCTGACCAGCTGCCCCTCGCCGTTCGGCGCGACGTCGTACAGGTAGGCGAAGAACGAGGAGTCCCGGGTGCTCGGGATCACCGTCGTGCGCAGCCGCGGGAACCCGCCGATGGTGGTGGCGCGGCCGTACGGCGCGGTCCGCCACACGGCGCCGTTGCGGGGGTCGACCTGGTCGACGCGGATCTTCCAGTGGATGCCCGCCTGCTGGGCGACGCCGTGGGCGAAGACGATCCCGCTGTCGGCCACGGTCGCGCCGCCCGCCGCGAGGGTGCGGGTGCCGTCGAGGCGGTACGCGGCGGAGCCCCGGGTGACGGCCTTCCAGTTCGGGTAGCCCGTCCAGCCGCCGCCGTTGAGGGCCTTGAGGTTGACCGGCGCCTCGCGCTCGACGCCGTTGCCGACGCCCCGCAGGTAGTGGTCGAACCAGCGGGCCGCCGCCGTCCAGGTGTCGTTGGGCAGGCCGACGGCGCCCAGTCCCTCGGCGGTGGCGTGGTCGCCCGGCTGGAGCATCAGCCGCTTGGGACCGGTGAGCCGCTCGTAGAAGTCGGCGGTCTGGCCGGGCGGGAAGATACTGTCGGCCCACTGGTTGGCCACCAGGATCGCCGGCCGGTTGGCGTTGATCCGGCCGATCCGGTTGATCGCGCCGCGCTCGTCGGCGAGGGGGAGGACGGGCCCGAGCTCGTCGGCGATCCAGGCGTCCTGGAGGCGCTTGAGGTCGGTGCCCAGGCGGCCGGTGATGTTGCCGGCGCCCAGGAGCAGCGCGGCCGACTGGTCGTTGACCGTCTCGTTCGGGTAGAGCGAGGCCTTGAGATCGGTCCAGCCGCTCATCGCGGCGACGGCACGGACGCGCTTGTCGGATCCGGCGGCGAGCAGGCTGATCCCGGCGCCGTAGGAGATCCCGGCGGCGCCGACCCGGGTCTCGTCGGCGTTCGCGTTCCGCACCGCCCAGTCGATCACCCGGCTGACGTCGGCGATGTCCTGGCGGCCCGCGACCTCGATCGTGCCTGCCGAGTCCCAGAAGCCACGGCTGGTGTAGCTCACGACGGTGTAGCCCGACTCCTTGGCCAGCTGCGTGGCGGCGCCCAGGTACTCGGCGTGGAAGAGCGACCAGCTCGCCGGCATCACCAGCAGCGGCGAACGTCCGGTGCCGTGTCCCGTCGGCTTGATCACGAGGGCCTTCAGCGCGGTGCCGCCGTCGCCGGGGATGCTCTCGTAGGTGACGGTCGAACCCTTCTCCGCCGCCGCCGCGGGCGGTACCGCCGTGAGGGCGGCGGCCCACGTCACGCCCGCCGCCAGAGCCGCTCCCGCCATCCCGAGCTTGCGCACGCCGACTCCTCTTTCGCCCAGCTCTATTAGACACAGTGATTAGTAGCGTGGGAAGTAAATACCTACTGACTGGTTAGTAGCAACGTTGTGTGACAGGTGCCACATTTGCCCAGAACGTCACTTCTGCCCCGCATGGACACCGTCTGGTGGGAACACAATTCGCGACCGATAGGTTGCACAACCGGAGGTGGTGTCCGTGTCGGGTCGCATGTCGTCTCGTCTCAACCGGGTCGCGACGATCAGCGTTCACACCTCGCCCCTTGACCAGCCGGGCACCGGCGACGCGGGCGGGATGAACGTCTACGTCGTCGAGGTCGCCAAGCGGCTGGCCGCCCGGGGGATCGAGGTGGACATCTTCACCCGTGCCACGTGCCGGGCACTGCCGCCCGTCGTCGAGCTCGCGCCCGGCGTGCTGGTGCGCAACATCGTGGCCGGCCCGTTCGAGGAGCTCGACAAGACCGAGCTGCCGGGCGAGCTGTGCGGCTTCACCAACGGCGTCCTGCGCACCGAGGCCTCCTACGACCCGGGCCACTACGACCTCCTCCACACCCACTACTGGCTGTCCGGCCAGGCCGGCGACGCCGCCAAGCGGCGCTGGGGCGTACCGCTCGTGCACTCGATGCACACCATGGCCAAGGTCAAGAACGCCGCGCTCGCCGTCGGCGACGCCCCCGAACCCGAGGCGCGGGTGCTCGGCGAGCAGCAGGTCGTCGACTCCGCCGACCAGCTCGTCGCCAACACCGCCAAGGAGGCGCGCGAGCTGGTCGAGCTCTACGGCGCCGACCCCGCGCGCGTCGCCACCGTCAAACCGGGCGTCGACCTGTCGCTGTTCCGTCCCGAGGCCGCGCTCCTGTCGCGCAGCACCGGCCTCCTCCCGCACCGGACCGGCCCCGCCCGCCGCCGCCTCGCCCTGCCACGCGACGCGTACGTGCTGCTCTTCGTCGGCCGCATCCAGCCGCTCAAGGCGCCCGACGTGCTGCTGCACGCCGCCGCCCGGATGCTCGACGACGATCCTTCGCTGCGCTCCAAGCTCGTCGTCGCCGTCGTCGGCGGCCCCAGCGGCAGCGGCCGGTCGCGGCCCGAGGGGCTCCAGGCCCTGGCCGCCGAGCTGGGCATCGCCGACGTCGTGCGGTTCGAGCCGCCCTGCCCGCAGCAGGAGCTCGCCGACTGGTACCGCGCCGCCGACGTCACCGTCGTGCCCTCGCACAACGAGTCGTTCGGGCTCGTCGCCGTCGAGTCACAGGCCTGCGGCACCCCGGTCGTCGCCGCGGCCGTCGGCGGGCTCTGCACGGCCGTGAAGGACGGCGAGTCCGGCGTCCTCATCGACGGCCACGAGCCGGCCGACTACGCCCGCGTCCTGCGCCGCCTGCACGCCGAGCCCGGCCTGCACGCCCGCCTCGCCCGCGGCGCGGTGCGACACGCGCAGTCGCTCGGCTGGGACACCACGGTCGACCGGCTCGTCGAGGTGTATACAGGCGCCTTGACCACGTTCACGCCCAGCCGCACGCACCGCCTTCCCGCCGCCGCGGGCGGCGACGTGTCGGTGTTCTCGACCACGCCAGCCGCCGAGGTGTCCGCATGAGCAGTGCCCATGGTCGCGGAGACGTCCCCGACCCCGTCGTCGTGATCGAGGAGACGCTCAAGGCGTCCGAGCTCGACTACGAGGTGCCCAAGCCCGGCGCGTTCTTCGTCAAGCTGCCCGGCCAGCACAAGCTCGCCACCATGACCTGGCTGATCGTGGGCGACCACAGCCTGCACGTCGAGGCGTTCTTCTGCCGGCGGCCGGACGAGAACCACGCCGACTTCTACCGGTTCCTGCTGGAGAAGAACGGGCGGATGTACGGGATGGGCTTCGCCCTCGACGAGATCGGCGACGTCTACATCGTCGGCAAGCTCCCGCTGGGCGGGGTGACCCCCGACGAGATCGACCGCGTCCTCGGCTGCGTCCTCACCTACAGCGACGACAACTTCGACAAGGCCCTCGAACGCGGATTCAAGACGTCCATCCAGCGCGAGTGGGACTGGCGGGTCAAGCGCGGCGAGAGCCTCGCCAACCTCCAGGCGTTCGCCTCGTTCGCCGACCCCGACCGCCGCTGAGGGCCGCCGAAAGCGGCCGGGAGCCGCCGCCGGGAGCCGCCGCGAAGGCCGCCGGGCCCGCCGGCGCCCGCTTACGCCGCGTTCACGGCTCCCCGATAAGCTCTGGCCCATGGCGACCCTGGTATTGCTCCGACATGGCGAAAGTGTGTGGAACGCGGAGGGCCTGTTCACCGGCTGGGTGGACGTGGACCTGTCCGCCAAGGGCGAGCAGGAGGCCACCAAGGGTGGCGACCTGCTGCTCGACAACGACCTCACCCCGGACGTCGTCCACACCTCGCTGCTGAAGCGGGCGATCCGTACCGCCAACATCGCGCTGGACGTCGCCGACCTGCTGTGGATCCCGGTCCGCCGGTCCTGGCGGCTCAACGAGCGGCACTACGGCGCGCTCCAGGGCAAGAACAAGGCGCAGACGCGCGAGGAGTTCGGCGAGGCGCAGTTCAAGATCTGGCGCCGCTCGTACGACACCCCGCCGCCGCCGATCAAGGACAACGATCCGCTGTCGCAGGTCAACGACCTGCGCTACGCGCCGCTGCCGTCCGAGCTGATCCCGCGCACCGAGTGCCTGGCCGACGTCGTCGACCGGCTGCTGCCGTACTGGTACGACGCCATCGTGCCCGACCTGGCCGGCGGCAAGACCGTGCTGGTCGCCGCGCACGGCAACTCGCTGCGCGCCATGGTCAAGCACCTGGACGACGTCTCCGACGAGGAGATCACCGACCTCAACATCCCCACCGGCATCCCGCTGGTGTACGAGCTGGACGACGACTTCGCGCCGCTCAAGCGCGGCGGCGAGTACCTCGACCCGGAGGCCGCCAAGGCCGCCATCGAGGCCGTCAAGAACCAGGGTGCGGGCGCCGGCCGCCCCGCCCCCGGCCCCAAGGTCCCGCCGCCCCCCGGGCAGGGCGCCCCCGTCCCGCCCGTTCCGCCGGGCCAGCCCACCGGCGGCCGCCGGGGCAGGAAGCAGCGCAAGAAGTAGCCTCCGGGCACATGAGGACATGAGGACATGAGGAGAGGGGCGCCCTCCCGCTTCGGCGGGGGCGCCCCTCTCCGTGTGGGTGATGGCCTTCGGGCTACTCGGGAGCGTCGATGATCTCCTGGGGGCGCTGGCCGGTCACCATGTAGACCACGTCCTCGGCGACGTGCACCGCGTGGTCGGCGAACCGCTCGAAGTAGCGGCCGCACAGGGTGATGTCGACGGCGGGCTCGACGCCCTCGGTCCACTTGGGCGACAGCAGGATGTCGAACAGCTTGCGGTGCAGCTGGTCCATGCGGTCGTCGTCGGCGTCCAGCTCCAGGCCCATCTCGACGTCCTGGGACGCGATCACGCTGCCGGTCTTGGCGATCATGCGTTCCGCGATCTGGCCCATCTCCAGCATCGTCGCCTGGAGCACCGGCGGCACCGCCGACTCGGGGTGGCGCCGCCGCGCGGTCTTGGCGACGTGCACCGCCAGGTCGCCCATGCGCTCCAGGTCGCCGCTCATGCGCAACGAGGTGATCAGAGTACGCAGATCGCCCGCCACCGGCTGCTGGCGCGCCATCAGGTCGAAGACGATCTCCTCGATCTCCGCGTCGATCTTGTTGACGTGCTCGTCGCTGCTGATGACCTCCTCGGAGAGCCGCAGGTCGGCGTCCAGAAGAGCGGTCACCGCGCGGGCCATGGCGGACCGGACGAGCCGGGTCATCTCCACCAGCTTGTCGGAGAGGGAGTCGAGCTCCTCGTGGTAGGCGTCGCGCATTCAACTTCCTTGGTGCGGTCGGGGTCACGATGTGGTCAGGGTGGCGGACCGTGCGGGGGCGCCGGACGTACTCGTCCACGCCACAGCCTGCCTGACCTGCATGAACGACCCGGTAGGGAAAGGTGAACTTTGGGCTAACGAGACCGTGTTGTATCACCCCATGGTGCAGGAACGCCCCGAACGGCACTTACGATCCGAGGTGTGGAGGTCGAGATTGTCGCAGGCCTGACCGGGCTTGCCGGGCTCGCGATCGGGCTCGCTACGGGATTGGCGGTACGCGTGAGCGAGCGAGCCCAGCAGGCCACGGCCCCGGCCGCGCCCCAGAGCGGGCTGCCGCCGGGCGTCGCGTCGGTGCTGAGCGTCCTGCGTTCCTCGGCCGTCGTGGTCGACGGCGAGGACCGGGTGCTGCGCGCCAGCTCCGCCGCGCGCGCGTTCGGGCTCGTGAGCGGTGACCGGCTGGTGATCGACGAGCTCCTGGCCATGGCCCGGCTGGCCCGCCGCGACGGCGAGATCCGCGAGACCGAGGTGCAGGTCGGCTCGTCCAAGGGCCGCAACCGGGCCGAGGGGCGGTGGTTCGCGGTCCGCGTGGCCCCGCTCGGCTCCCACGGCCTCGTCCTCGTCCTGGCCGAGGACCTCACCGAGATGCGCCGCGTCGAGGCCATCCGCCGCGACTTCGTCGCCAACGTCAGCCACGAGCTCAAGACCCCGGTCGGCGCGCTGTCCCTGCTCGCCGAGACCGTCGAGAACGCCGCCGACGACCCCGAGGCCGTGCGCCGCTTCGCCGGCCGCATGCAGCACGAGTCCGTCCGGCTGACCAACCTCGTCCAGGACCTCATGACGTTGTCGCGCATCCAGGGCGACGAACCGCTGCCGGAGCTGCACGCGGTCGCCCTCGACGAAGTGATCATCGAGGCGCTGGACCGCTGCCAGATCAAGGCGAACGCCAAGAACATCGACCTCACCACCGGCGGCCAGGACGGCCTCAAGGTCCGCGGCGACGAGGAACTGCTGGTCACCGCGATCCGCAACCTGATCGACAACGCCGTCGCCTACAGCCCGGAGAACACCCGCGTCGTCGTCGCCACCCGGCAGTGCGACGACCTTCACGTCGAGATCAACGTGACCGACCAGGGCATCGGGATACCGGACGTCGACCTGGAGCGCATCTTCGAACGGTTCTACCGGGTCGACCCGGCCCGTTCCCGCCAGACGGGCGGCACCGGCCTCGGGCTGGCCATCGTCAAGCACGTCACCACCAAGCACGGCGGCGAGGTGACGGTCTGGAGCAAGGAGGGCTCCGGATCCACGTTCACCATCCGCCTGCCCCTCCTCAACGCGTCCCCCCGCCCTCCTGCGGCCACCGAGCGGGCCAACGAAGCCGCCGCCGACCAGCCGAGACCCCCAGACGGCGACGCCTCGATCGTCTATCCGACCCCACCTACCCCGTGAAGGGCCGAACAAGAATGACGGCCAACGGCCCGGCCAAGGAACCCGCCCGGGAGGCAACACCGTGACCCGTGTGCTCGTCGTCGAGGACGAAGAGTCGTTCAGCGACGCACTTTCGTACAACCTGCGCAAGGAGGGGTTCGAGGTCGCCGTCGCGGCCACCGGCCCCGACGCGCTGGACATCTTCGAGCGCAACGGTGCCGACCTCGTGCTGCTCGACCTGATGTTGCCCGGCCTGCCCGGCACCGAGGTGTGCCGCGAGCTCCGCGCCAAGTCCAACGTCCCCGTGATCATGCTGACCGCCAAGGACAGCGAGGTCGACAAGGTCGTCGGGCTCGAGCTGGGCGCCGACGACTACGTCACCAAGCCCTTCTCCACCCGCGAGCTGATCGCCCGCATGCGCGCCGTCCTCCGCCGCCAGGGCGAGGTCGAGGAGCTGGCCCCCGCCACGCTCGAGGCCGGCCCGGTCCGCATGGACGTCGAACGCCACGTCGTCAGCGTCAACGGCGAGACCGTCCAGCTCCCGCTCAAGGAGTTCGAGCTCCTGGAGGTCCTCCTCCGCAACGCGGGCCGCGTCCTCACCCGCATGCAGCTCATCGACCGCGTCTGGGGCGCCGACTACGTGGGCGACACCAAGACCCTCGACGTGCACATCAAGCGCCTCCGCGCCAAGATCGAGACCGCCCCCTCGACGCCGCGCTACATCGTCACCGTCCGGGGCCTCGGCTACAAGTTCGAGCCTTAACCCGCCCGCCCGCCCGCCCGCGGCGCGTCGCTACGGGCGTTCGGTGAACGTGTGAACGTTGCGAACGGCCCACCTTCCGTGTGGAGGGTGGGCCGTTCGACGTGGTGTGAACGGGGGAGTCCGTCAGCCGTGGGCCGCGGGGCTCTCGCTCGTCGCGGGGGCCGTGGTCTCGTGGCCGCCGCCCTGGGTGGGCGTGCCCTGCTCGCTCCCGCCGTGTCCCGCGCCACCGCCGGTGGGCGTGGCCGACGGGCTGGTGGCGGCGCCGGGCACCGGAACGCCGGCGGAGACCGCCACGTACTCGGTGAACTCGCCCTGCTGCGGGATGACGGGCACGGAGAGCTCGATCGAGCCCGCCTTCTCGAACTGCAGCGTCACCTTGATGGTCTCGCCGCCGCGCAGCTCGCCGGTCAGCCCGGTCAGGACCACCAGCGGGCCCTTGCCGGTCGGCGAGACGGGCGTCTCGGCGGCCGGGGGCGTCGTGGTGGCGGAGGCGCCGGGGCTCGCGGACGCGGTCGCGCCCGGGCTCTCAGGGGCGGCCGGGCTCTCGGAGGCGGCCGGGCTCTCGGGCGTCGCCGTGCTCTCGGGGGAGGCCGTCGCGCCGGGAGACGGGGTCTCGGTCGGCTTGGCGGCGCCGCCGGACGGCTTGGCGGGCTTCGGGGTCGGCGTCGCGGCGGCGGAGGCCGGGCCGAGCAGGTTGACGACGCTGCCGACGCCGTCCTGCGAGGCGGCCGGGAGCGTCAGGGCGCCGCCGGAGACGCGGGCCTGCGCGAAGTTGGGCGAGCTCACCGCCACCAGCCGGTCCGGGGCCTTGACCTGGTTGATCAGCACGCCGTAGAGCGGCAGCGAGCTGCCCTGCGGGAACGCCTTGTCGGCCTGCGGGCCGAGCAGGAACATGTTGCGGATGTCGATCTTCGACACCTTGTCGCCCTGGGGCACCGACGCGTTGATGGCCTCGGTCAGCTGGGTGGGGGCGGCGGATTGAGGGGTCTCGCCGGCGCCGCAGCCGGTGATCACCGGCGCGATGGCGACGGCGCCCGCGATGGCGAGCGCGACCACTCGACGGCTGTTACGGATCACGGCGTCGATCTCCTCGAGGGGTGTCAGTCCAGGGGTCCGCGGAAGGGACCACATCAAGGGGCGGCGCGAAGGCGCCAGAGGAGAGCGTAGCGAGACCGGGTGGGTGATCCGGCCCCGGGGGTGGTTTTGCGGGCCGCCACGAGGTATGGAGGGCCCGCCCCGGGACGTTCCACCGCGGAGTGTGACAGGTGACCGGGGTGGCGAGCGTGAAGGAGCCGGCGACCGGGTGTTCAGGAGCCGGAGTGGTGGGGGCGTCCGGGGAAGGGGAGCGAGGGGGGCGTTCGGGAAGGGAGCGGCGGGGCGGAAGGGGAGCGACGGGGCGGAAGGGGAGCGGCGGGGCGTTCAGGAGTGGGTGGAGGAGGGGACGGGGAGCGACGCGGCGTTCAGGGCCTTGATCTTCTCGGAGAGCTCCCTGCCGGGCCGCGGGTCGCTGACGATGTCGGCGAGCAGGCCGTCGGGGCGGATGAGGAGGGTGGTGGCCTTGCCCGCGTCGCGCGTGTACATGTCGGCCAGCCGGCCCTGCTCGTCCTCCAGGAGGGTCACCTGGCCGCCGTGGGCGGCGCCGCCGAGGGCGCGCAGCCGCCTGAGCGCGGCATCGCGGGAGGCGGGGGCGTCGCGGCGGTCGAGCGTGAGCCAGAAGCTCAGGTTGTACTGCCTGGTCCGGGTGGCGAGCTCGTCGATGAGCCGGTCGCACGCGCACTGGGACGGGACGATGGCCAGCACGCCGGACCGGAGGTCGGCGAGCCGCCTGCGTTCGGCCTTGCCGTTCACGATCGCGACGTCGCCGGACGGCAGCGGCCCTCCGGGGCGGCCGGGCGGCACCGTGGACGTGGGATCGGCGAGCGAGGCGGTCGGGCGGGGCGCGGGCCGGGGGCCGAACGCCGTCATGAGGGCACCGCTGAGCAGGGCGATGAGCAGCGCGCCCGCGATGATCGGCACCGCCACGCCGAACCGGCTGAACGGGGAGAGGAGGCGGCGGAACCGTGCGCGGCGGCGGCGCTGGCGTTCCTCGCGGCGATAGGCCAGAACCTCTCGTTCTAGCTCACGGGCGTCGTCCGGCACCACCACGTCGACGCGTGGCAGGCCATAGTCGTCTGGCTCGGGGTCGCCGTCTGGCCTCACGCCGCACCTCACTATCTTGAGTTCTGCCGAGCCTCGCCCGTCACCCCTCCGCCGCGCCCGGGGTGACCTTTTCGGCCCTTCCGGGCGCTTCGTACCCACCCGGCCCGGCATGTTCACCTTCCAGTATGAGCCGCTTCGCGGCCAGTGGCAGGGGGTTGTTCGGAGGGAGTGCGATCCGCCCGGCCTGGGGCCGTGTGGGCCGGGTTGTGAGTTCGCCGCGGGCATGTTCCAACCCCGGAACAGGGGTGGAATGCACCATTAAGGAGCTTTGTCAAGACCCCAATTAGGGTGTTGACCTGGGCATTTGTCCATAAGGTCGGTGCAGCCACCGTCGGGTCCGTGCTACCCTTGTTCTAGCGGAAGGGGTACTTGTCACATGACTTTCCAGGTCGGCGACACCGTCGTCTACCCCCACCATGGGGCTGCTCGGATCGAGGCCATCGAGACTCGCACCATCAAGGGTGAGGAAAGGACCTACCTGGTCCTGAAGGTCGACAAGGGCGACCTGACAGTTCAGGTCCCGGTCGAGAACGTCGAGGACGTGGGCGTCCGTGACGTCGTCGGCCAGGAGGGCCTGGAGAAGGTGTTCGAGGTGCTTCGCGCACCCTACACCGAAGAGCCGACCAACTGGTCTCGGCGCTACAAGGCAAACCTGGAGAAGCTCGCTTCTGGCGACGTCAACAAGGTCGCGGAGGTCGTGCGCGACCTGTGGCGGCGCGACAAGGAGCGCGGCCTGTCCGCGGGCGAGAAGCGCATGCTGGCCAAGGCCAGGCAGATTCTCGTCAGCGAGCTCGCCCTGGCCGAGAAGACCAACGAGGACAAGGCGGAAGCCCTCCTCGACGAGGTCCTCGCGTCCTGAGCGGTGAACGAACGATTTCCACGGGTGGGCGTCGGAACCGACGTCCACCCGTTCGCTTCTGACGACGCCCCTCCCCGCCCCCTCTGGGTGGCCGGTCTCGAATGGCCGGGACAGGGGCTCGACGGTCACTCCGACGGCGACGTCGCGGCGCACGCCGCCTGCGACGCCCTCCTGTCGGCCGCCGGCCTCGGTGATCTCGGCGCCGTCTTCGGCACCGCCGACCCCCGCTGGTCCGGCGCCTCGGGCGTCACGCTCCTGCGCGAGGTCGCCCGCCGTGTCCACGAGGCGGGCTTCGCCGTCGGCAACGTCGCGGTCCAGGTGATCGGCAACCGCCCGCACATCAGCAAGCGGCGCACCGAGGCCGAGAAGGCCCTCAGCGAGGCGCTCGACGGCGCCCTCGTATCAATCTCCGGCACGACGACCGACGGCCTGGGCCTGACCGGCCGCGGCGAGGGCATCGCCGCCATAGCCACCGCCATGATCTTCCCTCGCACCTGATATCCACAACCTGTGGACATCGCCCACCAGATCGTCACGGGTTGGCGGGCAGGACCGTTCCGCTGAGATCCCCGAAGCCGATGCGGCCGCCACCGGTGCCCGGCGCGGTCGCACGCAGGGTCACGGTGTCGCCGTCCTCGAGGAAGAGCCTCTTGGAGCCGTCGGGCAGCTCGAGGTGCTCCGCGCCGTTCCAGGTGAGCTCCAGCAGGCAGCCGCGCTGATCCCGTTCGGGGCCGGAGACCGTTCCCGAGGCGAAGAGGTCGCCGGTGCGCAGCGGAGCGCCGTTCACGGTGGCGTGCGCGAGCTGCTGCGGCGGCGTCCAGTACATGGAGGCGAACGACGGGCGCGCGACCACCTGGCCGTTGATCAGGATCTCCAGCGCGAGATCCAGCCCCCACGGCTCGTCCACCTGGAGGTACGGCAGCGGGGCGGGGTCCTGGACGGGCTGCGGGACGCGCGCCGCCTCCAGCGCGGCCAGCGGGACCACCCACGGCGAGATCGAGGTCGCGAACGACTTGCCGAGAAACGGGCCGAGCGGCTGCGACTCCCAGAACTGGATGTCCCGCGCGCTCCAGTCGTTCACCAGGACGAAGCCGAAGACGTGGTCGGCGAAACCGGCCGTGGGCACCCGGCTGCCCGCCGCGGAGGGGACTCCCGCCACGAATCCCACCTCGGCCTCGAAGTCCAGCTTCAGGCTCGGCCCGTACGACGGCTCCTGATCGCGCGAGGCGCGCCGCTGGCCGCAGGGCCGGACGATCGGGGTCCCCGAGGGATAGATCGTCCCTGAGCGGCCGTGGTAGGCGACCGGAAGGTGCTTCCAGTTGGGCGACAGCGGTTCGCCCTGCGGCCGGAAGATGCGTCCGGCGTTGGTGGCGTGGTCGAGGGACGAGTAGAAGTCGACGAAGTCGGCGACCTCGATGGGCCGCAGCAGCTCGACGTCGGTGAGGGGGATCAGATGCGGCTCGACCGAGGCCCGGTGCCGCTCGTCGGTGAGGAGCTCGATGAGCCGCGCCCGGTTGGCCTGCCAGGCCGCCCGCCCAGCGATCATGAACCCGTTGAGGGACCCGGCGGCGAACCACCGGCGGTCGTCGACCAGGCCGGCGGCCGAGAGCCCGGCGAGGTCCAGCACGTGAGCGCCGATGGCCACCCCCACACGGGGCAGCTCACCCGGCCGGGAGAAGACCCCGTACGGCAGGTTGTCGACACCGAAGCCGTCGTCGTCGTTGACCTCGACCCACGAAACCGTCGTCATGGGGTCCTATGTTCCCCGTTCATCCCGGTTGGACCAGCCCCAGATCGGCGAGATCCGCGCGCGGCGCGTCGATGTCGCACGTCCCGATCGAGGTCAGGAACCTCCGTACGCGCTCGACCTCGGTGGTCGCGCGCGCGAGCCCGGCCAGCCGCCCGGCATCAGTGCTCTCGAGAATCTCCAGAACAGCCCCTGCGCGGCCGTCCGCCGCCCGCGCCACCGCCGCCAGCACATTGAGGAAACCGTGATGGACGAGCCCGGTCGCCGCGTCCGTATGACGCACGGCGTGGTGCAGACCGGCGGTGCACTTGAACGGCAGGTCGCGTTCGACACACGCCACGATGAAGTCGGCGAGCTCCGAAGGCGCCGGGAACGTGTCAGCCGCGAGACCGCCCGTACGCAGCTTGGCGCCGAGCGGGACACCGTGCGCCCGCGCCGCGGCCAGCCGATCGAGGATGTCCCGCCTCCCCGGCGCCCGCCGCACCTCGATGAACGTCGGGACCTCGGCGGTGAGCCGCCCGATCGTCACCGCCGCCGCACGGGCCTGGTCGGCCTCCTCCGGAAGCGCGATCTCCACGGCCGCCAGCCGCACGCGCGGCTCGGCGTGGACCGCGTCCAGCGCCTTGGGCAGCTCCTCGACGCCCGTGTCGGCGATGAGCCCGAGATCGAACAGGTCCTCCGGGATCAGATGCGTCCGCAACTCGGCAATGCGCGAGGCCGGACAGAGGAAACGCCCCACATGGGGCCCTTCCGCCGTCGCGGTGGTGGCGGCGCGGTAGGCCGGCAGCGCGTCCTCCAGGGACATGCCGGCCGGCGGGAAGAGCGCAGCATCATCAAAGAGCCGGGTGAAGAGGCCCATGCCCGCTCTCTACCCCCAACCCCCGCCCTGACGCGTGACCCCCAAGCCAGATCCCCCCGCCTGTTCGCCGGGCGGGTCAGTCCGACGGGGGAGTAGGGGAACTGCGGAACGTGCTGGACGGCGGATGCCAGTCCCAGATCCGCAACTCGTCATCGTCTTCAGATCCCGCACCGGAGTCCGCGGCGGGCCCTTCACCGGGCTCAGGGCCAGGCGAGCCATCGGAACCTGCGCCGGACCGGGCATCCGCGTCCGTGGCAGGCCGAGCCTCAAGATCAGTGATGGGCTGGAGGTCGGAGTTCCCTGAGACCGGGGCCGGATCGGGGGCGGTCTTCGGCTCTTCCCGCCGGGACACGCGCCGGCGCAGGCGGTGACGCCCCCGCCGCTCCGCATGCTCGTCGTCCTCCCCGGCATCGGGATCCTCGGCCCGGTCGACCACGGGCGACTCGGCCTCGTCCTCGGCGGCGTCCACGCTCGAAGGCAGGACGATGTCAGGGCGAGTCGTCTTGGCCAGGTCGGCCGGAGCCTTGCCGTCGGGTGGCCGCGTCCGTACGAGCTCCACATCCGTGGGCAGGCTGGCCAGAACGTTGGGCAACGGCGCGGTGTCCTCGGGATCACCGTCCTCAATCCCCTCACTCACGCCCGCCCGCCCATGCGCCCCCACACCCCCGTCCCTGCCTGTACTGGTGGCTTCCTTGGTGGGTGGGGGAGTGGGCTCGGGCTCCCGTTCGGACACGTCCTCGGGGAACGGGATCAGATCACGGCCCGCCGCCTTGTCAGGCCCGTCCGACGTTTCCGCCGTGGCCTCCGCCGTGGCCTCGGCCGTGGCCTCCGCCGTGGCTCCGGACGTCGTGGCGAGGAGCTGCTTGAACAGCGTCAGCCACAACCAGACGGCGATCACGAGCATGAGGTGCGGCGCCACGGCCACGCCGGCCTTGAGCGGCTCGTCCGGCAGCGAGTCGTAACCCCAGAGCGACCGCTGAACGCCGATCGCGGCCGTCCCGCCGAGAAGGGCCAGAAGCAGGACCCAGCGGATCCAGCGCGACCACCACCGGGCATGCCGGGTGACCACCAGCGAGATGATCGTCATCACCATGAGCGCGTCCGCCATCACCGGATAGACCAGCGCCCACCGGCGGCCCGTGCGGCCCGCGATGGCGAGCTCCCGCAGCACGTCGTACGTCAGGACGAACGTTCCGCTCACGAGCACGGCGACGACGAGCCCCGCGGACGCGGTGAACAGCCGTCGCTGCGCGATGGTGAAGCGATCTTGGGCCATCTTCTCAACTCGTCTCGGGGGAGGGACGACGGGAGGGAGGGGGACACGCGGGCCGACGTGGGGAGATTAGCCAGCTTGCGCGGCGGTTACTCCCATCTTCACGTTGCTGATCCCCGACGGCGTGCGACACGCGGGGAGTCGCGCGATATGGGTGGTCAAGGGAAGTCGGATGGGCCCGCCGGGTAGGGATTTGTGGCCGGGACCGGAAGAGGTGATTTTCGCGGGCGATAGTGGGGTAATCGCTTACGTGTGTCCTTCCCCCGGGGCGTACTGGAGCAGGCAGCGGCAGGGCGGCTCGGCGATCCGGTCCGGGCCTTCGACGTACGGGCGGGCCGTCGTCGCGCGCTCGCCTGGACGATCATGCTCGGCCTGGCCGGCGTCTGGCTGATCCCCGCCGCCGTCGTCTACCTGGCCGACCGGGACTTCTGGCTGGGCGTCCCCGCCGCCATCCTCGCCCTGGGTTACCTGGGAGCGGTGACCTGGATCCTCTGGCGGGCCGTGACGCGCGGTGGCCTGCGGGGCGGGCGCATGGAGAGCCTCCACCTCTTCTCGAACGGCATTGTGGTGACCTGGCGCAAAGCACCCCCCGCCCAGCCGGACCCAACCCCACCACCCCAAACCACCGCGCCACCCCAAACCACCGCGCCACCCCAAACCACCGCGCCACCCCAAAACGGCGCCGACCACCCCCCGCCCCAGACCCCCGCTACCGAGCCCCCGCCGCCCCAGAGCGCGGCGACCGAGCCGCCACCTCCGACCGCAGCGACCGAGGCCTCGCCTGAGGGGGCGGCCCCGGAGCAGCCCCGGTCCCTAACGGGCGCCGCCAACCCCGTGCAACTCCACGCCGCGGCCTCGCAACCGCATTCGCCCTCATCGGCAGCCGCTGAAGGCACCCACTCCCACCGCACCGATGCGGCCCATCACGAAGAACGGGGCGCCGAGCAGGCCGGCCGACGGCTCGCCTTCACCGCGTACCGGTGGGACGAGCTGGCCGCCGTGACCACGTTCGGTGTCCAGCGGGCGGTGCGCGGGTCGACCCGGTGGCGCTTCACGATCGAACCGGCCGATGGCGGGCCGCCGATCGTGCTGGACGACGAGGTGCCGGGGGTCCGGGAGCTGGGCGAGGCGGTGACCGTGGAGGTGACCGCGCGCGTCGTGCCGCGGCTTCTGGCGATCGTCCAGACGGGCGGCGGCGTCCGGATGGGCCCGTTCGGCATCGGTCCCGGCGGCGTCGAGAAGGACGGTGAACGGATCCCCTGGCGGGCCGTCGATGAGGTCGGCATCGACAACGGCCTCGTCTTCGTCCACGCGTACGACGACTGGGTGACCCTGGCGGCGACCGCGTCCCGTACGCCCAACGCGGTCGCGTTCGTCGACCTCTGCCACCATCTGCAGGCCCTTCACCAGGCGGACCTGCACCCGAGCGGCCTCCACGCCGTTCCGCCGCCAGAGGAGACGGCGACGGGCGGCCCCGGCGTTCCCCATCCGGGTTCCGCCGCGCACCCGCTCCACGCCGCCCGGCGGATCCCGCCGCGACCACGTTGATCTTTCTCATGCGAGGATCGGCATCAGCGGCGATCCGGGACCGAGATCAGGGCCGAGACCGGCACCAAGATCCAAGACCCGAGAGCGAGATCCGTTTCCGGCCGAACCAGGGGGAAGGCAGACATGACGCTGAACGACAAGGCCCGCGAGCTCTTCGACGCGACCAACTTCGTCACGCTGGCCACGATCAATCCGGACGGGGCGCCGCAGGCGAGCGTCGTCTGGGCCAAGGTCGACGGCGACGACGTCGTCTTCTCGACCGCCAAGGGCCGCCGCAAGCACACCAACATGCTGCGCGACCCGCGGGTCAACCTGACCACGTTCGACACGGCCGATCCGTACGTGTACGCCGAGGTCAGGGGTACCGCGTCCATCGTCGACGACCCGGACGGCCGGCTGATCGAGGAGCTCTCCCGGCGTTACACCGGCAAGCCCTGGGAGGAGCACGGCCCGGTGGAACGAGTGATCGTCCGGGTGACGCCGAACCACGTCTACACCCGCTGAACACGGGCCTCTCTGGACGAACACAGCCACGCGCGTGGCCGGGCATCCAATAGCCTGAGCGTGTGAGCCTGCGCCTTTACGACACCAGCACGCGTACCGTCCGCACGTTCGAGCCCCTCGAAGAGGGCCGCGTGGGGATGTACGTCTGTGGTGCGACGCCGCAGGCCTCACCGCACATCGGCCACCTCCGCTCGGGCGTGATCTACGACGTCCTGCTGCGCTGGCTGCGCCGTTCGGGGTACGAGGTGACGTTCGCGCGCAACGTCACCGACATCGACGACAAGATCATCGCCGTGGCCGCCGCCTCCGGCGTGCCGTGGTTCGCGGTCGCCGAGGGCAACCAGCGCGTCTTCGGCCAGGGCTACGACCTGCTCGGATGCCTGCCGCCCACGATCGAGCCCCGCGCGACGGGCCACGTGCCCGAGATGATCGTCCTCATGCGCCGCCTGATCGAGAACGGGCACGCGTACGCGTCCGGCGGCGACGTCTACTTCGACGTGAAGTCCTGGGCCGACCGCTACGGCGCGCTGTCCAACCAGAAGCTCGAGAACATGCGCTCCGCCGCCGACACCGACACCGCCGACTGCAAGCGCGACCCCCGCGACTTCGCCCTGTGGAAGGGCGCCAAGCCGGGCGAGCCGTTCTGGGAGACCCCCTGGGGTGAGGGCCGCCCCGGCTGGCACCTCGAATGCTCGGCCATGGCGACCAAGTACCTCGGGCCGACGTTCGACATCCACGGCGGCGGCGTCGACCTGATCTTCCCGCACCACGAGAACGAGATCGCCCAGTCGCAGGCCGCCGGCGACGGCTTCGCCCGCTACTGGCTGCACAACGGGCTGCTCACGGTCAACGGCGAGAAGATGAGCAAGTCGATCGGCAACGTCGTCCTGCTGCCCGACCTGCTCGGCAAGGCCCGTCCCGCCGAGATCCGCTACTACCTCACCGCGGCGCACTACCGGTCGCTCATGGACTACACCGACGCGGCCCTCACCGAGGCCATCTCGGCCTACCAGCGCATCGAGGGCTTCACCACCCGCGCCGCCGAGCTGGTCGGTTCCGTCCCGGCCGGTGATCTCCCCGAGGCCTTCACCGCGGCCATGAATGACGACCTCGGCGTCCCCCAGGCCCTCGCCGTCGTCCACGAGACCGTCCGCGAGGGCAACAACGCCCTGGCGGCCTCCGACGAGGACGCCGTCCGCCGCCACCTGGCCGCCGTCCGCGCCATGACCGACGTCCTCGGCCTCGATCCCCTCTCCGACCACTGGTCGAACGAGGGAGACGACGATCTCCGCCCGGTGGTCGACGCCCTCGTCAAGGTCGCCCTGGAACAGCGCCAGGCCGCCCGGGCCCGCAAGGACTACGCCGCCGCGGACACCATCCGCGACAGCCTCGCCGAAGCGGGCATCGTGGTCGAGGACACCCCTCACGGCGCCCGTTGGGAGCTCAAGCGCGGCTGACTGCGCGTAAAATCGAAGGCGCCCCGATCTTGAGCCTCCCTGGCGACGTGCGGGCGGACAACCCACGACTCCAAGGGACGATCAATGCCGAAGCGCAAGGGTAAGGGGCCGACGCCCAAGGCCGAGGACCGGCACTGGCACGGCAAGCGCCAGAAGGCCCGCGCCGTCAAGAGCTCCAAGCGCACCGGCACGCCGACCCTCGGCCCCGGCGCCCGCCGCGGCAAGCCCGCCGACCAGTCCCGTCCGTCCAACCGCCCGGCCGGCGGCCGCCGCGCCGACGGTGAGAGCCCCGAGCTGGTCACCGGCCGCAACCCCGTGGTCGAGGCCCTCCGCGCCCGCGTCCCCGGCACCGCCCTCTACGTCACGTCCGGCACCGACGACCGCATCCGCGAGTCCATCCAGCTGGCCGCCGACCGGGGCATCCCGCTCCTCGAGAGCGGTACGAACGAGCTCGACCGCCTCACCGACGGCGCCGTCCACCAGGGCATCGCCCTCCAGGTCCGCCCGTACCGCTACGCCCACGCGGACGACTTCCTCAAGGGCCAGGCCCCTCTCATCGTCGCGTTGGACGGCATCACCGACCCCCGCAACCTGGGCGCCATCGTCCGTTCCGCCGCCGCCTTCGGCGCCACCGGCGTCGTCGTCCCCGAACGCCGCGCCGCCGGGGTCACCGCGGGCGCCTGGAAGACCTCCGCCGGCACCCTCGCGACCACCCCGGTCGCCCAGGTCACCAACCTGACCCGCCAGCTCAAGGCCTACCAGCAGGCCGGCTGCTTCGTCGCCGGCCTCGACGCCCGCGGCACCACCCCCGTCGCCGACCTCGAAGTCGCCTCCGGCCCCTTCGTCCTCGTCGTCGGCTCCGAAGGCAAGGGCCTGGGCCGCCTGGTCGCCGACACCTGCGACATGCTGGTCACCATCCCGATGCCCGGCCAGGCCGAATCCCTCAACGCCGGAGTGGCCGGCGGCATCGCCCTCTACGAGCTCTCCCGCCTCCGCGCCGAATAACCACCACGCACCCCACCCGCCAAGTCGACTACGATGCGGGAGCACGCCGGCGTAGCTCAATTGGCAGAGCATCTGTCTTGTAAACAGAAGGTTAGGGGTTCAAGTCCCCTCGCCGGCTCCCACGTCAGAGGCCCCGTCCGGTGTTTGGACGGGGCCTTTTGCTAACACCCTTGCTAACAGCGGCCCCTAAGAGCGCCTCACGAAATGATCACTGTGGTCGAGGGGCCGCTAGTACCCCAGCCGCACTTGGAGATCTTGATTCGGTGAAGGCCAGAACGTGAGATGGCCACCGCTGTGATCATGTGAGGGCGTTGGAACCCTATGACCGGCGGTGGCCGAGTGGATCGATCCGGTGTCGGGGGCAGTGGAAACAACCGGACGATCGCATCATGACGTCGCTGCCACCTATGATCGCGCGATGTCACTCGCAACGCGCTTGACCCGGCTGCTGATGGTGGTACTGGCAGCGGGCTCCGCAGGCGCGGCCTACGCAATCCGCGCCGCGATGGCCGGGCCCATCGAACAGTACTCAGGCGCCGCCTTGTCCGCGGTCATCGTCTACGCGATAGTGATCTTCATATGGCCGCAGATCTCCCCTGTGCCCGCTGGCAGCGCCGTGATCGCGTACTGCTGGTTCATCGAGTTCGCACAGCTCACCCCCGTGCCAGCGGCACTTTCCCAACGCAGCTGGCTCGCGCGCCAACTGCTAGGTGCCCAGTTCGACCTCATTGATGTCGCCTGGTACCCCGTCGGCGTCATCCCCTTGGTCGCCGCGCATTGGTTCCTCCGCGCCCCGGCACGTTCCCAGGCAAACCCGACACCCGCTGAGTCTTGAGCCGCCTCTCTGATCTGGTTGGCAAAAGATGTCCGCGGCTTCCGCGAGCTGTTCGTTGACCACGTGCGCGTAGACCCGAAGCGTGATCGCCGGGTCAGCGCGGCCGAGGCGAGCGGCTACGACGTGTACGGGCACGCCCGCCAGGAGGAGCGTCGTGGCGTGGACGTGCCGGAGGTCGTGCAGCCGGGCGTTGAGGAGGTGCTCGACGGGACTCTCGCCATCCTTCGGCCTGTTGTGCTGCTTGATCAGCACGGGCATGAGCGACGAGACCGTGTCCGGGTGAATGGGCTCTCCCCACACTGACTATGCGGACGAACGATGCGGGCTCGGTCTCCTTCTCCAGAACGAGTACCCGCACATCGTGCAGCCGTAGTTCGGCGGCCAGCATCGCACCGGCCGGCCCGCACCCGGCGATGATCACGTCGAACGTGAGGGGCGGGCGATCGGCGCCAGAGGCCGGCGATACGAGAACTCCGGGGACATCGCGCTCGGGCCCGTCGTTCGACGGCGGCTCGGCGGTGAAGTGAGAGTGCATAGGTGGTGCCTTTCGGGAGTGCCTTGTCGGCCAGGCGCTCCCGGCGACACCTACGTCAATCGCCCAACCGTGAACGGAAGGGGGAGCACCCACAGCGTTACAGCGTTCATGGGTCTCACCTCCTCGGGCGGTGTCACGGCCGACTGCAAGCTACAAGGCTGAGCATCACCCGTCCCAATCCTTTCCAGCCACGTGATCACGACTCCGGACGGGCCCGTGCGGGGGCAGGGGATTCCGGCGTGGCGGCCCGGCGGGTCCCGGTCGGGGCCGGTGGTGGGGTCTCGTTCGCGCCGTTACAGAGGGCTTAACGCGGGAGCGCACTTCGGCGTCGTGGGGGGCGGTGGTTGTTCATGGTGGACGGACTGGTCTTTGGTGCAGGGAGGTTGGGTTTCGGGTGTTCCTGCTCGCCACGGTTGGGTGACCGGGTTGGGGCTGACCTTGAGTGTTGGCCGGACGCGGGTAGCGTTGAGGTGCGGCCGGAGGGCCACCCTGAAGGGGATGAGCGGCATGTGTGCCGACCAGCAGAGCGATCCACCGGCCGCGGCGTCTGAGCAGGCTGATGCCGTTCCGGAGTCTGTGCGGGAGGCGCTCGAGTCGCTTCGGGTGGAGCTGTGGCGTGACCATTCGGTCAGATCAGCGGAACGTGAGGTCGCCGAGCAGTGGCTCAAGCACCTCAGGAGCCGCCTGCGGTTCGCGTTCGAAGAGTGGAACGCCATCCATCAGGAGCGGGGGGCCTTCCAGCGTGAGCTGGAGCAGGCGCAGGCCGACAAGGACGGACGCCGGGTGACCGTGCTCAAGCCGATGGTCCTGGACGCCAAGGCGAGGGACGTCGACGCCCGCCGGAGTTATCAGCATGTCGCGCGCTCGGTGGTCGCCGAGATGTGCCGTGTCCGGGAGGTCATCATCGCGATGAACCGGACCTACGTGGCACAGATCCGGGACTTGCAGGCCGCGATCGACACCGTCGACGCCGCTCTGGGGCTGCCCCTGCCTCCGGTGACGAGAGCGCCGTCCCATCCGCCCCTGCGCGGACTGGGACCGAGCTCTGGTCACTGAGTCACGGCGCGCGTTCCCCGGCTCCGGTTGCGCGTGGCTGAGTTGACTGCCGTCGGCGATCCGCCGAGCTGATCGACCCGGGCTGCCGAACCTTCAGTCCGGGGCAGGGCTCCCTTCCTGGGCCGCGGGGACGGCTGAGCGGTGAGGGGATCGGGGTGGTGCTGCTGTGACGGTCTCAGGTGTGCGGTGGTGAGGGGGAGGGAGTATGGGTGGCGCACGTGTGTTCTTGTTTGTGATCCAGGTTACGTCTACTTTTCTGCACCATGAGGTATCGGCTGATTGAGCATGAGATCCCGGATCTGGAGGTTGCCGACCTCATCGCGGTGATGCGTGGACAGGTCGATGAGGTGGCGCATGAGGCCGTGGCGGCCATCGGCGCCGAGCTGCCGGTGCTGGTGCGTCCGCACGAGCCGCAGTACGCGAGCAGGCTGAACCAGTCGGTGTCGTGGACGATCAGCGGGTTCATCGATCTCATGGAGGACGACGAGGCCAGCCTGGAGGACATCAAGGCGTTCTTCCGCGAGTACGGGGCCTGGGTCTCCGAGCAGGGCCTCGGCCCCGAGGTGTGGGAGACGGCGTTCCGGATCGGGACGGGTGTGACGATCAGCCGGCTCAGCGAGGTCGTTCAGGATCATCCGGGTGTGACCACGACGATCATCGGGCTCATCGCGCAGCGGACGATGGGTTATGTGGAGGACCTGGCCTCGGCGATGCGGGTCGGGTACGTGGAGAACGCGGCGGCGGCCGCGGAGGGGGAGCGGCGGCGACGGCGGCGACGGCTGCTGGAGTCGCTGCTGACTCGCGACCCCGACCTCAAGAAGATCGAACGGCTGGCCGAGGCGGCTGAGTGGCCGCTGCCCCGTTCGGCTGCGGCCATCGCCCTCCTGCCGCACGACGAGGGCGACGACAGCGATCAGGCGCCGGAGTTTCACGCCGACACGCTGATCGGGATGCACGACCGCCGGCCCTGCGCGATCGTGGCCGACCCCGACGGGCCTGGTCGCCGATCCGCATACACGCGCGACCTGCACGGCTGGACCGTCGCGGTCGGGCCCACCGTGCCGATCACCGAACTCGCCCGGTCGCTGGACTGGGCCCGCGAGACGCTGGACCTCGTTCAGGACGGAACGCTGGACGCGGGCAAGGGGCCGCTGTGGTTCGCGGTCGACAACATCCCGCTCCTGCAAGCCGCCCGGGAACGGCAGTTGTCGGCTCAGCTGGTCGCGCACCGGCTTGCCCCGCTGATGACGTTGTCGGGTGCGCAGCGTGAGCGTCTGGCTCTCACGTTGAAGCATTTGCTGCAGTCGGGATTCAGGGCGGTGGAAGCCGCGGACCGTCTCTTCGTTCACCCGCAGACGATCCGCTACCGGCTCCGCCAGCTCGAGGAGCTCTTCGGCCCTGCTCTGCGGAATCCCGACCTCCATCTCGAGTACAGCCTCGCCGTGCACTACCTGCTGAACCTGCCGACGTCCGTTCCTGAGAACGGGTCGGCGGCCTCGGGTGCCGCGCCCGAAGCGTCCAAGCTTGAGAGAAGCCGGCAGAAGCTCACCGGGTAGACCCGTTCGGCAGGCAGGGGTGCGGCCTCTGCCCTTGGCCGGGTGGCCGGGTGTCGCGGGCCGGGCTCGTCCAGCGGATCGCCTGAGTTCAAGAAATTTCGGAGAAGCGGCAATCCGCCGCGCTTCCCACGCCGAACCACAGACGGCGGCCCGGGGTGTAAGTGGCCGCCTCAATCTGTTAGGGGAGCGCATGCGCAAAGTACTGCTAACCGGCGTGCTGGTCACGGCCGCGGGGGCCACTGCCCTGGGGGGCACTGCCCTGGGGGGCACGATGGCCCTCGGAAGTGACAGCGACCTCAACCTCGTTCAGCCGGCGGGGGCCAGCAAGTCCGTATCGCAGGCCTCGAAGAACCCCAGCCTCAAGGTCATCGGTCTCACCGGCGACCAGCGGCTGGTCGCGTTCCGGTCCACCCATCCCGGCGCGGTCGCGACGCTGGGCAAGGTGTCGGGGCTGATGGCCGACCAGAAACTGGTGGGGATCGACTACCGCGTCCAGAACGGCAAGCTCTACGGCGTCGGCGACCAGGGCGGCATCTACACCCTGCACACCGGCAACGCCTCCGCGGCCAAGGTGTCGCAGCTGACGGTCCCCCTCCAGGGAACGAACTTCGGAGTGGACTTCAACCCCGCCGCCAACCGGCTGCGGGTGATCAGCGACACCGGCCAGAACCTCCGGCACAACATCGACGACCCCGCGGGCGCACCGGCCGCGGGTGCCACCGCCAACGACGGCACCCTGACCAACCCGCCCGTCCCGCCCGCGCAGACCGGCGCCACCGCCACCGGCGTGACCGGGGCGGCCTACACGAACAACGATCTCGACACCAACACCGGGACCACCCTGTTCGACGTGGACACCACGCTGGACCAGACCTCGGTGCAGTCGCCCGCCAACGCCGGCAACCTCGCCCCGACCGGCAAGCTGCGGGTCGACGCCGGTCCCAGCGCCGGTTTCGACGTCTACTACTCGGCCGCCGCCGGCACCAACACCGGCTTCGCCGCGCTGCGGCTGGGTAGCGAGTCCCGCTTCTTCCGGATCAACCTGCTCACCGGAAGGGCCATCCCGGTCGGGGCCTTCCCGGCGCAGGGGCAGGTCGTCGATGTCGCGCTGCCCCTGAACCAGGGCTGATGCGTCGATAAGACCGCACGAGATCCGGTAGGACGACGACCCCGTTCTGCCTGATGGGGCGACGACATCGTCCTTCACGCACTCGCGCAACCCCGCCGGCGGGGCCTGCGGCGACCTTTCGCCGCAGGCCCCGCTTCCGTTTGGCCCCCTTTGCGTGGGACGGAGCGGCGAGGCCGGAGCGCCAGGGCGGCGAGACCGGATGGGAGGGGCGGCGCGGAACCGGCGGGTGCCGGGCGGCGTCGTTGTGGTGACCTGTCGATCGCGATGGATGGGGATCCATGACGAACGGTGACGAGTGGCGACCTCCACCCCGGCCGTTACGGTCCGGCGGCGGGCGGCCATGAACGTTGAAGACCCGGTACGGTCCGGGCTGGAGGCGGCCGCGAAACTGCGGGAGAAGGCGGCGTCCTCTCCCCGGCACCGGCCCAAGCTCGCCCTCGAGCTGGTCGGCCTCAGCCTCGCCCTGCTGGAGAAGGAGCGTCCCGCCGAGGCGGTGCCGGTCGCGCAGGAAGTCGTGACGCTCTTGCGGGAGCTCGCGCAGGCCAAGCCCGCACGGTACGGCCTCGATCTGGTGGGCGCGTTGAACGTCCTCGGGATCGCGCACACGAACGCGGGTCATCCGGCCGAGGCGGTGCCGATCGCCCAGGAAGCGGTGTCGCGCGCGCGGGAGTCGGCTCACGCCAAGCCCGCCCGGCATCGCTCCGACCTCGCCTGCGTGCTGACCAACCTCGGGATCGCACTGGCGCAGGTGGCACCGGCGGAGGCCGTGCCGGCCCAGCGGGAGGTAGTCGCGATCAGGCGGGAGCTGGCCGGTGGCCGCCCCAGCCGCCGGCAACTCCTCGAACTCTCGGAATCGATGAACGATCTCGCCGGCACGTTCGCGAAGCTCGGGCAGGCGGCCGATGTGCTGGAGGTACGACAGGAGTTGGTGGAAGTCTGGCGAAAGCGCGCCAGGGTCGGCCCTGCCTTCCGCGCCGACCCTGGTTTCCGCTTCGGACTCGCGATGGCGCTGTACAACCTCGGGCTCGCACTGGCAGAGGTAGGGCGTCCGGCTGACGCTCTCACGGCCGAGCAGGAGGCCGAACCGATTCTGCGGGCGCTGGCGGAGGACGACCCCGCGGGCTTCCTCGCCGATCACGCGGTCGTGTGCGCCACCCTCGGCGCCAGGCAGACTCAGCTGGGGCATGCGACCTCGGGGCTCCCCTTCGCGCAGGAGGCGGTGGGGCACTTCCGGCGGCTGTTCGAGACCGATCCCGGATACCGTCCGCACCTCGCGGACGCGTTGTCCGTTCTCGGAGAGGCTCTCGAAGGAGCGGGACGCCGCCAGGACGCTCAAAGCGCGAAGAACGAGGCCGGCCGTTACGCGGACGAGCCCTGACGCGCCTGCCCACGTTCAGTACTGCGGGTGTGGCACTCGACTGCGGCGACAGCAGGCTCGGGCCCCGGCGCGTACCGCGGCGACGGCAGGGACATTGGCACCTCCTGGAGGACGACCTGTGACCAGTTCGTTTCTACGCTTTCGCCTGTACCCGCAGACACGATCGAAGGGGCAGCCGATGTCCGTCCGTTCATTGTTCACCGCCGCCGCGGCGGCCCTGCCCATGGGGGCCGTGCTCGCGACCCCGGCGGCCGCGCAGACCACGGTCGCCGCCGGTTCTGGACGGGGCGCGGCCACGGCGGCGCTGGTGGTCGCGCTGGTCAGTGTGATCCTCGGCGGGCTGGCTGTGGCCCGCCCCGCCGGTCGCATCGGGCGGAACGGTGCCGTCGTCGCTCCGGTGCTGGCGGTGATCGCCATGGTCATCGGTGTGCTGCATCTGGCCGGCTCCGACGGGCCTGTCGGGTCAGGTGCCGGGCGAGGTGGCGCCATCGTGGCCCTCGGGGTGGCGGTGATCGCCGTGGTCCTCAGCGGGGTGGCGCTGGCCCGCTCCCGTCGTACCGGCTGATCCTTTTCGACGCCGCCGCCGTCCGCCCGGACATCTGGCCGCCCTGCTGCCCGCGCTGATCATCTTCTTCGGGGTGAAGAGGGCGACGGCCGAGACGCCGCCCGGAGGAAGGTGCGGCGGTGGGTCCGTCGTTGACCCGGACACGATCTGCGAGCGTTATGTGAACGGCGAGAAGGTCGGCGAGACCACTGCCGGAAACGTGAACCGGGGGAACGCCCGGATCAAGCGCATCGTCGGCGGAGGCCTCGTCGTCGTCGGCGTCCTGGGTCTCCTGGGGTTGTTCAAGCTGAGCCGCATCCTCGTGGCCGACTTCCGAGGTGACCCGCCACGGCACCCCGCCCGCCGCCGCGAATGACGATCCGTCGCCGGTCGTGTCGCCCTGACGCCAGGAAAGCCTCGAGGTCCGGAATGCCCGACCGCGGAACCCGCCGCAGTCAAGTGACGCGCCGCCTCCGGTGGGTTTCGGCCGCTTGTGGCAAAGCATTGTGGCGGGTTGCGTTCGAGAGGTTGTTCGGGTGATGCTGGTCCGGCCCCGCGGTGACGAGGCGGTGGTGGGTCATGGACGTGGTGAGCACCGCCGAGGTCCCGGCGGGAGAACGGTTCGCCTTCTGGCGTGAGGTGAGCTCGAAGGTCTGGGTGCCCTACGACCTGCGCTGCGAATCGCCGCTGGAAGAAAGGTTTCGCGCCAAGATCGGCACATGCGAGCTCGGGCTCGTGCAGACGACGCTGATGACGACGACGCCGCATTCGGTCGACCGTACGCCCAAGCTCATCCGGCAGGCCGACCCCGAGGTGTTCAAGCTGAGCTGCAACGTGCGCGGCCGCTCCATGATGGCGCAGGACGGCCGGTACGCGGATCTCGGAGTCGGAGATCTGGTCCTGTACGACACCTCGCGCCCCTACCGGGCCGGGCTCAAGCCGGATCTCCCGATCAGCCAGCTGCTGCTCCTGCGCTTCCCGCGTTCGCTGCTGCCGTTGCCTCCCCAGGACCTGCGGCGGCTGAGCGCCGTCCGGATCCCGGGCGACCAGGGTGTCGGCGCGTTGTCCTCGCAGTTCCTGCTGCAACTCGCCCGGCACATGCACGAGCTCAGCCCGGCCGACGCCGTCCGGCTCTCCACCCTGACGCTCGACGTGCTGGCCGTGGCGCTCGCGAGCGCGCTGGACGCCGAGAGCGCGATACCGCCTCACACCCGGCGGCGAGCGCTGATGGCCCAGATCCACGCGTTCATCCGGGACCACCTGGGCGACGCCCAGCTGACCCCGAGCGAGATCGCCGCCGCGCATCACATCTCCCTCCGCTACCTGCACAAGCTGTTCCAGGAGGAAGGGCACACGGTCGCCGGCTGGATCCGCGAGTGCCGCCTGGAACGGTGCCGGCGCGACCTGACCGACCCCCGGCTCGCGGGCAGGCCGATCAACGCGATCGCGGCCCGCTGGGGGTTCACCAGCCCCGCCCACTTCAGCCAGGCCTTCCGCGGCGCCTACGGTCTCTCGCCCCGCCAGTTCCGCCAGCAGTCCGCCACAACCCCACCCCACGCACCCTGAACGTGCCTGCGCCGTACGTGCTTGCGCTGAACGTGCCTGCGCTAATGCGCATGGCCTGAAGGGCATAGGCCGAACAGCCACGCTGACCGAGCGCGGGCTGAAGGGGCGTGCTGGACGAACGCCGACCCAAGGCATGCAGCCTGAACAGGGGCGCTGAGAGGTGGGCTGAGCGTTCAGCTTTGGCAGGCGTACAGCAATTGCGCCGGACCGGACCGGCGTGCTGGCCGTGTCCAGCCCGAACGTGTTTGCCGAAACGCGCGCCTACCAACAGCACGCTGAACGCGTACGGACCGATTCGGCAAGGGCGGGCGCGGGCGCGGACGGGTCGTCAGGCCGTCGGGTTGGGGGCGGTGGTGCGGGCGGGTTCCGGCTCGGCGCGCCTGACCTCGTAGATGGGCCGGTAGCGGTCGTGCAGCGAGGTGATCAGGCTGAGCAGCAGGATGAAGAACGCGGTGTCGACGAGGTCGATGTCGCCTTCGCGCAGCAACAGCCCGGCGACCAGGACGAGGCCGATGTTGAACGCCAGCCGGACGAGGAAGGCGGCGGCCGCCGACTGGACGCCGTGCTGGCGCCGCGCCGCCCACAGGCTGAACGCGGTGTTGATGACGACGAGGACCGCGATGGCGAGGAACAGCTGCGAGCCGGTGGTACGCAGGTCGGGCAGCACCTGGCCGAACACGACGCTGATGAGCCCGACGAGGAAGATCTTCTCGACGGTGACCAGGGACCACACCCGGTTGTGGAGGGCCCGCCAGGCGTCGCGTTCCTCGGCGGTGTCGATCGGCTCGGGGACCGGGTCGGCGGTCAGCCGCCAGTGCCAGTCGGCGGGCCGCAGGCGGGGCCGCACCACGTACCAGAACACCGCGAGCAGGACGAGCACGCCGGCGATCACCGCGGGGCCGAACCACGGCACGTTGGCCACGGTCTCGGTGAAGTCGAGCTTGGCGATGTGGATCCAGTACTCCTGCGGCAGCTTGATCACGATCCAGATGAACGCGGCCGTCGCCAGCCAGAAGCCCATCCTGAGCTTGGCCGGGTCCCACCGGCTGCGGATGCCCTCGTAGGCGATGAAGAAGTACTCGAAGGTGTTCGGGAAGATCAGCAGCAGCGGCCGCCACTGGGAGAGCTCGAACGCCACGACCCCGACCAGGCGGTAGAAGTACAGGAACCGGGCCGTCCTGAACGCGGGCATGCTGGCCCAGTTGCGCATGGTCGCCAGGTAGGCGAGGGCGAGGTAATAGACGTCCATCGCCTTGTCGTAGCCCTGGTAGCCCGGCGGGTCGTACCCGAACGACTGGAAGATCGTCTGGTCGACGCCGTCGAGGACCAGACAGCCGATGATGGCGGGGAGCGGGTAGCGGAAGATCAGCAGTGGCAGCAGGAACCGTGCGCCGACCACGGCCCAGAACACGGCGGCGACCTCAGCGCTCACGGCTCGACCCCCAGGCTCCTGTGAAGGTGGTACCCCGCTACGCGTTCAGAGTCCCAGCCCGCGGGTCCGGATGCACGACCTCATTCGGGTGATGTCGCCCGCGACGTTCGACGCAAAGCCCAATGTCATCTCCGGTGCGCGGCCGGATGGCATTCACGGGCCGCGGACGGAGGTCATTCACGGGGCGCGGACGGAGGTCATTCCGTGAGCTTGTCGCGCAGCCATCTGACGCCCGCGTTCATGACCGGCGGAACGGTGATGAGGACGACCACGGCGTCGACGGGGTTGTCGCGGGCCGTCTCCGCGATGATCCAGCCGAGGAGGGTGAGCAGGGGAATCCAGGTGCGGACGTTGGATCGCAGGATCCAGCGCAGGCCCACGTTCCACGCCGCGCCACGCAGCGTGAACGCTAGGCGGGGCACGCTGAGCAGCACCCGCCAGGCAAAACGTGCCCGGTCTCCACTGGTCGGCAGGGTGTCGAGCTCGCCCAGCCACTCCTCCAGGAACCGCGACCTGGCGGCCCCGGGTAGCAGGACGGCACCGCAGGTCAGCGCCCGCGAACTCAAGCCTGGTGAACGTGCGAGCGATCCGAGGTGGGCGGAGGCGAGTCTTTCCAGCTCCTCCGCGACGGTGCGCAGCCCCAGCCGGCCCGCCAGAGGCGCCGTCACCTCGAGCGTGTCCTCGCATTTCGAACGCTGCTTGCGCGCGTCCACGTACTCGATCGTCCGGATGTTGTGCAATCTGTCGAGGACCTTCAGGGTCAGGACCCGCTCGTTCGCCGACGGGAGATCGGCCAGGCCGGACACCAGCGACGAGACCTCCTCGCCGAACTCCGCACGCAACTCGGCGCGCTCGCAGCCGGTGCCCTCCAGGACGTCATGGAGCAGGGCGGCACAGATCATCGTGGCGTCCTGCCCGGAGCCGGCCGCCAGCTCCGCCACCGCGACGGGATGGGTGATGTAAGGGTCTCCGCTACGGCGGCGCTGCCCCTCGTGCCAGCGGGCCGCGAACTCGTAGGCGCGCCGGATACGTTCCCGGTCAGTCCGGGTGATCGTGGCGGGGAGCCCGGCGGTGAATGACGCTCCGTTCATGGAAGGGCCTCGCCGAAGACGGGATTCACGAGTCCACCGCGCGAACGTTCGGCGGCGGCGACCGCCTCACGAGCCCGCTGGGCCCCGTCCTTGGTCAGCTTGTAGTAGCGACGCCTGCGCCGGCCCTCCGGCAGGTGCCGCTCCGGCGGCTCCCAAGCGCTCTCCACCCAGCCGCACCGCTCCAGCCGCACGATGATGGGGTAGATCGTCCCGGTCGGCTGGCCGGTGTCCCTGCTGAGCTCCAGGCCGAACCGCTCGCAGTCCGGGTCCTTGAGCATCTCCCTCAGAACGAGGAGCGTCTGCAACGTCATCCGAGGACTCCGCGTCATATATCGGACTCTAGACAGACATCGCGGAGAGTCACCTGGCGTGAACGTAACAGCCGCCTATCGGCGCGGCCACGTCGATGGGTGCACCGGCTGCTTCCTGACCGGGGTTTATCGAGTGGACGGTGATCCACGCGGCGCCGTACGCTGTGGCGCATGTCCGGCCCAGAGGCGTCAAGACCCTAGCCACCGGTCGCCACCGGTGGCTCGCCCCGCCACGCCCGTCCACCGTGCCATCGCGCACCCCTGGACACGTGCACGGACGACATCACGCCACCGGACCGCCGTAACGGGGGTCACGTCCAGGCGGGTGGTGTAAGAGAAGGCCACCTCGCGATCTTTTGACTACTTAAGCACCAATAGCATCAATTGTCACATCGGAATCATT